>CAJULA010000018.1 GCA_910587155.1 uncultured Lachnospiraceae bacterium
GGGGAAAAATGGACGTATAGGGGATTTTTAAAGGCGGGCAGTTTGTTCGGGACGTAGAGGCCGCGTGTTCGAATCACGTCACCCCGATTTTTTTATGCCCTTTTCAAAGCTCCATTCGAAAATCCAACAATTCCCCCACGCGCCGTTCCACCGTTTCATATACAAAAATATCCGGCTCTTCCTGCATTGCCAGTTGATGCGAATAGCTGCTGTAATGAACCATACAACTGGAGCGAAACTGAGAAGCCAGAAAATCGTCCATGGCATCCGCGAAAGAATCCCGCAGCATAAACAGCTTCCTGTCATCGCCGCCCTCGCAGTGATAGACATAAGAGCCTGTCAGATCATGGCGATCCGTCGTAAGATGATATTTGTCATAACCGGAGATAACATAATCCCGGTCTGTGTTCAGGGCATCCCTCAGGTTGAGCATATCAGCCAGATCACAGATCGTAGGCTCTGTTTCCGTGACGGTAAGCCTGTCCAGTGCCGGCATAGGGATTCCCAGTTCATCGGCCAGCACACAACTCCCGATATAGCCGCCGATATAGTTCCAGTGTGTGTCCAGACGGTAATAAAGCTGCCATGGATATGTCTCCCTGGCTGCCAGCAATTCCTCATACGGATAGACGACACGTATCTCCGTATTTTCCCGCAGATATTCCACAAGCTGCCCTGTACGGTATACTTCCGCGGGTACTCCGTAATAGGACGGCATTTTCTCCGCATAGATCCGCTCCTTATTAGGAGCGATAAAAAGCACGAACTCTGTCCCCCGCTCCGCAAGCAGAGCCTGCGTCACCGTCAGATTGTCAGCAATCCGGAGCAGCTCTTCCTCTGTAAAAAGCTGCATGCCTTTATACCCTTCCACAGGATTATCATCCGCATCGCTGTTGTAAAACAGCCAACCATCCCTGCCCCTGACCACATTCCGGTTGGAGGATGACTGAAATACATAATATTCCAGCGCACTGTTCAGGCGGATCAGTTCATCCCGCCAGGGCAGCCTGTCATTGTAATATGCCTCATACATAGCCGGATACTCTTCGATGGACGCAAAGGAAAAAACAGGTTTGGGAGCTTTCGTCCGATTTTCCTGACCTGCCGACTCTTCCCTGCCCGCAAACAACCAGCAAAGCTGACTGCCGCAGAGCACCAGAAGGAACATCCCGATCCATACCTTTTCTCTTATACACGCTTTCATTGCCCTCTCCCCTAAAAACGGAAATAAATAAACGGGTTATACGTATTGCCTGCCAGCGCCGAAATGCAGAAAAGCAATAAGAGCATACAATACGCCAGTTCTGCCGGAGAAAATTTCCACGCCAGTCTCCTCCCCTTATATCCTGCGGCCAGCTTTTGTATGACACCCATACCACAGACCGCACAAAGCAAAACGGCCAGTGTATGCGGATTCACAAATTCCCATACCGAATAATGCGATAGTGTGTATCGCCAGGGCAGTAAAATCCGTTTTCCAAACTCGACTATCTGCCGCATACTTTCGATCCGGAACAGAATCCAACCGAAATGTACCACCAAAAAGGTATAAACATAAGCGGTAATCTTATGCCCTTTGAGAAATTTTGACAGTCCCAGCCGTTCCGCGATCGAAAAAAGTCCATGATACAATCCCCAGAAAATAAAATTATAACTGGCCCCATGCCAGATTCCTGTCAGCAGAAATACAATGCCAAGGTTAAGATATGTGCGCACCGGGCCTTTGCGGTTTCCTCCCAACGGAATATAGACATATTCCCGAAACCAGGTACTGAGGGAAATATGCCATCTCTGCCAGAATTCCCGCACCGAGCATGCCATATAAGGATAATTAAAGTTTTCGTGGAAGGAAAAGCCAAACATCCGGCCAAGCCCGATCGCCATGTCCGAATATCCGGAAAAATCATAATAAATTTGAAACGTATATAAAATGGATGCCGTCCATGCAAGAATCCCGGTTATTTCACTCATCTCCAACGCAAAAATCAGATCGGCACTCTGCGCCAGCACATTGGAAATCAGAACCTTCTTAGCCAGTCCGTAGCAGAAACGGCGTATACCGGACATCATTCCCTCCCCTGTAATCTGCCGCTCCATAATCTGTTCATTGACATCCTTATATTTGACAATAGGCCCGGCAATCAACTGCGGAAAAAAAGAAATATAGAGCGCAAGTGAAAACAGATTTTTCTGAGCCTCACATTCTCCCCGGTATACATCTATCACATATGACAGGGCCTGGAAGGTAAAAAAAGAGATGCCAATGGGAAGAGCTATCTGCGGCAGTGTCATCACCTCTCTGAAAAGCAGATGATTCCATGTCCTGACAAGCAGCCCCAGATACTTGAAATATCCCAGAAGAGACAGATTCAATAGAATACTGCCCATCAGAATCCCTTTTCTCCACTCCGGGAAACGAGTCAGCAGCATACCGCTGCTCCAGTTCAGGCATATGGACACCAGCATCAACAGCACATATTTGGGTTCACCCCAGGCATAAAAAAACAGACTGGCCAGCAGCAGGAATATATTCTGTTGCCCCGTCTTTAAAAATCTGCTCACAACCAAAACGACTGGCAGGAACAGCCATAAAAAAATCATGGAACTGAAAAGCATAGCCGCCTCCTGAAAAACTCCCATCATCATGACTGCCGGCACCAACACCAGTCATGGCAATGGGAGTATTTTTTTACGAGAACCGCAGCGAAACTTCTTTCTCCAGTTCCGCCACCTCCGGGTCGCCCGGAATGAATGTTTTAAGCTGCTGCAGCACCTGGAAGCTTTCCGCAACCATCCCCTGCGCAAGCAATGCACGTATCTTATCTTTGATCTGGGCCGCCAGCGCCCGCATCTCAGGAGATATCTGCGCGGCTTCCAGTTTTGCCTTCTCTTCCGCCGCATATAAGGCTGTGTAAGCTTTTACGGCGGGATCAAAATCGCCAAATACTCCTACCGCCGCTTTCAGACATGCGCCGATCTGCTGTCTGTCTTCCTTCGTCTGTGCATGCAAAAGATCACGGAATCTTACTGCCGCCCTGCACGGAGGCGGTAACATCTCCATTTCGCCACTGAAGGCACTCTCTTTAAAATAACGCTGGTAAAACCGCAGACATTTATCTGCAAAATCCCGCAGACATTCCTGCAGTGCGGCAAAATTGTCTTTGCTGTAGCCGTATACCACCTTTGCCTCCGCTGTTTTCATAAAGAAATACTGATATCTGGCCTCCATCCCCTCATCCGTAATCTGTTGGGGAAAGGTTTCTTCCACTACCCTGGCACGTTCCACGATCTTTTCATAAGAGCTGTTGGAAAAGAAAGTATCAATGCCCAATTTCCAGCGATCAAACGGGATTTCCGCAAATCGGCTCCCCAGATCAATGTGCCGCCTCCTGGCGACCTCAAATACTTTGTCCTCCAACTGAAAAATATCTGTTACATATTGGAACATCTTCCGGTAACATTCATCCAGATTTTCTGCCTCATCAATATGGTCATTATACAGAATCTTTGTATACCATACATAATAATTGGGAATGTCTACCTGGGAGATAATCCTCGCCAGATGCCAGAACTGCTCCTGTTTTTCCGAAGAAACAGCAGATTTTTTTTCAATCTCCTGCACTTTCTCCCAGAACTCATCCAGTCCCTTCCAGCTCATCATCGTTTTGGCCGCTTTGACAAACACTTCTTCAAAAGGAAGCTTAGACATACATTCCACAACTTCCCGGATAAATTCTTTATTCAGCATGAGGACACTGTCCCAGCCGAAATCCCAGAAATGTTTTTCAAAAGCCTTAGTCTCCCCCAGATAAAGATCGGAAAGTATATAGTAGCATAAGGTGCTGAAAAGACCGGAGGGTTCAAACGCGTTATTGACAAAAAACGCTTCCTGTTCTACCCGTTCCTCTTCTTTATCCTTTAGAATTTCATAGTATTCCAGATATTTCTCACAATATTCCCTGGCTTCTTTATATTTTTTCTGTTTGAAATAAGCCTCTGAGCCCAGATTATACAGACGCATCTGACACATCTGCGTATTGCGTTTATCTTTCAGAGCGTTTTTGATCTCCTCTTCCGCCTGCTCATAGTAAGCGGACAAAAGCTGCGCTTCTACCAAACCGCAATAGAAAGAGCCTCTGTCGCGATTTGTCACATTGTCATTGAATTTTCGGAAATGTTTGATTCCTTCCCGACACAGATCCTGCATCTGCTGAAACTCCTCCGCTGCCCGGTACTCCTGCAACAGATGAATCCACCAGCGGATGACATCCCGTTCCTTTTTCATCTGCTTCTGCAGCAGAACGGTATTCCGTTTAATATGTTGCCGCTCCTCTTCCTTGGATGCATAGATATAACCAAAGTGCTCTACCACGGAATGGAGCAGCTTGTACGGATCCCGCAGCGGATAAAAATATTCATGAATCGTACTGACAAAGCGAATGCCGGTATCCAGCCTGGCCAGGCGTGATACCCAGGCGTCTGTATATAGTTGCCTGTTATATGTCGTATAATTACGCTGAATATAGCAGGCATAGAAATAGTTTTTATAATCACCGGAGAGGAAAAAGTCTTCGATCTCTTTGGTATCCAGAAACCACTCGTCATCGTCCAGATACATAAACCATTCGCCTCTGGCCTTTTCCAATCCCACATTTCTGGCTTTGGAAAAATCATCGCACCAGGTAAACGGAATAATCTGATCCGTATATACCTGCATCATGGCTCTTGTTTCCTCATCACATCCGGTATCCACGATAATCAGTTCGCTGGGGACCTTCTCCATCAGAGGCACAATGGAATCCAGGCATTTTCTCAGTGTTTTCTCTCTCCCGCACGACAGCATGGATATCGTCAGCAGTGGTTTGTTGTTATTCATATTTCCCTCCCATTTTGTAATGGCCTGCCATATGGGAAAGCCTGTTTCCCTCCTGCAGAGCAGTCTGCGATAAAAAGAAAAGGGCGGTTTTGAAGCCGCCCCTTTCTGTATAGCGGGTAATCCCTGCGGATTCCCTTTTGAAATTCACCGCCTGCGCGGTTACTTTCATCATCCTTATCTCTGAGACTTCCGTCAGATTACTGCAGTAAGGACAGTACGCCCTGGTTGGACTGGTTAGCCTGTGCAAGCATGGACTGACCTGCCTGTGCCAGAATCTGGTTCTTGGAGTACTCAACCATCTGGGATGCCATATCTGTATCACGGATCTGGCTCTCTGCAGATGTGGTGTTCTCAACAACGTTATCCAGGTTGTTGATTGTGTGCTCCAGTCTGTTCTGAACTGCACCAAGTGAGGAACGCTGTGAAGAAACTTTGGTGATTGCTGCTTTGATCGTCTCAATCGCATTCCTTGCGTTGGTATCATCGCTGCCATCCACACGGAGACCCACTACACCGAGTCCCTTAGCTGTCATAGCATCCAGGTTCATGGTGATCTGGTTGTTGCTTGTCGCATCAGCACCTACATGCAGTCTTACCTGAAGAGCACCTGTTACGTCCTGATTTGCTTTGACCTGGCTCGCCATCTTGGTGATGTTGATCTTGTTGCCTGTCGCATCATATACATAAGGTGCGTTCGGTGATGCTGCCACGGTGATCGTCTTGCCATTTGCACCGTCAACAACTTCCGCCGTGAAGTACTTATTCAGAGAGTTAGCGGAAAGCTTATTGCCATCTACATCATAGAATGCATACTGCTCGCCTTCTGTATAAGCAGCCTGTGCTTTGGTTGCCATTACGTTTGCGGAATAGATACCGTCTACACGTTTCATAACAGCCGTTCCGTCTACTCTTGTTGCACTTGATGTCACACCAGCCGCAGCAATACCCATTGCTGTAACGGTAGCGATCGTCTGGCCACTCTTGTCTTTGATGTAGAACTTCATGGAACCGGTCTTATCAGGAGCGGTTGCCTTTGTGGTAGCTGTGATCGTGTATTTGTCAGCCACTGCACCGTTCAGGGAGATGCTGTATTTTGCTTCCTGCTTGCCAACAGCCTGGGAATCTGTATTGTCTGTTGTCAGCTCTACGGTGATGTTCAGACCCTGATTCTTCAGAGAGTTAGCGATTTCATTCTGTGCTGCGGATGTTGCCTTGCTGCTGAAGCTTACCTGTGCGGAAAGTCCTGTAGCCTGGTCAATATTCAGAACGCCGACTTTGCCTGTTGCGTTGGAAATAGCTGCAGCCTGTGCGGGCTGAACCGTTGCGCCTGCGGTAACCGTAGCATAATTGTAGGAATAACCCTTTACAGCGGTTCTGTCACCCTTTAACAGATATGTCTCATTGAACTTGGTTGTCTCAGCAACACGGTCAACTTCTGTTACCAGCTGATCGATCTCGGCCTGGATCGCTTCACGGTCAGATACGGAGTTCGTGCCGTTTGCGGCTTTAACTGCCAGTTCGTTCATTCTCTGAAGCATATCGTGCACTTCGGTAAGTGCACCTTCTGCTGTCTGCACTGCAGAGATACCATCCTGTGCGTTTGCAGATGCCTGTGTAAGACCTCTGATCTGCTTTCTCATTTTTTCGGAAATTGCCAGACCTGCTGCATCGTCTGCCGCACGGTTGATCTTATAGCCGGATGATAATTTCTCTGTTGCTTTTGCCTGCTGGCTTGTGGTAACGCCTAACATTCTGTTAGAGTTCATCGCTGTTAGATTGTGTTGTACTACCATAACTTACCTCCTTGTTTTTCGGCCCTTTTGCCGATTATATCTACATGTGCAATTCCTTTTGCCCATGTTGTTACTGATTTTGGATTACATAATGTTATGTTTATCATAATATCCGATGGTCTCTAGAAAACCGCCGGTTATTACCTTCTCGGGATACAACTCTTTGCGCCATTGTGTTGTATCTGTGTTTTACACTCTTTATATCGGTTCGATAAAAAAATACTTTAGAGCGTTTTTAAAAATTTTTTTGTGTTTTTTTGCTCCCCACTGCCCGGCAGAAAGCCCCCGCTCCCAAACAGGGAGGGCGAGGGCTTTGTCATTTCTGATATTTCCGGCGGAGCACTCTTATGCAAACGGATTCTCTGTAGGGTAAGGAACGTTCTTAGGCTGGTTATAGTTAAGGTCTTCCATGGGAACGCCCAGGTATTTGAATACCTCAAACAGGGCCTTTCCATAATGACCAAACGCAACTGCGCCGTGATGCGGGTAGTTCTTCTCAATCAGCACATGGCGGTAAAATCTTCCCATCTCTTTGATGGCAAATACGCCGATGGCACCAAAGGATTTGGTCGCTACGGGAAGCACTTCACCCTCTGCCACATAAGCGCGGATTTTGGCGTCAGCTGTGGACTGAAGACGGAAGAATGTGATATCTCCGGGCACGATGTCGCCTTCCAGTGTGCCGTTTGTCACTTCCACAGGCAGGCTTCTTGCCATGATCTTCTGATATTTCATCTCATGGAAGGACAGTTTGGAGGAGCAGGTGTTGCCGCAGTGGAAGCCCATAAAGGTATCTTTGTGCGTGTAATCAAATTTGCCCTCGATTGCTTCCTGATACATATCTGCCGGTACGGAGTTATTGATATCCAGCAGGGTAACGGCATCTTCGCTGACACATGTGCCAATGAACTCGCTCAGGCAGCCATAGATGTCCACTTCACAGGAAACCGGAATGCCCATACCGGTAAGACGGCTGTTTACATAGCAGGGAACAAAACCGAACTGTGTCTGGAAGGCAGGCCAGCATTTTCCGGCAATGGCAACATATTTCCGATAGCCTCTGTGCTCTTCCACCCAGTCAAGAAGTGTCAGCTCATACTGCGCCAGCTTGGGAAGCACTTCCGGTTTCTTATTGCCTGTGCCGAGTTCTGCTGCCATCTCTTCTACTTTGGCAGGAATGCGGGGATCATCCGCATGTTTGTTAAATGCTTCGAACAGGTCAAGTTCAGAATTCTCTTCAATTTCAACACCCAGGTTGTAAAGCTGCTTGATAGGTGCATTACATGCCAGGAAGTTCAGCGGTCTGGGCCCAAAGCTGATGATCTTGAGCTCGGACAGACCAACCAGTGCACGTGCAACAGGGAGAAACTCATTGATCATATCGGCACAGTCTTCTGCAGTTCCTACCGGATATTCCGGTATATATGCCTGGATATTGCGCAGCTTTAAGTTATAGCTTGCATTCAGCATACCGCAGTAAGCATCACCGCGGCCATCGGAAAGGTCATTCTGGCTCTCTTCTGCAGCCGCAATAAACATCTTGGGGCCGTCAAAATGCTTTGCCAGCAGTGTCTCGGAAATCTCAGGACCGAAGTTTCCAAGATATACGCAGAGCGCGTTGCAGCCTTCCTTCTTAATATCTTCCAGTGCCTGTACCATATGGATCTCACTCTCAACGATACAGATCGGGCACTCATAGATGTCTGCCGCGTCATATTTTGCCTTGTAAGCTTCCACCAGCGCTTTTCTTCTGTTTACGGAAAGGCTCTCCGGGAAGCAGTCACGACTTACCGCTACGATACCTAACTTAATCTTGGGAATGTTGTTCATTGTTTTGTCCTCCTTATATTTTTGATAGCTGCGGGTTGGGCCCGCATGATTGCTCTGTATCCACAAATGTATCTGTCAGTCATCCGACCCGCTCTACACCGTGATATTCTCACCTTTCAGTCCGAGAAAACTTCCCTCCGGCAGTCCGCCTTCTTCATGGCCGATCAACCATTTATTCGTTGCGGCAAGAAGCGCGTCTTCTCCTTCTCCGTCATGGACTGCCGGCAGCGGATAGTTGGTTCCCTTGGGAAGGACCACCACATCCTTAAACCCGCCTTCACCGGCGTTGCACGGTGCGTAATGCAGGGTGGTTGCATACAGTTCCACGCCCATACCGGCAGGAAGCAGAAATGCTTCTATTTTGGATGTATCATACGTATAATCTTCTTCCACATCTTCCTGATGGCCGAGCAGCAGGATCAGATCCGTAGCCGCAATATTAATTTCAGAATTCCTGTGATATTCCACTGCATTTAATTTGTGATTGTTGCCGTTGCAGTATCCGATCTGAATCGGCATCTCCCCGAAGCCGCGGCTGAAAAGCTCTTGATAAACAGGAAGCGCTTCGAGTGCTTCCACGGAAGGTTCATAGACCACACCATCGGGAAGCGGTGTCTCCTGCATCTTTTCCAGAAGCTTTGTAAAGTCATACCCCTGAAGTACCTGCCCGTATTTTCTGAAATCCGGATCTGCCACATTGTAAATTTTCATCTTGTACCCCTTTCTGAAATACCTTTGTATCTTTTTTATCTTCACACGGGATCAGGCAATGATCTCGTTAAAAAGTTCCCTGCATGCGGGATAAATCTTTCTGAACTGCTGATAACGCTTCTCATATTTTTCCGCAAGCTCAGGTTCAGGCTCTACCGTATCGACTACCTTCACCAGTTTATCCGCAATTTCTTCCACACTGCCGTATTCCCCGCAGGCAACCGCAGCCAGCATGGCCCCGCCCATGGACGGCCCCTCTTCGCTTTCCAGAACATCCACTTTGATATTCAGGACATTGGCAATGATTTTTTTCCAGAGAGGACTCTTGGCACCGCCGCCGCAGATCTTGGTCCGTTCTATCGTAATGCCCAGCTCCTTTGCCACTTCAAACGAATCCCGAAGGGCAAATGCCACCCCTTCCAGTACCGCCTGCGTCATATCCGCTCTGGAAGTATCCATCGTCATGCCGATAAAAGTCCCTCTTGCATTGGGATTATTATGCGGAGAGCGTTCACCCATCAGATAAGGAAGGAAAAATACCCTGTTCTCGCCCAGCGCCGTGATCTCTTTCTGCTCTTCTCCATATTCTTTCGTACCGATAATGTCATCCATCCACCATTTATTGCAGGATGCCGCGCTGAGCATGCAGCCCATCAGATGATAATGCCCGTCTGCATGGGCAAAGGAATGAAGCGCATTGAATTTATCCACGCCAAAATTGCGGGAGGAAATAAATACGGTGCCGCTTGTTCCCAGGGAAATATTGCACATGCCGTCGCCTACCGTGCCGGTCCCTACGGCTGCTGCCGCATTGTCCCCTGCACCGGCCGCCACTTTCACATCCGCGCTTACGCCCAGCTGCGCCGCTATCTCCGGCAGCAATGTGCCTACCGCTTCATAGCTCTCATATACTTTTGCAAGCTGCTCCTCTTTCACACCACAGATCTCGCACATCTCTTTTGACCAGCACCTGTTCTTTACATCAAAGATGAGCATACCGGACGCATCGGATACGTCAGTGCAGTGTACACCGGTCAGTCTGTACGCCAGATAATCTTTGGGCAGCATGATCTTGGAAATCCTGGCAAAATTTTCCGGCTCTTTATTTTTTACCCACAAAATCTTGGGTGCCGTAAATCCGGTAAAGGAAATATTGGCTGTATATGCGGAAAGCTTATCCTTTCCGATCACATTGTTGAGATAATCACATTCTTCACTCGTCCTGCCATCATTCCAGAGGATGGCCGGACGGATCACCTGATCCTCTTTATCCAGAATCACCAGGCCGTGCATCTGTCCGCCGAAGCTGATGCCCGCCACCTGCGTCCTGTCACAGTCTGCCAGCAGTTCCTGCAGCCCTGCCATGCTCTGCTCATACCAGTCCTCCGGATGCTGTTCTGACCAGCCGGGATGCGGGAAAAACAGCGGGTATTCTTTTGACACGGTCTTCTGTATTTCCCCTTTTTCGTTCATCAACAGCAGCTTGACAGCTGACGTCCCCAGATCAATCCCTACATATAGCATTGTGTAATCCTCCGATTATAAGTTCCGCAGGATTCCTCCAGGACCCTATACCCTCGGAATGGATCTCAGCCGCATTTGCGTCTGCGATTCATTCCTGGGTCCTTGCGGAATTCTGCTGTTTTTAAGTTCCCGAATCATGTGCGTGCACGTGCACGTTTTATTTATCATACATTTGTTGTCCGCAAAAATCAAGAGTCATTCCGTATTTCCCAGCTTTTTCGTAATAATGCACTAAATTCCGTATTTTTTTGTTGTTTTTTCCTGCTTTGTTTGTGAAATATCACGAAAGCGTGCACGCACATTAATTTGTGTGCCTGTCTCATTGACAGGCACACCGCATCATGCTACCTTTTTAACAGGGAATCGTTTAATTCCCGCCGGAGGGTTCCTATAAAAGTTACCCCCATCAAAAGGAGACCATATGGCTACTATTAAAGAAATCGCAGAACTCTCAGGTGTATCCAGAGGGACCGTAGACAGAGTGTTAAATAACCGTGGAAGTGTCAGTGCCAAAACGGCGGAAAAGGTTCTGGAGATTGCCAGGGCTTTGGACTACAGGCCCAATAAAGCAGGGCTTGCTCTCGCTGCCCAGAAAAAAAGGCTGAAACTGGGGGTGATCCTGTTTGGCAACAGCAATCCGTTCTTCGATGAGGTCATGAAGGGGATCCGCTATCAGGAAGAGCGGCTGGCAGGCTATAACTGTTCCATTCTTGTCAGGCAGATCGTCTATGATGCTGCCAGCCAGCTTGCCGCCATAGAGGACCTGCTCTCGCAGGAAGTGCATGGTATCGTTCTGGCCCCTTATAATTCCCCTGACATTGCCGCAAAAATTAATGCTCTGTATGAAAAAAACATCCCCGTCGTCACAGTCAATACGGATATTGACCACTCCCGGCGGATTGCCTATGTAGGAAGTAATTATTTTCTTTCCGGGGAGACGGCGGGGGGACTGATGGGACTGATGACAAAGGGGGACGTACATACCGGTATCGTCCTCGGTTCCAATCAGATACTCTGCCATACGGATCGGGTGGCCGGGTTCTGCAGTCTGATCGAGAGAAAATATCCACACATCCGGGTAGCCGCCACCATTCAGAATCAGGATGACGAGGTGGAAAGCTTTCATGTGACGCAGAGACTGCTGCAGGAACATCCGCAGATCAATGCCCTGTACTTTGCGGCCGCCGGTGTGTATGGCGGGTGCAAGGCAGTCATTGCCCAGAACCGCCAGCATGATCTTACCATCATCACCCATGACAGGGTAAATACCACCCGGGAGTTTGTCAGGGACGGCATCATTTCCGCCACCATCTGTCAGCAGCCCTTTCTGCAGGGCTCCCAATCCCTGGATATCCTTTTTAATTACCTGACTACCGGAGAGCTGCCCGAAAAAGAGCTGAACTATGTCACCGTAGATATCCGCATTGCGGAAAATATATAGGATGCCGAATTCATATCTAAGCCAGTTTAGCAAAAATTCTTGCTGCCTATGTCTGGATATGCTATACTAAGTATAAAGAAAAGGAGCGGCCACCCACAAAGTGGTTGACCTCCGCAAATAGCATAATAAGCCTACCTGCATCCGTCAAGATTGCAAGGTAGGCTTATTTATTTCCGCTTGTTGTTCCTATCTATTCGGGCTATATCCATGTTATCTCCAACAATCGAATACTCTTTATCCCCTGTTACCGGATCGACGATATAATCCGGGAGATTATAACCTTTTTATGGAAAACCGGTATACGCAGAATAACATTTGACACCACCCACCCCCACCATATATAATTATTTTATAAATAACACATGAAAATTTAAGAAATCTGAAGGAAATTTAAGAAAAGCATGGGAGGGCAGGATGAATCTGACTGTTTTATTTGTAATTTTTGTTATTCTGGCGTTACTCATAATCTTTGCATTTCCGCCGGCGGTCGTGCTTCTGGTGCCGGTCGGTATCATTTTCTTCCTTATTATCATGATCAGCAACGGAAAAAAGAAGAAAAAGAAGCACACGCAGCAGGCCGCCCCGGACTACGCAGACGACGAGCGCACTGTCATGCTGGATCATCCCGCGGGGGCAGATGATGAGAAAACCGTCTTTATGTGGGAACAGGAAGGGATCCGGGGCATTGTCGCCCTGATGGATATGAACGGAGGCGGCACCATTTTTCAGAAAGCCATAGATTCCGAGATTATACTCGGAAAGGACGAGTCCTGCTGTGATGTCTGTATCCGTTACGATAAGACCATTTCCAGAAAACACTGCAAAATACGCAGATGGGGCAATGAATTCTTCCTCTCTGATGAAGGTTCGAGCAACGGTACGTCTGTCAATGGAAAAAATGTCACCGGAGAACCGGTATCTCTTGCCTCGGACGATGTGATCACACTTGGCCGGACACAACTGAAGTTTCAGATTCTGGGATAAAGCATACCAGCGGATCAGAAAAGAGGATGGAGGACAGATATGGAATACCGGGTTCGGATTTATGTGGGAGAAAAGATACAGGATATCTCTCTGATCGGAAGAGAGCACTTGTCCATCGGAAGCGGCGCCGAAGATGATTTCCGGATAGAGGACACAAGCGGACATGTACAGGCAGCCCATCTTTTACTTTATAAAAGGAATGCAAAATGGTTTGCGGACAGCCCGGATATGCGCGTCCTGCAAGCCGAACGTGAGATCAGGGACGGCGATATCTTTATTTTAAATCAGGAAGAAAAGATCGCTGTCTATTTGTTGGGCAAAAATGCGGACAGCGCACAATCTCTGGATCTGACGGATCGAAAGCGGGCTGTGATCGGCAGAGGCGCGCAGTGCGACCTGAAGCTTTCGGGCAATAATATTTCCCGCCAGCATGCGGTTATTACCAGGGACACCGGCGCATACCTGCTGACAGACAATGGCAGCCTGAACGGCACCTTTCTGAACGGGAAAAAAATCGCACAGCCGGAATACATACACGATGGTGATCTGATCGCCGTCGGCAATTTTAATCTCCGTTTCCGTCAGGGGATTCTGACGGTGACACAGGAGGCAGAGGAAGCAGAGGCTGTCGAACATCAGACGGTATATCCACACTGGTTTGGGCGCACGCCAAGGCTGCGGTACAAACTGCCGGACGATCTGATCGAAATACAGAATCCACCCCAGGAAGCGACCGCGCCGGAGGGCGGTCTGATGCAGAGTATCGCTTCCCCGGTGGTCATAGTCATTGTTATGGTCGTGATGGTGGGCCTGTCGGTCATGAATCCGGTCATGCTGATGTTTACCGTGCCCATGTCCCTGCTGACAGTCATTTTGTCGGTCAGCAGCCGGAAAAAGCAAAAGAAAAAATATGAGCAAATGGTTGCACTTCGCGACAGCAGGTACGGCGCCTATCTGGACGGCGTGGAAAAGGAAATCGGAGCGCTGAAGCACAAACAGCTTCTGGCCATGCAGCTTGACCATCCCGCGCCTGCCGAATGCGCCGCATTGATGGCAGCAAGGGATACCAGACTCTGGGGCAGGCAGGCATCTGACGAAGATTTCCTTTGTCTGCGTCTGGGCCTGGGAGAAGGTGACAGCAGTTTTACCGTCAAGGGCGTACAAAAGGGCTTTACACTGGAGGATGACCCTCTGCTCGTACGTGCCAGGGAAATCGAAGCAAAGGCCGGTACGATTTCGGATATTCCGGTATTATGCGATATGCGTTCACAGAGACTGATGGGCATCATCGGTGAGCGGGCCGCGGCAGTCCGTCTTGCCTGCAATCTGATCCTGCAGGCTGCCACCCATCATTCCTACAGTGATCTCAAAATTGTTCTGGTCTATTCCCAAAAAGAAGCCAGGCAGTGGGAATGGGTGAAGTGGCTGCCTCACTGCTTCGATGAAAACAGGCAGAGACGCTATCTCAGCAGCACGGCCAGGGGAACAGATGAACTGCTGAAGGCATTGGAGGAAATACTCAAAACCAGGAAACTGGCAGCCCGGGGCGAAGAGACATCTCTCCCCTATTATCTGTTTGTATTCACCCAGCTCGAGCTGGCAGAAAAACAACCCATCCTGAATTATCTGTTAAAGGAAGACGGTAATCCGGGTGCAGGGGCCATCTTCCTGTATGATGAAATGCAGCGCCTGCCCATGGAATGTAATGTGGTGATCGAAGTAAATCACGATAAGGGCCTGCTGATGGAAAAGCAGGACATGAACCGCAAACGAAAATTCCGCATGGATACCTTTGAAGGAAAAAACCTGGAGAAATTCGCGAGACAAATGGCGCCGCTGCGCATCCATGGCAGCGGCGGCGAAAATACCCTGCCGGCCTGCGTTACCTTTCTGGAGGGCTATGGGGTGCATACGCCCGATGAACTGCGTGCGGACCGGCTCTGGAAGAGCGGCGCGACCTATGAATCCATGTCCGTGCCCATCGGTGTAAAAGCCGACGGGGAAGCCTTTTATTTTGACATTCATGAGAAACAGTACGGCCCTCACGGGCTGGTAGCCGGGATGACCGGCTCCGGCAAATCCGAGATGGTGCAGTCCTGGATTCTGTCCATGGCTCTGAAATTCTCCCCCGCGGACGTTTCCTTTGTCCTCATTGATTTCAAAGGCACCGGCCTGCTACTGCCCTTTACAAACCTGCCCCATCTGGCAGGCACCATATCGGATCTGGATAAAAAGATCGGCCGCAACCTGATTGCACTGGAAAATGAACTTTCCCGCCGGAAAGAACTGCTGGACAGATACGGTGTCAATAATATTAATAATTACCTTAAACTGCGGCACACCGGCAAGGCGCAGGAACCCCTGTCTTACCTGTTCGTGGTCATTGACGAATTTGCGGAATTCAAAGTACAGTTCCCGGATTTTATGACAGTGATCGACCGGATCTTTGCCATCGGACGTACGCTGGGCGTCTTTGCCATTTTGCTGACGCAGAAGCCCGCGGGCGTTGTGGATGATAAAATGAACGCCAATACCCGTTTCCGCTGGTGCCTGAAGGTGGCAAGCTCTTCCGACAGCCGGGAGATGCTGCATCATACGGATGCTGCCAGAATTACAGTGCCGGGCCGGGCTTATGTGCAGGTCGGTGAGGACGAGGTCTATGAGCTGATCCAGTCCTATTACAGCGGCGCGCCATACAGGCCGGATCTGGACAACCAGTCCGTTGCGGGTCAGCGCGTAGCCATTGTGGAGGAAAACGGCCGGCGAACCTATTATGAAAACGAAGAAAAGCAGCAGGCGTTTGCGGATGGCCGGACAGAAATTTCCGAAGTTGTCTCCTATCTGCGGGGCGTGGCAGAAAAGACGGGCACCGGCCAGGCGAAACAGATCTGGCTGCCCAGACTATCCTCCCATATTTGTCTGGAAGACATAGAACCATACAGCTATCGAGGCGGCAGCTGGCAAAGCCAGAAGGATACGCTCTGTCCAATCGTCGGTATGGTGGATGATCCGGGCGCCCAGAGCCAGTATCCCCTTATCTTTGACTTTACGGGGGATGGCCATATTGCCGTGTTCGGCGCGCCGGGAACGGGTAAGACCACCCTGCTCCAGAGCGCGGTCATGTCCATGATCTGTATGTATTCTCCGGAGCGCGTCAATTTGTATCTGATGGATTTTGGCGGCTGGAGCCTGGGCATGTTTCAAAACTTCCCCCATGTGGGCGGCGTAGCCAATGATAACGAAGATGTAAAGATTGAAAAACTGGTTCAGCTTCTGGAACGGAAACTGCATGAGCGGAAAGAAAAATTCTCCCGGGCCGGCGTGGGCAGCCTGCAGGCTTACAGACAGGCTACCGGGGAAATGCTGCCGGAGCTTGTGCTGGTGGTGGATAATTTCGCACCTGTACTGCAACTATACCCCGATCTGGATGCCTTCTTTATCCGCCTGACAAGAGAAGGCGGCAGCTATGGCATATACCTGCTTGTATCGGCCAACAATTTCCTAGCGCTGGGATTTCGGATCAGTCAGAATATCCGGATGGCGGCAGCGCTGAATCTGGCTGACCGCTCAGATTATCAGGGCATTGTCGGCAAGACAGATGGGCTGGAACCGGAAAATCTGGAAGGCAGGGGCCTGATAAAAGGCAACCCGCCGCTGGAATTTCAGGCGGCGCTGCCCGCCGGAGGCGACAGTGAAGGAACGAGGAGTGCCCGAATCCGCGCGCTGGCCGAAGAAATGCGCAGCAAATGGACGGGCATAACGGCAGCGCCCATTCCACTGATGCCCGATGTGATTCCCTATGGGAAAGCAGCCGGAGGCGGTATCACACTCGGCCTCTCCCTGCAATATGTGGAACCTCTCTGCCTGCCGGAGACACGGGCCCATTTCCTTCCCGTCGTAGGGCTCTCCGGCAGCGGTAAGAGCAACATGATGCAGGTCCTTGCCAGACAATCTCTGGAACAGGAAGGGATGCAGATCGCTTATCTGGATCTGCAAAAATCCGCCACAGAGCTGGCAAATCGAAAGAACTGTCTCTATATGACAGAGGCGGAGACATTTGATACCTGGATGCAGGATCTCGTCCCCCTTCTGCAGGAGCGTAAAAACAGGCATGACACAGACGAAAGCGCTGTATTTGAACCGATCGCTATTTTTGTGGATGATTACAGACAGGCCTTTGAGGCACTCACGCAACAGACCATCAAACGTCTGGAAGCCGTAATCCGTCTGGGGCAGGGACTTTCCGTCTATCTGTACATTGCGGAAGAAACCGACGCTTTCGGTCGTCTGTGCGGCCAGGGCGAAGCGGTGACCATGCTGATGGCACGGGAAAACAGCGCTGTTTTGCTGGGCGGCAGCCTGACTGCCTATCCGACATTCCATTCAACGCTCTCGGGCCTGCAAAAAAACCAGGCCGTGGGAAAATGGGAAGGCTATCTGCTTGAGCGGGGAGAAACCACAAGATTCCGCGCCATGTCAAAGGAGTAAGCAGGAGGTGATACGACATGAACACCGCAAAGACATATGAATTAACCGCCGACGAGATTTTATACCTCGCTGCCAGTCTGGGAATCGACACGTTTTATGGCGTGCCGGACGGCCTGTCCGGACTGACCTGGCAAATGCTGCAGATGCGGATTATGGAACTGCAGGATTCCCTGTGCAGAAAGGAATATATGCAGCCGGATTTTGACGGCAACAACCAGACAGACCGACAGCTTATGGAAATGCTTGCAGTCTGCGGCGACGGGGACGGGTTTATCTGTTTTGAAAGCAGCATGGCAGGCGCTGCCCAGACAGGATATTTTTACTTTATCAAAGGCAGCCGGGCTTACAAGATGACGCCGCGGGAAGATAACGATACCTACCTCTTTGAACCAATCTCTCCCGCCCGGGTCAGAGAGAATATCCTGGGCGCGATCATCTGGAAGGAAACCGCTCCTTCGCAGGATGCGTCCTTTGGCATCTTACAGACAAACCTGGAAAAAGCAGCCCGCCTGGCCGGGCGCGATGCCGACAGTCAGGCGGGGGAAATGCTGAGAGAAGCCGGCGCCGGCCCGGCCATCACCCAGGTCATTCTGGATGGTATGAGCAGATCGGCCGACTTTTATTCTCTGTTTTTTTACCATACGGACACGCAGAAAGCGCCGCCGCGGAGCATTCAGTTCCTGCAGGGCAAAATCCTGGCGCTTCTGGAATATGACACCATCCGCGATGAAGACAGCGTGACATTTCGTCCTACTGACCGCGAAAACCTGGAAACCCTGCTCGGACAGAGTCTCGACGCACTCATACCGGATATTCCGGCCGGGGAACCCGATGAAAATCAATTTACATAGCATCAGGGAAGCGCTGTCCCAATGGAAGGCTGAGACTTTTATAATAAAATAGGAGCGACTATGGGTTTTATACAGATTGACTATGAAAATGCCATCGCACAGGCAAAAAAGCTGGAACTTGCCGCAGAGGAATGCGGACAGGCGTCCAAAACCCTCAAAAGCCAAAGCGGCAATTCAGAGCGGTTCTGGCAGGGGGCTTCCGGCAATGCCATGCGCCGGAAAATGGACGAATCGGTAAAAGAACTGAATACCTTGCAGAGCGAGCTGCGCGCCACTGCTTCCGCTATACGAACCATTGCGGAAGAGCTGCGCCGAAAAGACAAAAAGCTTTCCGGCCTGATGTAACAGGAGGCAAAGGGGAAGAAACGAGGAAACTATGGCAAAACGAATTATGCTGACCCCGGAAGAACTGCGGGCCAGGGCAAAAACAATCAGATCCTATAAGGAACAGGACAGCGCCGTCCTGAATAAGATGACCAATCTGGTCTCTTCCCTGTGCGCCGTCTGGCGTGGCAGTGCGCAGGATGCATTTGTAAACAATTTTATAAAGGGAAGAGAAGATTTTGTAAGATTTCATCAGACGCTTGATCACTTTGCCGGTATGCTGGAGACGACGGCAAAGCGGCTGGAAGAGACAGATAACAATTTGCGCGGCAGCATTGAACGGCTCTGACCGGGACAGATCATTGCGAAAAGATACAGGGAGGAATACATGGCAAAGATAGATATTGTTACCGCCGATCTGCAGTCTCTCTCGTCAAAAATGAAAGCGGCGGAAGGCAATGTGGGAAAGGCGCGTATGCTGGTAAGCATGGCCCAGAATAGTCTCGATATACAGGTGGCATCCAGCTCGGCCATAAACAGCAGACTGGCCGGCGCGAAAAAGAAACTGACCGCGCAGAAAACCGCGGTCGGCGCGATGGCTTCGCTTACCGTCCAGGCAGCAGAAGAATTTACAAGAGCAGATCAGGGCAGCGGGCGGATTGTAAATGATTTGTTTGACAATCTGTCCAGGGCATTGGGAGACATGGCAGGTTCCCTTAAAAATTTTATCCAGTCCATTGTGGTGAAAAAACATAACCAGACGGCCAGTGTTTTTCTGCCGGCAGGCAGTATCCTGACCGGTTCTGTCATAAGCGGGCTGCTCGGCCCTGCGGGAGGGAGCGGCCTAGCACATGGCAGCGGTGACGGCAGGCATGAAACCGAACCCGATATGGGCCATACGGACGAAAAACCGGCCCCCGACAGTCAGACAAACCATACGCCCAGTCCAGAGGAAGAGGCTGCCGCGCAGCAGGCGGCTAAAGAGGAGGCAGCCAAAAAGGCCAAAGAGGAGAGAGAAAAGACCCTCAATGAAATCAACACGCGTTATAAAAATCTCCCCAATTCCAAAAGCAAAAAAGGATTCAAACATAAATGCGGCGCCCTTACCTTCCAGCAGCTTTATGCAATGGGTATCGTTAAATCCGGGGAATCTGCAGATTTTGCCAAAGATTACGCCAGTGTTCTGGCAGCGAAGGGCAAAACATCAAAAGGATACATCTGCAGCGGATATACCGGAAATGATGCGCTTGACAAGCTGCTGGCAGCCAATAAGGGGAAATTGCCCATTACCAACATTGTCTGCAGCTTCGAAAAAGGAGGAAATATACCAAGTAATGCCGGGCACGCGCTGCTCATCAGTAAAATCGACGAAGCGGGAAACGTATATTTTGTGGACAATACGAAGGCAAGCAATTACAAGGCGGTATGCTTATCGCTGAAAGACTTCAAAGCCTTTTATTTCAAAAAGGGCAGCAACTGCAGCGGGGTCACCCATCTGCATAAACCATAAGAAACCTAAGGAGGAAAGAAACAATGGCACTGATTCAGGTAACACCGGAAACATTGAGAAGCAAGGCGGCAGACGTGCGCTCTTACAAATCGGAGCATGACGAGGTTATGGCAAGACTGAAAAATCTGATCTATGCACTGAACGAGGTGTGGAAAGGGGATGCGCAGGACGCCTTTCTGGCAAAATATGAAAGTATGCAGTCTACCTTTACCAATTTTTCCGAACTGCTGGAAGGCTATTCCAGACTGATGGATACGGCGGCAAATGAACTGGAATCCACGGATCAGTCACTGAAGACCACCATGAACAACTTTGGCTGAGAGGGAAGGGCATGGAATACGCACTTGTTACAGTCAGGGCGCAGGCAATGCACTGGCAGGCAGACATGGAGCTGCCTGCCGGAATGAAAATCAGAGAGCTGGCTGTCCAGATTCTGGAAACGCTGAAACTGTATGATGAGGAAAGATTTTACCATGTTTCGGAAATCAGTCTGCTTAATCAGGGGAAACCACTGCATTCGGATGCCACACTGGCGGATTATGGGATCTGGGACGGCAGCATCCTGGATATCAGATATTAAATACGAATATCAAACAATCTCTGAACGGAAATGGAGGGTATCTTTCCGGCATGTGTTTAAAAATAGAAGGGGCAGCCATTACCCATGTGGGTAACGTGCGCTCAGGAAATGAAGATAATTACTATCTGTTCGGCAATTACCGCTATGATACGGCAATCCGGCAGAAACGAGAGAGTAAGACCGTGCTGGCGCAGCAGATGACGGCAGCGGTATATGACGGCATGGGCGGCGAAGAAGCCGGGGAAGTGGCTTCTTATCTGGCCGTAAAGGAATGTATGCCCTGTACTCTTGAGGAAATGGATGCCCAGATCCGCCGTCAGATATCCGCCGCCAACATGGCTGTCTGCGAAGAAGCAAAACGCAGAGACGGCGGACGGATGGGAACGACAGTTGCCGCTCTGTATATGGATGAAAATACGGCCATAAGCTGTAATGTGGGCGACAGCAGATGCTACTATATGCATCAGGGCACGCTGCGGCAGATATCCGTGGATGACAGCGAAGCCAGAGCCATGGTGGAAATGGGACTTCTTTCCCCGGAAAAAGCAAGGGCCAGTAAGGGCTGGCACAAACTGACGCAGCATCTCGGTGTCCATCCGGATGAGTTTATGATCGAACCCCATATCAGCGCACCCATACGTATGGAAGCCGGAGATATTTTTCTGCTTTGCAGCGACGGACTGACCGATATGGTGATGGATGAAACAATCGCGGAAATACTTCGCGAAGGCGGTACGGCCATGCAGCAGGCAGATGCGCTGACGCAGGCCGCACTGGAGCATGGCGGCAGGGACAATATAACCGTCCTGGTACTACAGGTAAAAAACGGCAGGGAAAACAGCACTTTATCTTTTCTGAAAAAACTGCCCGCTCCCTTGTGGATTCTTTTGTTTTTTCTTGTGGCAGCAGCTATTATTATCGCATAAAAGTTACGACCAGGGCACGGTCATGACCAGTTATGACCGTGCAAATGAGAGGAATACAGAATGGAACTTTCGTATTACAAAAGTATGGAACCGTTCTGGGGTGTATGGAAGATCAGGCGGCTGATCGGTGAAGGCAGCTTCGGTAAAGTGTTTGAAATCGAACGGGAAGACTTCGGCAGAACCTACCGGGCCGCACTGAAGGCCATTACCATCCCCCAGAGCCAGAGCGAATTGAAAAGCGTGCTGGCAGACGGCATGGATCTGAACAGTGCCACCAACTATTATAAAAGCTTTGTGGAAGAAGTGGTGGACGAATTCGCGCTGATGGCAGGTCTGAAAGGCAACAGCAATATCGTCAGCTACGAAGATCATATGGTGATCGAACATAAGGAAGGAGTAGGCTGGGATATTCTGATCCGAATGGAGCTGCTCACTCCTCTTCTGGATTATACATCCGGCAGAGGCCCCATGGGTGCGGGCGATGTGATCCGTCTGGGCATGGACATCTGCAGGGCGCTGGAATACTGCCGCAAAATGAATGTCATCCATCGTGATATCAAACCGGAAAATATCTTTATCTCTCCGGGCGGCGATTATAAACTGGGCGACTTCGGCATTGCCCGCACCGTGGAAAAGACGACCAGCGGACTGTCCAGAAAAGGGACTTACCTGTATATGGCGCCGGAAGTTTACAAAGGAGAAAAATACGGCCCCAGCGTCGATATCTATTCTCTGGGTATCGTACTTTACCGGCTGCTGAATCAGAACCGGGCCCCCTTCTTCCCCGCTTATCCCGCCCCCATCATGCACAGCGACAGGGAAAATGCCATTGCCAGACGGATCAGCGGAGATCCCATCCCCCTGCCCTGTGACGCACAAAATGCCCTCGGGGAAGTGATCCTGAAGGCATGTGCCTATGCGCCGGGTGACCGCTATGCCACACCGGAAGACATGCGTATGGCGCTGCATCAGCTACAGGAACAGTTTTCGGACTCCGCGGTTCATGTGACAACAGAGGAACTGCAAAAACTGTCAGCGTCAAGGGCAGCGGACACCTCTCCGGAACAGACAGAGCTGATCGGCGCACAAGCCCCGGATGATCACGCCAGGCAGGCAGAGGGAGAAAAGGAAGCATACCCGCTGACACAGGAAAACACTGCAGAGGATACGGCCACCATCTCCTTCTTTGACCAGGACGATACGGAACCGACAGAGGAGATAAAAGAAGAGAGCCAGGCCGCCCAAACTGAGCCGGAAAAGGAAACGGAACAGGAAGCCAGACCGACTGCCGTTCCGGAACCGGCGCCGACGGCGGAGCAGCCACGCGAGGCGGAAAAGCAGCCGGAGGCCCCTTCCCTGTCAGTGGAAGAAGCGCCGTCCGCTCCCACGCCGGCCCCCGCGAAACCAAAAAGGAAAAAGGCCGGTCTGCTTATCGCCGTGGCCGGTGTTATCCTCCTCCTGCTTTTGCTGGCTCTTACTTTCGGAAGAGGGTTTCTTGGCGGCAGTTCGTATGCCGACGGGATCAGTACCTACAGTGAGGGAACGACACCTGTCTCCATCTTTGACGAGACAGACGAAGCCGCCGCTTCCTCTATGGAAGGCACAGCGGAAAACATCGGTGGCACACAGCCTTCCCCGGAGGAAGCAGCGCCCGCAGAAGATACCATTCCCAGGGAACTACTCGTCTCACACTGCACGGTGTTACTTATCATGTAACCACCATAGATGCAGACAGCATTTTTCTGTATGCGCCCGATGAAAAAACGTACCGGATTGACAAAACCAATGACGCGTTTCGCCGGGGCGAGAGCATGACGATTACGCCTTACAAAGAAGGCTACTATAATATTTACGGATATTCCGACGACGAGGGCAAGGACTATGCCGGGCAAATCCTGTACAAAAGCGGGATGCGTTTTGCCATGTCAAAAAACGCGGCCGTACGGTATCTGTCGGAAGGTTACTACGGGGACTATCTGACGATTGACGGGATCGGATTTATCAATTCCATATTCGGCACAGATCAATACGGCTGGGGAATGAGCCAGTTCCGCGGCTGGATCACGCGTGTGGAAAATAATATGGCAACAGCGGTGACACAGGAATATACAGAATAGTGTACAGGCAGTCAGGAAACTGCCTGTGAGAATCTAGCCAGACAGAAAGGAAGCCCCCAAAATGAATATACGGAATAAACAAAATACTTATGGAAAAAAAGAATATGGAAAACGCATGTGGGCAGTACTGCTTCTGCTGTTTTCCGTGGCGGTCAATGTACTGTTTGCAGACAATATGTCCGTCCGCGCAGCGGAGGCACCGCAGCCGCAGGCACTGTTTTTGTTTGCCTGGAACGGCATCGGGGAAGACGGTGAGCTGATGAAGCTGGATCTGGGAGTGAACGGTACACTGAACGATGGCCGGGAAGTATTTATCTCCGAACAGGGCATCGTCGTCACGACAGACGGCACGCCTGTTGGTGCAATAGCCGCGGCCGACGGCCAGCTTTTGCTGAGTCTGTATCGGACAGACGGCACATTCCGGCTGGACCTGATGAACGGCGAGGATTGGGCCAATTATGGTATCAACAATATTTCACAGTCCGGCGCCGCTGCCTTAGTACTGCTCCCCGGTCAGGAACTGCAGTCGATCGCGTTGACGGAGGATATGATGTATCGTTCTTATACGGGCATCTGGTTCTATGGCATAGGGCTGGATCAGGGGACATTGACTTCGTATTCACAGAACTGAAAAGAGCGAGGGGAGCGGCCGTTTGGCGCGCTCCCCTGTGTTATCTTCTCTTCTATGACTGCTCGTTCTCTTCCTGAAACAGAGCCGAAAGGGTGGTGATGGTTTTCGTAATTTCAGACACCGATTTTTCTATCTCATTGTAAATAACAGCCGACTGTGAAGACAGATCCTGCATGCTCTTGGCAACAACGGCAAATCCCACGCCCGCTTCGCCGCTCCTGGCCGCTTCGATGCTGGCATTCAGGGAAAGAATCTTCTGACGATTTGCGATGGTCTTTAAATTGCCGGTATTGTCATTGATTGCCTGAATAAGCTTTGTGGAATTGGTAATCTCCGTCTGCAGGACTTCCAGACGATCCGCATTGTTATGTTTGAAATATTCCAGATTTACCAGCTGGTTGACTACGATACCCAGCAGGCCGGCTGCGGAGCGTATTCTGGATTCTGAGAGGACAGGAACCTTCTGCAGGGCTTTTATGTACTGATCCGGATCAATGCCAAGTTCCCTGGCAACCTCCCGGAATTTATCTTCATCCGGCGGATTCGGCAGCACCTGTCCGCCTATAATTGCTCCCAGTTTCTCTCCATTAACCATGATATCTATAGAAAAATCCATCAGACCCGCATGACAGAAATAAGTGCCGCTCCCTTCCGTATCACATTTGATACAGCGCCGCTTTCCTTCGGCACACCCACGGGTGTATCTCATACAGAAATCGGTAAAATTGCTGCCCTCTGTCAGGTACTCTCCATTGATACCTACCGCAACTGCAGCGAGACCGGTGGAATCAGAAAATTTGTCCTGTATCTCCTGCAGCTTTTTCAAGTCCATAAAATCCTTTAATTGCATCCCATACCCTCCTGTTCTTTCCCCTTGGCTTTGCTTTTTATTATACTATAAAGCAAATCATCATACAATATGAAAATAGCCCGTCAATCGCTCCTCCAGCTCTGCCAGTCTGTAAAAACGCTCTATGTCAACGCTGTTCTCCTTCTGAAGAAGCCGGAATATCCATTGCAGCAGACAGATCTGTTCCTGTACCAGTTCCCTGTTTACACTGCTTTCTTTTTCTTTGCAGACAGAAAAACGCTCCGCATGCAAAAACCAGTCCGCCTGTAAAATCTTTCTTTGCATCAGATAACTGAGATCATATAGAAACGACAGTTTCCATCTGGCAGGCGATTGTTCCGTCAGCCATTCACAGCATTGTATCACCGCCTGACCGCCTTTTGCCTTTTGCATATTATTCTGAATCCATCTCACCGAACCCTTTATGGCTGCCTCTTCCCGCAGCCTGCCTGTCATCTTTTCTTTCTTTTCAAAAGACCTCACACTCAGACATCCCCGGGCCTCCGGCAGATTGCCTGCGTCAAACCAATGGCACATTTCTTCTTTCGTAATCTGTCTGGTCAAAATCCCTTCAGAATCCATCAAAAATATTTGCCCATCCCTCTGATGGACGGCAAGATAATGATCCATATTCGTATACAGGGCCGGCAGCATCAGATAGCCCAGCCTTCCCATATCCACCGGACCGACAAGGCATCCCCTTTCCCTGCTCTCTTCCGCGATATAGCAGGCTGCCTCTCTCCCCTCGGTAAAATTCTCCTTCTTCTGCCTGTATCCCCACAACTGCGCTCCCCGCTCAACCCCGATATTGGGATCACAGAATGTCGTCAATAAACGGCTGAAATCAGGTTCCCTCTGATGCTTCACCCCAAACGGCACGGATGATGTGAGTTCAAATAATCTGTAATCAATACTGGCATCCTGCACGGTATTCACAAACGCGTATGCGGCGCAGCAGATTTCATTTCCACAAAATACAGGATCTTTTCTCATCTGACATTTCTCGCAGTTTTCTCTTATCAATTTTTCCATGCGGGTTTCTGGGAAGCAGGTCGGAAAATAAAAAGAGTTCATATAGATTCCCATATTCCGGCCAATCCGCCAAGATCTTTCGGATCTCTTTTTCTGCCGTTTTCTCTTTCACCGAAACGCAAATTCCGATTTTCTCTCCATACAACGGATCCGGTATTCCCATGGCGGCACATTCCACTACGCCATCGGCTGCTTTTACGATATTCTCGATTTCCGCCTCACTGATTCTGCGTCCCATAACTTTTAATAATCCATTGATGCGACCGTAAAAATAAAGAAAGCCTTCCTCATCCATGGACAGCAAATCCCCGGTGTGATAAATCCGCATACCTGTCTGCGGATTCTTTTCAAATCCATGTGCTTCCTTCCAATATCCTTCCATGACATTCGGGCCTTCCACAACTAACTCCCCGATATTATCTTGCGGATTTTTTTTGAGAAGACGCACCTGCACACCATCCAACGGCAGACCGCAGGAACCTGCCATTAGTTTATCTTCACGCCCCGGGGGCATGATGGCAATTCTTTTACATTCTGTAGCACCATACATGGGGATCAACTCTACAGACGGAAATAATTCCCGCAGCCGCCTGATCAACTCGACGGGAAGGTACTCCCCGGTAAAGGTGATGCAGCGCAGATATGGTAACGATACCCGCTCCCAGAAGCCCAGCCGCAAAAGCGCATTGGCCACCGACGGAACAGACGGATAGACGGTAATTTCCCATTGATGCAAATACCTGGGAATCATCTGCATCATCCGGGTCTGCACAAGGAATATTTGTGCTCTGCTCCACAACGACAAAAAAATCTGATAAAGCCCATAATCAAATTCCAACGGAAGAGCGCACAGGACTTTATCAGATTCTCGATACCCAAGCCTTGCAAGGATACTTTTGCAGCAAAATATAATCTGCTTATGGCAGGCATATACCCCTTTCTTTCTGCCGGCGGAGCCTGACGTATAGAGAATGTAAGCGCCCGCCGATGCAGGTATCCTGGCCCGCTCCCATTGCTCCCCGGCTTCTGCGTCTGCCGCGTTAACCGTATGCGGATCCAGAAGCAGAGAGGGCGCACAATCTTTCATCCTGTCCGCCGACTCCGCCCTGCCATGTATACCGGAAATCAGGACAAATATCATGCCTCCGGCCAGACACGCCAGGATTGCCTCTGTCGTCCTTCCATCGCCACGGTTTCTGATCATCACCCGGTCACCGCTGCGCACCCCGTTTTGCCTCAGATATGCCAGGAACCCCATGGCACCTTTATGAAGCTGCGCATACGTATACGTTCGTTTTTCATCTGTCAGAATGATCTTTTGTTCTGACAGATGCCGCTCAATCAAAGCCTCATACAACATGCGTCATCATTCCTCCGGCTCTGCCATAATTTCCCTGCTCTTATACTTTCGCGCTTTCCTTACAATGGCGTATATCCCTTCCACAATCTCCGCACTGACAGCGGCCCTCCCTGCCGCCTCTTCTTCTGACTTTCCGGCCTCATACAGGGAAAGAACCGCATCTACATTTTCCGGTGTCAGGCTTGCGATCATCCCCTGCACGCGGGCAATCTCTTCCTCCGTAAATTCCCTTGGAGAAAGTATCGGCCCACGATTGACGATCCAGTAGGCAAGATCCTCCGCATCTGTCTGCCCCTCCCAGAATCCTGCGGATGCCTCCTGTTCCATGACGTCCGTCGCGGTTCCCAGGGCTTTGGCAATCTCCTTTACCTGCGTCTTATACAGATGTGCCAGCGGTTTGAAATTTGCGAGATTGTCGCCAAAGGTCAGGAAAAAGCCCAGCAGTTTTTCCGTTTTATTCATCGTTCCCGCGATCAGAAACCCTTTGTCCTGGTAGCAGGAGATAACTGCCGAACGCAGGGAGCATTTAGCCTTGGCGGGATCCAGCAGCGTATTCAGCCGGAACAGGCCGGCATCCTCGCTCTGCTCCAAAGCGCCGATCAGAATCCTGTTTATATTTTCCAGATGTATTTCCGACAGGCGGACTCCCAACTCTCCTGCCAGCGCTCTGGCCTGACGGCAAAACTTTTCCTCCATCTCTGTCTGCAGTACAAGAAAGAGTTTGATCCTTTCCTTTCCCAGAGCTCTGCAGCAAAGTCTTGCCGTCACATCAGAATCCAGTCCGCCGGAAACCGGGATCACAACCGTTTCATCATCCTGTACATACTTTTTTATAAATTGTTCTATTTTTGCAATCTCAGCATTTATCAGCATCCTTAAAACCTCGTATTGTCGTTTTCATGACCGACAGCTCTTCTTCCAGAATCTGAGAATCAATCCCATACATTTCTGCCAGCGCCCGGTAAATGGCCTCTGTTTTTTCCCATTCTATTCCTTCTGCCTGTTTTTGCAACCCGTCCCGCCACCGCTCCCGGCAGGCGCAGGTATAAGCCATAAGCTGTGCGACATTTGCAGCGGACGGTTCTTCTCTGTATGCATCAAGCAGACCAAGCACATCCTTTCTGCAGGCCTCGCAGGTATGCGGCGAGACGAAAATATGCGATCTGTCCGCCCCGAAATAATCTTTATACCAGGAGATCTGTATCTGCTCCAGTATTTTGTCCGGAAATCTGCTAAGAACCTCCGGCAGCGCCCAGAGAGAAACACACCGATACCATCCCTTCTGATACATCACCTCCAGCAAGGTGCCGTGTTTCACATGATAGGGAAACAATACGACACTGTCCGCCCCCTGCATAAATGCCTTTTTTATCGAACTGACCGCCTCATTGACAGAAGCCCGCTCACTTAAAAACGGAATACCGACCGCAATGTTGGCTGTCACCTTTGCCCCGGCCTGATGAATCAGATGGGCTGCCCGTTCAAACGCCGCCGTATCCGTGCCTTTATTAATACAATTTCTTAAAATCCAGTCATCTCCGGACTCATAACCGATTTCCACATACGGTTCCGCCGACGGCATGGCAGTTCTCAAAAATTCCAGGCCTTTTTCACTGACTGCGTCGGCTCTCGTTTCAATAATAAACCGTCTGGCTTTCACAGCCTTCAGAATTGTCTTCAGCTTTTCCCGCAGTGCCTCCGGCACTTCCCTCTCGTCCAGCATACTGCCGCTTGGCGTCAGCAGAAAATCCTCAAACTCCCAGGGAAACCGCCTGACCAGACTGTGCAGCTCAGCCAGCATCCGCTCCTGCTCTATGACATCGCTGGCCTTGCCATAGTTACACATCGTGCAGCCGCCGCCGGCATCATGCATACAACCTCTTGTGAGAAACCACAGATCGCAGAGCAATCCGCCGTTAGCGCGCTCGATCCGGTAATGCGTGCGCTTATCTGGAGGCATCTGAGGGCGCATATCATAAATTTTCTTCGTTATCTTCTTCAAAACCTGATTGTCTTTGCTGATATTCATCACGTCCACCGGTTTTCCCGTCCAGATATTCACACAGGCTGCCAATACTGTAAAACAATTTGGAAAAATCATCTTCCAGAGGGTCAAAACGAATGTGATAGTTGTCTTCCAACGCAACCTGCAAAATTACCATGTCGATGGAATCCAGCCCCAAATCATCCCGCAGAAGCAAAGAAGCCTGCATCTTTCCCGCATAGTCCTTCTGCTGCCTGCGCAAGACCTCCCTGATCACCGAAACCGTTTCATCGAGTATTTGTGTATTCATGCTCTTTCCATTCCCATTCCCTTAGTTCCCATTTTTCTCTGTCCTTATTATACAACAAAATCCGCGGCATCTCCATAGTTAAAAACAAACTGGCCGCTTCCTGCAGAGAATAGGCACCTGCATTATAAAACAGCAGATAGTCTCCCGTCTTGATACAACAGTCTGTATACTCCCTTGCCAGAATATCACCGGCAGAACAGAGTGAGCCGCAGACTTTGTACCGGCGAAGCCCTCCTCCCCCTTTTCTGGTCACACTTTCCATAAAGGGCTGTCTCTGTCCGCAAATATTCCCATAATAATTGAGATGGTGGCTGCCTCCCCGCACAAGCAGCAGCTCCCCGCCTGCCCTCTGTTTGCGCGCAAAAACCTGTGTAAGATAAAGTCCCGCATTGGCTGCCATCCCCCGACCGCACTCATACACGACCCGGCAGCCTGCAGAGAGTTCTTTGACAAAGGCAAACATACAGTCCGCCGCTTCCTCAAATTCTTCCACTCTGTCACTGACAAAAAGCGGAACCCCGATACCACCGCCAATCTGCAGCTCTTCAAACAATATCTTTTCCGCTTTCAGGCTCTGAAGCTGCTCCCGAAGTTTCCCGATATCCCGCCTGACCTGGCCGGGGTAGCTCCGCTGCGTTCCCGCATAATACTGTATGCCTGTAATCCTTACATGTCCGTATCTTTTTGCAGACTTCATGCCTTCTTTTATTTCTTCCACATTCATGCCGAACTGATCGCCACTGCTCAGACGCAGCAGGACTTCCACCGGATTTTGGGCTGCCTTTTGCAGTCCCTTAAGCTGTTGTAAGGAATCAAGGATGATCCTGCCTACCCCCGCCTGGCACGCAAACGCAAGATCCGCATCTGGTTTCCACACGCCGCTGTAAACGAGACGCTCCGCCGCAATACCATGCGCCAGACAGTAGCGCAGCTCACCGGCCGTAGAAACCTCAATCAAATCCACAGCCTGCGCCGCTGCCTCTGCCAGATCATAATTTGCTTTTGCACAATAGCACAGCCTGACATGATCGCCCAGATGCCCTTTGATTTCCTCAGCATTTGCAATCATTTGATGCGTATCATACAGATACAAAGGAAGACCAAATTGTGTTTCCAACTGTTGGATTTCCTTATAAGCCGGCTTCTCCCCGCATGCCTTATAGTCCATAAATCTATATTTCATCCATGATTTCCTTCCATATCGCCTGTTCGGTCTCCGGAAGCAGGTAAACCTTTTCTTCCTCGACCGCCTTCAGCATCCCGCTCTGCAGTTCCCGCAGCTTACGATCACTCCCGCCGCTCCCGCCCACCTGTGTGCGCAGTCGAAAGACTTTCTCGGTCTGCTGAATAAAGTTGATCACGCCATACCAGAGGGCAATCCTGCTGCTGGACAAATGCACATAGGCATCCAACGATTCTTTCTTTAACGTGGAGTTTTCCGCATTCCCTGTCATTTCCCGGTGAAAAGCCACGCCCAGACTCCAGATTTGTTTCAGATCAGCTCCCTGTCCCTGCAGACCGTCGTTTTCACAAAGACTGACGGTAATCCCGTTTTCCACCCTGAAAAATTCTTCCAGCTCCGCTTCCGTGCAGAGCACGCCCGGAAAGCCGGATGGATCTGTAACCGCATAGACATCCCCTTCTTCCCGGCTGATATAAAAAAAGCGGTTCTCACCATGGTAGTACATTATATCCGGTCGTTGCAGTACCGCTGCCCGGGCAACCGGACCATAGACAATGCCGCCCTCCTCCCGCAGTCTTTCCATGGCCGGGAACCGTCCTGCCGTCAATCTGTTCTCCAGCTTCATCTGTATGGCAATATCGTGGACCGCCCTCTCTGCCCCGACCACCGGGAGATACCAGCCATATCCGTCCGTCCCATGGCAGAAAGCAAAGCACCGCCTGCCCATGGCATCCAAATGTGTGATTTTTCCGTACCCCTTCTGCAGAAACAGCATTTGCATTGCCGCCTCAAAGGTATCCATATATTTTCCCACATACTGCATCGCTTTTACCTGAACCTGACTCCATACCTCTGCGGATCGCTGCGGAGAGCTTCTTCCCACGTCCGGTCGCTTCCTTCAAACCGGCACTGAATAAAAGTACAGTGTTCGAAAACCTCTTCGTCGACATTTTTATTGTTACGAAACGTCACCTGAATAAAACAGCACCCTCTGAAATTGCTGTTTTCCAATTTACAGCCAATAAACTCCGCTTCCTCAATCGTACTGTCCGCCAGGCTGGCCAAAGCCATATCACAGCCCCGGAAAATCGTATAGTTAAAATTGGACATTCCAAGAAATGCGTTTACAAAGTTACAGTTTTCAAAACAACTGTAGCTGGAAAGCATCTCCGGCCCGTTACAGTTTTCAAATATCACATCTGTAAAATGCGCATGCGTCAATTCCGCCTCCCGCAAAATCGTGTCCCTGCAGGATACATATTGCATCACGGACTTTGTCAGGTCAATTTTGCTCATATCACTCTTATCCAGCATACAGCATGTCCAGGCGCTCTCCGAGGCATGACAGTCCACGAGATCAGAATTCTGGATATTCACCAGCCGAAACTGTGCTTGATACACAATCGCATCTGTCAGAACACAGCTCTCCATATCCACATAGTGAAACAAGGCCTCTGTCAGATTCACACCATTCATAACGCATCCCTGCATGCATACGTTTTTGATAACGGCTTTTCGCAGGTTCGCCTCACGAAACAGCGCCGCATCCATCCGCATATGGGAGAAATGAAGTTCCTCCGCAAACGCTTCGACAAAGGACGAGGAGGACATATCCAGAGAAAATGTACCATCCATAGCATCCCAGATATCCGGTTTTTCTCTTTCTTTGATTCCTTTTGCATTGACGCTCACCGATAAGTCCCTGAAATAATTGGTATAGCAGGCACGGTATCTGGGAGGGATTTCCGCCGCTGACGGTGCGGTAGGTTGAAAACGGACTTCGTGAAGAATGGATTTTTCAAAACTGCCATACCGGAAATCATTGTCCGCAATCTCATAAAAATCAACCCCGCTCAGCTTACAGCCGATAAAACGCATGCCGTCAAGCCTGCTTTTATGAAATTCCACATTGACCACTACCGCGTTTTCAAACGTAGTTCCACGCAGATCATCCTCCACGAATATAGTTCCTGTTACATCCACATATGAACATATCATCTCCCTCATCAGACAATTTTTAAACCTGGAATTGCCCAGCGCGCAGTCGCGCATATCCGCATTGTAAAAATTACAGTCCGTGAAACTTGACAGAGCCAGGTTACTTCCGACCATCTTGATTCTCGCGAATATTACCCCGAAAAACGCAGAGACACGGAAAGAACAGTTTTCAAAGCGGACATAATAAAAATCCACATCATACAGTTTCGCCGCGGGATAAAACAGTTCCACTTTGGGAAGCGTAACCAGGCATCTGACTGAACAGTAAAAACGCAGCAGAAAAAACAGATACAAAACCGCCCCGTTTTCCTTTTCTTTCTCAGACTGCGTAAGAAATGTAATATCCTGTCTGACCTGTAAGGTATCCCTGTAATCGGACAATGCCTGATAGATATTAAGGAATGCCTCCATATTCATGTTTCTCTCAATAACCTGCTCATAGCCCTGAATGGCCGGATAAGCCTTCTGATCCCACCTGTTGGCCTGTGCATCGTCCTGTTCCAATTTCTGGATGATCCAGAGTTTTTCTATGTATCCCGCGGCTATCATAATGCGCTGGCGGGTATCCTGTCCGCTGTGGAAACCGGCGGACTTATCAAGAAACGCCAAAATAAATTTCTCCCATTCCGAAAAGCGGATGACAAATTTCTCGGTATCAAAGAAACCGGCCGCGCGCTGCGAATTCGCGCCACAAGAGTCCCCTGTCCCCCTTTCGACTTCCAAAAAAGCTGCCAGGTTTGCCCCCGCTTCCTTTTCATTTACATAATTATCAATAAAGGCCTTCCAGACACCGCCCATACCGTTCCATTTCTGCTCCGCCTCCTGATCGAGCCTTTCCAGAATGACCTGTGCGGTCTTCCTGATGGAAGAATCGACATTAATGCATTGATATAGAAAGCAAATGGAAAAACCAACCATAATGACAACCATCAAAATGCCCGCATATAAAAAAGAATCACTGTTAACGTTTACATTCCGATTCAGAATCCGGCGGCAAAATACGGTTATAAGGCTTTCCTCATGCCCGTCGTTTCCATTTGCACTCTGATACAGAATCAGATAACAGGACACACCGAGAAACATAACCGTATATCCTACGAGCATTTTGACTTTTTCCTGTCTGTATTCGCTGATCACTCTGGCATAATAGCCTTTCTCGTCAACCGTCCGATCCAGTGTATCCTTTAAAAACACATAGCTTGTTACCAGTGTGCCAAAGACAGCCACCATCGTTGACACGATAACCGGCCATACAAGCTCCCATGAGTCTACACTGTATTCTCCCTTTGTAAAATGGATGTGCAATGTTCTCCCAGTCTGTACAACCAGAAACACTGTTGCCACAATACAGAAAGAAACGATCAGAATTTTATAGAGTAATCTTTTGCCTTTTCCTTTTATCAAACCACTGTGCCTCAGTACTTCCCATTTTTATCTGAGGAAGTGCCGATTACATCAGCGCTTCCCTAACACAGGAATATTATAGCTACATGCCTGCGTCAAGTCAACAACCCGCCGGAAACGATTAAAGCGGCATTGCCACCCTTCTGGCCTTATGGTATACTTGCCAAAGATATAACTGTTAGCAAACTCACGGAAAGGATTCAAGAAATGATCAAAGCCATATTTTTCGACATAGACAACACCCTGTTCTCCCATACAACCCATCATATTCCCGAAAGTACAAGAACCGCCATCCATGCACTGAAACAAAAGGGCATCCTCCTTTTTACCGCTACCGGCCGTCCTCTGTCGGGTATGTTAAGTCTGATCGCGGATCTGCCGTTTGACGGCTATATCACTCTCAACGGACAGATCTGCCTGGATAAGGAAAAGCACCTGATCTATGACGCTCCTATCCCACAGCCCGATGCCGATTATATGGTTTCTGCCTTTACCCGCAAAGAAATTCAGGCCACCATAATCGAACGGGATAACATATACAGTAATTTCACAAAGCAATCTTTTATCCGGGAAGTAAACGCACCCGTTCCCCCCCATGGGAGATTACATGGGCGGAACCATTTACCAGCTCATTGTCTTTGGAGACGACGATGCTTTCCGGGCACTGATGGGCCACCTGCCGGGCTGCAAAATGACCCGCTGGAATTCCTATGGTGCGGATATTATTTCCAAAGACGGCGGAAAAGTCGTGGGAATCCGTCATTTTCTGGAACATTTCCACCTCCGTCAGGACGAAATCATGGCCTTTGGGGATGCGGAAAATGATATGGACATGCTACAATTTGCCGGTGTGGGCATCGCCATGGGAAACGCGGATGACACCGTCAAGCAGCAGGCAGACTATGTGACGGAAGACATCGACCGTGACGGTATTGATCTGGCATTACGGCAGTATGGGTTACTATAAGCATATGATCAGGAAATTACAGGAAAACGATATCAACTGCGTGGCGGATCTCTGGCTGGCTGCCAACATACAGGCACACAGTTTTATCCCCGCCGCATACTGGAAGAAGCATTACGAACCGGTGAAGGAAATGTTCCTCCAGGCACAGCTATATGTGTTTGAACAGGAAACCGGGCATACCATAGACGGGTTTATCGGTATGGATGAGGACTACATCGCCGGTATTTTCGTACGCAGCCAGGCACAGTCCCATGGAATCGGCAGACAATTGCTTGACTATGTAAAACGGCAGAAAAACTGCCTGCACTTACATGTCTACTGCAAGAACACCCGGGCCGTCAGATTTTATCAGAGAGAGCACTTCCATATCCGCTGTGAAGACATCGACAGACAGACCGGGGAAAAAGAATTGCTGATGACCTGGCAGTCTCCGGCCAACCCAGGTATTGAAAGGATGCTGCCAGGTCTTGGCCATCAAAAATAATAATACACAAGCAGATATATCACTGTCAGCAGAAATCCCACACAAAACAGAAACAGCCCGAACGACATGCTGCGGGAAATCGCCGTATTATACTCACTGATCGAAGAATGGATTACCGCCAGGCGATGCTCAAACCGCCGCCGGTACGCCGGTTTCTCCTCTTTTCCCAAAGACCTTAGGAGCCTTCCCCAGTATACAAGATGATCCAGCACCAGTCCTGCCGCATGCGTTATGGGCGTACCCTCCGGTAATTCATATGGCAGTGCACTGTCACGCAGCACCGTTTTCCGCACCACAATCACGATCGTATCCACCAGACAATCTCCGATCCGGCAGATAACGCCGCCCAAAAACGGCAAAATGTTAAGCAGCAGTGGCCGATACAGAATCACCTCCAGATCCAGCCGCTCGCTGAGCCGGTTACAGTACTCCCTGCCTGCCACGCCGGGACGCATCATCCAAAGCCGCACTATCAGCAGATAGACAGCCACGCCCGCAGACAGCGAAATCAACGCCCCCTGCAGATTCCCCGGCGAAAAATACCGCACCGGCGCCGCTCCTTCTGCCAGGAAAAAGCGCTGTCCCATATCCGCCAGCGGATTCATCAAAAGCCCCGGCAGCATGCCGAACGCCGTCAATAGCAGCGCACAAAACGCCAGCAGACAACCATTTATCCGCCCCAGATACGCACCCCTCCTGGCATCATACGCCTTCTGCTTTTCCGCATCCTGATTTTTTTCCACAAAAATACACACATACAGCTTGAGCATATAAGCCACTGTCAGAGCGCCGCTCAGCAAAAAGATCCACTCCACGGCCTGCATCTGGCCCGCAGTCAGAAACAGAGGGGCCGCCGTCCCTTCTGCGAGCATCGCCCCATATTCCACGATGCTCTCATGCAAAAGCGTCTTGCTTACATATCCATTCCAAAGAGGCACACCGCCGATCCCCAGCGCCCCCGCCAGAAAAATCAGATGCAGCAGCGGTTTATTGCGCCCGAAGCCCCGTATTTCATTCAACTCCAGCCGGTGAAGATTCTGATAGATGACACCGGCCGCCAGAAAGAGCACCAGCTTGATCAATGAATGATTGACCATATGCAGCAGGGCTCCTCTGGCCGCCAGCACATTTTCATCCCCCAGCAAGCCGCACATCCCGATTCCCACCAGAATAAATCCGATCTGCGACAGCGAAGAGCAGGCAAGCGTGCGCTTGATATTCACGGAAAACAGCGCCAGCACGGCACCCAGTACCATTGTCACCACGCCCAACAGCAAAATACAGGTTCCCCACATGCCATTATGCCAGAACATACCGCAGCTGACTACAATCACGCCAAAAACCCCTGCCTTGGTCAGCATCCCCGACAACAGGGCTGAAGCCGGCGCAGGCGCCACCGGATGCGCCTTGGGCAGCCAGATGTGCAGTGGGGAAGCACCCGCCTTGGCACCAAACCCGATCAGCAGGCACAGACCTGCCGGATACAGATAGCGTGGCAGGCTGGAACGGCTCAGCACAAAGAACATCAGCTCATCCGTCCACAGATGCCCGCCGGCGCCGACGCCCAGATCCGTATACAGTAAAAACAGTCCCATCAGCAACACCAGACCGCCACCGACCGCAATGGCCAGATATGTGCCCCCTGCGCGCAGTGCTTCTTTCGTCTCATCATGTACAACCCATACATAAGAAGTAAAAGACATCAGCTCGAAAAAGAGAAACGTAGTCAAAAGTTCTCCTGACAAAAATACCCCCGCCGTTCCTCCCAGAGTAAACAGCGTGAACAGATAATACCGGTTCCTGTTGCGATAACTGCGCAGATATTCTCCGGAAAAAACAGTGCTCACCAGCCACATGAACGAAGCCAGCAGACCATACAGCGCACGGAACCCGTCCAGCGTCAGGTACAGCCCAAACCCACAAAAATCGGGCAGTGCAAACCACTGCCGCCCCATTTTTCCATAAGAGCAAAACAGCCACAAAAACACCAGAAACTCCGCCAGCACGACAAGATCGGCCGCCAGATCACGCAGCCTCTTATTCCTTCTCCCGATACCGTAAACAGCCAGACCGCCAGCAAACGGCAGAGCCACACACACCGGCAAAAGCGGATTTCCGCCCCAAGCCGTCATTTCCATATTCATTATTGCCTCCTGTCATCATACGCAACCACATATTCCAGTTAGTCTCAGGAAGTGCTGATTAAATCAGCGCTTCCTGAGAGCCTCCGGCGGATGCGCACGGATTTGCAAAGGAAAATGCTGCTTCGCAGCGCAAATCCGGCGCGGGAAACGCTTCAATCAGCGTTTCCCTCAATACATCCCCCGGGAAACCCGCTGCAGAAAATCCGTCAGCGGCATGGAATACAGTCCCAGCAAAACCATGACGCCTGCAAACAAAACGATCGGCAACAGCATACAAATGCCCGGATCCTTTATCCCCGCCAGCGAATCCTCGCAGAATCCCACCGGCGGAAACCAGGCCCGCACCGCCACCGTCAGCATATAGACCGCTGTCAGCAGCGCCGAGACAAGCAGCACGCCCACGCCCGCAAAAGCCAAAGGATTTCCGCTTTCGGCCGCCGCCTGCGCCAGATACCATTTGCTCACAAAACCGCACAGTCCCGGCGTCCCCATCAGCGCCAGAGAAGCCACCGTAAAAATCCCCATCACCATGGGCATTTTCCTGCCGATTCCATCCAGTTCGTAAATAAAAGTCCTGCCTGACTTGCAGATGACAGCTCCGGCACAGAAAAAAGAGCAGATCTTCATTACGGCATGGCAGAGCATATGCGTCAGCGCCCCCGCCAGCCCCAATGGCGTCATAATCGTGACACCAAACAGAATATAGGAAAGATTACTGATGGTGGAATACGCCAGCCTGCGCTTGAAATGCGTCTCTTTCACCGCCCGCCCGCTGCCATACAGTATCGTCAGCAAAGCGATGGTCATAACCACGCCCTGGGCCCAGGTTCCCCGCAAAAACTCCACGCCAAAGCAGTAATAGGTCAGACGGATAATGGCAAATGCCCCCGCCTTGACGACCGCCACCGCATGCAGCAGGGCCGTCACCGGCGTAGGCGCCACACCGGCTGCCGGAAGCCAGGAATTAAACGGACAGAGTGCCGCTTTTACCCCAAATCCGAGAAACGCCAGCACGTAGATAAGCAGCAGCAGATTCGTCCGCCCGCCGATCTTTGCCAGATTCAGCGAACCGCCCATCACAAAGTCCGGAGAACCATATACGATAATAAAGATAAGGCCCAGGAAACCAAACGCCGCCCCTCCCAACGAATAATACAGATATCTCCTGCTGGCCAGAATGGCTTCCCTGGAAAGGGTGTGCATTACCAGCGGCACTGTGACAAGGGTCAGAAGTTCATAGAAGAAATACATCGTCATCATATCCTCTGCAAAAGCGATCCCAAGCGTCACCCCATAGGTTATCGTATAAAACAGAAAAAAAGATTTCTCCCTCTGCTCATGCTTCATATATTCAAAGGCATATAATGTGGCCAACGGCCATAAGAAAGCTGCCATCCCTCCAAATACCATACTCATCCCGTCAATCCGGAAAGAAAGCGTCAGATCTCCCGTAAATTTCACAATCGCCAGTTTGTCCCCCGGATGATCCACAAGCAGGCAGATGGCCAGCACGGAAGTCAGCGTCACCATCCCTTCCAGAAACACCAGCATGTGCACACGCTTCCTGAAAGGCAGCAGAAAGACCAGGATTCCTGCAAGCACGGGAAGCAGGACCACAACAAACATCATCACCGGTTCCATATCCATTCCTCCCTTTCTACGATCAGATCATACTGCCTACAAACCGAATGAGCTCACCCGGAAACATTCCCGCAATAACTGACACAATCGTCAGAATCAATATTGGCAGCAGCATCGCCGCCGCCGGCTCGCGCTTGTGCAGATGCGCATAATCAAACCCGTTTCCCGGGAAAAAGCCCCGGATCGTAACCGGCAAAAGATATCCTGCCGTAAGCAGGGCAGAGACAAGCAGCACCGCCGGCCCCAGCCAGCCAAATACAGGCAGCACGCCGCCCTCCAGCGCCCCCATGGCCAGATACCATTTGCTGATAAAACCTCCTGTGGGCGGTATCCCGATCAGCGCCAGGGAACAGATCGTATAGCACCAAAGCAGCACTGGCATCTCCTTTCCAATGCCGGTCAGTTCCTCCACCCGTGTCTTTCCCGTCTGCACGATTATCGCCCCCGCAAACAGAAACAAGCCGCTCTTAATGCAGGCATGACAGACCACATGCAGCATGGAACCTGTCAGTGCCGTCTGATTCATCACCGCCAGACCAAACAGAATATAGGAAACCTGGCTGACCGTGGAATACGCCAGCCGCTTTTTCAATACCTTTTCCCGATAAGCCAGCATTGATCCCATAAACACTGTAAACAGCGATAGCGAAAGCCACACATACTGCACCCAGCTTCCCCGCAGAAATGCAGTTCCGAACAGATAATATACCACACGCAGCATCCCCAGCACGCCGCTCTTGACAATGATCCCTGACAATACCGCAGAAGCGGGCGCAGGTGCAACCGGATGGGCCGTGGGCAGCCAGCCATGCAGCGGGAACATCCCCGCCTTCACCCCGAATCCCAGTATCATCAGAAATGCCATCAGCAGCAAAAACGCCTCCCTGCCGGCTACCGCCTCCGGGCTTAACACACCGCCGGGCGTAAAAGCCAGCGTCGTCCCATATCGGTGTAGAAAATAAATGCCAAACAAGACAAGATAAGCGCCGCAAAAAGAATAAAACAGATATTTCAGCCCCGCCATAATCGCTTCTCTTGACCTTGTATGCAGCACCAGAGGAAATGACATAATCGTCATAAACTCATAAAACATATAAAATGTGACAATATTGCCGGAAAAATCCAGCCCGTTTAAGATACCATATACAATCAGATAGCAACCGAAATACCGCTTCTCCTCCCGCTCATGCTTCATATAGGAAAAGGCAAATGCCCCGCCGCAAAGCCAGACAATCGTCACAACTGACGCGAACAGCCGCCCTGCTCCATCCATATGAAAATAAACCGGTACGTCCTCTGTCAGGGTCAGCAGTGTACAGGTGCCCTTCCCGGCCCCTACCGCCGCAAAAACCGACAGAGACGTCACAACCAGCCCTGCTGCCGTGACTGTCACCACCGCGCCCCGTTTTCTGATACAGGGAACACAGAGAAGAAGCAGCCCCGTCAGAACCGGAAACCCTATGGAAAACAACATCCATACCGTTCCATCCATCCCACATTCCTCCTACCTGCTACTAACCAAACATATCAAGACCTGCGGAAATGGCATCCACCACAGGCTGCGAAGACATACCGAGCGCAATATTCAGCACAATAAATAAAAGAATGGACAAAGCATATAATTTTTCCTTACCAATGGCCACACCTTCATACCCGCTATCCGGCGCCGGTGTATAAATGCGAATTACTGTCTTCATAAAATAAATGGCGTTTAAAATGGTACTCACAGCCAGAACGATCATTGTCGGCAACAGCTTCCTGCTGTTATTTACCGCTGCCTGCGCGAACAAAATCTTACTTACAAAGCCGGCAAAAACCGGCACACCCACCATGGAGAGGGAACCAACCGTAAAACCGATACCCGCAATCTTATTCCGAAATCCCGCGCCTGTCTGGTCAATAAACCGTCTGCTAAATCCTGACACATCTGTCAGTCCTATGACCGCGATAAATAACAGCGCCTTGCCGGCCGCATGGGCAAAAATGTGATAGACACTGGCAATCATTCCCGCCTTTGTCCCCAGGCCAATGCCCATATAGATATATCCCACCTGCGCCACAGAGGAAAAAGCGATCATCCGGCGGATACCGCTCTCCTTGATGGCGCTGAGCGAGCCAAATACCATCGCCATCAGCCCGAACACAAACAACACATTGATAATATGGGTGTTATTGAATACCTCAAACCCGATCACCCGGTAAATAATTTTAATCAGCAGAAAAATGTAGCCCTTCGACGCCAGCGATGACAAAATCGCCGCTGAGGAGATTGTGGAATACCCATAGGCGTCCGGGAGCCAGGCATGAAAAGGAAACAGCGCGCTCTTAATGGCAAGCCCCACCACCATCAGCGCCACGGTAATGACCAGCGGAATGGCATATGTCCCCTCCGCCATAATGACCTCCACACTCTGCCGGATATTGGACATCAGCAGATGTCCCGTCAGATCATACAGCATACACAGACCGATGAGTAAAAGCCCCGAGCCCACCAGACTCATAATCATATACCGCACCGCCGCCGCCAATGTACGCCCGATCTGCCGGATCATAATCAGGCCACAGGCCGCTATGGTATTGATTTCCACAAACACATACGCTGTAAACAGATCATTGGTATAGACAAGCGCCAGCAGGGAAGACAGCAGCAGATTCACCAGCACATAGTACAGATTATGCTTACTCTCCTCCACTTCCTCGTCCAGCTTTTTGCGTCCGCCCCACATCGACAACAGCATAATGATACAGAAAAACAACGCCATGGCCGCTTCCAGTATCCCTGCACGTATTTCATTCCCCCAGGGCGCCGGAAAATGGCCCATCATATAGACAAAGCAATCCCCTCCCTGAAGCAGCCAGATCAGCAGCGCCAGCGACATCCCCCCTGCGGCGAGAATGACCCCGGTATTCACCCATCTGGCCGCCCTGCGGGGCAGCATCGAACAGACCGTCCCGGAAAACAGCGTCAGCAGAATGGAAAAGAACGGAAAATTACATACAAAATCCATCTTCACTCCTCCCGCTTCATCATCATCGAAATCTGGTCCAGATCAAGCGTATGATACCGTCTGTAAAGCCGGATCGTCAACGACAGCATCAGCGCCGACACCGATACGGACACCACGATACCCGTCAGTACCAGACCGCTGGGAATGGGATTGATATAAGCTGTTACACTCTGTACACCGTCCACCACAATCGGCGCTACCCGGCCGTGGATATAGCCTTTTTCCGCAAGAAACAAATACACGGCCGAATCCATGATATTGAGTCCGATAATTTTTTTAATCAGATTCTTCTGCAAAAGCAAATTCCCGAACCCGATTCCGAACAGAATCATAGAAACCGCTTCCAGCATATTTGCCTGTAAATTGACACCCATTCTCAAAATCCCCCTTTGCGGAACATGGCATAAAACGCATACATCGTACAGGCAACCACCAGCCCCACCGCAATATTCAGCGGCAGTATCAGCCCACTGCTCAGAATGGCCCCCGGCGTCCCTTTGGGAATCATACTCTCTATGTGATTCGCTCCCGTATAAAAGGAATAGCTTTTGGCAATACAGTAAAAAGACAGCGAACAGAAGCTGATTCGCCGATACGTCTTTTCCGTAAAAAACCGCTCCGTTTTCTCAAACCCAAATGCGTTCAAGTACAAAATCAGCCCTGCACCGATAATAGCCCCGCCGGAAAACCCGCCGCCCGGCCCCAGATGCCCGTTCAGGATCACATAAATGCCGAATATGATAATGGCAGGCACAAGAATATAAGCCGACATCTGCAGAATCGCATCATTCTTCGGCTCATACCGGCGGTCATTGGCCTCCACCTCTTCCCGGCTGACCCCTGCGTAATCCTTCTTCCCCGGGTCCAGACGCAGCAGGATCAGCACCGTCACCGTGGCCACAAACAGCACATGCGACTCGCCCAGCGTGTCAAATGCCCTGTAATCGAGGATCATCCCGCTCACAATATTAATAGCGCCCGTCTCCTCCAGTCCTTTTTCTATATAACGCGCAGAAACCTCATTGTTAATCGGACGCTCTGCCACACCGATGGGCGGCAGATAAGATACGGTCAGCAGCAAAAGATAAATCAGGATCCCACAAAACACAACGGATGCTACCCGGTAAAACCGTTCCAGATTCCTGATGCTTCTGCTCTTCCTGCGCCCGTAAATCTGATTCAACAGGATATTTTTCTCCCGCAGACGTTTCTCTGCCTCCCCTTCCGCTTCCTGAAAGGCTTCCTGCGGCTGCATTTCCACCTCGCCCAGATAAGGATCGCGTTCCCCGTCCATCCAGCGGAAAAAATGACAGGCAAATGTTTTCTCGTATTCTTTCTCACTCTTTCTTCTGCTCATGTTTCCTGTGTTTCTCCCTCTCGTCTATGGCATGAATCTTTTTCAGCGTCACAAAGAACAGGATACTTGTCACACCCGCACCAACCGCCGCCTCCGTAATGGCCAGATCCGGGGATTCCAGTATGACCCAGATAATGGACATAATCAGACTGAACGACATATAAATCAGGATGGAATTCAGCAGATTCCTGGAAAGGCTCACGGCAATGGCACACAGCACCAGAAACCCCATCAGAAGATACGTAAACAGATTCATTCCTTTTCCACCTCCATATGCGCTTCCAGCTCCTCGTTGGTGGTCACTTCCAGCCTGCTGATCAGATGGGAAGACACCGGGCTGGCACACCAGAGAAACAAAATAACCAGCAGCATCTTCAGACTGGTGAAATTCATGCCATTGATCACCATCAGTCCCAGCAAAGAGACACCGATTCCAAAGGTATCCCCAAAAGCGGCCATATGCATCCGGTTCAGCACATAATCATAATGAAACGCCCCATACAGCTCGATGGCAAATATCACAATTCCCGTCAGCAGAAACAAAACCCCTACGATCAGACACAGCCACTCAGGCATTTCCATCCTCCCTCTTTTTTTCCCTTTTCTCCCGGTATGCCCCCATATACACCTTTGTGATGACGACCACTGCCAGAAAGCTGACCATGGCATAAATCAGACAGATATCCACCAGATATCCCTCCTCCATCTTCACCGCCAGAATGGCGATCATGACCATAACCATCGTCCCCATCATATTGACCGCCACGATCCGGTCCGCTACTCTCGGCCCCAGCACGGCCCGCAGCAGACAGAGCATCAGCATAACGGCCAGAATAATCAGTGCCGCCCCAAAAATCATATTCCGTACTTGCGTTAACGCATCCATCCTACTTCACCCGTTCCAGCCTTTCCAGTTCCTTTGCAAAGATCCCGTCCGCAAGCCCCTGGGCAAGCGACTTGTCCAGACAGTGCACCGACAACTCGTCCCCCTCCAGAGACACCGTAATCGTCCCCGGTGTCAGCGTGATGGAATTGGCCAGCAGCACTCTGGCCGCCCTTGTCCGCAGAGTCGTCCGGAAGTGCACAAGCACCGGCTCGATTTCATTGCGCTCCGAAAACAGCAGCCTCATGGCCGATACATTGGCTTTGATAATCTCCGCAATCAGAATCACCCCATAGCGCAGAAGCAGAAACGCCCGCTTCCAGATCAGCAAATCCTTACGCGGCCCAAAGCCCATAAAGCGGCAGACAAACCAGTACATCGCTCCCGCGATTGCCACCCCGAACCAGAATATCTCCCAGGTAATATTCCCGTTAAATATAATCCACAATATGAGAAATACAAAAAACATATCCCAAAACCTCCGTGAAAAAGAGCTGCACACCACTGACCCTTCGGTCGGTGTGACAGCCCCATCCCTTATCTGTTCTGCAACATGGAATCCAGTTCGTTCTTGGAAACTGCACCTGTTACGGAACCGGTCTTTTGTCCGTTGTTAAAAAGGATAAAAGTCGGTATGGACATCACTCCATATTTCATGGTAACATTCGGATTCTCATCAATATTCAGTTTCCCGATCCGCACGCGCCCGTCATATTTTTCCGCCAGTTCCTTCACGATAGGCGCCATCATCTTACAGGGGACACACCAGTCCGCATAAAAATCCACCAGTACCGGCAGATCCGCCTGCAGAACATCTCTTTCAAAATTAGCATCTGTAAATTTGTACTCCATACACGATCATCCTTTCCTTATTAAAATAATCATTACTGTCCTGAAACCGCAGACAATCCGAAAAAACGAAAAAGCATTCCAGGCTTTTCCTATTTTATACATTCCTGCATATTATATACTTGCAGATCGGATTGCCTGCTGCCGAAAACCGTTCCTCATATTCCGTCATGACATTGCCTGCCATCATTTCCTCATCATGATGCAGATCATAGGTGAGCTTCTCCGCCTTCCAGCCCGCAGGTCCCAGCTCGCTCACCGCAAAATCAAATAATGCCCGATTATCTGTCTTAAATTCAATCCGCCCATCCGGTTCCAATATATGATCATACCGGGCCAGAAACGCACCCGAAGTCAGGCGCCGTCTGGCATGCCGTTCTTTCGGCCAGGGGTCTGAAAAGTTCAGATAAATTCTTGCCACCTCTCCTTCTGCAAATACGGCTTCCAGCTCCGAGGCATCCATGCACAAAAACACCAGATTCGGCAGCGGATTTTTCTCCATCTTCTGCAACGCCCGGATCAGTACGCTGCTATAGCGCTCAATCCCCACATAATTAATGCCGGGATTTTCCGACGCCAGTGTCATCAGAAACTTTCCTTTACCCATCCCCACTTCCATGTGAAGCGGATGGTCATTGCCAAACAGCTCTTTCCAGAGCCCCCGTGTCTTCTCCGCCTCTTTGATCACCAGCGGACTTTTGTCAATCATCTCCTGAGAACCAGGAATGTTCCTTAGCCGCATCCCTTCCTGCCCTTCCTATGGTATTTCCGTTTCTCACCCATGTATTGTACACCACTTAATTCCCAAAATCAACGATACAATGATACATATTTGCAGACAAACCCAAAGTCACACTGTCTCTGAGGAAGTGCTGATTAAATCAGCGTTTCCCTAGGAAAATGGAATCATCTGTGTTAGAATGGAAAATAATACTATAAAAGTCTCAACCTTTGTCAGGAAAGAGGAGGACCGCTTATGACTGCTAAACAGGACACTCTGTCAATCATGCCTCTGCAGGAGCTCAAAGTACTTGACACCATAAACGGCTTTGAAGTCAGGCCCGGTTTTTATACGCAGAATGGCGCTACGGCGCTTTCCAACAGTTGTGTGAATTTCACAGTGCAGTCCCAGAATGCCACATCCTGCGAACTGCTTCTCTATAACCGGGAAGAAGCGGAACCTTTTGCCATCCTCCCCTTTCCCGAACGCTACCGGATCGGGAAAGTATATTCCATGATCGTATTCGGGCTGAATATCGAGAATTTTGAATATGCGTATCGGCTGGATGGCCCATATGAACCCAAAAAAGGACTGATCTTTGATAAGAGACATGTATTGCTGGATCCCTACGCCAAGGCAGTGGCAGGCCAGAGTGTATGGGGTATGGCTTCCAATGAAAACGGCTATCGGGCCAGAGTTGTCCGCAACAACTTTGACTGGGAGTTCGAAAAGCAGTCCGTGATCCCTATGGAAGATCTGATTATCTATGAACTGCATGTAAGAGGATTTACCATGGATCCTTCGTCCGGTGTCACGCACCGGGGCACGTTTGCGGGTCTGCGGGAGAAGATTCCTTATCTGAAAGACCTGGGTGTCAATGCGGTGGAACTGATGCCTATTTTTGAATTTGACGAGACAAGGGATATGCGAATGGTGGACGGACGGCAGCTTCTGGACTACTGGGGATATAATACGGTCAGCTTTTTTGCCCCCAATACAAGCTACAATTCCGACCGGGAGCACAACCGGGAAGGCACGGAACTGAAAGAGGTCATCCGGGATCTGAAGAAAAACGGCATTGAAATCATACTGGATGTGGTGTTTAACCATACTGCGGAAGGAAATGAGCGCGGCCCCTATATTTCATTTAAGGGGTTTGACAACAATATTTACTATATGCTGACACCGGACGGTTCCTATTATAATTTCAGCGGCTGCGGAAATACGCTGAACTGCAACCATCCCATCGTACAGCAGATGATACTGGAATGTCTGCGTTATTGGGTCACGGATTACCGCATAGACGGCTTCCGCTTCGATCTTGCTACCATACTGGGACGGAATGAAGACGGTTCTCCCATGAACAATCCGCCCCTGTTAAAGCAACTCGCTCTCGATCCCATACTGGGCGATACCAAACTGATCGCGGAAGCATGGGATGCCGGCGGCCTGTATCAGGTGGGAACCTTCCCCTCCTGGAACCGCTGGGCGGAATGGAACGGCAAATACAGAGATTGTCTGCGCAATTATCTGAAAGGGGATCTGTGGGCCGCACCGGAAGCCGCACTGCGCATCACCGGATCGCCTGATCTCTATAAATCCTACGGCCGGGGCTATGATTCCTCCGTGAACTTTATCACCTGTCATGACGGCTTCCCGCTCTATGACCTGTATTCGTACAACACCAAACATAACGAAGCCAACGGCTGGAACAACACCGACGGTTCCGATGACAACCGGAGCTGGAACTGCGGCATCGAGGGAGAAACCGACGATCCTGCCGTCATTGAGCTGCGCAATCGTCTGGTGAAAAATGCCTGTGCCGTCCTGCTCTGCAGCCGCGGCACTCCCATGTTTCTGGCGGGAGACGAATTTGGCAATACCCAGTTTGGCAACAATAATTCCTACTGTCAGGACAATATCATTTCCTGGCTGGACTGGGATCTGCTTGGCAAAAATCAGGATATCTACCGTTTTTTCCGCTATATGATCTCATTCCGCAAAAAGCACCCCGCCATCCGCATGGACCTGGAACAGTCGGGCACCGGCTATCCTCCGATCAGCATCCACAACGGCGCACCCGATTACGCAAAGACCGATGAAAATACGAAGACTCTGGGTGTCCTCTACACAGGATATGACCGGAAAAACAAAGTGGAGGATATCGTATATATCTGCATCAACGCCTACTGGGAAACAGAAACCATCCGTCTGCCTCTCCTGCCCAAGTACCTCTCCTGGCACCTGGCAGTCAATACAGGAGTCCCCTATGGAGAAGATGCTTTCTTTCCCGAAGGCGCCGTATTGCTGGCATCGGGAGAGTTTCTGATGAAGGAGCGCAGTGTCGCTGTGTTTACAGGAAGGAGCAGACAATGAATTATATCATATTTGATCTGGAATGGAATCAGAGCAGCCTGCCGGAGCTGGAAAACAAAGCCATCCCTTTCGAAATCATTGAAATCGGTGCCGTAAAATTAAACAGTGACCGGCAGATGGTTGACCGGTTCCATGCGCTGATCTGTCCCCAGGTCTACAGAGAAATGCACAAAATGACCCGGGATCTGATCCATCTGCAGATGAAAGAACTGAAAAAAAACGGGGATACTTTTGTCCATGTGGCCAAACGCTTCCTGAAATGGTGCGGGGATGATATCGTATTTTGCAGCTGGGGTCCTCTCGACCTCACTGAGCTGCAACGGAATATGGCTTATTATCATATGCCGCCGCTGTCTGACGGTCCCATGACCTTTCTCGATATTCAAAAGCTGTTCAGTATTGCCTGTGAGGACAGAAAATCGCGCCGTTCTCTGGAATATGCAGTGGATTTTCTGAGAATCGAAAAAGATATTCCTTTCCACCGCGCCTTCAGCGATGCTTACTACACGGCAAAAGTACTGGAAAGACTGGATCGGGAGGTGGAAAAAAATCTGTCCTTTGACCTGTTTCACAAACCGGCAGACCGATCTCAGGAAGTGCATATTGTTTTTGACGATTATGCCAAATATATCTCCCGCAAATTTCCGGATAAAACGGAGGCATTTAAAGACCGGGAGGTGTGCAGCACAAAGTGTTTTTTCTGCCGCCGCAACCTGAAACGCAAGATCAGATGGTTCACCCCTAACGGAAAACATTATTACAGTCTGTCCTATTGTGAAAAACACGGATACATGAAAGGAAAAATACGGATTCGCAAAGATTATGGCGAAGATGGGATTTATATTGTAAAAACACTCAAATTCATATCGGAAGAGGATGCCGGAAAAATCAGGGAACGTCAGGACAGGGCCAGAGTACTCCGCAGGTTAAAGCGGAAACGGGGCAAGTCCTGAGTCCCGCACCAGTCAGAAATCAAAATCATCAAATTCGGAAGGGATCTTCTTTCTCTTCTTATGTCTGTTTCTCACCTTTCGCCTCTGGGCAAACTGATAATTATCAATCACTGCCTTGATCACAAAGATAAGAATAAAGAAGCCGGCAATGCCGATTATCCAGACAATCACCAGTCTGACATTGACAAAAATAACTTTGCCACCCGCATCTTCCGGCTCCTCTTTGGTGCTCTCGCTCTCTTTTTCCTGATGGTTCTCCATCTGGTTTTTAAAATCGAAGGTATTCTCCGCCTCCTCCTGTGCCAGATCCACCGTTGCACTCCCCACCGGAATGCCATGATACGTATACTGGATGGAGGCCACGGATGATTCCGACTCGGTATCATAGGAGAGTTCCGAATCCAGATCATCAAAGACAGCCGTGATGGGTATTACCACACTGTCCGAAGGATTGATGGAAAGGATCGGATTGGATGCGCCAAACACATCATTATCCGTCTGAAAGAAATCATGGTTTTCCACCGTGTATTCTTTTTCATTGGCAGCGATATTGACCTTCTGGAAATTGGAAAATCCATATTCAAACAGGCTTAGCGTATCATCATACTGGTGCGGCGATTCTTCCCGCATGACGACACAGATCAGCTTCATGCCGTCCTTCTCCGCACAGGTGACAAGCGTCTGCCTGGAATCATTGGTATATCCCGTCTTACTGCCTACCAGATATTCATAATTGTATCTGCCGCCCAGCATAAATTTGTTGTGGGTATTGGCATACAGATCATCATCGGGCTGGGTAGGCGACGGCGGGATATAATAGGAAGCCGTGGATGACATCTTGCACAACAGTTCATTGTCAAAAAACGCTCTGGCGATCATGGCCAGATCATAAGGGGTCGTATAATGATTTTCATCATGAAGGCCATTTGTCGTCACAAAATGGGAATTCAGGCATCCCAGCTCCCTGGCCCGCTGATTCATCAGCTCTACAAAAGCTTCCATACTGCCGCTGATATGCTCTGCCAGAGCGTTGGCCGCCTCATTGGCCGATGCCACCAGAATCCCGTACATACACTGCTCCACCGTGATGACTTCCCCCTCGTCCAAACCGATATTGGAGCTTTTACGCGGAATGCTGAATACTGCATCATGGGATACGGGCACATCTTCATTCATCTGACACTGCTCCGAACCGATCAGGCAGGTCAGTATCTTGGTCACACTGGCCGGATACAGCTTTTCATGAATATTTTTCTCATACAGGATGGTGCCTGTCTCCGCTTCCATCAGAATCGCCCCCTGCGCTCCCACCGCAGGCCCGTCGGGCCACTCTTCATAGGCATTGGAAGCAATGGGCAGAGCCCGCCTTGCCTCCTCTTCCGCCGCATAATCTGTGGCACAGGAAACAAAGCAGTCAGTCAGACATGTATAAGTAAAAAGAAAAACGCCCATTCCCAACATCAGGAGACGCTTTTTGAAAGATCTCATCATAAATACAACACTCCGGATTCCTTCCCTGCTACTGAAACACTGGTTTTAGTCTAACATAACGATATTGCAGTGTCAACCGGCTTGCACGTAACAGATCACACAAGTCAGATCCCATGTATGCCTGCGTCAGTCAGCGGACACGCACATAACGGTAATGCGGCATATCCACGCCCCGATAATGTTTTGTATCGCTGTCCCTCTTACTCATACCGTTCCTGAGCGCCACATTCTGGGAAGCTGTGTTGGTATCTCTGATAACAGAACAGACCGCATCTGCCTGCAGTACCTCAAAAGCGTATTGCATGCACGCGGCGGCAGCTTCTGTCGCATATCCTTTGTGCCAGTATAAACGCTGAAAAAGATAGCCCACTTCCAACACTTCCTGCCCTTTCCATGGCTGCATGGTAAGACCGCACTGGCCGATCATGGCACCCGTTTCTTTCAGCACCACTGCCCACAGGCCAAATCCCCATTTCCGGTATCTGGCAATCTGCCGCTCCAGCCATTCCTGCGCTTCCTCATCATTAAATGCCCCTTCATAGGCATACATGGTTTCTTCGTCCTGCAAAATTTTACATAAATCATCGAAATCACCCTGCTCCATTTCGCGCAGATATAATCTCTCTGTTTCCAGTATTATTTGCATTCCCCTATAAATTTCCTTTCAGCCCGATTTCTTCCGCCTTTTTCTTCATACCTTCAATACTTTCATAAATCACTGTGTCAAGTTCCATGCCAAGCATCTCACAGCCGCTGCGTATCACCTCCCGGTTCACGCCTGCGGCAAAAGACTTATCCTTGAATTTTTTCTTCACCGATTTCACTTCCAGATCCAGAACACTTTTGGACGGACGCATCAGACATACGGCATGAATCAGGCCGGTCAGTTCATCCGTCGCAAAAAGAACCTTTTCCATCTTACTCTCTGGCTTCGTATCCGTACAGAGTCCATATCCATGACATTTCATGGCCCGGATATAGACTTCATCAATCCCTTCCGCACGCATAATCTCTTCTGCCTTATGGCAATGCTCTTCCGGATATTTCTCATAATCCAGATCATGGAGCAGTCCGGCCACACCCCACACTTCTTCATCCTCACCCCAGAGTCCTGCAAAATGTGCCATAACCGCCTCAACCTCCATGGCATGCTTCTGCAGAGCCGGAGACTGCGTATATGTGGTCAGCAATTCCCATGCCTGCGTCCTTGTCATCTTATGATCCATTGTATCAACCACCTTTCCGATAATAACCGACGGTAAGCCCCGTTGCCGGCGCTTACATTTCCGGCAGTGGGGCCGTATAATATCCAAGCTTATGGAAGTTATACCAGTCCGCTATTTTCTGTTTATCCGCAACCTGCAGGGCTATCAGAACCTCTCTGGCAAATTCCATGGGGGCCGTTCCGTTTGCCGTGATCACATTTGCATCACACACCGCCTGCCTGGCGACAAACTTCTCTTCTCCCGTATAGCGCTCCCCTGCCCATTGCTTCAAGTCCTGCAGGTCATTGGCGGTATGGCACACATCATTTAAAACACCGGTTGTCCCTAAAAAGCCTGCTGCGTCACAGATCCCGCCCAATACTCTTCCTTTTCGGTGACACTCCTTTACGAGTGTCTCCACCTGCCTTGCATCCTCATTTCTCCATGTCATACCGCCTGTCAGGATGAGAGCCTCATAGTCATCCGGCACAGACCCCAGATCGTAATCCGGCACTACCCGGAAGCCGCCAATGGAAGTTACCGCATCGCGCGACAGAGATACTGTCTTTATTTCATACTGCTCCTGTCCCAGCATCATCACTGCTGACGCAAGATAGGCTGCCTCCCAATCTGCATACTGAGGCAGAATTACAAATAAGATTGTTTTTTTCATCCTTTTGTCTCCTTCTTATCATAGACAGAACCTTATTTCCTGCCAATTCACTGTTTCCGTTAATCATAGCACAATGAGAGTTACCGCACAACTAAATTTCTTACGTCAGTGAAAAATTCCCGGCACTGGCAGGATCATCTTTGCTGAACACAGCCGCCTTTTTAAGTCACCCCTCAGATAAAACGGTTTCACTTCCGCTCAGAATCCATGCAGGCTTGACATCATATACCCCCATGCCTAAGGACAATTTCGCGCCTACCTGACAAAAAGAAAATATAACTCATTTAAGGAAGCCTATCTTCTTTACTTGGAAAGCTCATGTTAACAGCGTGAATACATCTATTCCCACAATGTTATCCTTTTTGCTGTTTTAGCAGAAAAACTGTCGGCAATTATCACGGGGATATGCTGATGTACTATAACGAAAATGCACCGACGTTTCACACGGTAATTACATTAAAACAATAGGAGGCATACAAACGCCTCCTAAACATTTTTCATCCTACGGCTTTATTAATGCTCATAATATGTAGTATCATCCAATCCCTGTATCGTATATGCCTCTAATATACTGCCATCCACGGCATTAACCGTGCAAACGTAATTGAGCAAAGCATCCATCTCTATCCCATCTTTCATATTGTTAAATCCAATGATGTAAGCTAACGCACCTTTGTCTTTTTCCTTTATTTCACTCCAATCCGCAACACACAAATCCGAACTCCAGCCATAAGTCTCATTGATGCATAATTTTAATTCCTTTGCATTTTCACCAAGGTCTGTTTCCATCGCTTTCTGTGCAATCTGTACCGCTTTCTCCTCGCTGATGCCGCCCGCCGCCTGCACCTTTGCCTCAAGTTCTGCTCTTTTAGCGCGATCCTCTGCCTCATACTCTGTTTCCGTCTTTCGATTCATGTTGAGAGATATCCGAAAATTGCAGTCAATAATCTCCAAAAGCTCCTCGTCGGTAAGCTCCCTGTCCGGCAAATAATATTCTCCGGTAGATACAATATAACAGAGTGATCCTTCCGTCACATCCTCCGCACTGTCCACCTCCTGAATCATCCTTTCAGGCTTTGCCGTTTCATTCTGATAGGATTCCTGCAGTTCTGCCATACGCTCTTTTTCTTTGTCAGAGTATGCCCTCACTATACTGCCCGTTTCCTCACACTTTCCATTTGTCTGTGTCTGGGCAGAGTCCCCATCAGTCTGTACTGACGTGACTTCCTGTTCTGTTTCTGAAATCACAAACTGTACTTCCTGATCTGCCTGTGAGCCGGTATTCTCCGTTTTCCCGCATCCTGTCAGCGAGAAAACATTTGCAAACGTTAAAACTACAACAAAAGCAACTAATAACTTTGGATATTTTTTCTTCATTCCTTTATCCTCTCGTTCTCATTTATTTATAACATTCCCTACCAAAGAGCCGGAAAAGTGCTGTTGCTTTTTCGGCTCTGGCGTTTCAATATTTTTATTTATACGTATATAGTATACTTCCATCCACAGCGTCAATAATGTATCCATAAGTAGCATGAGTATCCGGATTACCAAAGCCTACGTCGTATATCACGCCCGCTTTGCTCTCACTCGCTAACTCTGCTTTCGAATAATCCGATGCGTCCAACAGGCTCACGCCGGGAGTCCCGTCATTGTACATCATTAATTCCAGCTCATTTGCTTTGTCACCAAGGTCAGTCATTAACTGTTTTTTTGCGATTTCTACCGCTTCGTCCCTGCTGATCCCATTTGCGTCCTGCACAGTTTTTTCAAGCCGTTCTGTTTTTTCCCGTGCTTCCGCTGCGGCTGCCTGCGCCTGCGGACCATGCGCAACGGCATAGCTCATCTTATGCTGGAAATCAATGATTTGAAGCATCTCCTCATCTGTCATTTCCTGCGCGGGAAGATTGAAAATGCCCGTAGCCCTGATATAGCAGAGTGTACCCTCAGGTGCATCCTCCGCATTATCTACCTGTGTAATGACCTTTTCGGGGAATGTGCCGTTTTTGTATGCCTGCCAGAGTGCTTCACTGCGTTCCTTTTCACTGTCGGAATACGCCCTTGAGAAACCGTCCGCCAGTACATCACGCTGTGACTGTACCATATCGTTAAGACCTTTCATTTCCTCTTCGGGAACGCTCTCCATTCTCTCCTGTACCACACTTGCCACGAACGCCCGAACCGGAAAACTGACTGCCCCCGCCGCCAGTACGAACGCTGCAGCAGCCGTCGCCATCCTCCGAAAACCCCATACGCTTGTATTCTTATTTCCATGTTCCATCCGTTTCTGAATATTCTTAATGACCTCCACCTGCATTTCCGATGAAATATGCACCTGATCCATGACTTTCTTTACCTCATATCCATCCATTGTATACCTCCTTCCATGCTGACCGCATCCCGCATCTGTTTCCTTCCCCGCAGCAGTCGCAGCTTTACTGCGCTTTCCGTGATTCCAAGAATTTCCGCTATCTCCTTTATCTGATATCCTTCTACATAGTGCAGATAAATGACTGTTTTTGCTTGACTGGCAGTTCAAGAAGTTCTTTTAATGTTTCTTTTTCCTCCGGTGCCACAAGAGTGTTTTCTACTTCGTCTATGGAAACCTTTGGGTGCCGGATTCGGAAGCGTATCATGTCACGGCAGATATTGGTAGCCACCCGGATCAGCCAGGCCTTTTCATGCTCCTCATCACAGAATTCCGGCTTTTTCTCCAAATATCGGCAAAAAGTATCCTGTATGGCGTCCTGAACATCATGCTCATTGCAGAGTATGACAATACAGACTTTATAGAGGGTATCACTGTATTTTACAACTGCTTCCCTTATGTCCTTCTCGCTATCCATGTGTTCACCTCCTTTGTTTTAAACACGCACAAAGTGAGCAAAAAGTTACATTACATTTTTAATTTTTTTAATTTTTTATTTTCTTTTCAATTGTAATCCCATTTTATCAATAAATAAAAAAGGTACGGAACACAGCCAACGCCATGCTCCGAAACCTTTTCTTCTACAAAAATTTCATATTCTTTCCTTTACATTTCCCTCTGCTGACTCTTTGCATTTTCATTATACTGCGTTTGCCGGAAATGTTTACATCTACAATTCACAACATATCACATCGTTCCTGTAAACGCGCCAAGCTGATGTTCGATCTGGTGTGCCTGGAAATCCGTAACCCTGCCGGCTTTCAGAATACCGTTCTCCGCCATAGCCGAATCCCACATCAGATTACTTCTCACCTGCATGGCGGGAACGGAAGCCGTCAGCTCAGGATCAAGTACCGCAAAAGAAGCATACGCACCAAACACACCTGTCTTAATTCCTTTTTCCTCATTGGTAATGACTGCACCGCAGTTTTGTTCAGCACCTGTGCCGCTATGATCTTACAGCAGTCAATAACAGAGCCTCCTCCTACCACAAGGATAAAGTCCACACCTTTTTCTTTTGCCAACGCAGTGCCTGTACCCTCCTATGCCTTTCAGCTTCAGAAATTTCTTTTGTCAAATTTTCAATATCTTTGATAATTTCATCTATATTGTTATAACGCTTGTTTCTATCTCTATTAGTCGCCTTTGTTATTACATAAGATAATTTTTTGTTCAAATCACTTTTTCCTGTAATATAATCGACAATCTTCCCAATCGAATATATATCACTTAACTTGTTCAATAACGTAAATGAAGATAATCCAAAAGGATCAATAAAATAATGCGAGTTTTTAGGCGTCGATGTTGATTTCAAGCTATGAACTACCATAGTATCTTTACTCAATCCAAAGTCTGACAGAACAACATGTCCCTACTTTATTAAAATATTTCCTAAGTGCAAATCTCTATGGATAATTCCTGCATCATGAACATCCTTCATTCCTAAAAGCAATTCATTGATTAAATTCAAAAGCATATCATCTGTCACAAATGGATTATTGTTAAGGTAATCAAATACATTGCAATCACATTTTTCCATCAAATTTCTGCAACCTTATACTCATTTTTTATCTGTGGCACTCCAGACTTTTCCTCTAGCTCTAAACCATATTTTTTCAAAAAGGATTTTGCCCTGCCCAAAATTGAATCCGAAAGGTAAGAATCAATCCCTGATAGTGAGCTCCATATTTTCCCCACCCATCTATTTCAACTCTTTCTTCAAAGAACATTCCATCAAAATACTCAAATAATTTATTTATTGCTGATTCCATCTTTCCTCCTAATATGTCACAACTATAGATTGCTCCATCTGCTCAAACATGAATTATTACTCTACCGTTCCCCACACATGCTCTTTCAGACAAATATTTCCACTGTTAAAATCCGCAGCTTTTATCACATACAGATTATTTATGGCATCTACAACCTCATTCCGTCCAACAGCTTTTCCTTCTTTCTGCTGATACCATTCCTGCACTTCACTAATAAACCGTTCCTCTTCGATTCCAGTATCATATGCGCCTTTTTTATGCAACAAGTAAACAACATAAGCCTCCAGCCTGCTTAATTCCTGTTTTGCGGACTTTCCAATAAAAAAGGCTGAAACGATTATCAGTTGGATATAATTGAATACGCTCTCTCTTTTCTGTCCACAGAACCTTGTTCAGCTTTCCCCTCTCCATTTTCATAAGAATCTGGTCTTTAAATTCATCATATACATCCAGAAAACCGCTGTACAAATGGTTTCCATCGACAGTATTGAAATCATAATTATCTTTGTCAGCAACTGCAAATAATCGATTCTTACGCTTTACTGGCGCCGGATGCTGCCAGTCATGGAAAACCGTCTTATACAATACCCTGTCCGTATAGTAATACAGATCAAAAAAGTCCATATACATCATCGGCGCAAGATAAGTATAATCTTCAAGAACAGTGTCTGAACCCTTTTCTTCCATGATAATCTTCAATACAATATGGTAGGCAATCATATCGGCATCATATTCCTCTTTCTCAGGATGTTCTCTGGTGTATTTCCTGCCAATAGCTGCCAGATAGGCATGTGCAATCTCATGTGCCAGACTGAATGCCACGATTGTCCAATAGCAGTCCTCGGAAAGTTGAAGTATCTGAATATCCCCGTTTACCGTGTCCATTAGCGCCTGATTCGCATCCATGCCCTGCATTTCCCCAAATATGCACACATCATTCATTAAGAATAATACATATTTGAAACACTCCCCATATGTTTCCAGATTATCAAAATCCTTAGACCACTTAAACATTGCCAGCAGAAACCCCATTACAGTTGATTCAAACAGCTCATCAATATGTACAAATGCCGGATTTACCTTGTCATTATAAATATAACTGTTTATCGAATTCTGGTATAGGTTACTCAATTCAATTTCTGTTCCGGTATAACCATATTCCTTTGCGAAGTATCTTTTGACTATATCAAACATTGTCTGCAAATTATACCTTGCCATATTCTCTTTTAACTGTTCTTCCGTAAAATAGGAAGAAAAATACTTTAACATGGCTTTGCAGCCCCGTTCCAGCTTGCTTACTGCCCTTTTAAGAGACTGTTTCAGCCCTTTCTCCGCCTCCCGTTCCTCCATCTTATGGAGCTGGCCTTCGACTGCCGTAAGCTCCTGTAAAACGGAATCCATCTTTTTCTCCATCACATTGACATACGACGCCATTTCCATTTTCTTTCCCCTTTCCGCAGGGCGGTTTCCCCGCCCTTCCCCCATAATTTTGAATGTTCAATCTGCTCCTCCTCCTGTTTTAGAGCAAAAAAACAGCACCTAAACCGTTTTTGGCTTAGATGCTGTGACTGCTGTCCTTATTCTGTTGTACCACCTTCCGTTTGGATTTTCTCTGTCTTTTATCGTACATATCGTGTATCCAGTCCTTTACGGTGGCTTTCCACATCTCCTGCTTATATGCCATTTCTTTTTTTCTCCCATAGTGCAAGGAAATCCGATACAAGGCTCTCCTTCCTCTTATCCGTACATTTTCCAAGCAGGGCTTCACTGTCATTTAACATATCTGCCGTGTGGTATATGCCTTTGCCTCTCTCTGATTTGACAAGCCCAAAATGCAGGATTTTCTTCCCCGTCTCATGCACAAGCAGGTAATCGCTCTGAAACTCCGATTCCTTATTCTTCTCTTTTTCATACAGGTACAGCTTTGAATAAGACGAAAACATTTCCCCTAATTCCCCAAGGTTATCCAGTTTCCGGTGGATCATTTCAAGCATCCTGCGCTGTTTTTCCTCCGTCTTATAGTATTTCCGCACCAGCTTTTCCACCGATTCCATTGTGACACACTGCTTTTTAATCGCATAAGCGCCGAAGTCCCCGGTAAACTGGTTTGGCTTTCCAAGATACTGCATCCCCATTAAATGTGGTATCTTAATCTCTGAATTTGTAAGGTGGAGGATATGCTTCTGTGTGTGGATATAATAGTCATACCTGCACAGCGTCTCTTTCGTATCCTGAAAAATCTCCAAAAGTGTCCGCATTGTCTCATCCTTCCGTAAAAAGAAACTGCCTGAGCGGTTAGGCTCAGGCATTACATTTCTTTTTTGAATTGCAATTCACGCTTATTGAACTGCTAATGTTCAATAAGATTGGGAGCAGTCCTATAATAATTCCATAGGCAGAGACGACCTTTGTATTTCTATTGCCCGCAAAGTCGGGACGGGTAGCTCCTCTCTATCGCCGCAAAAGCACTGAAGCTTTTCATTACCTATAACCTATCATGCTCCTGCCGCATAGTCAACCGCTTTCCTGCTTTTTTCCGCTGTAAGCGTAACAGTTCAGCCTTCACCTTAAAATCAACGAATCCAACACCGGCTAGAAAATAGCCGGTGTTCCTATAAACAGCTTCTTTATGTTTTGAACTTATGGCTGTATAATCCTGTGGATTTGCGATGGCTGTCCTTAAATTTTGGATAACACTTTTCATCAAAGCTTCTGCAATGTCATCAGAAACATTATCCTCATCGGGTTTGCTCATATAGATCTCCATGATATGTGACAACGTGTCAAACCCGTCTGATACCATCTGCTTTCTTGAAACATGGAAGCTGTATGCCGGACCAACCTGCTTTCGTGAGAGAAAGCCCTCTGTGAGTTCTTTCAAAGAGCTGTACTCCCAGATCTGCCTCCAACAGATTGATCTGTTTTAAGACCGCCGTAGGTGTAATGTAGGCCTGTTCCGCCGCCTTGCTGAAACTTCCGGCGTCTGCCACGCGGATAAATGTCTCCAGTTATGGATTATACATCGCCTGTCACTGCCTTTCCTCCGTTTTTCAGATCTACATGCCGCACCGCGCTTTCTGTTATCTGAAAAGGCAATAAAACTTTCGCTTTTTAAGAATTTTTAATTCTTTATAAAAAATAAAGAAACTTTTACAATTTGGTAACATTTTTGCGGTATACTTTTTTATTATCTTATAAGGGTGGGGATATCAATTGGCTGAAATACTGATAGTGGAAGACGAACTTTCCATTAATGAACTGATCCGCAAAAATCTGAACCTCACAGGACATCATTGTACACAGGCTTTTGACGGGTTGTCTGCAGTCAGTTTGCTGGAAAACAGGAAATTTGATTTAATGGTACTGGATATTATGCTTCCCGGACTTAACGGTTACCAGGTATTGGAAAATGCCTGCGGAATACCGACTATTTTTCTGACTGCCAAAAGCGAGCTGGCCGATAAGCTGAAAGGGCTGACGATGGGGGCGGACGATTATCTTACCAAACCCTTCCAGATGCTGGAGCTGACAGCACGGGTGGAAGCCGTGCTGCGGCGGACAAAAAAAGCGGAACTGGAATTTACGCTGGGCAGTATGAAATACGACTTTGAAAGACATCAGGTTTTCCTGGACGGAGTAGTGACAGAATGCACGCCAAAAGAATATGAACTGTTGGAGGTCCTGATCAGAAACCGGAATATTGCCCTTTCCAGGGAAAAGCTGTTAGATATGGTTTGGGGATATGATTTTGAAGGGGGTACACGCACTGTGGACGTCCATATACAGAGACTGCGCCACAAGCTTCATCTGGAAAACCATATCAAAACAGTATACAAACTCGGATACCGGCTGGAGGTTTTGGAATGAAGAAACGGACGTTCTTTACAATGCTCCTTCTCTTCCTTGTATTTCTTAATTCCATGATCCTGATTGTCTCCGTTGTTATTCTGAACGATAAGTTTTCTACAGCCAGAGACCAGTGTCTGGCAGAGCATTATGTGATTGCGTCGTCTCTGATCCGGGATATACAGGCATTGGAACAGAGAGGAAATCCCGCAAAAGAGAATATCGCCCCTCTGATGCGCTCCTATTCCCGGTATCTGCAGGGAAAAGGCGATGGACTTGCAGTATCTTTTCAGGGAAACTGGATTTACGAAAGCTCTGAACTGAAACCTAAGCGCTATATGGCATATCCGCCGGATACAGGCAGCAGGCAGGAAAGACTTGTCTATATGGAAAACGGAATCCCGCCTGTGCTCTGCGTCTATGGCAGCTTTCCGGCCCCATTTCAGGATTACGGACTTATGTATATTGGAAATCTGGGCGATGCCGTCTCGTCATGGCGTCATACGAAAAACATCCTTTTCCTTATGGGGACTGGTATGCTGTTGATTATGGCATTTTTTCTTTTTCATTTTCTGAATGTTATCTTTCACCCTCTGAGACAGATTTCCGGCGCTTCTACAAAGATTGCCGGTGGAGATTATAGCAGCAGGCTTACGGTTCAGGGAAAAGATGAGATCGCCAGTGTTGCCTACAATTTCAATCTTATGGCAGAGAAAGTGGAAACCCAGATCCGGCGCCTCCGGGAGTCAGCAGAGCAGAAACAGCAGTTTATTGACAACTTCTCCCACGAACTGCGGATTCCTCTGACAGCAATTTACGGGTATGCCGAATATATTCAGAAAGCGCCTGTATCAGAAGAAGAATGCTATGAGTGTACACAGTTTATTCTGTCAGAATGCAGCCGGCTTCAGAACATGGCTTATCAGCTCCTTGACTTGGCTTTGCTTAAGGAGGAAGCAATCAAATATGAGTTCTTCCCTGTGTCTGCCCTTTTTGAACAGTCTGAAAAAATCATGCATGTACGGGCAAAAGAAAAAAGTATCAACCTTTCTTATGTGATTTCCCGCGATTTCCTTGTCAGGGGAAATAAGGAACAGCTTTTGATCCTGCTCAATAACCTGACCGACAATGCACTGAAGGCCAGCTATCCTGAGGATGAGGTATCTGTCTCCGTTTATCAAGAAGAGCAAAGGATTACGGTTGAAGTCAAGGATCATGGTATCGGTATGGAAGCGGATCAGATACCTCATATAAAAGAAGCTTTTTATCGTATAGACAAGTCACGCAGCCGTGCCGCCGGCGGAGCGGGGCTGGGCCTGGCTATCTGTGAAAGGATTGCCCGACTTCATCATGCGGAACTGACATTTGTTTCTGAACGTGGAAAAGGAACTGCCGTCAGATTACAATTTCCACTCTCAGAAAAAAGAAAAGATTTTACAAGTCCATAACAACTCCGATATTTTTTTGATACAGGGCAGGCTTATCCTGTAACTATCAAAAACAGGAAGGAGTATTACCATGAAACGAAAAAACACCATAACAGTAACAGCGGCAGCCCTGGCCATTATTGGTACAGGCGCCATCCTTTTTGGCACGGCTGCGGAAACAACCCTGGCTGCCAAAGCCGGCCAGATTGAGTCCGTTCCCACCAGTTATCAGGTCCCTGACAACCTGTCATCTACATCATTCCTGTCATCCACATTGCCCCAATCTGAAGCAAAAGAGGAGAGCAGTGAAAAGGTGAATTACCATGTAAGTATGGATTCGCTAAACACGGACACCCCTACGGATGTGGATTTGACGATGGAAGAAGCAGCCGGGGCAGGCGCACAGTATCTGAACAATATTTTCGGACTGGATCTGGAGGGCGCTTATGTATATATGATGTATTATCCGGGCACAGAAACCTTTCCGCGTGCTTTCTGGTCGGGCGATGTCCTGTTTGAAAAAACGCAGTCCCCTGAAAGCACAAGATGGACCTATATGGTGGATGCCGTGACCGGAGAACTTTTCGATGTTGCATATGGCAGGCAGTTGAATGCAAACCCTTCTCTCGGCTATGATAAAGCACTGGAAAAAGATTACAGCCTGTATGCAGATCTTGCCAGGACGAAAGTACAAGAATGCAGACTGATGGACAGCCCAATAGAACGGGTAGAATATAACTGTCAGGGATACTCCGGAAATGATCCCACAATTACAGTGGATGTGATCGGACAAAAGGGGGAAATTGTCAATATGACTTTCTCACGGTATGACCAGGAATTTTTGGGCGTCATTACAGATACATCACGAAAAATTTCGGAATCCGCGCTCGAGGATCTCGCCGACGAAGCGGAAAACGTGTTCTTACCGTGACAGAAGCCGCCCACAGGCAGAGACGGCACGGCCTTCCCGAATTACTCTGACAGGTGTCCATACAGCATAAGCTGTGCCGTCCATGCCTTTGTGGAAATACATGATTAATCAGCAGCCCTCTCATCATCAACTAACGCAAGAGCCCTTGTCTCTATTAAATTTGTACAAATCGAAATAAATTCTTCCACCGGTACATTTTTTAAATGTTTCCCACCACGAATATTAATCGCAACCGTTCTGTTACTTACTTCATGATCTCCTAAAACTAAGACATAAGGAACTTTATAATTCCTGAAGTGCTTAATTCTCTTATTCATATGTGTTTCGGATAATTCCGCTTCACACCGAATCTTCCTATCCCGGAGAATTTTCGCGACCTCTTTTGCATACTCTATATGCTTCTCATTAATCGGTACAATTCCAACCTGTACCGGCGAAATCCAAAACGGAAAAGCGCCCTTAAAGTTTTCAATGAGGATACCAATAAACCGCTCCAGTGAGCCATATACTACTCTGTGAATAATAACCGGAACCTTTTCCTGCCCATCCATATCTGTATATGTGATACCAAAATTTCTTGGTAATTGGAAATCCAGCTGGATAGTTCCCATTTGCCACTGCCTTTTTAGTGCATCTTTCATCATAATATCAATCTTCGGTCCGTAAAAAGCTCCGTCTCCTTCATTGATATCATATCCATCTATCCCATACCGCTTATCAAGAATTTCTTTTAATGCGCTCTCCGCTTTATCCCATAACTTAATATCTCCCATAAAATCATCTGGTCTGGTTGATAATTCAGGACGATACTCCAGGCCAAAAACTCCATAGAACAAGTCAGCAATATCTAAAATTGCATTCACTTCATCATAAATCTGATCTTCCGTAATAAAATTATGGGAATCATCTTGCCGGAACATCTGTACACGTAACAAGCCATTCAATTCACCTGACTTTTCCTTGCGATGAAGCACATCACAATCTGATAATCTAAATGGCAATTCTCTATAACTTCTATTTCTTCTTTTATAAACAAGAATAGAATTTGGACAATTCATAGGTTTTACACCATATGTTGTATTTTCATCAACAGTAATTGTAAACATATTATGTTGATAATGCTCCCAGTGTCCCGATGTAATCCATAAAGAATTATGATTAATTAAAGGAGAAGAAATTTCCTGATACCCCCGTTTTTCATGTTCTTCTCTCCAAAAATCGAGAATTGTATTAAACAGTTTCCACCCATAGGGTAACCAATATGGCATTCCTGGCGCAGTTGAATCCATAAAAAATAAATCCAACTGGGGGCCCAATATCTTATGATCTCTTTCTTTGGCTTCCTTTAAAAACTGTAAATGTTCCTTCAATTCTTCTTTCGTTTCAAACGCAAATAAATACACTCTCTGAAGTATTGCATTCTTTTCATTGCCTCTCCAATATGCGGAAGAAACTGATTTAATTTTAAAGGAAACACTTAATAACTCTGAGGCACTCTCAACATGGGGACCTCTACATAAATCTTTAAAATCTTCCCCCAAATCATAAATACTAATCGTCTCATCATCCGATAACTCATGAATCAATTCCACCTTAAAAGGCTGATCCGAAAATTCTGTAAGTGCCTCTTTACGTGACACTTCACGATAAGTAAAAGATTCCTTTCTCTTTAAAATTTCTCTCATTTTATTTTCAATAGTTGCAAAGTCATCCGGACTAAGACTCCTTGGCAAAAGGAAATCATAATAACACCCATCTTCAATTTGCGGACCTATTGCTAACTTTACATTTTCTTTTCCAAAAAGTTCTACAACCGCTTTTGCTAATATATGAGCTAAAGAATGTCTGTAACATTCCGAAAAATTTTCTGTTTTCATCTTTGCCTCCATTAATAGTTCGTCTTTTTCACGTTTTATATATAATAAACGATTGTATTTTAAGTTTCCAAATAAAATCTTCCATTATCCCATGGTCTGTATGATATCACTGATTCCCGCCAAAGTCAATCTTAAAAGCCCTTAGTCCCACGGCAAACGCAGTCAACATCCTCTCCGTGAAAAACAAAACCGTGTTCTTCTATCAGTTTCCTATAGATAGAAACTCCACCCTTCCCCTTTTTAATCCTGTCATCATTTTTCACACCCCTTTATCCGCTAAAATCTTATCGAATTTCTTCTCCGACAGGATTTCATGAGTCACGAGCTGACCTTCAAAGAAAAGGGAAAAGGTTGTAAAGGGCGAAGGGGCATTCTGTGCATCCTCTCTGGTCTGAATATGTACGGATTGAAAGGCAGCATTCCTGGCTTTCGCCATACCCTCCAGTATCGGTACATACTTTGCCGTGAAGGGGCATTGGTTTGTGTAATACAGTACAAATCCCCCCGGCATATCTTTATGCCCGCGCACGCTATCCCGGAAGCAGGGAAGAGAGGCATCCTCCTCAAAGGGCAGGTACATCAGCTCAAAATAAGGCTCTGCCGTATCCGCTGTCCGAAAGCCCTTATAGCCCATATATTTCGGGTCAGAAAGGAATCCCATCTTTTTCCTGGAGGACAGGATTACAAGTCCCTTTTTCCCTTTCTCTTTACTGTCCCGGATGCACGCTTCCAGCAGAAGGTTCGAGTATCCATGCCCCTTGAACTGCCCGGATACCCACAGGCAGTCGATGTACATATACTCTTTTGCTTCGATAGGCGTCCATGCACATTCCGCGGGAATATACTCAATGAAGCATTTCCCCCTGACATTGCCTTTTAAGAATACAAGCCCTTCGTCCAGCCTGTCTTTCAGCCAGTTCTTTTTGGACATGACCTGGATATCCTTATTATTGGAAATCGCACAGCAAATGTGTTCCTTATCAATATTTTCGTGTGTCAGTTTTACAAATTCCATATTCTATTGCCTCCCTCATACAGTCTAACGAGCATATCTTCCATATAATTGCCTCGCAAAATACCAATTGCAATCTGTGTTTCCCAGAAAACGGAAGTAATCAGTCAACCTTGTGAAAGAGTACTGTCTCATTTTTCATGGATATTTTCCCGACCTGCCAGCCATATTCCGCAAGCTCTTTCTTATATTTCAGAAAAGAGTGATCAATTGGTATCCCCGCAATCTCCTGAATCTCCTCAAAGGTCAACAAAAAAGCTTCTTTTTCGCTTTTCTGCACATATTCCCACAAAGCGTTGTATTTACTCATTGCCTTACTCCTCTCTTTTTCTTAAAACATAGATGGCAGTTACCGCTTGTGTCTTTATCGATGCCACTACAACGATATAAAACACTGCTCAACAATGTTTCCTTTTGAGCAGTTTTCCTGTAAAGTCTAATTATATCATTTCCAAAACGCCAAAACAATCTGTTTCCCATAAACGGATTACTAAATAACGTGAAATATCCGGGCATTCCAAAATTCACCTGAAACAAGGTCGAATTTTATCATACTCGGACATTTCAAAAATTTATAAAGGGTATTTAATCATGCGAATGTCTTGCAATAAGAGCGGCCAGCCAGGAACACAAACAGGAAAATCTCAATCATGGAGGACACTTGCTTTCCGCGGACTTTCTTACGTTTTTCTCATGAAACGTTTATGATTCCGCCTCAATTTCAGGGATGTTTTTCCCAACCAGCTTAGGGAAACGCTGATGAAAGCGTTTCCCGCGCCGGATTTGCACTGCAAAACAGCATTTTCCTTTGCAAATCCATGCGCATCCACCGGAGGCTCTGAGGAAGCGCTGATTTAATCAGCACTTCCTCAGATATTCTAAATTGTATCTCATAGGAAGCCAATATATTTTTGCGATTCTTTTTATATGGAAACAGAGAGCGTTGCACCAGGTTCAGATCCGGCTGATTCCCCGGTCTTCGTATAAAAGATTACAGGCTCCGTCTTAACAGCATCCACAGACTCTTCTACAGATATACCGCCATTTTTGCCAGTGTGATCCGGGGAAGTCTTTTCACTCAATGCATCCTTTCCCCTTTCACGGATGCTGACACTATCCGTATTCCCATTCCGGCTTTCTGTTATCCTTTTTTCCTGCTCCTCACGTTCTTCTCTGCGCTTCCGGATGGCGTTTTCCTGCTCCGTTTTCGCTTTTTCTCTTGCCTCCTTTGCATCCTCCTTCATTCCTTTTTCGGTCACTTTCTGATAGTCTTCCGCTTTATCCGCAAAGTCCCCTACATACCCCATTGCCCGTTCCATGACGGCTTTATCACCTCTCCGCTCTGCCTCTTTATAGACACGGAAGGGAGTATTCAGTAACTTCATATTCATACTTGCACCTGCAAGGCCTTCCATTGTTTTCGTATGCATAGTTACCCTCCATCTTCATTTTCCAGACATCATCTTTTTGAGAAGCTCAAATAACACTCCCTTTTAAATAGTCTGAATCTCTTTTATTCTGATACCGAAGCATTCTTCCGCCTGTATGCATCATTGTCTTTTTGGCTTAACTCGTTTTCTATCTGCGCCAGCTTTCTCTCCAGCTCCCGGATTTTGTTTCCCTTATTATTGCCGGATGGCATAGAGGGATAGTCGCACGGTGTTTCATCCCCGGAAGCCGACTGGATCTGCTGCTCCAGTTGCTGCCTTTTCTCTTTCAGCTTCTTGATTTCCCTGTCAACCTTATCTGTATTTGCGACACATTTCTCCGCCGGCTTTCCCTGACTGTCTCCGATTGCCTTCGATCCCTTGCCATTTTCTCCTTCCTTTGGACGGTCATCCTTTCCATTTACATGGTCAGCTTTGGGATCATCAAAAAAGATTTTCCGGTTGCCGTTTTCATCCTGACCTACCCGGTATAGCCCCGTAGGCTTTTTCTCCAATTTCTCACTGCTAATATACTCATCCTGTGGTTCGGACAGCTTGCCGGAGTTTTTTCCTTCTGTAGCTTTCTCTGCTTCCTTTGCCTTTTCCGCCCTCCGGATGGCCTGTTTTTCCTTCACCCTCTCTGCATAATCGGTGTCGGAATGATCATAATTTCCATAAATCTGCATTGCCATAAGCATGTTCCTCCTTCAAATTGATATTGTCAGATAGCTGCCTTCCAGTTGATTGGCAGACAGCTTTCTTTTTCAGAATTTTTATATTCCTGAATCACTTTCTTATAGTCTGTGCAGTAAATGCAAAGACCTGCCGGATAGCTGCAAAGCTCTTACATGTTTTTCATATACTGCAGAACAACACCGGAAAACTCCCTGCTCCGCAGCCGTGATACTGGGACCTCTTTGCCGTTGTCCATATAAGCAGTCCCGTTTTTATATCCTGTTAAATGCTTCAGATTGATAAGATAGCTCCTGTGACACCGAAAAAAATGACTGTCAAGCTTCATTTCTAAGTTTTCGATCCGCTCATAATAATCAACAATCTCGCCGGAAGCCAGATTCAGATATATTTTCCGGTCTATGATCTCACAGAACACAATCTCATCCTTTGAGATGATCCTCCCCTCATGCCCCTTTTGCACAAGCAGGCTGTCTTCATTGGCATTTTGCATGGATGCGTAAAGGCGCTCCATGGTCTTGGCAAACTGTTTTTTATCCACCGGCTTGACCAGATAATCGTAGGCCTGTACCTCAAAAGACTGGAACACCATCTCTTTCAGTACCGTGATAAAGATCAGGAATCCCCGGAACTGATCCGCTCTCAGTTTCCTTGCTGTTTCCATACCATCCATGCCCTTCATCTGGATATCCAAAAACAAGATGTCGATCTGTCCATTGTAGTCCAACAGTTCTTCGCCGCTTAAAAATGTCCGAACACGGATCTCCCTGTTCTTTTTACGGAAAAAACCAGAAACAAAAGCCCTTATATAGTCGGACATATGTTTTTCATCATCACAGATTGCAATATGGATCAATACACTCCTCCTCGTCATTACATTGTCAATGGCAAAAGAAAAATCTTAGCCGCTACCATAACAGTCATTTTATTATAACCTGACAAAAATACCAAAACAATTTCATTGTTGTGAAATGTTTATCTGTTGCCGCGAAATGCCGTATAAAATCCTGCCAATCACTTGGGGTATTTCAACCGGGGGAGTACATGAGGTAATCTTTTCTTTGCGCCCCATCTGTTCTGCCAGAGATTGCTTTTTCTGCCTGCGTATCAATCAGACAGAATTGCCTCCATCCTGGATGAACTGCAGAAACGCCATCTGATTTCCTATCTTTTCCTTGACCGTGGGAAAGTAATCAAATACAAAATCCGCGACTGGAAAAAACATAATACCGTGCTGGATTACAACTGCCCCTGTCAAAAAGATACGGGCTTTTTCTTTATGCCCACTGTGGTTGCGACAGAACTGGTCAGCGCCGGCCGCTGCTCCGAAATGGATATCCTGCTGGATCTGTGGATGTCCGCTGTCTACAATGACAGCCAGGTGCAGGGTTCGGAGATTGGCCCGGTTGTCTATTTCCATAATGGCACCGGCTCTCCACTTGCGGCGTACAGTGAAATGGCTGTCCGCTGGGGCATCTCCAAAGCCACAACAGGGCGTGTGCTGAAAAAACTTGCTGACATGGACTATATCTCCTTAATGTCATTCCCCGGAAGAACGGGCAGCGTGATCTATCTGCACAGCTATCTTTCCACTATGTTCCAGATTTTATAAGGAGGTATCCATGGAACCCATACCCAGACCATTATCACAGAAGCTTGCCCTGACGCTCCTTGTCGGGGCAGGCTGCTTTCTTACCGGCCTTGTCTTCTGGTTTTCCCAAAAAGACACGGCTTTTTTTCTCCTGAGCAGTGTCATCTTCCTGTGTTCCTGCATCCGGGCGGCATCCCTCTTCCGGAAAATCAGGGGGAAATCCTATCTTGTACTGGAGGGCATCTGCACCGGTTACTGCCCGAAACTGTTCGTGAAATACCGCGAGATCTATCTGCTGGATGCGGAAGGTGTCCCCCATACCCTGTTTATCGGCAGAGATTACAAAATCCGGACAGGCTGTTCCTACCGCTTTTATTTCCTCTCCCCGCCAGATTCCCTCAAGGAGAACAGCCCCTGGCTGGAAAAGGCAATGCTGGCAGACAGCCTGCTTGGGATGGAGCTTCTGGAAAATGTACCCGTTTCCGGAACTGCATCCCCTTCCAATATGGACCTGTAAAGTCTTTGTCCCACCCTGTAAATCCATTAAAACGGATTAAATATATTAAAAAGCAATAAAAAGGTTTAAATCGGTTAAAAATGTGGTATAATGGATAAAACGGATAAGGAGGTACACATATGGAACTCAGAGCTGAAGATGTCTTCCGTCCCGGAGCATTCCCCGAATACACCTATATATCACGAAAATCTGCCGTTTCCGACCTGCCCTATGAATTCCGGCTGATGCAGGCCATCAAGGTATCCGGATTCCTGACTTCCCTGGTAGGCCCCTCCAAAATGGGGAAAACCATTTTGTGCGAAAAGGTCATTGGCTTTGAACATATCGTGGAAATTTCCGGAGCCGACTTTGATGAAGATACGGATTTCTGGAAGCTGGTTTCCGCCAAAGCAGGGCTTGCATACGAAGGCCAGTTTGCGTCCGAAAAGCAGATTCTCAGCACCCGTGATAAATACACCAAAAAGGAAACCTTTTCCCTGACCAAGGATAAGATCATAGAATATTACAGGGAGCAGAATTTGGTCCTGGTCATAGATGACTTCCACTATGCCCCGGAGGGGAAACGGATGCAGATTGCCCAGCAGCTCAAGGATGCCATCCGCAGGGGATTTAAAGCCATTGTGGTGTCCCTGCCCCACCGTGCGGACGAAGCAATCCGCCAGAACGCAGACCTTTCCGGGCGCCTAAGTCTCATCAATATGGAGCCGTGGGAAGTGGATGATTTAAAAGAAATCGCCAAACTGGGGTTTGGAAAACTGGGCATTTCCATTGAAGATTCCATTGCGGCACAGATTGCGGTAGAGAGCCTTTCCTCCCCACAGCTGATGCAGTATATCTGTCTGAACATCTGTATCATGCTGGAAATGTCCGGGGACGAAAACCATCAGATCCGGCAGGAAATTTTGGAGACTGCTTATCACTATACCACCGCAAACTTTGAATATGGGGATGTGGTCTCCCTGATGCAGAAAGGGCCGAACACCCGCGGCAAGAGCCGGAACACCTTCCAGACCGCTGATGGGCAGGAGCATGACATTTATGAGCTGATTGTAAAATCCATTGCAGAAAATCCTCCCATTATGAAACTGGAATTTGAGGATGTGAAGGAGCGGATCTACCGTCTGCTTGCAGATAACTGCAAAAAACCTTCCCCGCAGATGATCCGTGAGAGTCTGGCAAAACTGAGGGAGCTTCTGTATGGACGGGAAGATATTTTCAAGGTACTTGACTGGAAGGAAGGGAGTCTCTACATCTTAGATCCTCTGTTCCTGTTTTATCTGCGATGGGGAGGCGCTCACTGAATGTTGGCCGATATCACAAGCATGCGCAATGCAATCATTGAACTAAAGGCTGTCAAAAACAGCAATGACTTTGAATCCATCTTATATAGTCTGAGAGATTTTCTCAAATCACTGGATATGGATCCCAAATGCCTGATGGAACTGGAGCAGCGCGCTTACTATCCAATAAATGAATGCTCAGATAAAGAGACCAGGAACAGTCTGGATGCCGCAGCAAAACGGGTTATCGAATATCTGGAAGAGATTATAGCCGGTTCTCCTGCAGACGACCATCTGCTCACCGTCCTTGATAACTATTATCTTTTTCTGGAAAGCCTTCTGGAACGGCCGCCTCACAAACGCGGCGGCATCCGGAAAGAACATTTGTCAGCGCTGAAGATCCAGAATGAATATGATGTCCAACATCTGCTCTATGCTTATCTGAAACCCCTCTATCCACTGGCAAGGGCTGAGGTCAGCGAGGATACCGGTTATGGTACGGTGCGTACCGATATTTTCCTGGACTCTGAACATGTCATTGAGGTAAAATGCACCAGAAACAGTATGAAACTCAAAAAGCTGACGGAAGAAATCGAAGCAGATATGGTGCATTACAGTGCGGAGCATATTTACTTCTTTATCTATGATAAGGAAAAGATCATTGAAAATCCCCGGTTGTTCCGAAACACCTATGAGAACAAAGTAAAGGGAAAGCAGATACATATCGTGATCCACCAGCCTAAGATACTGTAAGGATCATTTTAAAATCATACAGTACAAATCATATTCTGCAATATTATTTGCACTGCAAAATCAATATATAGTATTTTAAAATTTACAAACTCTATATATTGTGTTATCATAGCTTTGTAATGGATTTTTGTGCTTCCCATACGGGATATGCGTACCGCATAAATGCACACGTTGTCTAAGATTGAAGGAAGTGTCAGAAGAGCCATGTGATAAAGTGGCAGACTTTTGGCACTTTTTTTAATACCAAAAAATTTAATCCAGAAAGGAGAAATGAATCATATTTACAGCTATCTCATTAACAGGAAGGGTTACAGCAGACCTTGAACCACAGAACAGCCAGAACGGAACCCCTTATGTGCAGTTCTACGTGGCAGTCAACAAAGGCTATGGGGAGCACCAGCATCCCAATTTCTACCAGTGTGTCCTGTTCGGCAAAGCAGTCGAGCGTGCCATCAACGCAGGGGTACAGAAAGGAAGCCTGCTTTTCATTACCGGAGATCTGGACCTGGTGGAATACACCCGGAAATCAGACGGGCACAAAGGAACCATACCCAAGATCACGGTATATGAATGGAATTACATTCCCACCGGCAAGAAAACGGATGATGCCGGCAC
>CAJULA010000019.1 GCA_910587155.1 uncultured Lachnospiraceae bacterium
CAGGCCAAGATGATCGCCGAAAAATATAGTGTGCCTCATATATCGACAGGTGATATTTTCCGGGCAAATATTAAAGAGGGGACAGAACTTGGCAAAGAAGTGAAAAGCTATATGGATCAGGGGCTTCTTGTACCGGATGAACTGACCGTAAGGATTCTGCTGGATCGGGTTTCCAGAGAGGACTGCGGCGGCGGCTATATTCTTGATGGGTTCCCGCGCACGATTCCCCAGGCGCAGGTATTGGAGCAGGAACTGGCAAAAATGGGCGATGCCATTGATTTTGCCATTGATGTGGAAGTGCCGGATGAGGAGATCATCGGACGTATGACAGGCCGCAGAGCCTGCGTGGGCTGCGGGGCCACCTATCATATCGTACATATTCCGCCCAGACAGGAGGGAATATGCAATGAATGTGGAAAAGAACTGATACTCCGTGACGACGACAAACTGGAAACCGTGAAGAAACGTCTTGATGTCTATCATGAGCAGACACAGCCGCTGATTGAGTTTTATGCGGAAAAAGGAATCCTCAAGACGATAGACGGAACGGCTCCGATGCAGGATGTATTCACGGTGATCGGGACTATCCTGGGAGAGTAAAGATGGCTGTATCTATCAAATCGGCAAGAGAAATAGAGCTGATGCGTCATTCTGCCAGTCTGCTGGAAGATGTGTTTTTCAGACTGGGAGAGGCGATCAGGCCGGGCATTTCAACAAAGGAAATAGACAGACTGGGAGAGCGGTTGATCAGAAACCACGGATGTGAACCCAATTTTCTGAATTATAACGGGTATCCGGCGTCCATCTGCGTATCGGTCAATGATGAGGTGGTGCATGGCATTCCACACAGTGCCCATATCCTTCAGGAGGGAGACATTGTAAGCCTGGATGCAGGGCTGATCTATAAAGGGTATCATTCCGACATGGCCAGAACCTTTGCTGTAGGGAAGATTTCCAAAGAGGCGGAAAAGCTGATAGCGGTGACGCGGCAGAGCTTCTTTGAGGGGATCAAAATGGCAAGAGCCGGCAACCACCTTTTTGACATCTCAAATGCCATCGACGCTTATGTGACCCCCTTCGGGTATGGTATCGTCAGGGATCTGGTCGGCCACGGGATCGGACTGAAACTCCATGAAGATCCGCAGGTTCCCAATTTCGCGCAGAAACGCAAAGGCCTGCTTCTGCGTGCGGGTATGACCCTGGCTATCGAACCTATGATCAATATGGGCCGTGCGGATGTGGAATGGCTCAATGATGACTGGACGGTGGTCACAGAAGACGGTTCCCTGTCAGCACATTATGAGAATACGATATTGATCACGGACGGAGAACCTGAAATCCTGACCATGAGCGGAAAATGTGATTGAGGTGGACTATGAGTATGACAGGAATGTTTGCCACATCGAAAGCGGGTCATGATAAGGGGCAGCTTTATATCATAATAAAGGAAGACGAGGAATATGTATATCTGACGGATGGCCGTCTGAAACCGTTGGACGGGCCTAAAAAGAAAAAAAAGAAACATATTCAGATCATAAAGAAAACGGATGCGGCAATACAGGCAAGGATAAAAGAAGAAAAACCGCTCAGCAATGAAATCATAAAGCATGCCATCAGGGAATACAAAGAAGCAGAATGTGCCGGGAGGGACGCTGCGGAACCGGGAACAGCAGTGGCCCGGACAGCGCATAGTGCGGAACTGGAAACAGCAGTGCCCCGGACAGCGCATAGATAAGTTAGCAGACGAGGCAGGCGGCTGCGAACTTATCTGCAGGCAGAATGTGCCGGGAGGGACGCTGCGGAACTGGAAATAGGAGGGAAAAAATGTCAAAAGCCGATGTTATTGAAATCGAAGGCACAGTGGTGGAGAAACTGCCCAATACAATGTTTCAGGTGGAACTGGAAAACGGACACAAGGTGCTTGCCCATATCAGCGGCAAGCTGAGACAGAATTTTATCCGTATTTTACCGGGAGACAGAGTCACACTCGAACTCTCCCCATACGATCTCACCAAAGGCAGAATCATCTGGAGAGATAAGTGAGCACTTAGTGAGGTATTTAACGAACTTAGTGCGAACTTAGTTCGGCGGAGCTTAGCGAGGTTATGTCGAGCTTAGCGAGCAGAACATCCCGAGGTATTTAACGAACTTAGTGCGAACTTAGTTCGGCGGAGTGCCAAAACCACTGAAAATACAGTAAAAACAGCGATTTTGCGGGCAAAACCCACTTGCAAATTGCTATATACCATGCTATAATGTTAGACGGTCTTTTTTGAAAGGAGGGTTTCAGGTGAAAGTCAGATCATCAGTAAAGCCTATTTGCGAAAAGTGCAAAGTAATTAAAAGAAAAGGAACGATCAGAATTATCTGTGAGAATCCGAAACACAAACAGAGACAAGGATAAGACTTGTCACATTTTTATGTGCGGCTGCAGGACAGACACTGTGTCTTATCGTGAGGCCATACCTTGTACCGGCATCTGACCGGGGCATTGCAGTGGAGTCCTGATTTAAATAATTGAACGTAGAAAAAAGAGCCTACGGGAGATTACATTTGATACCGCCGACAGCCCTGCTTTTTGCTTATGCAGACCGTGAGGGAGAGGCGGAGGCCGGACAAAAAAGTCTGGTGGTGCGTTTGCGCACCCAATCAAACAGTAACTACAAAAATGCCGGGATACCGGCATGAGAAGATGGAGGAACAGAGAATGGCTCGTATTGCAGGTGTTGATTTACCGAGAGACAAACGTGTGGAGATTGGTTTGACTTATATCTACGGAATCGGCAGAGTAAGTGCAAACAAGATCCTGGCGACAGCGAATGTGAATCCTGACACACGTGTCAGAGAATTGACAGATGATGAAGTAAAGAGACTGAGTGAAGTCATCGCTGGAGGCTACATGGTGGAAGGTGATCTCAGACGTGAAGTCGCTCTCAACATCAAGAGATTACAGGAGATCGGATGCTACAGAGGGATCCGGCACAGGAAAGGGCTTCCTGTCCGCGGGCAGAAGACAAAGACCAATGCCAGAACAAGGAAAGGCCCCAGAAGAACCGTTGCAAATAAGAAAAAGTAAGCAGTGTAGAAAGGTGAAAGTAGGTTAGTTTAAAATGGCTAAAAAAGTTGCAAAAAAAGTAACAAAAAAGCGCGTTAAGAAAAACGTTGAACGTGGACAGGCACATATTCAGTCTTCCTTTAACAACACGATCGTCACGCTGACTGATACGGAAGGAAATGCCCTGAGCTGGGCAAGTGCCGGTGGTCTTGGATTCAGAGGTTCAAAGAAATCTACTCCCTATGCCGCACAGATGGCAGCAGAGACAGCAACAAAAGCAGCGCTGGTCCATGGACTCAAGACAGTGGATGTGATGGTAAAGGGACCGGGTTCAGGCCGTGAGGCGGCAATCCGCGCCCTTCAGGCATGTGGTCTTGAAGTGACAAGCATCAAAGATGTAACGCCTGTACCGCACAATGGCTGTCGTCCGCCCAAGCGACGCAGAGTATAATCAGGAAAAGCTCTATGGCAGCAAATGACCTCACACGAAAGCGAGACGCCCATAGAAAGGCGTTTTCGGCCGGTTGGAGGAAGGTACGTCATGTACTGTAAACAATAACAGGAGGAAATAAAAATGGCAGTAAACAGAGTTCCCGTTCTGAAAAGATGCAGAGCACTCGGATTGGAACCGGCATATCTCGGATATGATAAGAAATCAAAAAGAAACAGCGCAAGAGCAGGAAAAAAGATAAGTGAATATGGCCTGCAGCTTCGCGAGAAGCAGAAAGCCAAATTCATTTACGGTGTACTGGAAAAGCCTTTCCGTAACTATTATAAAAAAGCCGACAAAGCAAAAGGAATGACCGGTGAGAACCTGATGGTTCTTCTGGAAAGAAGACTTGATAATGTTATTTTCAGACTGGGATTTGCAAGAACCCGCAGGGAGGCAAGACAGGTCGTAGGCCATAAGCATGTACTGGTCAACGGCAAGCCCGTCAATATTCCTTCTTACAGCATCAGTGCCGGCGATACCATTGAGATCAGAGAAAAATCAAGAAGTCTGCAGAGATATAAGGATATTGTGGAAGTGACTGCAGGCAGACTGGTTCCCGAATGGCTGGAGGCAGATTTGGAAGGACTGAAAGGAACGGTAAAGACACTTCCGACCAGGGAAGTGATCGACGTTCCGGTAAACGAAATGCTTATCGTCGAGTTGTATTCCAAATAATAAGTGTGTCGGCTTATAGCAAGGAGGGTATTGCATGTTTGATTTTGAAAGACCAAACATTGAGGTGGCAGAAATTTCAGAAGACAGAAAATATGGAAAGTTTGTTGTGGAACCTCTGGAAAGAGGTTACGGCATCACACTAGGAAACTCCCTGAGAAGAATTATGCTCTCTTCCTTACCAGGTGCTGCAGTAAGCCAGGTGAAAATAGACGGTGTTCTGCATGAGTTCAGTTCCATCCCGGCAGTCAAGGAAGATGTGACTGAGATCATCATGAACATCAAAAGTCTTGCAATCCGGAATAACAGTACCGGCAATGAACCCAAAACGGCATATATTGAGTTTGAAGGCGAAGGCGTCGTAAAGGCATCCGACATTCAGGCGGATCAGGATATTGAAATATATAATCCCGACCTGACGATTGCCACTCTGAGCGGTGGAAAGGACAGCCGGCTGAATATGGAACTTACGATCACCAAGGGCCGGGGATATGTGAGCGCCGATAAAAACAAAGGCGAGGATCTGCCCATTGGTGTGATTGCAGTTGACTCGATCTATACACCTGTGGAAAGAGTGAATCTTACAGTAGAAAATACCCGTGTTGGACAAATTACAGACTTTGATAAGCTCACACTTGATGTATACACAAACGGAACACTGGCTCCGGATGAAGCAGTCAGCCTGGCTGCGAAGGTATTGAGCGAACACCTGAATCTCTTTGTGGATCTGTCAGAAAATGCAAGAAGCGCGGAGATTATGGTGGAAAAGGAAGACGACGAGAAAGAGAAAGTCCTCGAGATGAGTATCGACGAACTGGAGCTTTCTGTCCGCTCTTATAACTGTCTGAAACGTGCCGGCATCAATACCGTGGAAGAACTGACCAACAAGACTTCCGAAGATATGATGAAAGTCCGCAACCTGGGACGTAAATCACTGGAAGAAGTGCTTGCAAAATTAAAAGAACTCGGGCTGCAGTTAAATCCGAGCGATGAATGATATTCTGTGCCGCGGGCGGTAAAACCGATGGGTGCGCCTGTGGTTGGATTCATGAATGGAACCATAATCGTATCCGTTCAATAAGACCAAAGAGCGTGGACGGATACCCCATGAATGGAGGACATAAATATGGCAAAATACAGAAAACTGGGCAGAACCTCTTCTCAGAGAAAAGCCCTGCTCAGAAATCAGGTGACCAATCTTTTATATCACGGAAGGATCATTACCACGCAGGCAAAAGCGAAAGAAGTACAGAAGATTGCGGAAGGCCTGATTGCAATGGCAGTCAAAGAAAAGGACAATTTTGAGACTGTTACCGTAACTGCAAAAGTTCCGAAGAAGGACAAAGACGGCAGACGGGTAAAAGAAGTGAAAGACGGCAAAAAAGTGACCGTTTATGATGAAGTGCAGAAGGAGATCAAAAAAGATCTGCCCGGCAGGCTTCATGCAAGGCACCAGATGCTTCGTGTACTTTATCCTATTACGGAAGTTCCGGATAAAAATGCAGGAAAAAAGAGAAATACAAAGTCTGTGAATATGCCGAATAAACTGTTTGATGAGATCGCACCGAAATATGCGGATCGCAAGGGTGGTTATACAAGAATCATCAAGATCGGACAGAGAAAAGGCGACGGCGCCATGGAAGTGGTACTCGAACTGGTATAAAAGACAGATACAGGAAAGTGGAAAATCTGTCCATACATGCACTGATATATTGGCTTTTCTTCAGGCAGGGATACTGTAACTCGTATCTCTGCCTGATTTGTGTCCCTGTTCATGCTTTCACGAAACCCTGCCTCCGCCTCTTCGAGCACCAGTTCATGCAGATAAAAAATACTAAGGAAGTGTAGATTAAATCAGCGTTTCCCTAATCGCCTCCTTCCTCCGCCTTGCAAACCGACAAAATATTCGGCACTGTCAGTGCGATTACTGGCCGGATAGAGCACTGATTTTGCCCGGAAAGGTCAATCTGTCTTGTGTGGATTGGCTTTTTTTCTGTTGTTGTCCGGTTTCGGATAAGGTGTTTTGACATCTGTAAGATTCAGAATATAATCAATGCTCGTATTATAATATTCGGCAAGACGGATCAGAATCGTGGTCGGAATATCATTTTCCCCGGTTTCATATTTGGAATAACCGGTCTGAGACATGCCCAGTATTTTACCCATTTCTGTCTGGGATATTTGTTTGCTTATACGCAGATTTCTTAAACGTGGATACACGGTCGCTCCTCTCCTCCTGATATCGTACATACTATGTTTTATTGTATCCGCCACATATTGGCCTTCAATGTTTTAACCTGAATCAGGTTGTTGCATTTAAACCTGATTCAGGTTAATATAGGTAAAGTATTTATTATGAAAGCCCCGGACAGCGGCTGTCTGGCTTGGCGTGCTTGCACGCACAGCCATACAGACATTGGACGGGCAAGCTGGTATGAGCAAGTAGGCCGATAGGCCGGATTGCGAATACCAGCGGCAGTCACGGGAGAGCCGAAGGCGCGTAGTGACTGGCTTTCATGCCGTGGTGGTGCGCCGCGCCAGCGGCGCATGGAAGTTTACTAAGGAAGTGCTGATTAAATCAGCGTTTCCCTAAAACGACACTTGTATCATGGTCTGACGACATGGAGATATCAGGCGCCGGCTGATGGACTCTGCGCACAGACAGAAAGGAAAGACGCAATATGAGAAGAAACGGAGAAATGCCACACAGGCTGAAGCGGATGGTCGGGAAGATGAAAGCAGGGCTGCAGCTGCCGGCCATGGTTCTTTTTATGGTTACAGCATTGGTTGTTGTGGGGGATATTATGTATGAAAAAGAGGATGACTGGATGCGGACGCTGGGACGCGATTATGACTTTTTTGGAAAAAACAGGGAGATCCATACGTTATATCTGGGGGAGACACGACTCGAGTCGGGCGGGAGAGAAGGAGGCTTTGCAGATGGGATTGCTGATAACAGGAGACAACTTCCGAGTAGCGCAGGTGGAGAGAGGTCTGTTGTAGATTTGTGTGATCTGCGCAGCAGCAGGCAGAAAGCGGAAGAATCTTATTTTTTGCTAAAACAGGCAGATTTGCGATATGCGCTTACACGGGTATATCTTTGTGGTTATGAGGATATGGCCGGAAACGTGGATGCCATAAAAGAAGTATCCGTGGATCACGGAGAAAGGATGGCAGAGGAGGAGTATTTACAAAAGATTATTTCCTATTGTGAGAAGAAGGAACTGGAACTGGTGTTTGTAAAGTGAAGCAGGCAGCGTTTTGTGGAAGAAAAAAACTGCAATCCCGTACAGACAGTGGGATTGCAGGAATATAAAAAACAATAGGCAGAGCCGCAGATTACGACGCATCTGTTTTTTTCTCAAAATGCTGATAGTCTTTGCTGTGATTCCAATTTCCGCCCCAGGAAAAGCCATGTTCCGTGAAAAGCCTGTAGCAGAGATCGTTTTCGTCTATCTTGTAGGCGAAGGGCTGGGTGCGGTCAGCATAGCTTTCCGCGCCGACAGGAGATACCTGCTGCTTCCCGTTCTTATAGGTGATATAAGGATTGAAAAAAGGATTGATATCAATGGCAAGTCCGCGGCCATGCATGGAAATCCTATTTGTGCCTGCGATGGTGCGGTAATTAAAGCAGGAAGTATTGTTGTCCTGCATGGAAAGCAGATCGTCGGCCCCGTATTCATCCACCAGGCGGATCTGCTCGATCTGATAGTCTGCCTGGTAGAGCTCATAAAAAATTTCAACAAGATCCTGTGCAATGGCCTTGTTGCAGATAATATCTCCCGTGCTGGTATTGCCTTTGAAATTGACATATAATACACTCACATGGCTGAGTTCCTCATAGGGAATGGGACAGTCCTCTTTATAGGAAACACCGGTGATCCGGTTTTTGAGATCATCTGTCAGCGGCTCATAATAAAAATCCGGCTGGTAGACAGTCCGGTCAGGATATAAATTCAGTTCGTTCATTTCTTCTCCGTTTTCACCGGCAGCACCGGCTTCGATCGTGGTTTTTGTGACACTAATGTCATTTATCAAGTCTCTTTCTGTTTCGGCTGCGACAGTCTCTTGTGTCTCATCTGCGTCAGCTTTCGGTGTATTCTGCTCCCTGTAAGCGATTTCCGGTTCTTTTTTTGCATAATCAGAAAGCGTTTCCGAATTATGGCTTATGATAAAAGCGCATGCGCACAAGAGGATAAAGCAGATGACCGCGCCTGCAAATTTCATATATTTTTTCATAGGCATCACTCCCGTCTGATAAGTCTGTAAACAGAAAAAGTTTTTTTCTCAATCACTTCCATGGACAGTATATCACCCCGGACAATACATTTCAATGCATATCATCCCCTGGCTGCTTACAATTTACAGGAAATGTTATCAGGTTTGGAAGAAGAGTTAACAAAGACTTGTAATTCGGGGAGTTTTCAAGTACAATAGAGCAGGTAAAAAATGCTGCGGCACTCTGGCATGACCGTAGTGGAAGACGAGCTACCTCAATTCCCGAAAGGAAGGTAGAATATGGGCATCATACAGGCAAGTAAGCTGGTATTTGAATATATCCGTCGTGATGAAGAAGGCAATGCGGAAGGGGTCACCCGTGCCGTGGATCATGTGGATCTTGATGTGAGGCAGGGAGAGTTTGTGGCCATACTGGGACACAATGGTTCCGGCAAATCCACGCTGGCCAAGCATATCAACGCCATATTATATCCGACGGAAGGCACGGTGCTGGTAGACGGCAAAGATACAAAAGACGAAGCATATGTATGGGAGATCCGCCAGAAGGCCGGCATGGTATTCCAGAATCCGGATAACCAGATCATTGGCCAGGTAGTGGAAGAGGATGTGGGGTTTGGCCCGGAGAATATGGGTGTCCCGACGAAAGAGATCTGGGAACGTGTGGAAGAGAGCCTGCGGGCGGTGGGTATGTATGAGTTTCGCAAACATTCACCCAATAAACTTTCAGGCGGACAGAAGCAGAGGGTATCCATTGCCGGTGTGATTGCCATGCATCCCAAATGTATCATTCTGGATGAACCGACGGCCATGTTGGATCCGAACGGCCGCAAAGAGGTGATCCGTGCGGTGCGGGCGCTCAATCAGGTGGAAAATGTCACCATCCTGCTGATCACCCATTATATGGAGGAGGTCATTTACGCGGACAGAGTGCTTGTCATGGATCAGGGCAGAGTGGAGATGCAGGGGACACCGCGGGAGGTATTTTCCCGGGTCGAGAGGCTGAAACAGCTGCGGCTGGATGTGCCGCAGGTGACGATGCTGGCGCATGAATTAAAGAAAAAAGGCGTGCCTTTGCCGGACGGGATTCTGACCACACAGGAACTGACAGAGGCGATATTACGGATATCCGATATATGAGGGAGCGGCGATGGCGATTATTCTGGACCATGTAAGTCATATCTATGAAAAAGATACGCAGATGGCGGCATTTGCGTTAAAAGATGTATGCCTGACGATACCGGATGGGCAGTTTATCGGTCTGATCGGCCATACCGGATCGGGCAAGTCCACGCTTGTCCAGCATCTGAACGGGCTGCTGGCGCCGACAGGCGGCCATATCTATTTTAACGGCAGAGATATCCATGATGATGGTTTTGATAAAAAAGAACTGCGGAGCAAAGTGGGACTGGTGTTTCAGTATCCGGAGCATCAGCTTTTTGAGGTCGATGTTTTTACCGATGTGTGTTTCGGCCCCAAAAATCTGGGGCTGTCCCAGAAGGAGATACAACTGCGTGCATTTGATGCCCTGCGGCAGGTAGGGTTTCCGGAAGAATATTTTTACCAGTCGCCCTTTGATCTGTCAGGCGGACAGAAGCGTCGGGTGGCCATTGCCGGTGTCCTGGCCATGAAACCGGAAGTGCTCGTGCTGGATGAGCCTACGGCAGGCCTGGATCCGAAAGGCAGGGATGAAATACTGGATCGGATTGCGGCGCTGAAGGCGGAAACAGGGATTACCGTTGTGCTTGTCTCCCACAGCATGGAGGACATTGCCAGGTATGTGGACCGCATTATCGTCATGAACCGGGGAAGTGTGTTGTTTGATGATGTACCCAAAGAGGTGTTCGGACATTACAGGGAACTGGAAGCGGTAGGTCTGGCCGCACCGCAGGTGACTTATATCATGCAGGCTCTTCGGGAGAAAGGAATGTCAGTACGCACGGATGTGACGACTCTGGAAGAGGCAGAGCGGGAAATTATGCGCTCGCTTGGCGGAGAATGGGGATGACAGAACCGATGGCTTTGTGTTGGCGTGTAATCAGGTCATTGGCATGGGAGGAAATATGTTAAGAGATATTACACTGGGGCAATATTATCAGACCGACTCCGTCATTCACCGTCTGGATCCGCGGGTGAAGCTGGTGGGGACGATTCTGTACATTATTTCTCTGTTTACGTTTGGGCATTTTACCGGATTCGCAGTGGCGGCCCTGTTCCTGGCCATTATGATCAGATTGTCACGGGTGCCGTTTCGGTATATGGTCAAAGGGATGAAGGCTATCTTGTTTTTGCTTCTCCTGACGGTGGTATTTAATCTGTTTCTGACGCCGGGAGAGGTACTTGTGCAGGTATGGAAGCTGACTATTACAAAGGAAGGACTGCGTCTTTCTGTCTTTATGGCAGTCCGACTCAGCTTTCTGATCATCGGTTCTTCGCTGATGACTCTGACAACCACGCCCAACAATCTGACGGACGGGATGGAAAAGCTGATGAGTCCTCTGAAAAAGGTCCGGGTGCCGGTACATGAGATTGCGATGATGATGTCCATCGCCCTTCGGTTTATTCCTATCTTAATGGAAGAGACCGATAAGATCATGAAGGCACAGATTGCCAGGGGCGCGGACTTTGAGAGCGGCAATCTGATCCGCAAGGCAAAAGCCATGGTTCCTTTGCTGGTGCCTCTTTTTATCTCCGCTTTCCGTCGTGCCAATGATCTGGCGATGGCGATGGAAGCCAGATGCTATCAGGGGGGTGAAGGCAGGACAAAGATGAAGCCGCTTAAGTATAAGAGACGGGATGCTGTGGCATATAGTGTGCTGGCTCTTTACGTTGCAGCCCTGGCTGCGGTCAGGATTGCGGAGGGGCTGTTGTTATGATAAGAGTAAGAATGAAAGTGGCTTATGACGGGACCGCTTATCACGGATGGCAGGTGCAGAAGAACGGAAATTCCATAGAGGCAGAATTAAATAAGCATCTGTCAGCGCTGCTACAAGAGGAGATCCGGGTTATCGGCGCCAGCAGAACAGACGCGGGCGTACATGCGCTTTGTAATATAGCGGTATTTGACACGCATACAAGGATGCCCGCGGAGAAGATCAGCTATGCGCTGAATCAGAGGCTGCCTGATGATATTCGCATCCAGGAGTCCTGTCAGACCGCACCGGATTTCCACCCCAGAAAATGCAGCAGCATCAAGACCTATGAGTACAGGATCTGGCGGGGGGAATTTCCGATGCCTGTCGTCCGGCTTTATTCCCATTTTATTTATACATCCCTGGATCTGGGAAAGATGCGGGAAGCGGCCTCATACCTGGAGGGAGAACATGATTTTAAGAGCTTTTGTTCCGCGGACTCCCAGGCGGAGAGCACGGTGCGCACCGTTTACCGGATTGAACTGGACGAGCAGGGCAGTATGCTGATCATCCGTATTTCCGGGAACGGTTTTCTCTATCATATGGTGCGGATCATCGCGGGAACCCTCACAGAATGCGGAAAAGGCAGATATACCCCCGGCCATGTCAGAGACATTCTGGAGGCCAAAGACAGACAACTGGCCGGTCCCACCATGCCGGCAAGAGGACTGACACTGACGGGATATGAGTTTGTCTGAGCCGTAGTTCCCTGCCGCGACAGTGCAGGCAGGGCTTTGTATTTTGCCAGAGGCAGAACTGTAATAAAACAGGGAAAAATTGGTGCCAGAGATATTGACACACACGGGCCGGTATACTATAATTACTCAGTGTGGCGGAATCAGGAGCGACTGTCAATTCCCGGGCAGAGCGCTTCGGAGATGCCTTTTATCAAGTTTTCGGTAACGTATGCGGCGGCCCGGACATCTGCCGGAGAAGTGAGAGAAAACACAAAAACAGATTGATAAGACGAGATTTATTATGGAGGTAACATAATGAAAACTTTTATGGCGAGTCCATCTACAATCGACAGAAAATGGTATGTAGTAGACGCTGCAGATATGACATTGGGACGCTTGGCATCAGAAGTTGCGAAAGTATTGAGAGGAAAGAACAAACCGATCTTCACTCCTCATATGGACACCGGTGACAACGTAATCGTTATCAACGCTGCCAGGATCAAAGTGACAGGCAAGAAGCTGGATCAGAAGATTTATTACCATCACTCCGATTATGTGGGCGGTATGAAACAGGCCACACTCAGAGAGAAGATGGCGAAGAAACCGGAGCAGGTTATTGAGCTTGCGGTAAAGGGAATGCTCCCGAAAGGACCTTTGGGACGACAAATGTTCAAGAAACTTCACGTATACGCAGGACCGGAGCATGCACATGCCGCTCAGAAGCCTGAAGTATTGACATTTTAATCGAAGGGGACGAAAAAGGAGGAATCGGAAATGGCTAAAACAGCTAGATACTACGGAACAGGCAGAAGGAAAAAATCAATCGCCAGAGTATATTTAGTACCCGGTAAAGGCGACATTACAATTAATAAAAGAAGCATTGACGAATATTTCGGACTGGAGACACTGAAAGTGATCGTGCGGCAGCCCCTGGTGGCGACCGATAACGCAGATAAGTTCGATATCCTGGTAAATGTATACGGTGGCGGCTATACAGGACAGGCCGGTGCGATCAGACATGGTATTTCCAGAGCGCTCCTGCAGGCGGATGCCGATTACAGACCAGTGCTGAAAAAGGCAGGATTTCTGACCAGAGACCCTCGTATGAAAGAGAGAAAGAAATATGGTCTCAAAGCAGCGAGACGTGCGCCGCAGTTCTCCAAGAGATAGGCAAACAGAACAGAAGGTTTCAAGAATGTATACTCCGCAGGTTTTCCTGCGGAGTTTTTGCGTCAATAAAAAGGACAACGGCTGAACCGCTGTCCTTAAGTTGTCAAATTAATGACTATAAATTTTGTTTGCCCACTAAAGGGTTCTTTTTTAAGTTGCCCTCATTCTAACATTATTATTCCTTTGCGTCAATAGTTTTTCCTGTAAAATTAAAAAATTCTGATATGGCTTCTTCTATTTCTATACGGGATGTAATAATATTAATATAACCTTTCTTTTCCAATATTCACATTTTATCTACACAACGAATATCATCAAAATGCATCCGTGCCTTTATATGATTATCTTCTTCTATATCATATTCATATGGTACAGTTAAAGTTCCAGAATCCTGTTTGATTGATGTGACAGGAACTACGATTAGCTTAGTACCGCAATGTTTGAGGACATAGCACCAATGGGGGTCAAATAATTCTTTTGAATATCCGCGACCGATTTGGCAATATATTAACTGATGTTCTTTTGGCTCTGTTTTTAATGAATAATAGGTTTTGTTAGCATCATGGTTAAGTTCTTTGCCAACCAGTGTTCCATAAAAGAAATTAGAAGCAGTTAATTGATGCTTCCATGCTGAGATTAACATGTCTACATCATAGTTGCCCGTGTTTGCCAAGTCATTTGCCTGATTGGCTAAGTTCCAAAATTCCTTATATATATTAAGTTGGTTTTTATGTTTTTCTCTCCCCATAGTGTCCTCCACGGTGATTCTGGTTTTAATGGCATTATATCAGTTGATAAGACAGAAATCAACAAAATAGAATTTAAAATCTTGATTCTGAAATATCAAGAGGCAGTATAGAGTTCTATAAGTAAGTGACAGGTAACTAACAAAGTGCTTGAAAATGCCGTGTTTTGGGCGTTTGAAACTATGCAAGAGATGACAAATGGAATATCTCAATCCCCAGAACATATATGTTTTGGGGATTTTGTCTGTTTTTTGTTTAAAATACCAGTAGATATTTAGTAGAAAATGAATATAATATAAGTAAGAAGTTCGGTTGAACCTCTTATTATTCTGCCGGGACTGCATATCGGCATTAATGGAAAAGGTGCAGATACAAATACTTTTGTGATTTTGTTGGTAAGAATAAAGAGTGAAGGTCTCCATTAACCTTTGGTAGCCAATCCATAAAGAGATGAACATTAACGAGTGGGAAGTTGCTATAACTTCCCACATTTTTTGAAAAAGAGGTAAAATAGTGTTTGAGTTTGATGGGAATATAAAGTTTATTAACATAGATTCAAATTATATCAAGAAGCTAAATCTTGTATGCCCAGAGGTATATTATAAATCATTAGGAAATGTGAGTAAATGAATGTAACCAATGACAGATTTAAGGACAGACAACTTCATATTGAGGACTATCTGCAAATGGTATCTGCGGAACAGAAAGAGTATGCAGAAGTGTCCGCTTGTCAGAAAATCGCTGAAAACAACCACATCATCACAGACTTTCAGACGGACGGGTAATATTGCTGATACACAAATACCTCAATGCAGGGGTTATTAGCAGAGGGGGGGTTGAAAAGACGGAAACAGGGATGTCACAAGGCGGAGTGTTAAGTCCATTGCTTAGTAATGTCATGCTGAATGAACTGGACAGGGGACTGACAGGCAGAGGGCACAGGTTTGTGCGGTATGCGGACGACTGCATGATTTTGTGTAAAAGCAGAAAGAGTGCAGAAAGAACCTTGAAAAACATCATCCCATTTATTGAGGGGAAACTTTATCTGAAAGTGAACCGGAAGAAAACAAGGGTGGCACATATCAGCAAAGTCAAATATCTTGGATACGCATTTTACCGTTACATAGGGAAATGCAGAATTCGGGTACATCGAAAGTCAGTAGCAAAAATGAAAGATAAAATAAGAAAACTGACAAAAAGGAATAACGGATGGGGAAATGAATACAGAGCTATGAAACTGACGCAGTTTGCCAGAGGATGGGTAAATTATTTCTCACGTGCAGACATGAAGGGACTTTTGAGGGAAACCGATGAATGGCTAAGACATAAGACAAGAACTATTTACTGGAAACAATGGAAGAAAGTCAAGACAAAATTCAGGGAATTAAAGAGGTTAGGTGTGGAAGAAGAAAAGGTATGGATATGCGCCAACATACGGAATGGAAACTGGTATTGCGGTGGATATTTCGTATTACAGACTGCATTTAACAACAAGAAACTCCGTGAACTTGGATATCCAACGTTTACAGAGATTTATCTGAAAGTATGTGAAAACTAAGGAACCGCCGTATATTGCAGAGCAGGATATAGAAAGAAGATATATTGAGACCTTTGATAATTTGAAAACTGTTTTGCCGGAATGTGATTTGGCGGCATTTTATGATAATACCATAGAGTTTTGCAGATTTGCAATTTATAAGAATGGAAAGTCGATAAGAGTTACACATGAGATACCGCTTTGGTATGAAAAATTTATAGAAAATGTAAAATAGAGAGCGGTAATTTATATAATGAAAAGGTGTGAGATATATCGTGTTTGTGGTTTTTTTAGGTAATAACTGTGGTAGACTTATATTGTCAGGTATATATAGTCAAGTATAATGCCAGAGATATCGTTGTTTTACGGAATCAGGGTTACAATGTATTATGATGACCATAATCCTCCACATTTCCGTGCGGAATATAATGGAAATAAGGCGATTATTGAAATTGATGCAGCAAGGTGTATAAAAGGTGCATTGCCATCCCGGCAACTCAAATTGATTTTAGCATGGTGTGTTTTACATCAGGATGAACTGATGCAGAATTGGGAATTATCAAAGGATGGAAAACCGATGAACCGAATCAATCCGTTAGTTTAAAAGTGAGGTGAACGTTATGTTTCCGAAGGTTGTGCAGGTAATACCAATGGAAAATTATTCGGTATATGTATACTTTGAAGATGGTAAAATCGTATGTTATGATATGACGCAAATGATTGAGAAAGAGGTATTTCGTCCATTGAAAGATATCACTGTTTTTCAAGAGGCCTGTACAGTGATGAATGATACATTGGCATGGGATATCGGGGGAAACCGGGATAATACGAAGTGTTTGGATATTGACCCGGATACACTGTATGAGTTACCGATGGCGGCAGAAAAGATAGCATAATATATGGTTTTGGGGATTTTGTCTGCATTTTGTATAAAAGCCAGCAGATATTTACAGGTAAGTGACACATAACCACAGTGGCGTGGAAGGTCAGCTGCCCAGCGAATGGGCAGCCTCCTGCCCGATGGTGATTATTTTTTCCTGTCAGGAGGGTAGCCGTTTCCCTGCAGATCTGTAACAGGTGTTACGGTGGTTTTCTTTTTTTCCGGTTCGGGTCGGCTGCTTTCCCAGACCCCTTTGGGGACGGTATTGACCGGTTTCTTTTTTTCTGTAATTTTCATAACGACCTCCGTTTTTCTTATCGCAGTGCTTGGCAGGTAACGTTTCAGGCGTACCTGGCTGTTACATCAGTATCAGTATTCCAGCCTGAAAAAAATATATGCGTTCCGCGCCTTTTTGTTTTTAAACTTTGCCATCGCGGAGACTTTGCGCAAAGGGCACAATTTATTCACGCATGCGTTTGCCGTGATGGGAAGTCGATTTTTCTTGACACAGATGCGCTGAAACCGTAAGATAGAATGGTAACGGGGTATTTTTTTACAGAAGAAAAGGAGGGTTATATGAACAGACTTTTCAGACGGTTGCTGGCTGTTACGGCAGCGGCGGCCATGTTCCTGGGGATTGGTTGTAACGGCTGCGTCGATACGGTGGCGGCGGCCAGAACTTCTTATGAAGGCGATCTGGTAGTGATCCATACCAATGATATCCACGGCCATTTTGATACTGTGGAGGGTAAGCAGCTTGGCATGGCGGCCGTGGCGTCTCTGAAACAGTATTATGAGGGGCAGGGGGCCAATGTACTGCTGCTGGATGCGGGTGATTTCTCGCAGGGAACCACACTGGTCAGCTATTTTGACGGCGGCTCCTCCGTATTGTTTATGAATGCGGCGGGATATGACGCGGCGACACTGGGAAATCATGAATTTGATTTTGGCTTTGAAGAGCTGCAGATCATGGATACACTTGCAGATTTTCCGATTCTGGATGCCAATATTCTGGATAAGGAGACCGGTGAGCCGTATTTCGAGGACAATAAGATATTTGCCTTTGACAATATGAAGGTGGGCGTATTCGGTCTGGATACCGCGGAAGCACAGACAAAGGCGAGTCCCAAAAATGTAAAGGATATTACCATTCTCGACGGGCAGGAGCTGTACGCATGTGCCCAGGAGCAGGTGAATACATTAAAGGCGCAGGGCTGCGACTATATTATCTGTCTGGGCCATCTGGGCGTGGATGATGAAAGTGTGGGCAGACGGTCCGTAGATGTGGCTGCCAATACAACCGGCATCGACCTGTTTGTTGACGGACACAGTCATACGGAGATGGACGGCGGCCTGGAAGTAAACGGAACCGTCATTACAAGCATCGGCAATTATCTTGCCAATATCGGTGTGGTCGTATATGATCAGGAGACAAAGACAGAAAAGGCATCCCTTGTAAAAGCGGCAGATTATAAAGGCGGATATGACGCGACAGTGGCAGGCTTTGTCAAAGCGCATCAGGACATTGTGGATGCGGCATACTCGGGGCTTTTTGCCACGGCGGCAGTGGATCTCAATGGAGAGAGAGAGCCGGGTGTCCGCACACAGGAGACCAACCTGGGCGATTTTGCGGCTGACGCATATCTGTATGCGGCGCAGCAGTATATGGGAGATGCCGTGAAAGTAGACGGGGCGATTCAGAACGGCGGCGGCGTCCGTGCGAGTATACCGGCAGGTCCCATCACGATGAACACTCTGTATACGGTATTTCCTTTCGGCAATTCCGTCAGCGTGGTGAAGGTAACAGGGGCACAGCTTCTGGAAGCGCTGGAAGCATCCTGCAGCGCGGCACCTGCCGCACTGGGCGGATTCCCGCAGGTATCGGGCATTGTCTTTACCATTGACACTTCCATCCCTTATGTCAATGGCCTGCAGTATCCGGATTCCACTTATTTTGCACCTGCGGTTCCCGGCAGCCGTGTGACCATTACATCGGTAGGCGGACGTGATTTCAGTCTTACCGACAGCTATTATATAGCAGTCAATAACTTTATGGCAGATGGCGGAGATACATATTATGTCTTTACCCAGGCACAGGAAGTGATTGACACCGGCGTGATTGACGCGGAGGGCCTGATTTCTTATGTGAATTCTCTGGGCGGCGTGATTGGAGATACTTACGCGGCACCCAAAGGCAATATTACGATCAAATAAAACTGAGAATGTGATTCCGTAAGAGGGAACATGTCGGCGGGCGGTCCTGGAACAAAAGGCCGCCCGATAAAAAAGAGTTCGCAGGCGGACTCTTTTTTATGCGCAAGGGCCTCAGGGGGAAGGAGGCTTTTCCGCGCTTAATTCTTATAATAACAGGTGATATAAATGGAACGTGATCTGACGGAAGGAAATGTGGCAAAATCGCTGCTGTTTTTTGCCATGCCTATGATATTGGGAAATATGCTGCAGCAGTTTTATAATATAGCGGATACGCTTATTGTCGGCAGGGCGCTGGGTGAGGAGGCATTGGCAGCAGTCGGTTCCGCTTATACGCTGATGACTTTTCTGACTTCCATTCTGATCGGGTTGTGTATGGGAAGCGGCGCCGCCTTTTCTTATTATTTTGGGAAAAAGGATATCAGCCGTATGAAAAACAGTATGTGTATTGCTTTTCTCCTGATCGGCCTGGCAGCGGCAGGGCTGCATGTGGGCGTCCTGTGTTTTTCCGAAGAGATTTTGCTTCTTCTGCAGATCCCGCCGGAGCTGATGGGGATGATGAAGGAATACACGGATATGGTGTTTATGGGAATTTTCTTTGTATTTCTCTACAATTATTTTGCCTATCTTTTGCGGGCGGTGGGAAATTCCGTCGTGCCATTGTGTTTTCTGGGCACGACTGCGCTGCTGAATGTGGGCCTGGATCTGCTCTTTGTCCTTGTCTGTGGATGGGGGATTTGGGGAGCGGCGCTGGCAACGGTTATTTCCCAGGCAGCTTCCGGTGTGGGGATTGCGATTTATACATGGATCAGAGAAAAACCACTCAGGCCCTGCCGGGCGGAAATACGCTTTTCCAAAACGGCTGTTATGGAAATTGCCCATTTTTCAATCACTGCCTCCGTCCAGCAGTCGGTGATGAATTTTGGTATTCTGATGGTGCAGGGCCTGGTCAACAGCTTCGGTGCGGTGGTGATGGCTGCTTTTGCGGCAGGTGTTAAGATCGACACACTGGCTTATATGCCCGCCCAGGAGTTTGGTAATGCCTTTTCCCTGTTTATTTCCCAGAATTACGGTGCGGGAAAAAGGGAGAGAGTTCGGCGGGGGATGCGGGATGCGCTGTGGATTTCCATGCTGTTTTGTATCGTCATATCCGTGGCCGTATTTGCGGGGGCCGGGCCGCTGATCAGATTGTTTGTCAGCAATCCCTCTGCAGGGATCATCAAAACGGGAGTGGGATATCTGCGGACGGAAGGGGCATTTTATTGCGGAATCGGCATATTGTTTTTACTGTATGGATATTACAGGGGAATTAACAGGCCGGGAATGTCGCTGGTGCTTACGGTCATTTCCCTGGGGACCCGGGTGCTTCTGGCATACTGTCTGGCGCCTTTGCCGGCGGTGGGGGTACAGGGAATCTGGTGGGCCATTCCCATCGGATGGCTGCTGGCAGATGTGACAGGCATCCTGTGTATGAAAAGAAACGTGAAAACAGAGATGCAGGAATAAGGGGGTGTCGGTTGAAATTATGACAAAGAGAGAGCAACAGATGATCAGGCCGGAGGAAGCATGGCGGGAAGAGCGAGAAGGGAAAGAACCGGAACAGACCGGCGAGGAAGAGCTGCGGGAGCAGGAAGAGAAAATCCGATATATGACAACGGCCCCGGTGCGCAGACTGGTATGCAGACTGGCCGTCCCCACCATCATCAGTATGCTGATTACTTCTTTTTATAATATGGTGGATACTTTTTTTGTGGGAAGGCTCAACGCCAGTGCCACAGGGGCAGTGGGTGTTGTCTTTTCCGTGATGGCCTTTATCCAGGCGCTTGGTTTTTTCTTTGGACATGGTTCCGGAAACTATATTTCCAGAAGGCTGGGCGCCGGAGAATATGAAAAAGCATCCGTGATGGCGGCAACCGGTTTTGTCTATGCTTTTCTGGGAGGGCTTATCATAGCGGCGGGAGGCCTTCTTTGCCTGCGGCCGCTTTCTCTTATACTGGGTTCCACACCCACGATTCTGCCCTATACGATGGACTATCTGAGGATCATTCTTTTCGGTGCGCCTTTTATGACAACCTCTCTGGTGCTGAATAACCAGCTTCGTTTTCAAGGAAGTGCCGCCTATGCCATGGTGGGGATCGTGACGGGAGCGGCAGTAAATATCGTATTGGACCCACTTTTTATCTTCACCCTGCATATGGGCGTGGCGGGAGCGGCTCTGGCGACGGTAATCAGTCAGATTATCAGTTTTTTGCTCCTTGTGCTGCAGAGCAGGAAGGGCGGAAATATTGTGATCCGACTCAAGCATTTCTGTCCGTCATTTTATTATGTAAAAGAAATCATTCGGGGCGGACTGCCTTCCCTGTGCCGTCAGGGTCTGGCCAGTGTTTCCGTGACCTTTCTCAACCATGCGGCGGGAGTTTATGGGGATGCGGCCATAGCGGGCATGTCCATCGTATCCCGTATTACGATGTTTGCCAATTCCGCCCTGATTGGATTCGGCCAGGGATTTCAGCCGGTCTGCGGTATGAACTACGGAGCCGGGAAGATGAAGCGGGTGCGGGAGGCTTTTTTCTTCTGCGTGAAATATGCGACGGTATTTCTGCTGATTCTCTCAGTCGGCGGTTTTATCGCGGCCAGGGGCATGGTATCTCTGTTTGTGAAAGGGAATCCCCAGGTGGTAGAGGTGGGGACGCTGGCTCTGCGGCTGCAGATATTGGCGTTTCCTCTGGGGGCGTGGATCGTGATGTGCAATATGATGCTGCAGTCGATTGGCAGGGCTGTCAGAGCATCCATTGTGGCCGCAGGACGGCAGGGCCTGTTTTTTCTGCCTCTGATCCTCATACTGCCAAGGTTCTTTGGCCTGACGGGCGTGCAGATGTGCCAGAGCATTGCGGATATAGGCACTCTGCTTTTGTCCCTGCCGCTGGGAATCGGTGTGCTGAATGAGATGAAAAGGGCAGAAGAGTGAGGGCCGGGAAAGTTAAGGAAACGCTGATTCAATCAGCACTTCCCTAAGTCCATCCGCCGTCCATGGTGATAATCTGTCCGGTCAGATATGCGGGGGAGCGGACGAGCTGCAGCACGAGTCTGGCGGCTTCTTCGCAGCTTCCCATGCGGCCGGCCGGAATTTCATCCGTGAGCTGTTTCAGCTCTTCCTGCGTAAAGCCGCGGTTCATATCCGTATCAATGACTCCGAATGAGGCGGCATTGACCTGAATATTGCTGGGGGCCAGTTCCTTGGCAAGGGCTCTGGTAAAGGCGTTGACAGCACCTTTGGAGGCGGAATAAGCGGTTTCCATCGAAGCGCCCGTGCTGCCCCATACCGAGGAGATATTGATGATCCGGCCCTGTCCTTTTGCCAGCATAAGGGGGATGGCATGTCTGACCGTATAAAAGCAGGAATTCAAATTGGTTGACATTACCCTGTCCCAGTCGGAAAAAGACATATCCTGAATCAGGCCGAAATAGGAGATGCCGGCATTGTTGATCAGAACATCCAGGGTGTCAATGGAGGAAAAAAGCCGTGCCACATCCCGATGGTTTCCCGCGTCGCACAGACAGACGCGGCAGCTGATATGCCACTGCGTTTCCAGTTCCTGCTTCAGTGCGCTCAGCCGCGCCTCTGAATGCAGGCAGGTAAGATACATGTCATAGCCTGCTTTTGCAAAAGCCCTGGCGCAGGCGAGGCCGATGCCCCGGGATGCGCCTGTGATCAGAACAATTTTCTTAGAATCCTGCATAGTGTTTGCCTGCCTTTCCGGTCAAAACGGTCGTTTTCTTATGGATCCATTATATAATGTCATATCTGCCATGTCGATAAAAATCTGAGTGATCCGGTACGCCATCCGGCGCGGGAAACGCTTTCATCAGTGTTTCCTTAGTATACGATTCTGTGGTATTTTTTCCTGTTTCCTGATACACTATTGATACATGGAGAAGGAAACAAAAATTGGCGGGAGGCCGGGAAAGGCGTTTACATGCCCGGTTCTGCCGTGAAGAAAAAAGATATCAGGAGGGAAATTACAATGACAGATGTGATTATTATCGGTTCCGGGCCTGCAGGGCTGACTGCGGCGATTTATGCCAGACGGGCAGGTTTTTCCGTGCTTGTGATAGAGAAAGCGCCCATGAGCGGCGGTCAGATTGTCAATACCGGTGAGGTGGACAATTATCCGGGACTGCAGGGGATAAACGGTTTTGAGATGGGGATGAAATTCAGAGAGCATGCGGAGTATGCAGGGGCAGTGTTTGCGGAAGGCATGGTACAGGAGATACGCAGCGGAGATGACGGCAAGGAAGTGGTGACAGAGCGGGAGACTTATCAGACCAGGGCTGTCATTATCGCCGCAGGAGCGGCTTATGCAGGCCTGGGAGTGCCGGGAGAAGAAGCGCTGAAGGGGCATGGCGTCTCCTACTGTGCGACATGCGACGGCGCTTTTTTCCGGGGCAGGGTGACGGCAGTGGTGGGCGGCGGAGATGTGGCGGTGGAAGATGCCATCGTCCTGTCCAGATTCTGCACCAGAGTGTATGTCATTCACAGAAGGGACAGTCTGCGGGCAGCGAAGGCACTGCAGCAGAAACTGTTTTCTCTGCCGGGGGTGGAAATGGTCTGGGACAGTGTGGTGGAGCGCATTGACGGAAAGGGGCAGGTGGAAAGCATCCATGTGAGAAATCAGAAAAACGGGGAAGTGCAGGATATCCCTGTGGACGGCGTATTTATTGCCGTAGGATTAAAGCCGTTATCTTCGGCCTTTTCGTCGCTTGTCAGCACGGATCAAAACGGATATATCGAAGCGGGAGAAGACTGCCGTACCAGCTGCCCGGGCATCTTTGCGGCAGGGGATATCCGCACCAAAAAGCTGCGGCAGGTAGTGACGGCCGTGGCGGACGGCGCCAATGCCGTGGCCGGCGTGGAAGAATACCTTATGAGCGGAGAGTGAGAGGAGGAAGGGCAGAACTGATACCAAAGGACTAATTTCCTTTATTTGGAAAGTATGTTTGGTGTTGACAAACACAGGTTTCAATGCTATATTTTATTTAAAGAATTTAACAATTTTGTAACAACTCTTAATATATTAGAAATACTGACGCATTGAAACCTGTGTTTGGAGGGCAATATGAGACATAAGAACGCAAAATTGGCAGCATATGCATTAATCGGAGTCATAGCCGTGAGCGGCACGTCCATCAGGACGGAAGCCACCGGGGTATCTTCTCTTCTTCCCGCCGCCGGACTTGCGCTGACAATGGAGGAAGGCAGCGCCCAGGAGGAGGTCGCTTCTGCCAGGGATATCACGCCTGTCAGGGCAAAGGCCGCAGACAGCAGTTCAGGAAAGAAGCCGGAGAACAAAGGTACACCGAAGAGCAGCCAGGAAAAGAGCAGCACTCCCGTGTCGGCACGTGAGGCCAATGAAAAGGCGAAGGCAAAAGACGGTTCTGAGACCAATGCAAAAGAAGCAGAGAACAAAGCGGCAGAGGAAACAGAGAAATTATCAGAAGAAGAAAAACATTTTTCCGAACTGGTGATTGCAAAAGTGAACGATTATGTAAATATCAGAAGTATTCCCAGCGAGGAAGGAGAGATTCTTGGCAAGCTCTATGATAAGTCCGTGGGTGACTTTATAGAGGAAGAGAACGGCTGGTATAAGATAAAATCAGGCAGTGTGACCGGATATGTCAAGGGAGAATATTGTGTGACCGGTGAAGAGGCAATTGCTCTTGCCAAGGAAGTAGGCACACGGGTTGCCACGGTAACGACGACCACGCTGAAAGTAAGAGAGGCGGAAGGAACCGATGCGTCGGTACTGGGGCTGGTGCCCATTGATGAAGAACTGTCGGTCATCGAAGAACTGGACGGCTGGGTAAAGGTGGATATTGAGGAAGGTTATGGCTACGTATCTTCCGAATATGTATCTCTTCGCACGGATTTTGTAAAAGCAGAGTCCAGAGAAGAAGAGGAAGCCAGACTGCAGAAAGAAGAAGAGGCCAAGAAGGCAGCCAAGGAAGCAGCCAGAAAGGCAGAAGAGAAAGTGGCGAAAGACCGGGCAGAGAAGGAAGCAAAGGAAGCGGCCCGTCAGAAGAAAAACGAACAGCAGGGCAGCCAGGAGCAGCAGGCGGCAGAGGCGCCCGCGCCCGCACCGGCTCCTTCCGGCGGCGGAAGTGATCTGGGCAATGCCGTTGTTGATTATGCAATGCAGTTTGTCGGTAATCCCTATGTATATGGCGGCTCCAGTCTGACGAACGGAACAGACTGCTCAGGATTCGTTATGAGTGTATATAAGAACTTTGGCGTTTCCCTGCCCCACTCCTCCTCGGCTGACAGAAGCCAGGGATATGATGTGGGCGGCCTTGCAAATGCACAGCCGGGTGATATTGTATGTTATTCCGGCCACGTGGGAATCTATGCAGGAAACGGCCAGATCGTCCATGCCAGCACGAGCAAGACAGGTATTATCGTATCCAATGCAAATTACCGTAACGTACTTGCGGTCAGGAGGATTTTCTGATCGGCGCGGCGGAAGAAACATAATAAGAGGGGCGGTATTCCCGAAAGGAGGATACCGCCCCTCTTAAAATAAACATGCAGACGGGCCTTCGCACCTATTGCCAAATATTTCCCCCTTTGGTAAAATGGACAGGTAGAGACTTTTACTAAAAAATAGAAAAGGGGATGACATCATGAAAATCATTATCAGCGGAAAAAACATTGATGTAACGGATGGCCTGAGAGGGGCCGTGCAGGATAAAATCGGAAAACTGGAGAGATATTTTACCCCGGAGACAGAAGTACAGGTTACGCTGAGCGTAGAAAAGGACAGACAGAAGATTGAAGTGACCATTCCGGTAAAAGGCAATATTATCCGTTCCGAGCAGGTCAGCAGCGATATGTATGTGTCGATTGATCTGGTGGAAGAGGTCATAGAGCGGCAGCTTAAAAAATACAAAAACAAATTGGTGGATCAGAAGCAGGCTTCCAGCTATTTCAAACAGGAATATATCGAGAAAGAGTATATGGATGATGAAGAAGTGCGGATTATCCGGACGAAGAAATTTGACATCAAGCCGATGTATCCCGAAGATGCCTGTGTACAGATGGAACTTCTTGGGCATAACTTTTTTGTTTTCAATAATGCGGAGACAGAGCAGGTCAATGTGGTATATAAGAGAAAGGGTAATACGTACGGTCTGATTGAGCCGGAAGTTTAGAGAATTGGGCAGCAGTCCGAACGGACCGCCCTGTTGCGGTTTTGACGCCGGATGTGGGAATCTCAGGATTCCCGCATCCGGCTTTGTTTGCTTTTGGCGTTCTTTCTCCTGTCCGCGGCACATATATTTGTGAAGAGCAAAGAACAGGAAGGCCGGAGATAACCGGACGGACCGTTGATATGAAGCGTCTGAAGCAGATCCGATATGCCATTATGACAGAGTGCGCACTGCTGGTCATACTGAGTCTTTTTTTATGTGTCAGAAAGAATGCGAGCCTGCCGGCTGCCTCCTCCGCCGTCTCCGAAACGGAGACGCAGGCAAAAGAGGCAGAAAAAGATTATATCAAATGGGTGGAATTTCATGCACCGGCAGAGATCATGACTGCGGCATACAGGCTGGATGTGGAGACGTACGGGGAAAAGATCCATCTGGACTGGATTGATCTGCTCGCATATGTGGCAGCCAGACATGGGGGAAATTTCCCGGACAGCGCGGAAGAGGAGCTGCGAAAGGCGGCAGAAGAGCTGAGGAGCGGAGAGACGACGATCGAAGCCCTGACAGCGGATCTGGAATATTTTTCCTATTACCGGAGCGCTTATTCGGCCATACTGGGCGGTTTTGTGGGGGAGTATAAAATACAGAAAGTGCAGGAGGACGGTTCCCTGCGATGGGAGAGCTGTTATGGCCTGAAAGCATTTTCCCCTGTTGCAAAAGGTTTTTATTATGAGGACTATGACGATTTCGGCACATCCCGCAGCTTCGGTTATTCCAGGCCGCATCTGGGGCATGACATGATGGGCCAGATCGGTACACCGATCACGGCGATTGAGTCCGGATATGTGGAGGCGCTGGGGTGGAACCGATATGGGGGCTGGCGTATCGGCATTCGCAGCTTTGATAAAAAGCGATATTATTACTATGCGCACCTCCGACAGAATTTTCCCTATAATAAAGAGCTGAAGGAAGGCAGTGTGGTGACGGCGGGGGATGTGATCGGTTATATGGGGCATACCGGGTACAGCGATACCGAAAATGTCAATAATATCAAAGTGGTTCATCTGCACTGGGGCCTGCAGCTTATTTTCGACGAATCTCAGAAAGAGGGCAATCATGAGATATGGATTGACTGCTATCAGCTTACCAGATTTCTGTATCAGAACCGCTGTGAGACTGTAAAAGACGAAAATACGAAAGAATGGCACAGAATCTGCGATATGAAGGATCCGGCTGTTGACAGATTTTTAAAGAACGGATAGCATACCTGACTTCCCCTGTTTTTTAATGGTTATTGAGTTTCGTTTATAAATATGCTATATTATTTGTGAAATTCTATATAGCCGGGGGATAACTGCGGGTTTTGCCTGTCGGCTGTGCAGCGTTAATTTTATAACAGGTATAGATGGGATAGTTCGGTTATGACGAGTGCAAACGGCAGAAAACCTAAAAACATCAAACACCATAATTTAAGATACATTCTTTCAATTGTAAAAAGGCGTGGCGTCTGTACGGCAAGTGAGATTTCCGGAGAGAGTAATCTGAGCATGACTACAATTGTGAAAACTCTGGACAGCTTAAAGCAGGCGGGAATTGTAAAGAGCGCCGGAAAGGGAAAATCCACCAGTGAGGGAGGAAAAAGGCCGGAGCTTTTTGGATTCAACGAGAGCTTTCAATATGTATTGTGCGTTTATTTTGCCGGAAAATATGCCATGTGTACCCTGAACGACTTAGCCAATAAAGAAATTGCGGCGAGGCAGATATATTATACGGACGCGTCGGATGTGGATGGCTGTATGAACGAGGTTTACGAACAGCTGCGTCTGATTATGGACGGACAGAGGCTGACGGAGAAAGATATATGTGGAATCAGCCTGGGGATTGACGGAATCGTGGATTCGGAAAAAAATCATGTGGTCTATCCCATACACAATCAGCAATGGAAAACAGGGGGATATATTGTGGACTGCTTTAAGAGATATTTCCCCCATACCGCGAATATACAAATTGAAAATTCCGGGCGGCTGGGAAGCTGGAATTATCTAAATACCTATCCGGAGCTGGAAGCGGAACGGGTTGCAGTGTTGAATTCAAGCGAGTCGTTTACAGCAGGGGCACTGCTTCAGAGCAATGCCGTCCAGCACGGCGGGAATTGTCTGACAGGAGAATTTGCACATATGATGATTCCAAATGCAAAGGGGGATGTGGAGTGCGAATGCGGAAGAAGGAACTGTTTTGAAAAGCTGATAGCCCTGGAACGTTTTGAGGGATATGTCCTGGAGATGATTGATTTGGCAGAAGAGGCGCAGCTCTACCAAAGGTTATGCAGGCATGAGGTTGAATCTGCGGAGCTGATCCGGCTGGCTGATGAGGGAAGTATGGCCGGTCGGAAAGCCCTGGATTTGATTATCGAATATTATCTGGCCGTAATTTGTAATCTGATGATAACATGTGATCCCAAGTATTATGTGATAGGCGGCATTTATGTAAGAAACAGTGAATATTTCCGACGTGAACTGTCCCGGAAATTTGAGGCGAGCGCGTTCTGGGGAATCCGGTTTAAGGCACGTATCCTTTATGATATGGATGGCGACGGGTGGGAATATAAGAATATGGCGTGGCCGGTCATTAACACATTTTTAAGCACACTGAAATTTGACAAGTAAGTTAACCGGATATTACAGGAGAAAGAAAGCGTTGGATAAGGTTCCGGCGCTTTCTGTCATCTTGTATATTTTATACAAAAGCAAAAAATAAATTTAGTTAATAAATAATATTGAAAAACTAATTTGTAAAATATATAATGGAATCCATCATACTTTCAAAGCGCTGCAGGAAATTTTTTCGGGCAAATAGATTCCCCGGGCTATGAATCACGTGACTGGTTGCGGCAGGGCTTTGACTGACAGAATTTTTGACAAGGAGGAGGTAACGTATCACATGAAACAGGCAGTTAAGGTTGATGTCGGAGGAAAACGGGGGTATAAACTCAGAACAAAGACTGATCACAGAGATTTTGTCAGCATTATCCGCGAGTACGTGATTGAGGATGACGGTGTGACATTTTTGACGGAGACGTATCTGAACAATGAGGCGGCTGTAAAAATTTCTTTTGCATCGGAAAGCATCTACAGGGTCAAAATGTTTCCTTTTTGCCGTACCGATATAAGGCAGAATCCGGTCTTTGATTTTCCGGCATTGAAAGAGTTTCAGGTGCATGAGGATGAGCTGTTTATCTACATTAACACTTTAAGACTGGAATTATCCATACGCAAATGCCCGTGGGAAATTTCCGTAAAGCTGGACGGCAGGCCGCTTACAGGCGAGCATATCAAAGATTTTAATGTGGACCAGAGATATAAGGCAATGCCTCTGGGATTTGAGTATGACGTTGATACAAAGGAAGTCAGAAAAGCATATGAAACTTATTATATGCATGTGGACGAAGGTTTTTATGGCTTCGGGGAAAAATTTACGGAGTTTAACAAGCGGGGGCAGGTTGTGGAGATATGGCAGAAGGATGCCCTGTCCACCAACTCGGACGCATCCTATAAAGGAATGCCGTATTTTATGAGTTCTTACGGCTATGCGGTGCTGTTGAATACGTTTACCAGGACAAGCTTTGATATGGGCGCTTATTCGGAAGTCTCTTATACGATGTTCTCCGAAGATGCCTATCTTGACTACTATGTTTTTTGTAACCGCAGTTACAAAGGACTGATCCGGGATTACACTTTAAAAAGCGGACGCTCCGCAATGATCCCCAAATGGTCGTTCGGCTTCTGGATGTCTAAAATGAGTTATATGACCAGAGAAGAAGTGGAAGGGGTTGTCAGCCGCGCCGAAGAATTCGGCATGTCCATGGACGTGATTCATATTGACGACTGGCAGAGCAGTAAAAGCACTGACCTGCTTTCCTTTGATGAGGAGCGCTACCCCAATCCCAAGGAGATGATTGCGGGATTAAATCAAAAAGGTGTGCAGCTTTCCTGCTGGATGTTCCCTTATGTGGAAAAATACTGCCGGGAAGACAAAAAGACTGTGAGGCCGGTTTATGCAAGGCTGAGCGAGCTTGGCTATCTGGTGAAAGACAGCGAGGGCGGAATCTGCGAATTTATACCGATAGAAGGAGACGAGGACGGCGACGGCGCGATTATGGCGGCTGTTGACTTTACCAATCCTGAGGCGGCAGAGTATGTAAAAGGAAGAATCAGGAAGCTGATGGAGCTCGGGGTAGGGGTCATGAAAACGGATTTTTCGGAGGAGATACCGGAGAACGCCGTTTTCTTTGACGGAACTACCGGAAAGGAAAGCCACAATAAGTATCCGCTGCTTTATGCAAAGACAATTTATGAGGCATCCGGGGAGGTGAAGGAGAAAGCGGGAAAAAAGGCGCTGCTCTGGGGGCGCAGCGGATATGCGGGCAGCCAGAACTATCCGGCAAACTGGGCCGGAGATTCCAGTACCCACAAAAACAATCTGGCGGCTGTGTTAAGAGGCGGATTGAGCGTGGGAATCAGCGGGGTATCCTTCTGGGGATTTGATATCGGCGGCTTTTATAACTGTGATTATGAGGGAAACCGTGTAAAGCCGGATGATGAGGAGTATATAAGAAGCGCGCAGATGGGAATGCTTGTCCCTTTAAGCCGCAGCCACGGACAGGCAACGCCCCGGGAACCCTGGGAGTACTCCGGGGAGGTGCAGGAAGCGTTCCTTAAAATCAACAAATTCCGCTACCGGCTTTTGCCGTATTTGTACAGCCTTGCCGCTGAGACACACAGGGAAGGGATTCCGATGATGCGCGCAATGCTCCTTGAATTCCAGGAGGATTTAAATACCCGGGAGCTTTCCACGCAGTATATGCTGGGAAATGCATTGCTGGTGGCGCCTGTATTCGACCAGCAGGTGCAGCATGTCTACCTTCCGGCCGGAAACTGGGTTGACTGGAATACAGGAAAGCGGGTGGAAGGCGGAAGATGGGTAGCGCAGGACTGCGCCCTGGACAGGTTGCCGCTGTATTTCAGGGAGGACACCATACTGCCGGTTCTCAATGAAGCAAAGATGCATACGCCGGATTATTTTTTTGAAGATTATACCGTACATATGAATCTGGTTCACGAAGTCAGCGCAAGCTTATATGATGAGGAAAAGGAATATACTCTGCATGCGGGGATTAAGGATGATAAAATTATTGTGGATACGGATATGACATGTACAGGACTATGCATCAATACGCTGGCGGATGTCGCGGCAGTTGTCGTCAACGGAAGAGAATATTATGTCAATAAGGAGAACGGGAGATACGCTGTTATCTTTTCATGCAGGAGTTGATAAATTCCGGCAGTTTCCCTAAACGGGCATGGGATGTTTGATGAATGAGGAGGCAGAGTGATGGGCAGGGTAAGAATCGCAATGGCGCAGATGCCGGTTGTATTTGGAGAAGCAGAGAAAAATTTAAAGACAATGGAAAGATTTTTAAGGAAAGCGCAAGGACGGGCAGATATCATTGTTTTTCCCGAGTGCAGTGACCTGGGCTGGGGTAACGTGGACGCGCCTAAGTTATGTCATGAGATTCCCGGAAAAACGAGCCGGGCATATTGCGAACTGGCAGAAAAATACCAGATATGGCTGGCGGCCGGAATCACGGAAAAATCAGGGAGCAAAACCTATAATGCGGCGCTTCTGATATCGGAGGCCGGGGAAATCGTATTGCATCACAGGAAAATCAATGTGCTGACCGGCGTGGAGGATGTGTATGAAATTGGAAACCGCCTGGAGGCGGCCGATACACCCTTTGGAAGGCTTGCCCTGGATATCTGCGCTGATAATGCGGCAAACAGCATGGTTATCGGTGAAGCTTTTGGAAGAATGGGTACAGACATCCTTTTATCCCCCAGCGCATGGGGCGTATCCCCTGAGCGTGATTTGGAAAAGGATAGTTACGGCATGGAATGGCACTGTCCTTATTCGCAGCTTTCCCGGAAGTACGAAATGGCAATTGTGGGGGTCAGCAGCGTAGGTTTCCTTGAAAACGGCCCCTGGGGCGGCTGGAGGGTGATTGGAAATTCCATTGCCTATAACGGGAAAGGTGAGCCTATAAAGGTGCTTTCCGGTGGCGAAGCTGCGGAAGATTTTTGTGTTATAGAAGTTGATACGATACCACATGCCCGAAAGGGGACGGCGCTGGCAGAGTATCTGTGTGGTTAAAGCAAACCCGGGGTCACACAAAATGCGGATCAGATCAATAAGAACTGACCGGGACCGGACTGACTGCTGTCAGTTCACCGGATTTCTGTATCAGAACCGCTGTGAGACAGTAAAAGACGAAAGAATGGCACAGAATTTGCGATAGAAAGCATCCGGCGGTTGACAAATTTCTAAAGAACTGATAAAGTAATAGTAAAATTTTCGAAACGAGAGGGAGAGAAGATGAAACAAAAGAAAACAAGAAAATGGTCCTTGCTGATCGCAGTTATGCTGATCGTAACAATGCTTGCAGGCTGTGGCTCCGAAGCGCAGAAAGAGTTTGTGGCGCCCAACGAAACCTACAGTATCATGATGGATGAGAGCTGGAGTCCGGAGGATATGTATGACGACGGTATTCTTGCCATCTTCAGCAAAGATGAGACAAGAGGCATTGTAGTGATCCAGTTCCCCAAGGAAGGCATGGAAGATTACTACTCCAGCATAGACGATATCAAGTCGAATGTTGAGCAGACCTTCACGATGGACACAGTGACCGGCGTGACCGGACCCGCTTCCATTTCCGGTATGTCCAATATCAGCGCTTACACCAGCAGTGTTGTAATGGAAGGCCAGACCGAAGAGTGCTATACGGTTTATGGCGAGACTGACTATGCGTACTATTCCATGATCTACATGGCCAAGAAGGTAAACGATAAAAAGATCGAAAAATTCCATACGGTATGCGGCAGCTTTACCGAAAAAGTGTCATAGTAATCCAATGATTATAATCCGGAGCGTTCAGCCTGTCTGAGCGCTTCTTTTTTTGTTTCATTTTGTTAAATCCTCCCACTAAAATCGTTGCAAAATCAAATACCCTATGATACAATAAAAACGGCGGACAATGATAAAAAAATAACAATCGTCACAGGTCCGGACAACAGGTATCATATTGAAGATGGAGGTAATCGTAAATGGCAAAGAAGATTGTATTAGCAGGCGCATGCCGTACCGCAATCGGAACAATGGGAGGTTCCCTGAGTACGACTCCGGCAGTGGAGCTGGGAGCTATCGTTATCAAAGAAGCGCTGGAGAGAGCAGGGGTTGCACCGGATCAGGTTGATCAGGTTTATATGGGATGCGTCATCCAGGCAGGCCTGGGACAGAATGTGGCACGTCAGTCTTCCATTAAGGCAGGGCTTCCGATTGAAGTGCCGGCAGTAACCACCAACGTAGTGTGCGGATCCGGTCTGAACAGTGTCAACATGGCAGCACAGATGATCATTGCGGGAGATGCCGATGTGGTAGTGGCAGGCGGTATGGAGAATATGTCCATGGCACCTTATGCGATCCCTCAGGGACGTTATGGCTACAGAATGAATAACGGTGTACTGGTAGATACCATGATCAAGGATGCATTATGGGATGCGTTTAATGACTATCATATGATTACCACTGCGGACAATATCTGCCGCGAATGGGGCCTGACGAGAGAAGAACTGGATGAGTTTGCACTCAAGAGCCAGTTAAAGACAGAGGCGGCACAGAAGAACGGCTCCTTCGACAAAGAGATCGTGCCGGTTATGGTGAAGAAGAAAAAAGAGATGGTTGAGTTCAAAGTGGACGAGGGTCCCCGTGCAGGTTCCACCATCGAAGGTCTTAAGAAGCTGCGTCCCATCAATAAAGACGGCTTCGTAACGGCAGGCAACGCTTCCGGTATCAACGACGGCGCAGCAGCGGTTGTCGTGATGAGTGAGGAAAAGGCAAAGGAACTGGGCGTTACTCCGATGGCTACCTGGATCGCAGGCGCGCTGGCAGGCGTAAGACCGGAAGTAATGGGAATCGGACCGGTGGCAGCGACAAAGAAGGTTATGGCCAAGACAGGCTATAAGATCGAAGATTTTGATATTATAGAGGCAAATGAGGCATTTGCGGCACAGTCCGTTGCAGTGGGCAAAGATCTGGGGATTGATGTGGATAAACAGCTTAACCCCAATGGCGGCGCTATCGCTCTGGGACATCCTGTCGGTGCTTCCGGATGCCGTATCCTTGTTACACTTCTGCATGAGATGCAGGCAAAAGGTGCGAAGAAAGGTCTGGCGACTCTTTGCATCGGCGGCGGCATGGGCTGCTCCACAATCGTAGAAATGTAAGATCGGTTCAGACAGGCTGACTGCTTGGATGCCCTGGCTGCCTGAACAGCAGCGGCCGGGAAGATGAGAGTTTTCCCGGCTCTGTCTGCGATACCGGCGCGGGGGCAAGTCTGATTGCATGGGCGTTTAGGAAGAAACGCATAAGGAGCAAAAAGGAGAATATCAATGGAATTTATCTTATATGAACAAAAAGGTGCGACCGGCATTATTACCATCAACAGAGAAAAAGCGCTCAATGCGCTGAATTCCACCGTACTGGAAGAGCTGGATCAGACGCTGGACGGGGTGAATCTGGATGAGGTCAGATGCCTGATCCTCACCGGTGCGGGACAGAAATCATTTGTGGCCGGCGCCGATATCGGTGAGATGAGCACACTGACCAAGGCCGAGGGAGAGGCTTTTGGCAAGAAGGGTAACGATGTATTCCGCAAACTGGAGACATTCCCCATTCCGGTGATCGCTGCGATCAACGGTTTCGCACTGGGCGGCGGATGTGAGATTTCCATGAGCTGTGATATCCGTATCTGTTCTGAAAACGCAGTGTTCGGACAGCCGGAAGTGGGACTCGGCATCACACCCGGATTTGGCGGCACGCAGAGACTCGCCCGCCTCGTAGGCGCAGGTATGGCGAAACAGATGATTTATACCGCAAGAAATATCAAAGCGGACGAAGCGCTTCGTATCGGTCTTGTCAATGCGGTATATCCGCAGGAAGAGCTGATGGCGGCTGCGGAAAAGATGGCGGCAGGCATTGCAAAGAATGCGCCCATTGCCGTGCGCAACTGCAAAAAGGCCATCAACGAAGGCCTTGACGTGGATATGGATGCAGCCATCGTGATCGAAGAGAAGCTGTTCGGCGACTGCTTCGAGACAGAGGATCAGAAGTATGGCATGGCATTTTTCCTTGACAAAAACAAAGAAAAAGTGAAAGAGCCTTTCAAAAACTGCTAACTGACGTTTTTTATGCCGGGAAGGCTGTGCGCCTTCCGGCGTCAACAATATAATATTCAGGAGGAGAGATCATGAAAGTAGGTATTATCGGAGCAGGAACCATGGGTTCCGGAATTGCGCAGGCATTCGCGCAGACAGAAGGATACGAAGTATTCTTATGCGATATCAACGAAGAGTTTGCCGCAAACGGCAAGAACAAGATCGCAAAGGGTTTCGAGAAGAGAGTTGCCAAGGGAAAGATGGCACAGGAAGACGCGGATAAGATTCTGGCAAAGATTACGACCGGCGTTAAGACGATCTGCACTGACTGCGACCTGATCGTGGAAGCCGCTCTGGAAGTGATGGACATCAAAAAACAGACGTTCAAAGAACTGGAAGAGATCTGCAAGGATGACTGTATTTTCGCTACCAATACTTCTTCTCTGTCTATTACAGAGATCGGTTCCGGTCTGAAACGCCCCGTGATCGGTATGCACTTCTTTAATCCCGCTCCCGTGATGAAGCTGGTAGAGGTGATTGCAGGTCTGAATACACCGGCCGAAACAGTGGATACGATCAAGAAGATCTCAGAAGAGATCGGCAAGACTCCCGTTCAGGTAGAAGAAGCTGCCGGATTTGTTGTGAACAGAATACTCATCCCTATGATCAACGAGGCTGTCAGCATCTATGCGGACGGCGTTGCCAGCGTGGAAGGCATCGACACGGCGATGAAGCTGGGCGCGAACCATCCTATGGGGCCCCTTGAACTGGGTGATCTCGTAGGTCTGGATATCTGCCTTGCCATCATGGAAGTTCTGTACAATGAGACGGGTGACTCCAAATACCGTCCGCATCCGCTCCTGAGAAAGATGGTACGCGGCGGCCTGCTCGGACGTAAGACCGGCAAGGGCTTCTATGATTACAGTAAATAATAGATAACGATGGAGGAATAAAAATCATGGATTTTACTTTGAGCAAAGAACATGAAATGGCGAGGACTTTATTTAAAGAATTCGCTGAAAAAGAAGTAAAGCCTCTGGCTCAGGAGGTAGATGAAACAGAAGTGTTCCCCAGAGGGACCGTTGAGAAAATGGCAAAATACGGCTTCCTGGGCATTCCCGTTCCCAAGGAATACGGCGGACAGGGCTGCGATCCTCTGACCTATGCGATGTGCGTGGAAGAACTCTCCAAAGTATGCGGCACCACAGGCGTTATCGTTTCCGCACATACCTCTCTTTGCATCGACCCGATCATGACCTATGGTACGGAAGAGCAGAAACAGAAATATGTGGTTCCCCTTGCAAAAGGTGAGAAACTGGGTGCGTTTGGCCTGACAGAGCCCGGGGCAGGCACCGATGCCCAGGGACAGCAGACCAAGGCTGTTCTGGATGGCGACGAGTGGGTATTAAACGGCAGCAAATGCTTCATCACCAATGGAAAAGAGGCAGATGTATATATTATCATTGCCGTAACAGGCAAAGTTGAGAAGCGCGGCAGAGTGCAGAAAGAGATTTCCGCATTTATCGTAGAAAAAGGCACTCCCGGTTTTTCCTTTGGTACGAAAGAAAACAAGATGGGTATCCGTGGTTCCTCCACGTATGAACTGATCTTTACCGACTGCAGAATTCCCAAAGAGAACCTTCTCGGACAAAAGGGAAAAGGCTTTGGTATCGCGATGCATACGCTGGACGGCGGCCGTATCGGTATTGCCGCACAGGCACTGGGGATTGCAGAAGGCGCTCTGGAGACAACCATTGCTTACGTAAAAGAAAGAAAACAGTTCGGACGTTCCATCGCACAGTTCCAGAATACACAGTTCCAGCTTGCTGATCTGGCGACCAAGGTAGAGGCGGCACAGCTGCTTGTATACAAGGCAGCCATGGCAAAGGCTACCCAGAAAGTATATTCCATAGAGGCGGCAAAAGCGAAATTATATGCGGCGGAGGTTGCCATGGAAGTGACCACCAAGTGCGTACAGCTTCACGGCGGCTATGGCTATATCAGAGAATATGACGTAGAGCGTATGATGCGTGACGCGAAGATCACGGAGATCTATGAAGGCACCAGCGAAGTACAGCGCATGGTAATCAGCGGCGCACTGCTCAAATAGCCGCGATAAGCAAATGGCAATCTGCGGTTTAATGATATAGAAAGAAAAAATAAGGAGAGAAAATACAATGAAAATTGTTGTTTGTATTAAACAGGTGCCTGACACAAAGGGCGGTGTTAAGTTTAACCCCGACGGGACACTTGACAGAGCAGCAATGCTCGCAATCATGAATCCGGATGACAAGGCCGGACTGGAAGCCGCACTGAGATTGAAAGATCAGTACGGTGCCGAGGTAACGGTACTGACTATGGGTCTTCCCAAAGCGACGGATGTGCTGCGTGAAGCCATTGCCATGGGTGCGGACAAAGGGATCCTTGTAACAGACAGAGTGCTGGGCGGTGCGGATACATGGGCTACTTCCACGACCATCGCGGGTGCGATCAGAAATCTGGAGTATGACCTGATCATTACCGGACGCCAGGCAATTGACGGAGATACCGCACAGGTAGGGCCTCAGATCGCGGAGCATCTGCAGATTCCTGTTATCTCCTATGCGCAGGATATTAAAGTGGACGGCAACACGGTTACGGTACAGCGCCAGTATGATGACAGATATCATGTGCTGGAGGTACAGATGCCCTGCCTGATCACGGCACTTTCCGAACTGAATGAGCCCCGTTATATGACACCCGGCGGAATCTTTGATGCCTGCAAGGCAGAGATCACCACATGGGGCAGGGCGGATCTGAAAGATGTCGATGATTCCAATCTCGGTCTTGCAGGTTCTCCGACCAAGATTGCAAAAGCATCCGATAAGGTACGTAAAGGAGCCGGAGAGAAAGTAGTGCCGGAATCTCCCGAAGATGCAGTTGCTTACATTGTTGGTAAATTCAAAGAGAAACATGTCATTTAAAAAATAAGGTGGTGAACAAGATGAACTTAGAAGAATATAAAGGCGTATATGTGTATGCACAGCAGGTTGACAATGAGATCAGCGGTATTGCATACGAATTACTTGGCAAGGCGAAAGAACTGGCTGCTCCTCTGAATACAGACGTAACGGCAGTACTGATCGGCTCCGATGTAAAGGGACTGGCTGATTCTCTGGCAGAGTACGGCGCTGACAAAGTGATCGTTGTGGATGACCCGGAATTGAAGGATTACAGGACAGAGCCTTATGCGCATGCACTGGCCAGTGTGATCAACAAATACAAACCGGAAATCATGCTGGTGGGCGCTACCGCTATCGGCAGAGATCTGGGCCCCACGGTATCCGCAAGAGTGGCGACCGGTCTGACTGCGGACTGTACCGTACTGGAGATCGGTGACTTCCCGCTGGTGGCTGTTCCCGGCAAGGAAGACGAGCAGAAACATAATCAGCTCCTGATGACCCGTCCTGCGTTTGGCGGCAATACCATTGCAACCATCGCCTGCCCGAATAACCGTCCGCAGATGGCGACCGTTCGTCCCGGCGTTATGCAGAAGATTGAGCCAATCAAAGGCGCAAAGGCCAATGTGGAAGAGTTTAATCCCGGATTTACCCCGGATAAGAGATATGTGACTATCAAAGAGGTGGTAAAGGCCGTTTCCAATACCGTGGACATCATGGATGCCAAGATTCTTGTATCCGGCGGCCGTGGCGTGGGATCACCGGAAAACTTCAAGATTCTGGAGGATCTGGCTGCAGTTCTGGGCGGAACCGTGAGCTGCTCCCGTGCTGTTGTGGATTCCGGCTGGAAGCCGAAAGATCTGCAGGTAGGACAGACCGGTAAGACTGTTCGTCCTAATGTATACTTTGCCATCGGCATCTCCGGAGCGATCCAGCACGTGGCAGGTATGGAAGAGTCTGATATCATCGTTGCCATCAACAAAGATGAGGATGCACCGATCTTTGATGTAGCAGATTACGGTATTGTAGGCGACCTCAATAAGATCGTTCCTGCACTGACCGAAAGCCTGAAAGCAGAGCTTGCTGCGAAATAATAAAAGATACAATGTCATGAAATGAAATGTACGACGGCCTCCCTGCTGCGGCGGGAAGGCCGTTTTGTCTGCAATTATCTGGTTTCACATTCCTGTATTTGTCGCCGGAGCAAGTGCCGGAATCTTTGACAAATCATTGCCCGGGTGTTATACTGAAAGACGGCAACAGCGTTTCGTTTTCAGATCGGAGGATTCCCATGTAATACGATATGAGATAATCAGGCAATAGAAAGTCAGGCGTCGGAATTTATGATGCGGCGGCTGTTCTTTTTGTCTGCATGAATCTGATTATTGCCGATGTTACATGAAACATGGCTGCATGTATTCGCGGCAGTCATACCGGGATGGAAAACGGAGTGGAATCATATGGACAGAATATATAAATATCCCCGCACCCGACATCTGGAGGGCTCCAGGTATCAGGCGGGAGATGAAGATTTGAAATGTGTGAACTTTGCACAATTAGAGGGAAAATATCTGGTTCTGGAAGAAAAAATAGACGGCGCCAACTGCGGTATCAGCTTTGATGAGCAGGGAACGATGTATTTACAGAGCCGGGGGCATTATCTGAGCGGCGGATACGGAGAGCGCCAGTTCGATCTGTTTAAGACCTGGGCGGGCTGTTTTGCGCACAATCTGTACAGACTGCTTGGAAGCCGCTATGTTTTGTATGGAGAGTGGATGTATGCCAAACACACGGTATTTTATGACCTGCTCCCTCATTATTTTATGGAATTCGATATTTTTGATAAAAAAGAAGAGCGGTTTTTTTCCACGGCCAAGCGCAGGGCCCTTCTTGCGGATTTTCCTTTTATTGAATCCGTGCGGGTGCTTTATGAGGGGCGCTGTGAAAGCAGAGAAGAGATTGCGTCATGGATTGGCCACAGCCTGTTTATTTCCGGGGACGCGGCGCAATGTTTTCTGAGACAGTGTGAAAAAAGCGGGGTAAATCCGCAGATCGCGGTCAGACAGAGTGATCTGACGGGTATGATGGAAGGCATTTATATCAAAGTGGAGGATGGGGACTATGTGACAGACCGCCTTAAATATGTGCGGGCTTCTTTTCTCAATACCATACTGGATTCGGAAAGTCACTGGCAGAGTCGGCCGATCGTGCCCAATGTTCTGGCGCCGGGGGTGGATCTCTTTGCCATGGAAAAGGGAGGCGGTGTGTGATGAAAGGGCAGATATTGGATGAAATCTGTGCGGGCGGCTTTTCTTTCCCGCGTCTTGCGGAAAATCACCCGGAATTGTCGGCGCTGAGAGAAATACCGCAAAACCCGGCGTATCATGGCGAAGGTGATGTCTTTCGTCATACGGAAATGGTGTGTGAAAAGCTGACATCTCTATGCGACTGGCAGCAGCTTGCTCTGCAGGATCGGGCACTGCTGTTTCTGGCCGCTGCGTATCACGATTTGGGAAAGGCCGTCTGCACCAGATGGGAGGAGGGAAACTGGGTTTCCCCCCGCCATACACGCATCGGAGAGGGGTGTTTTCGCCGAAAAGCGTTTCGGGAGGCCGGATCATTCGGCCTGACCTTTTGGCAGAGGGAGCTGGTCGCCGGGCTGATTCGCAGTCATGGCCTGCCCGTATGGTTTTTCACAAAGGAGAATCCGGAGTATGCATTGCTGCAGGCGGCGGAGAGCATTCCGCTGCGTTTTCTGTATTTGCTTTCCGCGGCGGATGTGGCGGGCAGAATCACGGTGCAGTCCGATGAGCTGTCAGACCGGACAGGGCTTTTTGCGGACTATGCAAAAGAATTGGGCGTTTGGGATGCGCCCTTTTCGTTTGCCAATCCCTGCACCAGATTCCGCTATTATCAGAAAAGGGATTTGCCGATGTGTGCCTGTTTCTATGATGACACAGAGTTTGATGTGATCCTGCTGTCCGGTCTGCCCCTCTCCGGCAAGGATACCTGGATCGCAAACTATGGCACGGGCCGTCCGGTTGTTTCGCTTGATGAGATCCGGGAAGAAATGAAACTTCCTCCCACCAGGGACACGGGGCGAGTTGTGCAGAGGGCGATGGAACAGGCCCGGTCTTATCTGCGAAGGAAAGAGTCCTTTATCTGGAATGCCACCAATCTCATACGGGAAACCCGTCAGAAACTGGTGCGCCTTTTTGCCGGATACGGCGCGCGGGTCCATATTGTGTATATGGAAACACCCTATGAGGAGCTGCTGCGGAGAAATCAGATCAGGGAGCGGCAGATACCGGAACACGTTCTGGAAACCATGATCCGTAAGCTGGAACTTCCGGCGCCCTGGGAAGCCTGGGACGTCACATATGAGGACGGGATGTCCATCCATAACAGAAAAGGAAGTTTTTGACAGGATATGCTTGCCACGGGAAGGGGCAGGCATTATAATTCATGACAATAGAAGACTCGCGAAGCGTGGATTCGATTGCTTATGTCATGGGGCCCGCCTTTTGCTGCGGGGGGGTTAATGGTTTTGAAAAGAAAGGAAGACATGCATGGAACAGACAAAATGGTGGAAACATTCGGTGGTGTATCAGATTTATCCCAGAAGTTTTCAGGATTCCAATGGCGACGGGATCGGGGATATCCAGGGGATCATCAGCAGGCTGGATTACCTGTGGGAACTGGGGATCGACGTGATCTGGCTTTCTCCGGTGTACAAGTCTCCGCAGGATGACAATGGATACGATATCAGCGATTATTATGATATTCATTACGAATTCGGTACGCTGGCGGATATGGAAGCACTGATTGATGAGGCAGGGAAGCGGGGCATCCGCATTGTGATGGATATGGTAGTCAATCATTCTTCTGACGAACATCCGTGGTTTGTGGAGGCACGGAAGGATAAAAACAGCAAGTATCATGAGTATTATATATGGCGTGACGGAGAGCCGGGGCAGCTTCCCAATGAGACGAAGGCTTCCTTCGGCGGTTCGGCATGGGAATGGGACGAGGAAGCGGGCGCTTATTATTTCCATCTGTTTTCCAGAAGGCAGCCGGATCTGAACTGGGAAAACGAGGCCATGCGGCGGGATGTGTATCGGATGATGAACTGGTGGCTGGAAAAAGGGCTGGGCGGTTTCCGGCTGGACGTGATCGACAATATCGGCAAGGTGCCGGATGAGATGATCCGGGAAAACGGGCCCCGGCTCCATGACTATATCAGGGAGATGAGCCGGGAGGTATTTCAGCACTATGATATTGTGACCGTGGGGGAGACCTGGGGCGCCAATACGGACAATGCAAAGCTGTACAGCAATCCGGACGGCTCGGAGCTTTCGATGATTTTCCAGTTTGAACATATCTGTGCCAGTCATTCCGGGGAATATGGGAAATGGAAGCAGGGGGAGAAGGACTTTGTTGCCCTGAAAAAGATCTTTACCCGCTGGCAGAAAGCGCTGCACGGATGCGGCTGGAACAGCCTGTTCTGGGATAATCATGATCTGCCGCGTGCGGTTTCCGCCTTTGGCGACGATGGGAAATACCGGGTGGAATCGGCCAAAGCACTGGCTACGTTTCTCCACGGCATGCAGGGAACGCCCTATGTCTACGAAGGGGAGGAACTGGGCATGACCAATATCCATATGACAGAACTGTCAGAAGTCAGGGATATTGAGACAAGGAATATTTACGCGGAGCTGCAGGAAAAAGGCTGGAGCCATGAGGAGATCATGAAAGCCATCAATATGACCGGACGGGACAATGCCCGGACACCCATGCAGTGGGATGATTCGGAGCATGCCGGTTTTACGTCCGGGACACCGTGGATCGCTGTCAACCCCAATTACAAGACAATCAATGCCAAATTGGAGCTGGTGGATAAAAATTCTGTCTTCCATTATTATAAGAAACTGATTGCCCTGAGAAAGAGCGAGGAGTGGGGGGAACTGCTGGCAGAAGGGGATTATGAACCGTTTCTGGAGGAAGATCCGGATCTCTTTATGTATCTGCGAAGCTATGGCAATAAAAAGCTTCTTGTCATGGGAAATTTCCATGGAGAAGAACGGACAGTGGCGTTGCCGATAAAGATTGCGGATATTGTGCTGTCCAATTATCCGGAGCCTCACAGATGGGACGGCTGGATCGTGCTGCGGCCTTATGAGGCGATGATGGCGGAAGTCTCCCCTGCGTGATGGCGATTCCTATACAATTTGAGGGAGAATCAGGGATGATATACAGGGAATCGGATCTGGTCAGGATTGCGAAACGTGAAAATAATAAAAAGAGAGGTTATCTGGTTATAAACAGAAAACAGGGCAAACACATCCCGGTAAGCCCCGGGGAGGCCTTTGCCATGTTTCATGCGCTGGCAGATCTGCTGAAAGAGCCCTACCGGGACGAAAGACTGCTGGTGGTGGGATTTGCGGAAACAGCCACGGCCATTGGTGCCTGTGTGGCGGCCGATTTGCACGCCGCTTATATGCAGACAACCAGAGAGGAGATATCGGGATGCGCATATCTGTCTTTTTGCGAGAGCCACAGCCATGCAACATGGCAGCGGTTGGTGCGGGACGATCTGTGCGCTGCCATGGAGGCGGCAGAGAGAATCGTTTTTGTGGAAGATGAGGTCACAACAGGGAATACCATTTTATCTGCGGTGGAAAGCATGGAGAAAGACTTGGGGCTTATGGAAAAGTTTTCCGTTGCCTCTATATTGAATGGCATGGATGCGGGGGCGGAAGAAGAATTCAAAAACAGAGGGATTCCGCTGCATTATCTGGTAAAAACAGATCATAGCGCCTATCAGAGTCAGGCCAGCGCCTATGCAGGAGACGGACAGTATAAAAAGCCGCAGACAGGGCTTTTTCCTCATCCGGTGCGTATCCTGGAGCCTTCCGGGTATCTGGATGCAAGAAGGCTGCAGATGTCGGATGCGTATGTGGCGGCCTGCGGGGAGATGAGCCGACAGGTTCTTTCCCATCTTTTGCCGGATACCGCGAAGCGGTATCTGGTGCTGGGAACGGAAGAGTTTATGTTTCCCGGGCTCTTTCTGGCAAAGCGGCTGGAAGAGGCGGGCTGTACGGTACGCTTTCACGCGACGACCCGCAGTCCCATCGCCGTGAGCAGAGAGCCCAAATATCCGCTGCATGTCCGGTATGAGCTTTGCAGTATGTATGAAACGGGGCGGCGGACCTTTCTCTATGATCCGGCGCCGTATGATGAAACGATCCTTGTCTGTGACGCCTGCAAGGCCACAGAGGAAGGGACGAATTCGCTGCTGCATGCCCTGTGGGAGAGCGGCAGCAGGCATATTACGTCGGTGAGGTGGCACGGTTGAGAAGTTCATACAAAGAGGAAGATGTGACGCTTTTGCTGAAAGACATTACCGGGCTTGTTAAGCCGCAGTCCACCGCAGAGCGGGAAAAACTGATTCAGTCGGGGCGGCATTATTGTGAGATGCTGCCCATAGAGTATGTGCCAAGTGAGGCTTATATGGAGGCATACCGGGAGGCACTTGTCCGGTATGGCAGCGTTATGGCAGAGGCGGTCTGGACACTGGGTGAGCGGATCCTGCAGCGGCGCGGCAGCAAAGTGACGCTGGTCTCGCTGGCAAGGGCGGGGATTCCCATCGGCATTTTGCTGAAGCATTGTCTGGAGCGGCGCTGTCAGCACAAAATTCCCCATTATGCCGTCTCTATTATCCGGGGGAAATGCATAGATCACAATGCCATGCGTTACATTTTGGAGAGGCACCGGGCGGAAGACGTACTGTTTGTGGACGGCTGGATCGGCAAAGGCGCCATACTGGGAGAGCTTGCGCGCTGCATTCGGGCTTATCCGGGGGTATCACCGCAGTTGGCAGTGGTGGCGGACCCGGCAGGCATGACTAAGCTGTGCGGAACCCGTGAGGACATCCTGATCCCCAGCTCCTGCCTCAACAGTACGGTTTCAGGGCTGATCAGCCGTACGTTTCTGCGCGATGATATCATCGGTCCCATGGATTTTCACGGCGCTGTCTATTATGGCGAGCTGGCCGGGGCGGATTTGTCCTATGCTTTTCTGGATGCCATAGAGCGGGAATTCCCGGACGAGGCTGTCCTGGCTGCGGCAGGAAGCGATGGACGAGTGGGGGATAAGCGAAACGGAGCAGAAGGCCAGGTGAAATTTCCGAAAGGGGATACCGGCCTGGAGGAAGTAAAAGAAATCGCTGCCCATTTTTCCATAGATGATATCAATCTGATCAAACCGGGGATCGGAGAAACGACCAGAGTGCTGCTGCGCCGTGTGCCATGGAAGGTATTGATCGGCGAGCAGTGGCAGTCGGATCATGCCCTTGCCCATATACGTCGGCTGGCCTTTGAGAAAGGCGTGGAAATCGTCCCGTATCCGTTGAGGCATTACAAAGCGTGCGGGCTGATCCGTAAAATGACAGATATATGATTTGTCAGAATCAGGCAGGATGTCCGGCCGACTGTGGCGGAGTTGCGCCGGATGGGCCTGCCCGGGCAGCAGTGGCAGTAGCAGTCATGCATGTTTTATGTATCGGATACCCCATATGTGCGGGACAGCATAAGGATCCGCAGGGCCCAGTTAGCATGGGTCTTTTTTTCGTTCATCCGCTCACCGGCCATGCCGGCGCTGACAAAAGAAGGATTGGTGGTGTCCCATTCCAGAATCGCGCGGGCGTCTTCCAGATCGGCGGGGCTGACACGATAGGCTTCATTGACGAGGGGGATCTGGCGGGGATGAATCACAGTCTTGCCGATAAAGCCGCACAGACGGTCTTCCTGTAATTCGCGGCGCAGTCCGTCGTCCCAGCCGCTGCCTCCATAATATTCCCATACGGGGCCGGAAATCACGTAGTCAGGGCCATAGATGGCAACGATATCCGCAAAGACCTGTGCGATGGTATGGATGCTGTGGATGGACTGCTGCCTGTTCCTGCGCAGACCAAGCACATGGCAAAGGTCATTGCCTCCTACCCGTATATTGAGCACAAGATCGGAAACACGATCCAGCCTGTCCTTTAATGCGCAGAGGATATCCGTGCGGTATCGGGGATGAATCAGGGCAGGGCTTTCCAGAATGGGCATGATATATTTATGGCAGCGGCAGGTTTCATTGACGTCCTGCACCGCTTTGAGATAAGCGTCTGCCGAGTCCGGCGAAAATTTGGGCAGAATAAAGCCTTTTACGAGTGCAAACGCCGCTTCCAGCCGCTTTGCCAGGTCAGTGATCTGCCGGGGATTTCTGACACGGATAAAAAGATCGGGCAGAAAGAAAGGTGCCTGGTCATGCAGACGGCAAAGGGTCTGCAGATTTTGGATTACCTGTTCCTCCGCCTGGGCGACACAGTCGTCATTGATCGTATCTTCCAGACAAAGCGCCATGGAAAAATGGGTGCCGAACCGGTTTTCCGGCAGGGAATGGACGATGGTGGGGTTATTGGCGGGGCAGTACAGCAGCGGGCCCACATTGTAGTAAGGCAGGGCATCTTTCATGACAATGTTTTCTCCTGTTTGATATAATATGACCGGATGCGGTCCTGTCTGCGGACGAGGCATCAAAGCCGGTTCTGCCTGCGCAGTGCTCCGGCTGACTTGTCAGAAAGATATTATAGGGCAGTTTGAGGGAAATGTCAAAATTCTTACGCCTGGCGCGGCAAGTGCGCAGCCCTGCCTGTACTGCGTCCCAGCATCTCCATCGGTTCCTTTGAAAGATTACAGGTGATGCCGATCACGGCCAGCAGGCTTCCGGCCAAAAGAACTGTTGTCATTGTTATGGCCGCTGCCTGAAGCGGGTAAAAAGTCTCTTCCTGCATCGCTGTTTCCTGTTCTGTCTCTGCCGGGGCACTGTTACCGAACGTCGTGTCATAATAAACCGTCTCCCCGATCTCTGCGGACAGATGGGCGGAGAGGCAGGCACCTGCACTGCATCCGGCGAGGCTTGCGGGAAAGAGAAGGAGGAAAATGCCGCTGAACAGGGACAGAAAGCACTGTTTTCTGGTCAGGCCGAGGGAACGCTCCACGGCGGTGCGTGTGCTCTGGCGCAGGATGAACAGCCAGTTGAAATAGCCCAGTACCAGCAGTACCATGACGGCCCCGATTACCGCCAGAATACGGGCAATGGTATTCATGTTTTCCATACCGGCGGAAAGCTTCGTATAACCTCTGTCAAAAAAGGTGATTTCTACATTTCTGACGCCCTGCTTCTCCCATTTTTCCATATAGTCCTGAATCGCCCCGTTTTCAATCTGAAAAGAAGTGGTGCTGTCGGTCATGGGGCCATAGTCTATAATATTGTCTGCATCACTTGCTTTTATGGAATTGGCGGGAATGAGCACCTCGTTGAAGCCCATGCCGTATTCACTGCCCAGGCCGGTGCTTCCGCCGTAGATGCCGATGATTTCATATTCGCTGTCTTCAAAGGGCTGATAAATCTCTCCTTTTACATTTAAAAGGGAGTAGGGGCGGATCGCATTTGTATAGAAGATCTGACCGGCGCTTTGGCGATAGTTGGCGGTGATCAGAGGAAGCCGCAGCAGATCTCCGGGTGCAAGGTCATTGGCAGCGGCAAATAATTCCGGGATCAGGCAGACTTTGGCGCCTGAGCGGTATTCTTCTTCGGAAAACTCCCTCCCGGCGCTGACATAGGTTTCTCCCTGATAAAAGGGAACGATCAGGCGGATGTTATCTGTTGCCACAACGGGAAAGACCGATTCCCAGTAGGTGAGGGTCTGTGTATAATTTAGCCAGCGTTTTCCGCGCGGCGTTTCATAAAACCCTTCCGTGACTTCATCGCAGAAATAAGTTTCATCAATGGAATCTTTCATCCGGCTGCCGTCCGGCGTATACTGACTGGCCCCCAGCAGTGGTGCAGGCCGGTATTCGCGCACCTGATCTTCCGGGAACTGTTTCTCACTTTCATGCCCCTGGGTGTCTATGAGCGACATCACATAGGTTTGATCCGCATACAGCATGGCCGGTGTGGGGTTATCATGATCGCAGAAATGGATGATGCTGCCTTCCAGCACTCCCTGTCCGCTCAGTACCCGTGTGATCTTGAGTTTCACCGGATGATCGGGCAGCGCGTCTTCCACGGGGGATACCTCCACAACAATTTCCATGCTGATCCCCTCATAGGGTTTAAAATCCGGATTATAAGCCGTATAGCTTACCCGTTTTTCCGGGCCGGACAGATAATTTGCGCCTTCAAAATCAAGGACCGATTCCGGTACATAGGAGTCATAGATATTCTGCGTGGACAGGTGATAACTTTTTGTTTCCGCATCCCATTTTTCAATCTCCTGGACGGCGGTGGCACTCTGCTGCACCGTGCCGATCGTCATAAAGGAATCCTCATAGCGCTGCAGGTTCCGGTCATTGATGATCCAAAAACCCATCCCCACGCTGAACATGCCGGAGGATATGCATAAAAGAATGAGAAACAGAGCCGTATGTCCTTTCATCCTCCATAACTGACGGATACTGTTTCTTACTGTCATTTGCCTGCCATCCTTTCAACGTACATATGTGAGTGTTCCGTCTTTCATCCGGAACACGTGATCCGCCGCTTCCTCTACCCTGGGATTGTGAGTGATGACGATGACTGTATAACCGTCCTGACGGGCGAGGGACTGCAGCAGCAGTACAATTTTTTCCTCATTTTCCGAGTCCAGATTACCGGTGGGTTCGTCTGCCAGAATGATTTCACCGCCGGCAGCCACTGCCCGCGCAATGGCCACCCGCTGTTGTTCTCCGCCGCTCATCATGTTTGGAAACTGGCGGTAAATCCGTTCTGTAAGCCCTACCCTCTGCAGAATTGCCCGGGCTCTTTTCCGGGCCTCCTTTTTTGGTATCCATTGAAACTCCATGGGAAGCATCACATTTTCCAGGGCGTTTAACAAGGGAAACAGATGAAAAGACTGGTATACCACAGAGGCCTGCCGCAGTCGGTAAGCATCCCGGTCCAGCTCCCGCATGGACTGTCCCTGTACATAAATGTTGCCTGTATCCGGTACATCCAGCCCTGCAAAGAGAGACAGGAGGGTGGTTTTCCCGCTGCCTGACTTTCCCACGATGGCATACATTGTCCCGGTTTCAAACGCGCAGCTTACCTCCCGCACGGCATCCACTTTCTGATATTTTGTCCGATAACTGTAACTTACCTTTTCCGCTCGCAAAATCTCCATCTTCACACGCTCCTTTCTCCTATTCTCTGGTCAGCGCTTCCATCACACTTACCCGCAGCAGACGAAAGAGTGCAAGGCCATTGCCAATGATATAGCAGATTCCCACGACACATCCGGTCAGCGCTGAGCTGCCGCCATAATTTCCATGCAGCAGGACTGCGATCAGGCTGCCTGCCAGGACACCGCAGACAATCAGTAAAAACTGTTCCCAGAAAAAGAGGAAAAAACACTTTCCTCTGCCCAGGCCGAGGGAACGCAGCAGTGCCATTTCCTGACGGCGGCTCTGGAGCAAAAGCAGTGTCACCAGATATCCCGCACAGACGATCAGCACCAGCAGGACGGGATAAAAGGCCCATGCCGTGTCGATCAGCTGTCGCAGACGTGTGGCCGTACTGATAAACACGGAATCATTGACATTCAGCACGTCTCCGTCACAGGAGACGTTTGTGGAAAGAGGGGTGAGACTGTGCAGACCCAGCTGCCGCATTTCCTGTTTGAAATCATTCAGATGCAGGGAATCACTGACGGTAAAAGCGGCGGAGTGTGCCACGAAGCGGATGCTTCGCCGGTGATGGGAGGCGCGGACGGCGCCGAAAGGCACCAGGATATCCGGCGGGGTCAGCCCGTTTTTTTCTTTCATATCCGCCGCGATATCCGCATATCCGGCAATCTCATAGGTCACATCCTCAAGCGGATCCATAAACAGTTCCTTGTTTTGCCGCCCGCCCCGGTAATAATAATACTGGCACAAACGGATCTTTTCCCCCAGTTTCCATCCGTTTTTTTCAAATAACTGTCTGGATACGATACAGAGATGCTCCGTTCCCGCAAACAGGGAAGCATCCTTTCCGGTGTTCCACACAATGGAGGCTTCCTCAATGCCGCCTGCTGCCTCGATCCGGTTAACGCCGCATAAGAACAGATTCAGCGTATTCCAGTTGTCGGGATCTACCCGGTTAATGCCGGCTTTTAACCGGACTGTCAGATCCAGATCTTTGACATAGGCGCAGTCTTCCAGGCCCTGCACCACATCCTCGGGAATATCAATCTGCGCCCGCATGCTTCCGGTATTGTTGGACAGATAGGCGGTTATGGGAATGGCATCCGGGAGTGCACAGAGCTGCCCGGTGTTGTTGGCAATATTTGCCATATAGGTGTGGAGCAGCACCACCACCAGAATATCCATGAGAATGGTCAGCAGTCCCATCACCCGATGCCGGCCGATCCGCACACCCACAGGAGGAAGCTGCTGGGTGCGCCGCAGGATCAGAAAGGCCACCGTCGTACAGCCGGTAATAAAAATCCCCACCCAGATATAAAAAACAATCGGATTTTCATACCATGTCCCCGTCTGACTTGGTATGAGGGAGCCTCCATCCCCGTCTGCGCCTGCTCTGAGGAGGGAAGAGAGTCCGGCGAAAATCAGGTACAGGATTCCCAGAGCACTGACTGTCAGCAAGAGCCTGATTTTCCCCATGGTTATCCGCTGCGCTTCCAGCTTTTCCGACTGAGAGATGGTGTCCGAGACGACCTGCTCGGCCTGGATTGTCCTGATCTGCTCTTCCCGGGTCCGTTCACTCTGCATCAGTTCCAGTAGACCTACCCCAAGGCACCTGGCAAGTGGCTCCAGGAGTTTGATATCGGGAAAGCCGATGCCGTTTTCCCATTTGGAAACCGCCTTGTCAGACACATGGAGGTGCTCTGCAAGCTGTTTTTGCGTCATATGCCGTTCCTGCCTGCATGCCCTGACAAATTTACCGAATTTGACATTGTCCATATCTGCCTCGCTCTCCTTATGCTTTCGTCTCTTATCAGGATTAGCTTATCACAGCCGTGTATTTGTGGCAATCTACGGAAAGTAGAGTCGGGAACCAGCGCTTTGGGGGTAAAAATTAAAGAGGAGGAATCTAAAATCTTAGACAAAACAATGGCATATCCCGTATATTTGTGGTAATATTAGATTGTTGGCAGTGTGTCATGGGCTGTGGGCTGAGGGGTGATGGCATATGGGGTATTCCTATACGGAAAAGCGTTACAATGTGATGGGGCTGACTTCCCTTTCGGAATTCGCCAGTATCAGAGGCGGGGTGAACGGGAAGTGTCAGGATGTCTATTTTGTCCGGGCGGTTGGTGCCGGTGAGAGCTTTGTCAGGGATGTTGCGGATATGGAACGGGAACTGACCAGACGGATGGCGGCGGGACAGGTAGTCTATGACCGGGCGGGCGATTTTCCCAGAAGTATCCCCATGGAGGAGATACAGGCGTATACGGCCTGTTATGACGCATGGAACGGCAGTGGCAGGAAGGTGCTTTCCACAAAGGTGCTGGGAGAGGCATCGGGGCTGGGAGAGCTGCTGGGCACGGCCTGTCAGAAGACCATGGATCTGTACCGGCAAAGTCATGCGGGCATCAGCAATTCCATGGAGCGCAACTTTGGAAGTAAGCTGTTGTACTGGGCGGATACACTGGCAGGAGAACATCTGCGGCAGTGGACGCCGGGGCAGTCCATGAAATTTGCGGCACAGGGTATCATAAAAGAGCAGGAGTATCTGTTCTGCTATTTCCTGACTCTTCTGGGGATTGATGTACTCCTGCTGCAGAATGAGAGAGATATAGACGCAAAGCTGAACGGGCTGCATCTGTCGGCGGCTCTTATCCTGGGGGAGAAAAGAGCAGTCCCTCTGGAAGCTTATGAGAAAGAAAAATATCTGCCCTCTGGCGGGGGGCAGGAAGAGCGCCCCATCCGGGTGACGATACCGCCAAGAGCCGGGAAGCGTTCCTCATCTGCGGCGGGGCAGACAGAGATTGCACGTCCGGCCCCATCCGGGCAAAGAAGACCGGCGCCGCAGCAGAGTGTGACAGGCAGCAGCGCGGCATCTGCCGGGCGCAGTGCGGGCGCAGTCAGAGAGCTGACCTTTGAAGAGCTGGCACTGAAAGCCTCCTCCGTGGTGATGATTGCACTGCATGATGCCGGGGGAGAAGTGGTCGGGACAGGCTCGGGCATTATGATCGGGCCGGGCGGATACATACTGACAAATCATCATGTGGCAAGGGGCGGACGATTTTATTCCGTCAGAATAGAAAACGACGACAAGGTTTATAAGACGGATGAAATCATCAAATATAACCAGGTGCTCGATCTGGCCGTGATCCGTATCAACAGGCAACTGCAGCCTCTGCCCGTCTATCAGGGCGGCAGGCAGCTGGTGCGGGGACAGAAAGTGGTGGCCATAGGCAGCCCTCTGGGGTTGTTTAATTCTGTTTCCGACGGCATTATCGCGGGCTTTCGCAAGATCCGGGATGTGGATATGATTCAGTTTACCGCACCGATTTCCAGCGGCAGTTCAGGCGGTGCTGTCCTTAATATGTACGGCGAAGTGATCGGTGTGAGTACCGCAGGCTTCGACGACGGCCAGAACATCAATCTTGCCGTGGGATATGAATTTATCAATACCTTTACAAGAGGGTTCCGCTGAGACCACGGGAGGGATGCATTTTTATGAAACAATACGGAACGAGACAGAAACTGAAGGTCGCTTTTAACTCTCCGGTTATTTTAGGGTTTACCGGGCTGTGTCTGGCGGCGCTTCTGATTAATTATGTAACAAAAGGGTATTCCAACACGCACTTTTTCAGTGTATACCGGGCGTCTCTTTTGAGTCCGCTCACGTATCTGCGGCTGTTTTCCCATGTACTGGGACATGCGGGTATGGAGCATTTTCTGGGAAATATCATGCTGATTCTGGTGGTAGGGCCGCTTTTGGAGGAAAAATACGGTTCCCTCAATATTCTCTTTATCATACTGGCCACGGCGCTGGTGACAGGCGCCGTACATATGATATGTTTCCCTCACACGGCACTTCTGGGAGCCAGCGGCGTGGCTTTTTCTTTTATTATGCTCTCTTCCTTTACCAGTATCAGGGAAGGGGAGATACCGCTGACCTTTATTCTGGTAGCTGCTCTGTATATCGGCGGGCAGATATTTGAGGGGTTGTTTGAGCAAAACAATATTGCCAATCTGACCCATATTCTGGGTGGTCTTGTGGGCGCATGGCTTGGTTATATCATGTATAAGGGCAAAATGAATCGTTATTGAGGGCCGGAATTATGGTTGCACAACAGATACTTCGTGAACTGAATGATTATTTTTTAAAACGCAGCGAGCGGCCGGGCGGAGGCGTATATTTTTACAGAATCTGCGGATACAATGAGGATGTGGGACGGTTCCTTGCGCGTTATTGTGAGGCGGCTTCTGAAACAGGCGCGGTTATTGAGGGCAGGATACCCAATCCTGACGAACGGAACCTGGACTATTATGAAGAGGTAATGGGGCTTGATTTCCGGACAGATGAGACATTTATAAAGATAAGCCTGGAAAGGTGGCTTCCCCGTATCAGTCAATCTCAGAGGGAACAGATTGCCGGGGCGCTCCGTGACAGTCTTGAGGAGATGCGCAGGGAAGGTAAAAACGATCATATGCTGAAAAACGCATATATTAAATTTATGTGCTGGCTCTATTATCGCTTTGAACATCTGATCAGCAATCTGGGCAGGGAACAGGTGCCCGGCATCCTGTATGAAGGGGGTGTCGGCAAATATGAACTGCGTATGCTCCGTATCCTGTCCCAGGCGGGCTGTGATGTGGTGCTGCTGCCGGAGCAGGGGGAGGAGGGATACCGCAGGGCGGATCCTTCTCTGTCCGTATCACGCAGACTGGAGCTGCCGGGTATGGGTGCATTTCCGGCGGGATTTTCTGTCGGATGGCTGCGAAAGGAGGCAAGGGCGCAGAAAGAACGTGAACGGATATGCGGTGCCCCTCCGGCTGTACAGGCGTGCACCAATGCCTGGATACAGGGGAGCGGCCTGTCTGATATTCTGACGCCCATTGCCGACCGGGGAAAGGATAGCCGGTTTTATTATAACTGTTTTCTGCGTATGACGGGTGTGCCTGACCGGCTGACTTATCAGGAGGAATTGTACCGTTTTCGGGAGGAACTGGAGCGGAGCGGCAGAAAGGTCGTGATTGTGGAAAAAGAACTGCCGCCGCCGTCCAATGAAGAGATCGGTCAGATCAGAAGACAACCATGCGATGACAGCGAAAGGCTTATCACGGAGCTCTCCGTCAATATTGTGTATGCCGGAAGCCAGGAACTGCAGAGGATCATGCGACGTGCATTCATGGAGGCGGCAGCGGAGGAGGTAACGGTAACCGGCGGCAACCCCAACAAACTGACCAGTCGTGCCGTTCACCTTTTATGCTGGCTGAAACGGTATCAGGAGCGGCTGTTTCAGGGATGGAAGGTGCCGGAGATAAGCTGCTTTATTTATCTGGGCGGGTGCAGGAACGAAAACGAGGCCTTTTTTTTGCGGTTTCTTGGCCGCCTGCCGACAGATGTGCTGATACTGGCACCTGATCTGGGAAAGAAGTGCTGCCTGCAGGCAGATACGCTGTTTGAACTGTGCTATGATCATTCCATGGAACTGAAGGGATTTCCCGGACGGGACTCCGGAGTCCCCATGGCGACGGCCGCTTATCATGCGGAGCGGGAACTGGACAGCGTCTTATATGACGGCAGCGGCCTGTTCCGGGAGCAACAGTATCGGAAAGCCACATCCCTTATCCTGCAGTCGATTTATGAAGAGATCGGCATTTTATGGAAGGTAGAGGTAAAATACAGGCCCGGATTTGCAGTGACGGACAATACCGTGACCATACCGGTCATTTTTGCCAAAGTATCGGGGGTAAAGGATGGGACATTGAAGGAATACTGGGCAGGGGTGGATCGTTTCCTGTCACCGGATACCCTGCTCATTCCGGGCGGACCCTGCCTGCGTCCGCAGGAAGACAATCCGATCAGAAGCGGAGTGACGCAGTTTTTAAAAAACGGCAAACTTCTGCGCAGCAAGATCAAAAGCCATCCGGCCTATGCCTATGGGGTGCTGAGAGAAGAAATGCAGGATCATATTCTGGATAAACTGCAGCTTCTTCTGGACCGGCGTCTGATCCGGGGCACCTTTGAAAACGGGACGGAATATACGATTATTGCCACGGTACTCAATCTGAGCAGAAATATGGTGCGTATGTTGCAGCGGTTTGATTTTACCGGGAGAAATCCCAAGATGGTCTATATTCACACCAAGGATACGGTGCTCCCCCTGGAGGACAGTATTCTGACGGCTTTTCTGAATCTGGTCGGGTTCGATATCGTCTTTTTTATCCCGACCGGCTATCAGTGTGTGGAAGCACATTATAACGAACCGATTCTGGAGGAGCACCGTATCGGCGCATATATGTATGATCTGGGAATTCCCGCGTTTGACAGTGGTTCTATCAATGCCCGCCGTTCCTGGAAGGACAGAGTGTTTAAAAGAGGGTAGTTTATTTGCAAGAGAGGAGAGTAGAATGGGATTAGATTTTGGCAGAGTGAGGCAGACTTCGGCGGATATGCCGACAGGGGGCGTCATACCGGAAGAAAAACAGGAACTGGAAGTGGTGCAGAGCTATGATATCGTCTCGGACAGGCAGGAGATGAACGCGCGCCTGGTGGGTTCCCAGGAAGTGGATGCTATTGTGAGCACAATCGAAATCGACAATCTGGAGACAATCGTTTCCTTTGGCGCGGAAGCGGCAGAAGAGATTTCCAAGGCGTCCGATGTGGTGCTGAACAGTATGAATATGTCCCAGCTGGATGATTCCAGTGCCATGCTGAATACACTGGCAGGTATCATGAAAAAATTTGATATCGAAGAGATCAAAGATAATCCGGGTCTTTTTGATAAATTTTTTGGCGGTCTGCGCAGGCAGCTCGACAAGATACTGGCAAAATACCACAGTATGGGACAGGAAGTGGATAAAATCTATGTCCAGCTCAGACAATATGAGTCCGAGATCAAACAGGCTAACCGCAAACTGGACCAGATGTTTGACGCCAATGTGCAATATTACCACCAGCTGGTAAAATATATTCTGGCCGGAGAACAGGGCTGCCAGGAGATCGAAGCCTATATTGACCAGAGACAGCGGGAGATGGAGCAGAGCGGGGACAACTCCATACAGTTTGAGATCCAGTCGCTGCAGCAGGCGCTGATGATGCTCGAACAGCGCACACAGGATCTGCGTACCGCAGAGAATGTTGCCATGCAGTCGATCCCCATGATTAAGACCATGGAATTCAGCAATATGAACCTGGTCAGGAAGATCAACTCTGCGTTTATTATTACCCTGCCTGTATTTAAACAGGCACTGGCCCAGGCCGTAATGCTCAAACGACAGCGCATACAGGCCCAGGCCATGGAAGCACTCGATGAGCGCACCAACGAGATGCTGGTGAAAAATGCCCGCAATACGGTGGAACAATCCAAGATGACAGCACGGATGGCTTCCGGCAGCTCCATCCAGATTGAAACCCTGGAGACAACCTGGCGAACCATCTGCAACGGCATCGACGAGACAAAACAGATCCAGGAAAATGCCAGAAAGAAACGCGTCGATGACCAGCGGAGACTGGAAACCATCAAGGCGGAATTTAACCAAAGATATCATATGCCAAAGGCAGATTGAGCAATGATAAAAAGTAACGTCCTGGCAGGGCGATTACGGAACTAAAAATAAGGAGGAAAAGAATATGCCAATTAGTCTGACAAAGGGACAGAAAGTTGACCTGACGAAGGGGAATCCGGGACTGAAAAAGATCATGGTCGGTCTTGGCTGGGATGTGAACCAGTATGATTCCGGGGCTGATTTTGACCTGGATGCCGCCGCATTTATGCTGGGGGAGAACGGCAAATGCCCGACAGAAAAGGAATTTATTTTTTACGGAACACTGGAACATACCAGCGGTGCAGTAAAACATATGGGTGACAACCTGACCGGCGAGGGCGAGGGAGACGATGAGCAGATTGAAGTGGATCTGTCAAAAATCCCTGCTAACGTGGCGAAAATTGCTTTTACGGTTACGATCTACGATGCAGACGTGAGACGCCAGAATTTCGGACAGGTTTCCAATGCGTTTATCCGCATTGTGGATGAAGTGACAGGACAGGAGCTGATCCGTTATGACCTGGGCGAGGATTTTTCCATCGAGACAGCGGTCGTGGTAGGCGAATTGTACAGAAATAATGAAGCATGGAAATTTAACGCCATCGGAAGCGGCTTCCAGGGCGGTCTGGCGGCGTTGTGTGCACATTATGGTATAGAGGTGGCATAAAAGGGGGAGAATAAAATGCCGGTAAATTTGCGAAAAGGACAGAAAGTCAGCCTGACAAAAGGAAATCCGGGGCTGCAGCATGTGGTCGTAGGTCTTGGCTGGGACGTAAACCAGTTTGATACGGGCGGCGATTTTGATCTGGATGCGGCAGCGTTTCTGCTGACAGAGAGCGGTAAAGTCTCAGGCTCAGGCGACTTTGTATATTATGGGGCACTGACCCATGCCTCAGGCAGCGTGTGCCATCTGGGTGATAATCTCACGGGGGCCGGCGAGGGCGACGATGAACAGATCAGAGTGGATCTCTCCAGGGTGCCTGCCAATGTGACAAGGATCGCCTTTACCGTGACCATCTACGAGTCAGAGGAAAGACGCCAGAACTTCGGACAGGTCAACAATGCCTTTATCCGGATTTATAATGAAGACAACGGGGAAGAACTGCTCCGCTATGATCTGGGCGAAGACTTTTCCATCGAAACGGCGGTTGTATTCGGCGAACTGTATAAAAACGGCGATGAATGGAAATTCAATGCCGTCGGCAACGGCTATCAGGGCGGCCTGGCGGCACTGTGTGCCAGCTATGGCGTGGATGTGGAATAAACATAAAAGAGTGCGGAACTGTAAAACAGCAACAGGCCGAACGGAACGCATTCCGGAGCAGAGGTTCCGAACGGCTGTTGCGGAACGATAAATCGGAGGATAAAGTAAAATGTCAATCAGTTTACAAAAGGGACAAAAGGTCAGCCTGACCAAGGAGGCGGCAGGGCTTTCCAGAGTGGTCGTGGGCCTTGGCTGGGATGAAGTGAAGCAGAAAAAAGGATTTTTTGCGCCCAAACCACAGTCGATCGACTGTGATGCATCGGCTCTGCTGCTCGTGAATGGCAAGCTGGTGGACAACAGAGACGTTGTCTATTATGGGAATCTGAATCATATGTCCGGGACCGTGCAGCATATGGGGGACAATCTGACCGGAGCGGGGGACGGGGATGATGAGCAGATCATCGTGGATCTTTCCCGGGTGCCCGAGCATTATGACAGAATTGTCATTGTCGTAACCATTTATCAGGCTGTGCAGAGAAAGCAGCATTTCGGGCTGATCGAGAATGCTTTTATCCGTCTGGTCAATGCGGCCAATCAAACGGAAATGTGCAAATATAATCTGAGTGAAAACTATTCCGGTATGACGGCTATGATCTTTGGTGAAATTTACCGTCATAACGGAGAGTGGAAGTTCAATGCCATCGGCCAGGGGACGAATGATCCCGGACTGGGAGAACTGACCAGAAGATATATATAAGGGTGGCAATGGATAAAAAACTGCGCCGGAGCGCAGATGGTTTGGCTTGTCTGAACGTAAAAGGACAGTGGAGGAGTGCATATGAAATTAAGTGGACTGAGTGAGCAGGAGGTGCTTGCCTCGCGGGAGAAATATGGTTCCAATGCCATACCGGAATCGGAACCGACGACTTTCCTCGAGGCATTCAAGGAGACATTCGGCGATCCCATGATCAAAATCCTGCTTGTGATCGCAGCGATCATGATCGGTATGTTCTTTGTAGGCTATGCGCAGATTTATGAGCCGGTGGGAACCATAGTGGCAGTGCTGATCGTGGCTTTTGTTTCGGCAAAAACCAGCGTGGCCAGCGATACCAAATACCGGCAGTTAAAGGACAGCACAAAGAAGGATACCTGTAAGGCGTACAGGGACGGTCAGATTACAGTGATCGAAGTGGATGATGTGGTAGTGGGCGATCGGATCCTGCTGCAGTCCGGAGACAAGATTCCGGCAGACGGTATTTTAGTGGACGGTGATCTGCGTGTGGACAACTCCGCGCTCAACGGTGAGGCGGAAGAATGTAAAAAATTTGCCGCACACGATGGCGCCGAGCTGCCGGATAATATCACCGGTGATACCTTTGTGGACCGACATTCCCTGTTTCGCGGCGCGGTCGTCTTTGACGGAGAAGGCGTGCTGGATGTCCGCAAAGTGGGCCTTGGCACGATGATGGGTAAGATGGCCGAGGAAATGCAGGAGGATGAGCCGGACTCGCCGTTAAAGGTCAAACTGTCAAAGCTGGCAGGGCAGATTTCCACCTTTGGCTATATCGGCGCCGTGGTGATCGCAGTCCTCTATCTTGTCTTTTTCGTTATGCGTGCCGGCGGTGTGGACGGTTATCTGGCACTTGGATGGAGTCAGATCATCAAAGACGTGGTGGAAGCCGTATCACTGGCGATTGTGATTATCGTCTGCGCCGTGCCCGAGGGTCTGCCGCTGATGATCTCACTGGTGCTGATGCAGAATACAAGCAAGATGCTGGATCACAATGTGCTGGTGCGTAAGGCGGAGGGAATTGAGACGGCCGGTTCTCTGAATATTCTGTTCAGTGATAAGACAGGAACAATCACCAAGGGCATGCTGGAAGTTGTGGAATTTTTTACGGCCGGGGGAGAGACCATTCCGCTGCCGGAGCTGAAAAATCATGCCAAAATAAAAGAACTGCTCAGCCTTGCCATCGGAAAAAACACTGCGTCTCTCTTTGACAGCAGTCACCGGGTTATCGGCGGCAATGCCACTGACCAGGCGCTGATGAAGTTTTTGGGGGAAGAGGCCTACCAGGAACTGGCGGCGGACAGTGCGCGGGTGGTCAGTGCTTCGCAGGGCTTTAATTCCGCCAATAAATTCAGTCAGGCCAGAATCGACAGCATGGGAATGACATTTTATAAAGGGGCGCCGGAACGCCTGCTTGCGAAAGCCGCAAAGGCACTGGATGCGGGCGGCAATGAGGTCAGCCTGAACCTCGATGCGCTGAATCAGAAGATCAATGAGCTGGCTTCCAGAGCGATGCGTGTTCTGGCTTTTGGTTATTCCCGGAAAGGTCTGACGGCAGATCAGATCAATGATGATGTGGTACTGATCGGTCTGGCGGCGATCCGCGATGATGTGCGTCCGGAGGCAAGAGATGCCATCCGGGAGGTACAGGAAGCCGGGATTCAGGTAGTGATGATCACCGGAGACCGGCTGGAGACGGCCGTTTCCATCGCCAGAGATGCGGGCCTGATCCGGGAGGAAGCGGACAGGGCACTGACTTCCGCCGATTTAAATGCCATGAGCGATGAAGAAGTGAAAAAAATCATCCCCAGCATCAGAGTGATTGCAAGAGCACTGCCCACCGATAAATCGCGTATGGTCAGACTCTGCCAGGAAATGAACCTGGTGGTGGGTATGACCGGAGACGGGGTGAATGATTCTCCCGCACTCAAACGCGCCGATGTGGGATTTGCCATGGGCAGCGGCACCGAAGCAGCCAAAGAAGCGGGCAAGATCGTCATTCTGGACGATAACTTCAAATCCATCAAAGATGCCATCTGGTATGGCAGAACCATTTACCATAATATCCTGAAATTCTGCAAATTCCAGCTTGTCATCAACGTGGCTGCCGTCGTGGTCAGTGCCATTGCGCCGTTTTTTGGTGTGGAGGAACCGCTGAAGGTAACGCACCTTCTGTTTGTCAATCTGGTCATGGATGGTCTGGGGGCCATTATGCTGGGCAATGAGCCTGCGCTGTCGGAGTATATGCGGGAGAAGCCCAGAAGAAGAGACGAAAGTATTGTCAGCAAAAAGATGATGGCGCAGATATTGACGATGGGCATCTGGCTGACGGTGATCAGTTTCGTGTACCTGAAGCATCCGTTCTTTCAGGGGCTGTTTGCCAATGAAGCCCAGCATATGACGGGATATTTTGTATTATTTATTGTCAGCGCGCTGTTTAATGGCTTTAACGTGAGGGATGACAGGTTCGGTATTTTTAAAGGGCTGGATGAGAATACGGGCTTTCTGAAGGTGTTGCTGATCATCGTGCTCGTACAGGCAGCGATTGTCAACGCGCCGCTGATCCCGCTTTCCGTCTTTACATGGATTGGAAATATGTTCAGCTGTGTGCCTTTTGGCATCACGGGCTGGGTGGTTGTGATTCTTCTTGGCTTTACCATGATTCCGGTAGATATGATCCGCAAGTGCGTGGTCAGCAGATAACGGCAGAAAGTATGTGGCGGTACAGGAGTCCGGTCACGTTTAAAAACGGAGGAAAAACAAAACGCTGTGCGCAGAAGGCTGCATGGCGTTTTTCCTGTCTGTGGCACTGATAACAGGAGGTATGAAAAAATGGGATTTTCCTATACGAAGGAACAGCAGCAGGTCATTGACAGCAGAGGGTGTAATCTGCTCGTTTCTGCCGCCGCCGGCAGCGGAAAGACAGCAGTGCTGGTGGAGCGCATTGTGAAAATGGTCAGTGACAAAGCAAGGCCGGTGGACATTGACCGGCTGCTGATCGTCACCTTTACCAATGCGGCGGCGGCGCAGATGAGAGAGCGGATCAGCGATGTGCTTTCCCGGCGGCTGGAAGAAGAGCCGGATAATTCCCATCTGCAGCGTCAGCTTACCCTGCTGCACAATGCCAGAATTACGACCATTGACAGTTTCTGCCTGTTTGTGATCCGGAATAATTTCAATGATATCGGTCTCGACCCCGGATTCCGTGTGGCGGATGAAGGGGAACTGAAACTGCTGCGGGGAGATGTGATGGCCGAACTGACAGAGGATCATTTTGCCGGGGAAGATGAAGAGTTTCTGCAGTGTGTGGAGAGCTTTGGTCAAAATGGCGATGAAAAGCCGCTGACAGAGCATATCCAGCGGCTGTATGATTTTTCCCGCAGTCATCCATTTCCAAAGCGGTGGCTGCGGGAGGCGGCCGAAAGCTATGTCCCGGAGAGCGAAGGCAGACAGGAGAATGACTGGCTGATGTTTGCTGCGGCAGATCTGAAACGGCTGCTACATGCCTGCATTCTTTGCCTTGAGGAGGCAATCTCGGTCTGTGAGCAGTCGGATGGCCCCTATATGTACCTGCCGCTTTTAGAGGCAGAGCGGGATATGCTGCGGGCGGGATTGGAAATGGAAACCTTTGCGGAATATGAAAAATACTTTTCCGGCATGGCTTTCGGACGGCTGCCATCCAAAAAGGATGCCGGTGTTTCATCAGAAAAGCGGGAATTGGTAAAGGGGATGCGCACGCGGGTGAAAGAAGCACTGGAGAAGGCCGCCGGGAGGTATTTTTTCCTGCCTATGGAGCAGGCACTCGCCGATATGGAACAAAGCGCTGCCGTGGTCAGGAAGCTTGTAGAACTGACACTGGAATTCGGAGAGCGGCTCGCCGGGGCAAAACAGAAAAAAAATGTGGTGGATTTCGGCGATATCGAGCATTATGCTTTGCAGATCATGCTGGAAGAGACAAAAGACGGGTATCAGCCGACAAAGGCTGCCAGAGAATACAGAAACTTTTTTCATGAAATTATGATCGATGAGTATCAGGACAGTAATCTGGTGCAGGAATTTCTGCTGCAGAGTATTTCCGGCGAGGACGAGGGCAGATATAATCGTTTTATGGTGGGGGATGTGAAGCAGAGTATTTATAAATTCCGTCTGGCAAGACCGGAGATCTTCATGGAAAAAATGGAGCGGTATACTGTGGACGGGAAGGAACGCAAGATCAGCCTGCATCAGAATTTCCGCAGCCGCCGGGAAGTGACCGATGCGGTCAATTATGTGTTTTCCAGGATTATGGGAAAGGAATTGGGCGGTATCCCCTACGATGAGGAAGCGGCGCTGTATCCCGGGGCAACTTATCCCGAATACGAAGGCGCCGGAGCGGAACTGCTGCTGCTGGCCAGGGATGAGGAGGATAAGGCATCCGCGGCGCAGCAGGAGGCGGTACTGATCGCGGAGCGCATCCGCCGCCTGAAAGAGAGCCATCAGGTACTGGACGAGGAAAACGGCGGTATGCGGCCTGTCCGCTATGGCGATATCGCTGTGCTTCTGCGCAGCAGCACAGGCTTTGAGGAAGTGCTGCCCGCGGTGCTGAGACGATATGGAATCCCGGCCCACACCGCCTCCTCTACAGGCTATTTTTCATCGGAGGAAATACGGGTCATGCTGCATTTTCTGCGGGTACTGGACAATCCGATGCAGGATATTCCGCTGTTCGGTGTGATGCATTCTCTGATCGGCGCCTTTACAGACAGCGATATTGCCTGGCTGCGCGCAAAAAGTGAGGATGTCTCTCTCTACGAGGCACTGCAGAAAGCAGTCGCCCCGGGATATGAAGAGACGTCTGCTGAGGGAAAGGAAAAAGCCGCAAAGCCAGGCGGAGGCGACATGCCAGAGGAATTGATCCGAAAGGCCAGACGCCTGCTGGATCTGATAGACAGATACCGGGAAAAGACCGTGTATGAACCGGTGAAACAGCTTCTGCGGGAGATTCTGGCAGAAACGGGTTATATGCAGTATATGACTGCTTATCCCGAAGGGCACACCCGCCGCGCCAACCTGGAAATGCTGCTTTTGCGGGCGGCGGCTTTTGAAAAGACGGGGAGCCATGGTCTGTTTGCCTTTATCCGCTACATGGAACAGTTGGAGAAATATGAGGTGGATTACGGGGAAGCAGGGACGGTGGACGAACATGCGGATGTAGTACGGATCATGAGTATACATAAAAGCAAGGGGCTGGAATTTCCGGTCTGTATCGTAGCCGGTCTGGCAAAACGTTTTCATACACAGGATCAGTCCGGAAGTCTGCTGATGGATGTGGATCTGGGATTGGGATGTGAGTACGTGAATACGAAGATGCGCTTCCGGCGCACTACACTGCGGCGGAATATACTGGCCCGCAAGCTGCACCTGGACAATCTGGGAGAGGAGCTGCGTATCCTCTACGTGGCCATGACACGTGCCAGAGAAAAACTGATTCTGACAGGCTGTGTCCGCGAGCCGGAGAAAAAGCTTACCTCTCAGGCGATCTCTTACCTGACCCTGTCCACGGCGGGCAGCCTGTTGGATTTTCTGCTGCCTGCCTGGAACGGCATACGGGTGGTACAGCCAGGGGAGTTGAAGGCGGACGATATCGGAACAATGGTTCAGGATACATGGCGACGCCAGCGCCTTCTGGAATATGAGAAAGAAGATTACAGTACGGACTGGCAGAGCCGTTTTCGCGAACGGTTTGCGTATCAATATCCCCTGCAGCCGGGACTTTATACAAAAACAACAGTGTCGGAACTGAAAATGGAAAAAATGACGGATGCGTCAGAAGGGTCAAATCCGATGTTTTCAGGCGGAGAAAAAGCAGAAGCAGCAGAAGCCTATGTACCCCGATTCTGTGGGCGTGCTAAGGAGCTGTCCGGTGCGGCCAGAGGCAGTGCCTTCCACCGGGTGATGGAGCTGCTTGACTTTTCTGTCATTTCTCCGGATGGTTCACAGAGGGAGATGACCGATATGGTCGATCAGCGTCTGCAGGAATTTATACAATGCGGGACAATGACGGAGCAGGAGGCGGCCTGTGTGGACAGCGGAAAAATCGCGGACTTCCTGCTGACGGCGGCGGCGGCCAGGATGACACTGGCGGCCAGGGAAGGCAATTTAAAAAAAGAGCAGCCTTTTATACTGGGACTGGCCGCCAACCTCGTGCGCCCGGATTTTCCGCCTGAGGAAACCGTGCTTATACAGGGGATCATAGACGTCTATTGGGAAGAAGACGGAGAGCTGGTAGTGCTGGATTATAAGACAGACAGAGTAAGGCAGGGACAGGAACTGGTGACACGCTACCGCCTTCAGCTGGATTATTACGCGCAGGCTCTCGCACGCATTACCGGTAAGCCTGTCAGGGAAAAGCTGATCTATTCGTTTTATCTGAATGAGGTTTTGCCGTGTGTGTGAAGGACAGAAAGCACACACTAATCAGATGAGAAAAAATGCCGATATATACCATAACAGGATTGTATGGTTATACAGGCAGCGAGAGGGATCAGTCAGAGAGGAGAAGCAGATGAAAATAGGAGAAAAAAACGGAGTTTTTTCGATATCCTTTGGAGCTATGGACAGCACAGAACGGCAGAAAAGGGCGGATGGAAGGTCACTTACCATCTTTGCCAAGGATCTGGGGAAAGATAAGCAGGAATCTGCCATTGACCGCAAGCGCAAAGAGGTCAGAGACCGGGCGATGAAGGTTCTGTTGGATAAATTTGAGGGCGATCAGAAATATGAGCAGGATCTGGACGAAAGCCGCGGCAGGATTGCGGAATCTCAGGCTGCGTTCAAAGAGGCAAAAGAAAATGCGGATCAGGCCAGAGAGAAACTGGGGACGATTTCCAGGGAAGAGGATCCTGAGCTGTATGACGGATATGAGCAGTATATTGAGGAACAGGAGAACCTGATGCGGGAGGCGGAGGGTTCCATCATCGGGGAAAATGCGTATATACGCAGTGCGAAACAGGCCAAACTGGGTGAAAAATACAGTATGGCCAATGCCGTCGTGGAAGAGGAAAAGATACTCAGAGACGGACGAAAGGAAGTCATGGGTGTGGCTATCGAGGAGTCCATGAGCTACATAGAGGATATGTATCAGGAAAATATCGAAAAGGCGCAGGAAGAAAAGGAGAAAAAGGAAGAACAGGAAGAAAAACTGGAAGCAGTCAGAGACAAAAAGAAAGAACTGGAAGGACAGATCGACGCAGCGAAGACGGAAGCGGCCAGAGCGCAGGAGGATACTGCTGAAAAGGTGAATGAAACCGTGACGGAAACGACCGACATGGACAGGGAGCTGCAGAAGATTCAAAAAGAAGGAGAACTGATTGATGAGGAACTGAAAGGGCTGTTGGTGGATGCAAAACTCTGAGGGTCCCGCGGTGATTGGCGATCCGTTTTGTTATAGTATGTTTGTGGAATATTTTAAGTTCTGAGTGTGGGTCAGAGCCGGAGTAAGCGGTTCTGACCCATTTCCGTTACTGACAAAAAGAAAAACACAGGAATCCTTTTTACAGGTTTTCTGTGTTTCTGATAACGTGCGCTAGAGGATTCGAACCCCCGACCTTTTGGTCCGTAGCCAAACGCTCTA
>CAJULA010000020.1:0-12596 GCA_910587155.1 uncultured Lachnospiraceae bacterium
CTTCCACTTACCCTATTCTCCCCAGCATAGCTGGGGGATTAGGATTTTTCATTTATGTTTCTGTCCTTCTTATCCCGTCTGACCACTGCCACTACGACTTTATATCCATAAGATATTGCGGCAAAACATTTAATTGATTCTTAAAACCGGATATGTACTGATCCTGCTTACCTTCTGGTAATCTTCCTCATTCAGAAGTTTTCTGACTGCCGTCCTGTCAACCGTCTCCCTCTCCCCTTTGGAAAGAGTGGCTTTAAAGATACTGCCGATAAATTTACGGATCGGATTTCCCTTTTTGTCGACTGCCTCACATTCATCAGTTTCATTCAGGAATTCGATCACTTTCTCATTCAGTGCGGTAATATTCTCTTCCGCTTCTTCCTTTATCCGCTTCCACTCCTGAATCGACGCCATGGTTTCATTCATCTCTTTTACCGTCATACACATATGTCTGCTCTCCCTTCCTTAATTAAATGTTATATTTATATGGAAATTCGGCAGTTGCTTTGATGCCACGTCCTAAACACTGGATATATCTAAACGCTGCCGATATCGGATTTTCACCTTGCAGGTTTTCAGACGCCTGCAATCGCTGTTTTCGGAACTCTACGCCCCCGATAACCGGGCGGGTAAGGTACAGGTTGTTTGACCTTGTAAGTATATTATATACCCTAAATATAGTTATGTCCATTGCCATTATTACTATATTTAGGGTATCATTTTTGTTTAATATTACTATGTTTAGGGTATATTTGATCAAAAAAATAAGACACACAACTATTTATGCATCTTATTACAAATGGATATTTATTTTCTGTATCTTCTTTCAGATGTATCTGAATAACCTTCTATATCTTTTACACATTCTAAAATATCTCCCGGTTGACAGTTCAAAAGCTTACATAATTTATCCACTACTTTCATGTCTATTGATTCGCCATTTAAACCATTGTTTTTAAAAATTTTCGTTATAGTAGCAGACCCCAGTATCTTATCTTGTTTCAATTTATACTGACTTATATTATTTTCTTTTAGTTTTTTTACCAATTTTTCATAACTAATCATTCTATCCACCACCTTAATTTATATAATATCATATTCTGTATTTTAAATCAATCATACCCTAAATATAGTAACTTCTAACAATTATATATCCTAAATATTGGTCATGTTTCCAATAGACATCACTATATTTAGGGTATATAATTATATTAACACCACAACCCAAAGCACTTTGACAATTCAATAGACTTTACGCTTTGTCTATGATATACTTCTCTATACAGGAGGTAACGCACATGACCGATAACGAATTATTATTAGCAATTTCCGATATGATGGACAAAAAGCTCGATGCAAGGTTACAACCCATTGAAAATGATATAAAATCTGTAAAAAGTGAAGTCCATCAAATAAAATTGTATCAAGAAAATATAATCCTTCCAAGACTCAATACCATTGAATCCTGCTATACTGATACATATAATCGCTATAAAAATTATGCTGATAAGATGGAAGCCGCTTTTGCTGATATTGAACTCCTAAAAAAGGTAGTAACAGAACATAGCGAAAAATTACAGAAATTAGCATAAAAATAACCGCATAATACATCACAACACAAAGTGTAAAGTCTATTGAATCAAAGGCTTTACACTTTTTTATTGCGGAGGTTATCGGATATGACAGGATATTTCAAAAATACAGAGACATTGGAACAACTTAGGAAACAATACAAAGAATTGCTTAAAATACATCATCCTGATAATGGTGGAAATGTAGCAGACATGCAGGCAGTCAACGCCGAATATGACAGGCTTTTCAAGATATTAAAAGATAAACATGAAAGCAAGTCAGCAAACGATGCAGACGGCTACAATTCAAAACAGTCTGACTATAGCCAAAATATGTATGACTGGGAAAATGACAAGGCATTGCGTGAAGTATTACAGAAGATCATCAACTTTGATGGAATCGAAATTCTTATTTGTGGCCAATGGATATGGGTATCTGGTAATACATACGGCTATAAGAAAGAATTGAAAGAAATCGGATTCAAATGGGCATCCCAAAAGCGGCAATGGTTCTGGCATAGTGAAGTTTTCAGAAAGAAAAGCCATAAAACATTAACCATGGATGAGATCAGGAGTTATTACGGCAGTACTAAGGTTAATACTAATTCAAGGGTATTGTTGGAAGCATGATCGCAGGATTTATTATAATCAAAACTATAAGCGTTAAAAAGGGTATAACCAATAAAAACGGCTACACCCTGATATATAAAAAAGGAAGATATAAGGCAATGACAAAAAAACAAAAGAATAATTCAGGAAAAGCGGATCATATACGCAATTTTGTTATCACATTGATTATCTGAATGGATGCCTTTATGGAGCGACACAAGCGGCTTGTAATGTTATAAACCCAATTAAGAAAACGAAGGTATAATAAATATGAAAACATATGCAATCTGGAAAATCATGTTGTTATCGGCTACATTAATTTGACAGAAGAACAGTGCCAAACATTGAATGGGACTGATGGAATTGATGTATATTTCGGATTTGATAAAGTAACAAGACCTGATATATCTCGTGATGACAAAAATAAAGAATTAAAAACAAATGTATAAATTATATATGACAAAGGCTATATGTGATGTGGCTCATAGCCTTTTTTATGTGATTTTTAGGCTTGTTTTCGGCTTGAAATGGTTTCATTGATACATTTTAGAGTAACGCCTGAAAAGTGGCTGGAATTGGCGTATATCGTGCTTATTTGTGGCTCTATGCGGTCTGTATGATGGTATACGAGGCAGCAGGTATAAGGATGTACCAGGGTCGGTTTACATTAATTTTTTCGGACTTTATTCTGCTAAAGCACCTATCTATTGTTCTCATACGTCACCTTAATTTTTTGACCTACCGAAGTATATTTATTACTATCAAAATTAAATGTACATCTTAGAATCTCAGACATAATATATTTATCCTGACAACTTATCACTTATAACCATTATCTCTGAAATCTAAAGATGTACGATTGAAAATTAAACAAAAAATCAGCAATTTCATTGATACCCGTATAACAGGGGAGGGGGGGTATGTTTAAATCCGAAAAATCAAATCTCATATATACAGTATACCCCCCCCATATAAAAATACGCGCCTTATATTGCTAATAATCAAACGTACATATTAGAATTTCAGATACAATACAATTTCCTTACCAACTTATCACCTGTAGCCATTTTTTCTGAAATTTAAAGATAGACCATTGATTATAAAGCAAGAATATGATATCTGCATAAAGTAATCCACCAAACAGGGGGGTATGTTTAAATCTCCCATATATTTACCACCCTATATCGCCATATACCCCTATACAGAACTCCTATTTTTACCGAACTTTTTTCACCGCATCCCAATAACTGCAATAAATCATACAGATTTTGGGATAGATGGCATCCTAAATAAATGTAAGAGATCATACAATAAATGGGATTATATTACTATACAAATCTTCTTACCAAACATATTCTTTGATATGTCATTCTTGTTTACTGAAAACTGAAATCTGATTTTAATTATCATCGCAATAATTTATCATAAAATTCCTTATCCCATATATACTCTGGATATATTAATCTCGTATAATTACTAATGTAAACAATAGCATCTTTTTTTCCATAAAAATCATAAATTGCCTTAGCTCTTGCCAAATATTTTAAATCTCTTTCTCTATCATACCCCGCCCAACAATTTCTACCTCCAGCTATAGATAAAATTATATAATATGCACAGCTTATACTATCAGGTAAACCCTCTAACAACTCCAATAATGGCAAAAAGTAGTTCCCCGCACTATTCAGTGAAAAACTCATCCCCTTACAGGTGTTGGGTTTAAACCCTTTGCTGTCGGTTACGCCCACGTTGGCTAATCGCTGAAAAATCAAACAATACAAGCGTTTCACTTCACAAAATATCTTTGTTCGTCAAAACAGGTAAACAAACCTTTTAAAGCGTTCGTTTAGAAACGAATGGAACCGGGATTAAAAACACTTCTGTTATATAAAAGGCTATAACAAATCGTTACCCGCCTGACAGCACAAATCATTTAGTCAGCTTATATATTCAATCCGACATAATGTCTGCTTCAAACGTGAATTCATTTCCAATTAGAAAATTTCATTCTACAAGTTTCAAATCATCCAAAATAGAGAATTAGGAATCTTTCGACCACATGTGGGCGACTAAGTTAAGATTAGCACGTTGATTTCTGGACAATTCTGTCCACAACCATGATAACAACCGTACCTTCAAGTACACTTGAGAACCTCTGTACTTACAGGTACACACCAATTTCTCGCGGGGAACCACCGTCTCGCATGACTATGGTATACGGTGAAACACCGTACACCTGAATATTCCATACCGGCAGCAGTTGTGTACTGTAATAATTGTAAGTATGAGTTACGAATAGGTTTAATCATACTGGGCCATTTTTATGATAAAAAATGCTTAAAAACCTTGATTTATGAGGGACTAAACCAGACCACATATAATTAAAGGAGAGTACATATGTGTCAAAATTAAAAGTAATGAATGTGTCACAGCGTCACAACCATTTCCAAAATTGGAATTCGTTGTCCACCATATACAACAGTTTCCACTTTTACGGAATCTGTTTGAACCGAAATCGTAAGTTGATATTATCGAATGCCCATTATGAGAATACGGTCAAGAGGCCATTTTGACTTCTGATTCAAGCAACAAATTTTATCACATGACTTTTAAGACAGCAAATTGCATCTTTAGGATTTGCCATCTTCACACTTCCTTTTGGACTAATCGGCGAATAACCGTATATTTCAAAGGATACGCTTGTAATGAGTACCCTCTAAATGATGGATACCTATGCCATGAAACAGGGTAGCCGAAAATTTTAGAGGACGCTACATTATAGCCACCCTTACAAGGTATGTAAACTTTTGTTACCCACCGGAAATAATGTCCACGATGGGCACAATACCGATTCTCTTCAAAGGGATATCGTGAAACGCTATCCTATATCAAATATGAGAGGGTATTTTGACACCCCATAATGGCTCCGTCAATTCTGTCGAAGCCGTAATTTTTGGTTCATGTTGGATAATATATATATCAATGTCCTTTAAACGCCAGTGTATTATTTACGCTCTACATCCATTTGGACGCTAACTGATTTTCATAACAGCATCAAATCTGACGCACCTTTTATATTTTCAAGAGGGGTACAAAAATTTTCGTATCCCTTTAGCAAAGTCCTATGAGAACATTCCTAAATGCTTGTAAAAGCTTTTGACAAACTCCTTAATACATAATCGTTTCTACATCAATACAGATCCTCTATATCAATATAACCTAAATCATTTCCAGTAACGCAAAATAACTCACAAGGGATTTCTCCGCCGTGAGATTCATTATCTGCTTCTATATAATCAGGTTCCTTGTGATCACCTGTTTTACAAGTATCTTGTTTTTCAGCTTTATAATTATTAGAAAGCTCCACTTTGCATAGTTCATTCTGTCCAACATAATCAGTATTTACTAATGGTAGGTTCATTTGAACCTCACCCTCTGTAGGCATATCCAATATTTCTTCTACAGAGAAGTCATGCTCCATGGGAGCAGGTTCTCCCCAGTTGTCATCAGCCTCATTTCTAACCTCATCAGAAAATACAGATAAATCCAATGGTTCCCCTTGTTTATACTCACCATCATAATAACCTTCTACTGGCTTGTATTTCAGCGATTTATTATATGCCAGACATTCCCTATATAATGCAATCACGGCAACAGGATTATTGATATACTTCTTTGCCCCCCCTCGCAATAAGCATTGTATCTTAGCTTGATTGCCCTTCTATCCACCTTTTCAACAAAATCTTCACATTCCACGGTATCGGAATATTTTATTGCTTCAGCAATCACCGCATCCTTGTCGCAATATCTACCATATGAATTATTCAGTTTGTAATATGTACCGTTTGACCTCCGCCTTCTATGCCTATATATGTAGATTAGTTGCATTTTCTCTAATTGCTCCAGATAATCATTGATAGTCTCTTTTCCATATCCCCACAATGATACCATTTCATCTTGTGACATACGCCATTCCTTAGTCTGGTTATTGATTGTTCCAATCTAAGAACAATAGAAAGAAAATACGTTAAATGGTTTATTCGCTTTTTCAAATATGATCTGCATCTCCCATTGTTCCAAAACAACAAACTTTTTCTTATCGGAATTTACCTCTAATCCTTTATCAGAGAAAATGTAATTATCATTATCCTGATTCGACACTTCTATAATCCCTTTTTTCATAAGTGACTGTATGGCGCTTCTAATCCCTTCAATTATATTACGTTTTCTTTTGTTTGATGTTTTCAAAAAACCACCTGTCACCTCATACCCTATTAAGCTGACAGATGTACTAAGATGTCCATATTTCTTACAATACATTCCATTAAGAATTGCCATTATGACTGTTTCTTTATCATCTATATTTAGTTGTTTGTCCAAAAATAATTTCATATAAATAACATCCCTTTGTATAAATCAGATTAATTTCTTTGTTATTTTTCAGCATTTTCATACTGTATCAGTCTCACTGCATCAAAGTATCTTCTGTCTGCCATGAAAACATGAAATACTCTTCCATCTTTGTCACCAACACCACAACCAATAGGATGAATACCTTTCTTAAATAACAGATTGCATTCTTTTAAATCATAGTTATAAATTGGCTTAATATTTTTGTTATACATAATTCAATTTCCTTCCATAAAATAAAATTAGCCCAAGTTTCGCTTTGGGCAATCATTTGCCCTTTTTCCTATTTTCTCCTAGGACAAGTGGGCATCAATTTGCCCATTTCGATACTACTACTAAAGGAGATCCTTTTTACTACAAGAGATCCATTCTTACCCCTAACGGGGATAAGTTGAAATTTACTTTTTTGTAGTTATTTTCTTCTGTGTATTTTTCTATTTTGTTTTTATTTCTAATCACTTATTCCTCTAAATCATACCTATAATATCTTTTTATCATCTGCTTATCCTTCCACTTAATAACTGGTTCATTGCCACTAAATAATTATTTCTCTTTTCATTTTATTTTTCTACTGGATGTGACCTCCCATTTTAGGACACCACACATATACATTTCTCCATCTGGTAAATATATTTTCTGCTGTGACTATCTTTCACATCCAAAATCATATCTATATACTCTCTTTTTTGTTTTATTGGCAGATAAAATATATCTTCTGCTTTAAAAAGGACTGAACATTTCATCCAGCCCTTTATCTCATGGGTCTTAAAACTTTTATGTCCCTCGCTGAGTATGTCTTCTTTATTCAGTTTTTATCATCATTGAATGGATTCATTGTGTAGATACACACAGTCGACACTGTTAATAGTTGTTAGAATTTCTTGAATTTCGTTTTACAAGTTATTTCGATTGCCTTGTAATAGCAATTATTTATCTCTCAGCGGACACCCACCACTTAGGACTTTCCTTCGGTAATTCTCCAGTACTCAACTTCCCCATATCGTCAACTCTGTCTGGATGGTCACAATAATAAATTTTACAGGTATAGTCATATATCCTCATATTTTCACATTTATCACAACCATACTCTTTCTGTTTTAAACAATCTTTCTCACTCTCATCAGTCGCACTCTTTAAATAATTATTCACAATTACTGATAAAGCGTCAATGTTCATTTCTCCGTATAAAAGTAATAATCTGTTCATGTTTTCTTCTGTTATTGTTATTGCCCGTTCATTTGATTTCACTATATCACTGATCCTCCTCTCATATTTCTTCTATCCGTTTAGACACTGTTTCGCTCGGATAAAACCGCATCTTTTGATGTTCAGGTATTATACACGAATCTCCATTTTGCGGATTCCTGCCCATCCTCTCTTTCAATGTCTTCATCTCAAATCTGCCAAAATTGTGGAACATCACTTTTTCATCCCTTCCCATGTAGTCCAGGAGTGTTTCAATAAACAATTCGTATCCCCTTCTGGCCTCTTTCTTTGTAACCCCTCCGATTTCTGCCATCCTGTCTGTAAACTCTTTTTTCAATACTGCCATCGTATTTCTCCTTCCGTTTTTTAATTTCTCACTGAAAATCCTTTGCTCTTTAAATAATCCACTGCCAGTTTCAACAGTTCCCCATTATTTACCGTGTTGTCCATGGTATCCTGCCATACATGGGGTTTGTGGCCTACTTCCATGCCGCCATGCAATCCCTCATTTGCCCACTTTACCACCTGATAGCCTGTCACACATTTGTAGCTGTCCAAAGCGTCATAATCAATGTATACGCTTGCTTTTACGCCGCCTTTATAAAGGTGTGCGTCCACCTTCACTACTGAATACAGGAAATCTTTTGTCCTCTGGTAGCTTAACGGGTCATAACCTGCGTAATAGTCCTGTAGGAAATAATCCAATGTCTCATACACTCGTTCTGCCAGTTCGTTTACCATTTTCGTTATAGTCGGCATAAGTGCCGCTTGTAGCTGATTCATGTTGCTAATATGCTTTGCCATTATTCATCATCTCCGTCTTTAATTTCTGCATCCGCTGATATATATCCGCTTTTCTTTAAAATGTCCATTTGTTGTCTGCTGAATGGTAATTTGACCAATCCATAGATACCATTTTCAATATTTCTAAGCAGATTCTTATTCATAGTCTCACTTAAAAGATTGTTCCGTGTTATTTTTAGTTTTGTGTATGGTGTATTACCGCCGTCTTTATTACACATAGAAAGATTAAAGTTTCCTTCATGGCCTTTTACCTCTGGTATGATCGAACCGACCTTTGATATTTCTATTCTTTCTCCTTCAGCTAATGCTTTTCTGCACTCATCAATATACATAAGCAGAATATTTGTAATCAACTGCTTTGTAATTACTTTCTTGTCGTAAACATTATCTTCCCTGTTGAATATGCGTTTTGCCATTTTATAAGCTGACAATGCTTTTACTCTTGCCATTAGTTTTGATTCTCCTTTCTGCCATTTGCCAATAAAATGCCGTTTTCAATCAGTGTGCATATGTACCTATGAATTGCCTTCCTGACGCTCTGTAAGGCTTATACAGGCGCTTTAGGATCAGATGTGCAGATTTCTGCATTGAATTATTCAAGGCGCTAAAATAAGCCTCATATACTCATATTTTGTAAATGAGAATACAAGACTTATATCCCGACAGGTTTTTATAAATTTCTGTATATCCATTTCCCGTTTCCATTCTGTCCAGCTACATGTTCTTCATGCCATCGGTTACAAAACCGGACATATTCCTGATACTGCTTTTGCAGCTCCGGCACATTGTTATTTATCTGCGGCAAATGTTTTGTAACCTTCTCTTTTGCCTCTTTTCTCGCCTTTGCCTCCTCAAAATTAACTATCTTCATTCTGTTTCCTTTCTGTTTTATTGTCATCTTATTTTTGGTGCACTAAAATAAGCCCACCATCAATCGTATTTCTATGATTGATTATGGACTTATTCAGATGTCCAAATATTTAATTATGGATATTCCCGTTTGCATCAAACTCTTTTTGTTGCTACTACACAACTACACAATCACTACACAAATTTGTCATTGAGATACATGGACTTGTATAGAGATATATGCTGCTTTAAACTTGCTCAAACACTGATTGTATAAGGCTTCATAAAGATATATGGAGATACATCAAAATACATGAAAATGGCTAACAAATTACGATGCCTAATTTCATACGATCTCTTACCTGTCCAGAAATCCTTGTTTTTTCACAATGTCATTAACTTAAGGAAAAGAACAATACCGGATGTCCTTATACCCATTCATGGGATAAAGACATCCGGTATTGTTCTGGGAATCAGTCCTGCCATTTGACGCTCTTCTACTGTAATTATCATGCAAGATGCTCTCATGCGCTATGGCTTTGTTGTTTAATAAGCCCTTTTATGCGTGTTTGAATATTTTCCCGCAAGTTGCCCCTTTGTTCGGTGGTAATGACGGTCTGGCCTGATTGGAACCAGATTTTTGCTGATGTCTTCATAGATCTGCTGGAACAGTCTGTCCTGTTTCTGCGCATCTGTTTCCAGCAGGATATAAATCAGGTCATTTTTCAATATCCCGATGCTCAACGTTCGGTTCACCATCATTTTATGCTTCCTGTGTTTTTCTTTCTCATCCAGCTCCGCTTCCGCGTCACGGATGATGTCTTCCGCAAGATTGCTGACATAGATGGTGCTGTAGATATCCTGCAGCAGCAAAACTGGCTTGGTCCCCGTGAAGTTCTCTATCTGCAGACGGTCTTTGAGCGTTTCGTATGCCGTTTCAATTCCCCATCTCATATGGTACAGCTCCGCAATCTGCCCGCTGTCAAAGGTTTCCGATGGCAGATTTGTGATGAGCACTTCTTCCCTCCCTTCCGGCAGCGGCACTTTAACCATACGCAGGATGATGTGCCCGAGTTCTTCCATCCGCTGTCCGATATCCCTTCCTTTATAATGGTTGATGCGGCTTTTGTCCAGACGGATGTCCACCCATGTGTCCGGAAAGGATAAAGAGGACTGCTCTTTTTTATAGTCACTGGATTTGAGACGCGCAAGGAACAGGACGCCCTTCTCCTTCATCCTGATAAAAGCCGCGGTGGAGGGATAGCCCCTGTCCATCACGACCAAAAACGGCTGTGACGCGCCGATTGTTTCAGATACACGGTCGATCTGTTCTTCCGCCAGTCGCATTTCATCAAACTTACATTTACAGCAGTCACTCTCCAGGATCATTCGGTTCATTACATCATACAGACATCCTAGCCCTATGGAAGCCTGGGGCTTTGTCCCTTTCCTGCTGGATGTCCCGAATTCTTCCGGAGTTTCCTTTGTAGTAGGGATGTTGATCCCTGATCCGTCCGCGGCAAGAACTAAATATCCATGGAAGACAGAAAATACAGGGTCTGCATAAAAGTTCCTGTTATGATGGCGGTAAAGCTCATAAAAAGCCAGCGGGTTCAATTTCATTCGCTGTTTCAGATAGCCCGGCTTTGATATTTCCATTCCCGGGTGTGCGGTTTTCATATAATTGCGTAATTCCAGACTCAACGTAATCCCCCTCCGGTTTATCATAGTAAACATAAGATCCGTTAACGGCATCTTCCGGCTTCTTATAAAGGATGCCGGATTTCCGTTTCTACACAAATCATGGAATTCATACTGATGGATCAAACTGATATCACAACAGGTATGTTTTTGAGAATTCTTCATAAAATCACCTGCCTTATGGGAAAAAACATCAGTTATCTACTTTCATTATACACTAAAAATAAAGAAACCTTTTACAATTCAAATGTAAAAGATTCCTTAAGTTAATGACATTGGGTTTTTTCAGGATTTCTGCCTTTCTCTGTCATATTACCGCACATCGCCCGGCAATTCCTTTCCGCTGCATCGCAGGATAAAGAGTTTGCTCCGGACAGATTCTGCAGTTATCGTTTCCAAGTATCCCGAACCCGCTCACAGGCGGGCTTTTTGCCCCTGGCTATCGGTCGTTTTTCAATATCGTCTCTGCCCTTTCAGCTCTTCATAAAGCAGGCAGTAATTTTCATATCTGCGCCTGCTTATCTTTCCTGCCTCCAAGGCTTTCAGTACTGCACAGTCCGGCTCATGAATATGAACACAGCCCTGAAACCTGCACTGTCCTTCATAAGGCGCAAATTCCGGATAAAAATAACGCAGCTTTTCTTTTTCCATCTCAAACAGTGAAAGGGAACTGAAGCCGGGAGTATCCATGATATACGTATCTTCTTCCACCCGTATCAGCTCGCTGTGTCTTGTCGTATGTCTGCCGCGGGCAATCTTCTCACTGACGGCCCCGGTTTCCATGCATACGTCAGGCTGCAGCAGATTGGTAAGGGATGATTTACCCACTCCGCTTGGCCCCGCCGCCACAGTCGTCCTGCCATGGAGCAGCTTCCTCAGTTCTTCCACGCCTTCGCCTTTCTCCACACTGGTAAATACAAGGCGGCAGCCGGAGCCACGATAAATCTCCGAAAGGCGCTGTGTTTCAGATGGAGACAGAAGATCCGTTTTATTAAAGCATAGAATACTGGGCAGTCCCTGCCTGGCCATCATAATCAGAAAACGATCCAGCAGATTGAAAGCGGGATCAGGGCTTTTCACCGCAAAAATGACCAGGGCCTGATCAATATTGGCCACTGCCGGGCGAATGAGCGTATTTTTTCTCGGCAGAATCTGATCCACGCTGCCTTCTTTTTCCTCCTCGTCCAGAACAGACAGTTCCACATTATCGCCCACCAGCGGCCTGACCTTCAGTTTACGAAAAATTCCCCTGGCCTTACAGCTGTAGATTCCCTGCTTTCCCGTATGAACATAGTAGAACCCGCCGATGCCCCGGATGATTTTGCCTTTCATAGTAAACCTCCATTCCGTTTTCCCGGCTCCACCATATTTGAAAGCGGTTTACTATGAACCTCCGGGGGATACACACGGAATGCATAAACGGCATTCCGGCTCTGTACGGTCTGC
>CAJULA010000020.1:12696-59779 GCA_910587155.1 uncultured Lachnospiraceae bacterium
CTCCGGGGGATGCACACGGAATGCATAAACGGCATTCCGGCTCTGTACGGTCTGCTCAGCCAGTGCGCAGACCTGCCGGAAGTGATTCCATACCTTCATAGTAAACCCCCATCACCCTTCCGGTGTAAACTGTACGGGCCGCTCGATCAGTCTCGGCTCCTCGGAGCCGGGTATGGTAACCATCTCCCCGGTGGCCGGATCAGTGGTCGTGGTAGGCGGGGTAACCGCCATATACTGAAAGATCACCTTGCCCACACCGCTGCCTTTGATGCCGGACACGTTCATTGTGACCGGAAAAGCGGCCGTATTGGTGCGCATCAGTTCCTGCCCTTCCGCCGTCATCAGAATTACCGTCACCTGTGTTCCCGACAGGAAAGCAGGATCTTCCAGTATGGGACTGTCTACATTGGCGTTGAATCCATAGGTGATCTCCATCGGGCCCTTGCTGACCTTCAAATCAACCTTTGTACCCGGATCCACGAAATCACCGACGGAATAGCTCTGATAGCATACCAGCCCTATTGTAGTCGGATCTTCGTTGTTGATTTCCTCCACAGTACCCACTGCCAGTCCCACCTCCGTCAGAGTGACTGTCGCATCCATTTCTGACATATTCATCACATTGGGCACGCTGACTTTGCTGGAATCAGGCCCGGTACTGATCTGCAGGGTGACTGTCGTTCCCCTGGGCGCTTTTTCTCCCGCAGCCGGCGTCTGACTGATAACACATCCTTTATCCACCGTATTGGAGGAGGCCTCATTCTTGCTGACCTGAAAACCTTCTTTTTCCAGAAGCGCCGTGGCTTCCGCCAGGGACTTGCCGCCCACATCCGGCATGTTGACTCCCTGTGCGCCCGCACTTACCGTCAGTTTCACCACCGTGCCTGCCTCTATCTGCCGTCCGGCTTTGATATTGCTGCCTATAATAATATCCTCCTCATATTCGGAAGACTCTTCATAGGCGACCTCATAATCCAGTCCCAGACCGCTGAGCATCTCTTTTGCCCGGGTCAGCGACATACCGGCTACGTCCGGCATCTGTACTTCCTCATTTTTCTCTTTGCCAAACTGTGATTTAATCTCATCCAGATCGACAATGCCCAGCGTCTTCCCTGCAATAAAGAGCACGATACAGCCGATCAGAACCGCGGCGATCACTGCCAGTACCGTCGTCACCCGCTCCATCTTCGGGTCATAACCGTCATCATCGTCATCATCCTCTTCTTCTACCACCGGCGGTCTGCCCTTTCCGGCACTGCTTTTTTTCGGACGGGGACGCTGACCGTTATGATTCAGGCGCAAATGCTCTTCTTCACTCTCTTTTCTCACCGGTTTCTTTTTCGCCCTTGGAACTTCCCCTGTCACGACTCTCGTCTGTCCTGCCGTCTCTCCGTCGTCAATCACGACAAAATCCTCATCCGGACTGATCAGGGAACGTTTCAGATCCTCAATCACTTCCGCCATCGTCTGATAGCGCCGGTCGGGACTCTTCTGGGTACATTTGAGTACAATCTGCTCCGCACTGATGGGAATCTCCGGTACGAAATCTCTGGGAGAAGGCATGGGATCCTGGATATGCTTGATGGCTATGGCTACCGTAGTCTCTCCGTTAAAAGGGACACGGCCGGTCAGCATTTCAAAAAGTGTCACCCCGAGCGAATAAATATCGCTCTTGGCATCGCTGTAGCCGCCTCTTGCCTGCTCCGGGGACGTATAGTGGACAGATCCCATCACATTGGATGTGATCGTATTGCTGGTGGCAGCTTTGGCAATGCCAAAATCCGTTACCTTTACTTTCCCGTCCTTGGAAATGATAATATTCTGCGGCTTGATATCCCGGTGTATGATATGGTTATTATGGGCTGCCTCAATTCCCATAGAGACCTGGATGGCAATACTGATGGCCTCCTTGACAGACAGCCTTGCCTTCTTTTCGATATATTTTTTGAGGGTGATCCCTTCCACCAGTTCCATCACGATATAATAAATATCGCCTTCTTCCCCAACATCATAGACATTTACGATATTGGAGTGCATCAGCCCTGCCGCCGCCTGGGCCTCGCTGCGGAATTTTGCCACGAAATTGGTATTTTCACTGAATTCCTGTTTCAGGACCTTTACCGCCACAGGACGGTACAGCTTGTGATCTTTTGCTTTATATACGTCAGACATACCGCCGGTGCCGATTTTTTCCTGTATTTCATATCGGTCACCCAGAAGCATTCCAATTTTAATCATGTTAACCTCCAGTTACTGCTCCTCCTCCCGCTCCCCGAAGGGATCGATCAGAATTACCGCTATATTATCTCTGCCGCCATTGTCATTTGCCGCCTCCACCAGGCTCCTGCCTTTTTCTGAAAGCTGTGAAATACTGCTGACAATCTGCCGGATCTCTTCATCCTCAAGCATATTGGTCAGCCCGTCCGAGCACAGCAGGATAAAATCTCCCGGGCATAATTCTTCCCGGAAAAAATCCGCTTCCACGGTATCCAGCGCGCCTATGGCTCTTGTGATAATATTTTTATTGGGATGGCTTCTGGCTGTCGTCCTGTCAATGCCTCCCATACGCACCATCTCTTCCACAAGAGAATGGTCTCTTGTAACCTGTCTGATTCTCCACTGATTGATGATATATAAACGGCTGTCCCCCACATTGGCAACATGCAGAATATTTTCATTCAGAGTGGCCGCCACCACGGTCGTCCCCATTCCGGAGAAGCCGATATTCTCCCGGGCCATAGAGCGAATATACGTATTGGCCTCTCTGATCGCCTGGTCAAAAATCTCATCCGGCCGCGTCAGCTGCGACTCTCTGATTTGCTCCTCCATCTTCTCTACCGTATATTTCGACGCATAGTCCCCTGCGTTATGTCCGCCCATCCCGTCCGCTACGAGAAACAGATTGGGCAGGTTTCCCACCGGACACACCGATACAAACACATAATCCTGATTTATTTTTCTCCGTCTTCCAATATCCGTCATGGAAAATGCCAGTGCCACTTATCTATGCCTCCTGCTTGCTCGCAGCAGTTCAGACCCGTCTGAGCTGTTGCCCCTGCTATATCCGTACCTTAGCTGTCCGCATGCGCCGTCTATATCACGGCCCATTTCCCTTCTAATAGTAACATTAATTCCGTTTTTTTCAAGCTTATTTTGGAATGCCTCCACCTGCGCCCGCTGCGGCGGTGCAAATCCGCGTTCCGAAACCGGGTTCCATGCGATCAGATTCACATGAAAGCCGCACTTTCCTGCTATCGCTGCCAGCCCTGCCGCATCCTCGCCGCTATCGTTGATCCCCCTGATCAGACTATACTCCAGCGTAAGCCGCCGCCCGGTCTCTTTCTGATAGTATTCACAGGCCGCAAGCACTTCATCCAACGGATACCTGCGTGCAACCGGCATCAGAGACTGCCGCTTTTCATCGGTGACGGCATGCAGCGAAAGGGCCAGTGTGATCTGCAGCTTTTCCCGCGCCAGTCGGTAGATATTCGGAACAATCCCGCAGGTCGATACCGTAACGTTGCGCTGACTGATATGAAGCCCGCCTTCCCCGGTCAGCAGACAAAGAAAGCGCAGCAGGCTGTCATAATTGTCGAGCGGTTCCCCCGTCCCCATCACTACCACATGGGAAATCCGCTGCCCGGTATGACGGGTAACGGCATACACCTGTTCCAGCATCTCCGCGGGAGTCAGATTCCGTGCCAGCCCGTCCAGTGTCGATGCACAGAAGCTACAGCCCATACGGCAGCCCGCCTGAGAGGAAATACAGATACTGTTGCCATGATGATAACGCATCCAGACACTCTCGATCAGATTGCCGTCATAAAGCCGCAGCAGGTATTTCCTCGTCCCGTCCACCGCTGACTCCTGCACCCGTACCATCTCAAGATGCGTCAGTGTAAACCGCTCCGCCAGCCTGCGGCGCAGTTCCAGGGACAGATTGCTCATCTCCTCAAAAGAAAGCGCCTGCTTCTCATGCAGCCATCCATAGATCTGTTTTCCCCGAAACGGCTTTTCTCCCATCTCCAGTAATTTTGTTTTCAATTCTTCTATTGTAAGTGATTTGATATCAGTTTTCAACATATCTTTTTTACTCGTCCCGGATCAGGCGGGCCATAAAAAATCCGTCCGTGCCATGAATCCCCGGCAAAAGCTGAACATAGCCCTGTTGTGCACTCTCCGTTCTGAACGCGGGAGGCAGGTAAGGAGCCAGGCTTTCTTCGTGGAAAGGAAAATGTTGCAGAAACCAGGCGCGCATATCCTCATTTTCTGCCCGACTTATCGTACAGGTAGAATAGAGAAGCACACCGCCAGGCTTCACATATTGCCAGGCCTGCTTTAAGATACCGCGCTGAAGAGGCAGCAGCTTCTCTATCGCTTCACGGGTAATGCGATATTTGATATCCCGCTTTCTGCCGATCACACCCAGGCCGGAGCAGGGGACATCCGCCAGTACCACATCCGCCGCTTCCCGCTTTGACTCATCCATGACGCCTGCATCCCACTGCCGTTCCGTAATATTTTTCAGCCCCATCCGCTCTGCCGCCTCTTTCACAAGCGCCAGGCGCATGCCGTTAATATCGCCTGCCAGCACCGTTCCTTCAGGCCCGGTTCGCTCTGCCGCCAGCAGGGCTTTTCCTCCGGGCGCCGCACAAAGATCCATTACATAGTCGCCCGGTCGAATGCCTGCCGCTTCCACTGCCAGCATGGAACTGATATCCTGTACGGTAAATCTGCCCTCCACAAAAGAGGGGATGGCACGCATCCCTTCCGTTTTTTCCAGATACCAGGCACAGGCAAGATCCCGCTCCTGCCTGACTCGGATTCCGCTTTGCTCCAGCTCCATGCGGAGCGCTTCCCGCTCCTGCTCTTTCATGTCACCGCGCAGGCGGATCGCAACCGGCCGCTCTTTGAGCAGTCCGGAAAGAATCGCTTCTGTCTTCCCGGTGCCCTGCTCCCTGTCCCATTTTTCAATCAGCCACTTTGGCATGGAATAGCGCACCGACAGCCAGGAAAGACGTTCCTTTTCCCGGTCCGGCCATGGAATCTGCCCCTTTTTCCGGCAAAGACCGCGCAGCACGCCGTTGACAAAGCCCTGCAGAGCGCCAAACCCACGGCGCCCCGCCAGCTTCACCGCCTCATTACACACTGCGCTGTCCGGCACGGCATCCATAAACAATATCTGGTAGGCACTCATACGAAGCAGCTCCCGGATCAGCGGTTTCATCTCAGGCGTGGGCACGGAAGAAACCGTATTGATACAATAGTCCAGTTCCAGCCGCCGCTCCAGCGTCCCCTCTGTCAGCCGCTTGATAAAGGCTTTTTCCCGTATTTCCAGATAATTATATTTATCCAGCACACCGCCGATCACCACATGGCTGTATGCCTCGCCTCTTTCGATGGAAAGCAGCGCATCCAATACGATCTCTCTTAGATTAACCCTGCTCTTTTCTCCCTTTTTTCCCACTAATCTCTCCTTCTTCCGCCGCCAAAGAGCATCACAAGCCGCAGAAGCTGTAAAATGGAAGCTGCCGCCGCTGCCACATAGGTAAGCGCCGCTGCATGCAGCACCTTCCTGCACTGTCCCACTTCCGTGCCCGTCAGAATCCCCTGACTGTCCAGTATCCGAACCGCCCTGCGGGAAGCGTCAAACTCGACCGGAAGCGTCACAAGCTGGAACAGCACTGCCAGGGCGAACACCCAGATACCCACGGATATCAGTACCTGGCTGGCGCCCAGCAGGATCCCGATCAGAATCAGCGGAATCCCCAGTGTGGAACCGATATTGGCAGCCGGCACCAGCGCCGTCCTGATCTTCAGCGGCACATAGCCCTCGTGATGCTGTAACACATGGCCGCATTCGTGGGCCGCCACCCCTACCGCCGCTACCGAAGGAGAATTGTAGGTATCGTCCGAGAGGCGTATCACTTTGGAGGAAGGATCATAGTGATCCGTCAGACTCCCCCGCACATGCTCCACCCGCACATCCCGGATACCGGCCTGATACAGAATCCGTTCCGCGGCCTGTGCCCCCGTCATACCGGTCATACTCCGCACCCGTGAAAATTTTCTGTACGTACTGTTTACTTTCGCAGAAGCCAGAATGGAAAGCACTGCTCCGATCAGAACCAGAGCATACGTCGGATCATAATAATAGCCGTAATAAGGCATTTGATAGTCCTCCTGTTATCTGTTAAGTTTCGCCAAAGCCCTTCCCAAAAAAGGGGGCCTTTGCTGTTTTTGATTATGCGCCAAAATATTCTCCCGGTTTCACCGGATATCCGAGAAGAAAGTCTTTTACCGGCATGCGTTTTTTCCCTTCGGGCTGTACGCTTGTAAGAATGAGAATCCCCTCCCCGGTCTGTACTTCTATCGTTTCTTTTGTCACCTCTGTCACTGTACCGGGGGCTGATTTTGCAGTCCCTGCCTGTTTTTCTGTCTCTGCGTCAGCTGTTGTTTCCCGCGCCGCAGATTTTACGGCCGCTTCCCATATTTTCAGATTTTTACCGCGAAAGCGTGTATAAGCACCCGGCCAGGAATCGAGGCCGCGCACCAGACGCTCAAGAGTCTGCGCATCTTTATCCCAGTCTATCTTTCCGTCAGATTTGCGCAGCATATGAGCATACGTGGAGTCTTCGTCTTTTTGCTTTTCGGGTATCAGCTTTCCCTCTCTGATCAGAGGAATCGTTTCCACAACCAGTCTGGCCCCGGCTTCCATCAGTTTATCATGAAGACTGTCCGCCGTGTCGGCTGGCTGGATCGGTACTATGACTCTGGCCAGCATATCTCCGGTATCCAGCCCCTCATCCATCTGCATAATGGTGACACCGGTCTGTGTCTCTCCATCCAGTATCGCCCGCTGAATGGGAGCCGCTCCCCGGTATTTCGGCAGCAGCGATGCATGGATATTGATACAACCATACGGAGGCATGCGGAGTATCTCCGGAGAAAGAATCTGTCCGAAAGCAGCTACCACAAACAGATCCGCTTCATATTCAGAAAGCTGCCTCACGGCTTCCGGCGTACGGATCCTGGTCGGCGCCAACACTGGAATATGATGTGCCAGAGCCGCTTTCTTTACCGGGGTAAAGCACACTTCTCTTCCTCTTCCTTTTGGCCGGTCCGGCTGTGTCACCACACACACCACCTCATGCCCGGCCGCCACAATGGCTTCCAGGGCGGCTTTTGCAAACGCCGGCGTTCCCATAAAAACAATCTTCATGCCATCACTCCTCTTCCATATCCATCAGCTCGCCTTCCACTCTTTCCACATAGAGATGGCCGTCCAGATGTTCCAGTTCATGGCAGATAGCCCGGGCCAAAAGTTCTGTCGCCTCCAGCTCAAACGGCTGCAGGTCGCTGTCATATGCCATGATTTTTACATAATCGGGACGGGTGACGACTCCCGTCTTCCCCGGCACACTCAGACAGGCTTCATTGCCGGTCTGCTCTCCGCCACTCTCCAGCATGCGGGGGTTCACCAGCACATAAGGATCTTCCCCGGTGACATCAATGACCACGATACGTTTTAAAATGCCCACCTGACAGGCCGCCAGCCCCACGCCATTGGCTTCATACATGGTATCCAGCATATCATCAATCAGCTGTCTGGTACGGGGTGTCATTTCTTTTACTTCTTTACATGTCTTTTTCAGAACTTCATCTCCGATTTCCCGGATATTTCTTATTGCCATTTCTGTATTCTCCTTATCTTCACCTTAATAGCTGCTCATAGGGTCCAGATCAAACTGTACATTTTCTTTCCCTGTTTTGCCCTTCTCCAGAAAAGACTCCAGCCTCTCTCTGACCCCGATCAGCTGTCTGCGCTCGCTGCTCTTTATATAAAATACCATCCGGTACTGATCACCGATCTTGCCAACGGCTGCCGGCGCAGGGCCGATGACCTGAATCCGGCCGACGCCATCGGCTGATTCTTCCCGATCCGCACGTCCGGCCAGTGCCCGGCTCTTCTGCGCCAGGCATCCGGCCAGTCTCCTGCCGCTCTCTTCCTCCGCGGAGACAACCAGCACCGCCAGCATATGTCCCGCAGGAGGATATCCCATCAGTGCCCGGTAACCCATTTCTTCCTGATAAAATCCTGTGTAATCCTGCCTTGATGCACACACGATACTATGATGCTCCGGCTGATACGTCTGAATAACCACCTCACCCGGCTTCGTTCCCCGGCCGGCCCGGCCGGCCGCCTGGGTCAGGAGCTGGAACGTCCGCTCTCCGGCGCGGTAATCACCTGCATGAAGAGACATATCCGCCGCCAGAATCCCCACCAGAGTCACATTCGGAAAATCATGGCCCTTGACTATCATCTGTGTGCCTACCAGGATATCGGCTCCTCCCTGGGAAAAAGCAGTCAGTATCTTTTCATAGCTGCCCTTCTTCCTCGTTGTATCCGCATCCATCCGCAAAACGCCGGCCTGCGGATACAGTCGGCGGAGCATTTCCTCAATCTGCTCTGTCCCTGCCCGAAATCCCATAATATACCGGGAAGCGCAGACCGGACAGCTTTTCACCATCGGCTGCTCATAACCGCAGTAATGACATACAAGCCGCCCGCCGCCGTGCTCCGACAGGGAAACATCACAATGCGGACATTTCATCACATGCCCGCAGGAGCGACAGGATACAAACCCCGCATACCCTCTGCGGTTCAGAAACAGCATACTCTGTTCGCCCCGGGAAAGTCGCTGTTCCAGTAATGCCTGCAGCCTGCGGCTGAATACGCTGCGGTTCCCCGCCTTCAGTTCGGCCCGCAGATCTTCCACATAGACCTTCGCGAGCGTCCCGCCTGTCAGACGTCTGCGCAGTTCAAAACGTCGGATCAGTCCCTGGCAGGATGCATAATAAGCCTCCAGAGACGGTGTGGCAGAACCAAGTACCAGACTGGCCCCGTAGTAGGAAGCCAGTTGTTCTGCCACCTCTCTGGCATGATATTTGGGCATGGTTTCACTTTTATAACTGTTTTCATGTTCTTCATCCATGATAATCAGTCCCAGGCGCTCAAAAGGGGTGAACAGCGCTGATCTGGGGCCGATGATAATGTCAATCTCGCCCTTCGCCGCCCGCTCGCACTGATCATACCGCTCGCCGGCGGAAAGCCGGGAATGCAGTACCGATACACGATCGCCGAACCGTGCGGTAAAACGCGATACCGTCTGATAAGTCAGGGCAATCTCCGGAATCAGCATAATCGCCTGCCTGCCCAGAGACACGATCCCGGCAATCAGCTCTATATAAACCTCTGTCTTGCCGCTGCCGGTAATCCCGTGAATCAGATAAGTACCCGGCCGGCCGCCCTGATATTCCGCCAGCACCTCCTGTACAATATACTGCTGTTCCCGGCTCAGTGCAACACGCTGCGCCGGCCCCTTTCTCATACTGCCCACGGCGTCCCGGTAACTGTATTCTGACGATACTGTCACAATTTTCTTTTCTTCCAGCGCCCGTATCACCCCGGGAGTGACGGAAAGCGCTCCGGTAGCATACTCGTAGGAAATTTCGCCCTTTTCATACAGGCCTTCCAACAGACGCAGCCGGGCCTTCTGATGCTTCCTGCGGCACTCTTCCAGCAGACGCTTTGCCTCATCCCCGGAAACAGCAAGCGTAATCCGACGCTTCACCGGAGTCCTGATCTTACGACGGGCCGGCAGCACCGTTTTCAGAGCCGTAATCATAGTGGAACCATAACGCTCTCTCATCCATGACGCCAGTCTGATCTGGTTGCCCCGAACCAGTACACCCTGATCGGAGATACACAGAATGTCTTTTAATTTTTCCACCTCATACGCCGGCGTATCGGTCAGTTCTGTCACATATCCGCCAAGCTCCCGGTTTCCCGCTCCGAACGGAACAATCACATACATGCCTGCTTCTATCTTCCCCCGGAGGGCATCCGGTATCCGATATTGAAAAGGACGGTCTACTTTTTCATGAGAAATCTCTATAATAATATTGGCATATTTCCATAAATGATCCTGCCCCTCATAAAGGGTGCCTTCTGTCATGGGCGGCAGGCCCTCTGTCATAAGCCCGTTCCTCTCTCCCGAAGGATTTCCCCGATCAGTACCCTCTCATCCATAGGATACTTTACGCCTCTGATCTCCTGATAATCCTCATGACCCTTGCCTGCCAGCACAATAATGTCGCCCGGCTCACCATGACTGATCACATAACGGATGGCTTCCTTCCTGTCACAGATCTCCACATACGCCCCCTCAGTCCCTGAAATCCCGGTCTTAATATCATTGATAATGTCCTGAGGCTCCTCAAATCTGGGGTTGTCAGACGTGATCACACTCAGATCAGCCAGGCGCCCGCTCACTTCTCCCATTTCAAACCGACGCATTCTGGAACGGTTCCCGCCGCATCCAAACAGGCAGACAAGCCTCTTCGGATGATATTCCCGCAGAGTGGTCAGCAGACTCTCCAGAGCCATTGCATTATGCGCATAGTCGATCATCAGCGTAAAAGCATCCGACACCCGCACAATCTCGATCCTGCCTTTCACATGGGCATGCAGAAGGGCCTCCCTGATATCTTCGCCGGATACCCCAAAATGGCGGCAGATAGCAATGGCTGTCAATGCATTGTATACGGAAAAGCGGCCCGGCGTCTCCGTCTCCACCGCCAGTTCCATCAGCCCCTTTACTTTAAAATCCACCCCCAGAGCGCCCGGTTTTGTCACCAGATGCATCTCATATGCCTGCAGATCAGCGCCTTCGGCAAATCCATAGGTTTCCAGCATGCAGGTATGGCCTTCTGTCACTTTCCGCCAGTGCGTGTCATCACAATTGACAATCCCCACCCCGCATTGCCGAAACAATCGTCCCTTGCATGCCATATATTCCTCAAAATCCGCATGTTCATTGGGACCGATGTGGTCCGGTTCTATATTGGTAAAAATACCGAAATCAAACAAAAAGCCCTGCGTTCTGTGCATCATCAGCCCCTGAGAGGATACTTCCATCACCACCGTGTCACACCCACAGTCCGCCATCTGCCTGAAATACCCCTGCAAAAGATAGGATTCCGGTGTGGTATTGCCTGCCGGAATATGCGTATCCCCAATGATCGTCTCAATCGTACCGACAAGCCCCACCCTGTGGCCCGCATGTTCCAGAATGGATTTCACCAGATACGTGGTCGTCGTTTTTCCCTTTGTCCCGGTGATACCTATGATCTTCATCTCCTCTGCCGGATTGCCAAACCAGGCGGCAGACAGAAAAGCCAGCGCATATCTGGTATCTTCCACAAGGATCAGTGTCACATCACAATCTTCCGGCAGCTCCACCTCTTTCTGCGCGACAATGACCGCTGCCCCCTCTCCGGCCGCCTGCGCCGCAAAACTGTGCCCGTCCGCATTGGCACCGACAAGGCAGACAAACATGCAGTCTTTTTCTATTTTTCTGGAATCATAGACAAGTGCGGACACTTCCCTGTCAGGATCCCCTTTCACACATGTAAATGTCAGTTTCTTCAATAGTTCCGAAGCACATACCATGACCATTCCTCTTTTCTTTCCTGATTCCTTTCTGTTCTTTTTCATGCTTCCTTATAAAATAACATAAAACCAAACTCTTTTCAACAAAACGAGGCGCATTGGACACGGCGTATATATGGCAGTAATGGTTCTGATACAGCTTTTCGCATTTTTTATCCCCGTTTTATGTTTTATTTATAATTTTATGTTTTATTTCACAAACCGGACACACTTTGAACACATTTCTAAGTTATAGTAATAACCAGATAGTCGAACAACAACTCACTATCTCCCCCTCATAAAAAGAAAAACCCCCGTTGCCCCGGGGGTTTTTCTTTTTCCCATTTTCACACTTCTCCTCCCCTGTCATACAATACAGTATATCATCATTGTAAATGAGGGTTATTATGAATTCCAACGAGTACATGAACGATAACGGTGCCACACCCGTGATCCCGCTTCCCAATCCCGGCGAAGGCGGCCCCGTCTATCCCGGCAACGATTTCGGCAATGGGAGCGATGGCGCCACACCTGTCATTCCACTCCCCAATCCCGGTGAAGGCGGCCCTGTCTATCCCGGCAACAACGGCTCCGGCGGCAATGACAGCGCCACACCTGTCATTCCGCTTCCCAATCCCGGTGAAGGCGGCCCCGTCTATCCCGGCAACAACGGCTCCGGCGGCAACATCAACGTCGGCATGCCCGTGATTCCGCTCCCCAACCCCGGTGAGGGCGGCCCTGTATTTTCCGGAAATAATTCCTCCGGTTTTCAGGGGACGATCATCACCGTGCTGCCGCGCCCTGTCACTCCCTGCTTCTATTGCAATTCCAACAGCTATGGCACAATCCGCTTCCTGAATGCGGCAATCGGCTATATGCCTTTTGTGATTTCTGTCAATAACCGTACGGCTGTGGACACCCTGGAATATGCCGAAGTCAGCGAATACGGGCGAATCTCTTCCGGGTATCAGACGATCACTGTCTCCGGCAGAAACGGTTACATCTACATCAGCAAGCAGATCAGAGTCAATGTGGGCGCTACCATGACCGTGGCAATCGTCAACACCGCAGGCGGACTTAACCTCGTGGAGATCAATGACGCGCCCTGCTATACTCCCATGGGCGGTTCCTGTATCCGTGTCAGCAATCTCTCCCACAATGCCGGCCCGCTTACCCTCTCCACCTATTCCGGCAATGTGGTATTCCGCAATGTAAACTTTATGGAAGTCACCAATTATGTCAGAGTCGTTCCGGCACGCTACGAAATCTTTGTATCCAATCCGAACGAAGTGCTGCTCTCCACTGAGATCACGGCACGCAGCAACTCCCAGTACACCATTTATATGTTCAACTGGAACGAATCACCCACCGCAATCCGGACACTGATTATCGAAGACCGGAGATAAAAAAGCCAGAGACGGCCGGTCATCCGGCCGCCTCTTCACGCTTCCTCAGGCTTTTGCCCGTCATGTGCCTTCCACTGACATTCCGTCAGCCGCATCTCCGAAAATACGGCCCGGAAAGAAGATTCTTCCGGCGAACAGGCATAGATTCCGAACTGAATTTTTTTATCCCCCTGATACATATGACAGATACGCATCTGCTGAAAAGACACGCCGTCCCGGGAGCACGCAATACAGTAATCATCTTCTCTTCTGCTGAAACGATACCACATGGACTTTATGGAAGCGTCTATCTCTGTGGTCGCCCAGTCCGAATATCCATGATTGGTAACCACACTGCCCAGATGCTGAAAGGTGTCATTTTCATACTCGACGGATGCCTTCAACCAGTTTTCACCGTCCAGATACATCACAATCCCGCACTGGTCAAACCTGTGATGACTTTCCGCAAACTCAGTTTTCACAATAAAACTGAAAAACCGCTCCTCACTCTCCATCTGCAGGACAGGCGCATTGTCATTTCTGAAATGATAATATGTCCTCTGCCAGAGATCCGTATGCGGTTTTGTCACAATCTCAATACGCCCATCGCTGATATCGAAGCTTTCCGGTTCTCTTGTCCACTTAAATTGTGTAAGATCCATTGCACTTTCCTCACTTTTTATCGCCATTTACGCTCACCATATGCCCGATGCCCGAAAGGACTTAAATCAGTCCGGCTCCGCACGACTGAGAAGATCTGCCATCAAAGCCTGGTCCTCACAGGCGGTTCTAAAAGAACAGATAAACTCCTGCAAAGCTTCTTTGTCTTTTGAATACGCACAAAACATTCCGGCCTCTGAATCAAAATCAAATTTTCCCATAAGTTGCGGACACTTCTCTTCCAGAAATACTCTGGCAACACTTTCCCAATCATAACCGCTGCCCTCAAATCCGCCGTCTTCCCATACTTGCTGCAGATAAAACCCTGCATCCAGACAGACGGAAGCAGTCCCCTGATATTCTGACCAGCAAAAGGGTGCAATCTCCTGCCTGAATTTTTCACTGATTTCCATTACGCGTTCCTCCTTCTACATGTTATGCTCTGTTCCACTGTTCTTTTACTGCTCTGATAAGATACGGTTCGGTCAGACTGATAAGGAAGAAATCATTTCTTCCAATTCCTGTTTTCTTTTTCGTTCCGTTTCGCCGCCAGACTCATCACTTACTACTCTATGTACCAGTTCTACCGTATCTCGAGTCACCAGGCCTATGGCATCTTTCATAAACGGATAGGTAACATCGTCCCTCATTAAGCGGCGTACCGTAGCAAATAACCCGAACTCATAACCGCTCTCCTTAACCTCATGCAGATGAGAAAGAAGAAAAACGGCTCCCTCTGACCGGTAATGCCGGACAATATTATGAATAATCTCTGTTACCGTATCCATAAAGGATGGCTGATAGCAGGAATCATCCAACATTTCCAGAAAAATAAGAATATCGTCCAGAGAAAATTGCTCCGGATGATTCAGAAACTCTTCTCTAATCGCATAATAATCATCGGAAGTATCCATATCATCCCCGTCTTCATCAAAAAGAGGGATCCGATCTGTATGAATACCGTCGAGAAATTCCATTTTTTCTTTTACTGTCATGGATTTGTATGTACCGGCTTCATAATCCCTGTACTGTTCCACAATTTCCAGGTACTCCTCATGGGATTGCGTTTTCCGGTCTGCCATTGCTTTCACCTCACCAATTCTAATCTGCTAAATAATCTGTCAATACTATTTTATCACAAATAAATTCATAAATCCATTTCGTCTTTTCCTCTTTATGAGACATTACGTTCAGGCACAATCTGCCTGCCCTCATTGACAGTCCTGCTTTCATCTTTTATAATCAAGAAGCCCCGAAAGGAGACAAAAGATGCAGCAAAGAAAGCAGTTTGAATATATTAAAGTCTATTGGAATCATACATGTCAGGAAGATCCGATCGTGCTTTTTTATGAGGTCGATCCCGAACAGGAAAGATATGCCACAAGACTGACAGAAATCTTCCGTGACCGGCGGGCGATACCCGTTGTGGAACCTGGTTTTGCCTTTATTACGGAAGCCCCCGTACCGCCGGTGGAAGAAATCAATCAGAAAGAAAACCGTGATGATTTTTATGCGGAAATTATCTCAAAAGAAGAATTTGAGGCCGTTTATGGTTCTGCCATATACCAGGGAGACATCCGCTTTCCCGCCCCGGATGTCTGACCACGATCACCTGGAAAGCGCCGTTTCACTCCCACTTAAACAGAATCACACCCGCCAGCGCCACTGCCATGCCAATCACTTTGCGCAGCACAAGTGGCTCCTTCTCCACACCGAACAGGCCGGCGAGTTCGATCAGATATGCCACGATCAGCTGCGCAATCACAATCAGCATCGCCGCTTTCGCAGGCCCCAGCATATCCATGCTCTTGATGACCGTATAGGTGATAAATGCCCCGATGGCACCGCCAAGCAGCATGTATCTTGGCCTGACCTGAAATACGCTCATCAGAGAACTCCGGTCCGTCGCCGCCCAGACTGCCAGACAGACAAGCAGTGCCGTAAACTGTACAAACGCACTGGCAATCCAGATGGTGGATGCCTTTGTCACCTGTGTATTGAAAACGCCCTGTACGCTCATAAGCGCGCCACTCACAAGGGCTATGACCCATCCCAGCATATGAAATAATCCCCTTTTACCATGCAGTATCGTGCATATGATCTGACAGGACCGCCTGCCCGAATCATGATCACATCCTATTTATGTCCATCAGGAAATCATTTCATACATCCTGCTGCCAAAAAAGTTTACATCCCCGTCGTCCCCGGGACTTTACACACCGCAGTCCTGCCCAAGCTGTTTTTCCATCTGCTGCGAGAGCTGCGAAAGCAGCGGCTCCACTTCTTCACCTTTCCAGATGCGTGAAAAGCAGATTTCCAGCTGTACCCAGAAATTGCCGGCACCCAGCATTTTAGGCATGGAAATGGAATTTTCATATTCGTCCATAAATTCCGCCACATTTCTGTTCTCGTACAAAACACCGTATCGTGACGCAATCTTGCCGGTTTTCTCATACAGGGTATCCGCGTGATTTTTGGTCAGAAAGACCGCAAAATCATTGGCAATCTGCGCTTTTTCCGAGTAGCCGTTGACCACAATGCCATTGGTGACAGACAGGCTGCGACTCTTTAAATCTGCTGTCAGATCGGGCATCACTGTAATGCCATATTCATAAGGGAACTGCCCCGCCTCTTTGGCCTCTTCCAGCCTCGCCACCGCCCCCGTTGTCGCCACAGTCATTACAATCTTACCATCAATAAAATCCTGCAGCACCGTGTCATAGGTCTCTTCTTTCGTATCAATCGAAAAAAACTGATTCAGATTCTGGTAGATATGCAGGCATTCCCTTGTCTTTTCGTTGTCAATATCCAGCTGTGCCGGATCGTCTCCGGCTTCTCCGCCCACTATCATATAATTGCCGGTAATATAGTAATTATAAAAAATATCCGAAACCACCCATTTAAACACAGCTTCCACCTGCTCCGGCGCTTCATATTCTTCCGCAAAGGCAAGTATGTCATCAATGGTTCGGGGAACCGGCCATTCTCCTTCTTCCATGTAGGTTTTATTGTACAAAAAGGCGCTTGTCTCATAATAAAAAGGATAGGCCACATATTTCCCGCTGTAAGTGACCGCATCCAATGCGATCTGCGGAAAGGTATCCGTATTGCATACGCCGCCCTCGTCCGTGATCTCCGCTGCCAGTCCGGAGAGGTATGCCTTTTCCAGACTGTCATTGCTGATCACATACAGATCCGGCATCTGCGGCGTATCCTCTCCGGGATGCACGGAAGCATCATTGACTGCCTCCAGGTATTCCAGGCCCGAACGCAGCACGGGTACGACATGATTGCCGCTCTCTTCATAATACGCAGCTGACACATTCGTCAGAAAATCAGTAAGCGCATCATCCGTGTACCAGAAATAGAGCGTATCCCCGGAAGCAAACACCGTTTCCTGTTTTTTATTTTCTTCCCTTCCGGGTATTTTCTCTGCCGCCAGCACAGCCCCGGCCGCCAGCAGAAAAACAGCAGCCAGGGAAAGCAGTTTTTTCATACCATGCATTCTTCTCTCCTCACCGGCAGATGTCAGCCCTGTTTGCCGCACTCCTCAAGACACGCCTCCAGTATCCCTGTCATCTCATCCACATGTGCCCGCTCTATAATGAGCGGAGGGATAAAGCGGATCACTTCCTGCCCTGCATTGATCAGAATCAGTCCCTTATCCAATGCCTTCCCGATCAGTTCTGCCACCGGTCCGTTACATGCCAGCCCCTGCAGCAGCCCGCAGCCCCGGCGCTCACGGATCCTGTCATAGCGCGCCGCCAGATCATCCAGCCGCGCTTCCAGATAAGCGGAAATCTCCCGCACATGAGAAAGGATATCATGCTCTTCAAACAGATCAATCATTTTGGATATGGCCGCCGCCCCAAAAGGGTTTCCCCCATAGGTCGTGCCATGGTCTCCGGCCGCAAGGGAATGCGCCCCCACCTTCTCCGTCATCAGAAACGCCCCTACCGGCACACCGCCGCCCAGCGCCTTGGCCGTTGTCATGATATCCGGCTTCACGCCGTATTTCTGCCATGTATAATAAAAACCGCTGCGCCCCATACCACACTGTATCTCATCCAGAATCAGCAAAATATCACGCGCATCACAGAGACGACGCATTTCTTCCAGAAAAGAAGCCTGCGCCGGATGAATCCCACCCTCTCCCTGTACGGTTTCCAGTATGATGGCACAGGTCTTCTCATTCACCTGCGCTTTTACACTTTCCGCATCATTGATATCGGCAAAACGGATATGGCCGATCATCGGGGCAAAGGCCTCTCTGTATTTCGGTGTGCCGGTCACGGACAAAGCCCCCATCGTGCGTCCGTGAAAGGAATGGTTCATGGCTATGATCTCATGATCCGTCCTGCCGTCCTTCAAATATGCATATTTCCTGGCAGCCTTGATGGCCCCTTCCACTGCCTCCGCACCGCTGTTTGTGAAAAATACCCGGTCCATACCGGAAATTTTCTTTATCTTTTTGGCCGCATCAATGGCCGGCAGATTATAATAGTAGTTGGAAGTATGGAGCAACTTATCAATCTGGGCTTTCAGAGCCTCATCATATCCCGGAAAATGATACCCAAGCGCAAACACACCGATTCCCGATGCGAAATCCAGATATTTTTTCCCTTCCATATCATAAAGATACACGCCCTCGCCACGCTCCAGGACGATCTGGTACCGATTATACGTGTGCAGCAGCGCGCTCTCCGCTTCCGCTATCGCTTCTTTCATCATAAAGCTTCTCCCTCCTCATCCAGAATAATGGCCGTTCCCACACCATGATTGGTAAAAATCTCTAAAAGCAGGCAGTGGGCAATCCGTCCGTCCAGAATATGTACCCGGTTGACGCCATTTTTTATGGCAGCGATACAGTTATGGAGCTTTGGCAGCATCCCGCCGCCGATCAGACCATCCTTCAAAAGCTCTTCCGCCTGCGATACTGTCAGTCTGGAAAGAAACGAAGACTTGTCGTTGACATCTTTATACAGCCCTTCAATATCTGTCAGAAATGCCAGCTTCTGTGCGCTCACTGCCCGGGCAATGGCACAGGCCGCATCATCCGCATTGATATTGTACGTATGGAATTCATCATCCAGTCCAATCGGCGCCACAATCGGCAGAAAATCCTTTTCCAGCAGATCATACAAGATCTTGGGATTGACCTGTGTCACTTCTCCCACATAGCCGATATCCTGTCCGTCCGCATATTTCTTCTCGACTTTTAAAAGGCCGCCGTCCTTGCCGCTGATCCCCACCGCCTTCACGCCCAGCTCCTGCACCATGGTCACAAGGCTCTTATTGACTCTGGAGAGCACCATCTCCGCCAGTTCCATCGTCTCCTCATCCGTCACTCTGAGGCCGTTTACAAACCGGGCTTCCTTTCCCACTTTGGAAACCCAGCGGCTGATCTCCTTGCCGCCGCCATGTACGATGATCGGCTTGAAACCCACCAGCTTTAACAGTGTCACATCTTTGATTACGTTTTCCTGCAATTCTTCATTGCTCATGGCACTTCCGCCGTATTTTACCACGATGATTTTGCGGTTAAACTTCTGGATATAAGGAAGCGCCTCAATCAGCACCTCCGCTTTCTGCATGATTTTCTCCATTTCCAGATCTCGCATAAATTTTTTCATCTCCCTCTTTTTCCGCTCCCCTCAGGACCGGTAATCCGCATTGATTTTCACATATTCATAAGACAGATCGCATCCCCAGGCGCTGGCCGCAGCCTCCCCCATCTTCATATCCGCGATTACCGTCACTTCCGGCTCGGACAACAGCTTTGTCGCTTCCTCCTCGCTGTAATCCGCCGCCTGGCCGTCCCGGTAGATCAGCATCTTTCCCGCCCGGCTCTCAAAATACAGCTCCATCTTCTCCGGATCAAAGACCGCCCCCGAATATCCCAGCGCACATAATATTCTGCCCCAGTTGGCATCATGGCCGAAAATTGCCGCCTTGGTCAGACTGGAACATATGACGGAGCGCGCAAGCAGACGGGCGTCGTCCTTATTGGCCGCATGGATGACTTTCGCTTCAAACAAAGCCGTCGCCCCTTCTCCGTCTCCGGCCATCTTTTTGGCCAGTATCTCATTGATTTCATGCAGTGCCTGACAGAAGGCGTCATAATCCTCTCCTTTTTCCGCGATCAGCGGATTGCCTGCCTCCCCATTGGCCAGCACCAGCAGCGTGTCATTGGTGGAAGTATCCCCGTCCACGGAAATCATGTTAAAGGTGTCCTGCACATCCCTGCGCAGCGCTTCCTGCAGCAGCTCTCTCGTAATCCGGACATCTGTCGTCACAAACGCCAGCATCGTACACATATTTGGATGGATCATCCCGGAACCCTTGCACATCCCGCCCACGGTCACCGTTTTGCCGCCGATCTCCACCGTGACTGCCGCCTCCTTAGACACCGTGTCCGTTGTCATGATCGCACACGCGGCATCCGCTCCCGCCTCCGGTGAGTCCGCCTTCGCCCCGGCCAGCATATGAACACCTGCCCGCACCTTATCCATGGGCAGCTGCATCCCGATCACACCGGTGGAAGCCACCAGCACACCATCTTCCCGGATGCCAAGCGCCTCTGCCGCCGCCTCTGCCGTCTCCCTGCAGTAAGCAAACCCCTGCTTTCCCGTACAGGCATTGGCAATGCCGGAATTGACAATGACCGCATGCACATCCCTGCCCGAATCCACCACTTCCTTATCCCATACAACCGGGGCCGCCTTCACCACATTACTCGTAAAAACCCCCGCGACAATACACGGCGCCTCGCTGTACACCAGCGCCATATCCTTCCTGCCCTCATATTTAACCCCGGCCGCAACCCCGGCTGCCATAAACCCCCCGGCAGCCGTCACACCGCCCGCAACCCGCTTTCCCATATTCATTCCATCTCCTGACATAAATTCAATCCCCTCTTCCTTTTGGGTAATTTCTACCTGTTAAACGCAATGATATTTTCCCTGTTCAGAACAAAATCATAATAATTGAGATCTTCCCGTCTCGTCCAGCCGATTTTATTCCAAAACGCATTGCCGATATCATTTTCCGTAAAAGCGATCAGGGATACCTTACTGATCTTTTCCTTTTTCAGAGCTTCCATGGCAAACACTACCATGGCCGTACCAATACCCCTGCGGCGATATGTTGAAGACACACAGACATGATACAGGCATCCCCGGCGCCCGTCATGACCACAGAGAATGGCGCCGACGATCTGCCCGTCCTCTTCCGCCACCACACTGCTGCGGGGATTCCTTGCCAGGAAGCGCGCCACACCTTCTCTGGAATCGTCAATGCTGCGCATGGCAAATCCCTTTACGCTCATCCAGAGGGCATATACCCGGTCATAATCTTCGTTTTTCATTTCCCGTATCATTTCTGCTTCCTCTTTCTCTTTTTGTTTTTCCGCTCCCGCCGCTCTTCTTTTGCTCTGTTTTGCGCCTTGCCTCCGGCTGGTTCCGCCTTCCTTCAGGACGCTGCACTTCCCTGCGGCTTCCCTTTGCGTCAGGACGGATTTCCTCCCTGCGCCTGTTTTCTCCGCCGGAGCGCCTCCTTTCAGGCATCCCCTGGTCTTGCGTCCGACGTTTTTTTGCGGGTGATTTTCTTACTTCGCCGGAATATCCGTCCCCTGACGCACCTTTTTCCCCGGCATTTTTCTTCTTTGCCCCACTGCCCCGGCCTGCAGAGGAATTTTGTTTTCGTCCCGTATCTTTCCTTTTTTCACCGGATGCCTGCTTTGTATAAGCGGGATCACGGAGCAGATAGCATTTCCTGCCAATGGCGGCCAGAATATGCCCTTTGGGAAGACGCCGCAGATCAGCTTCATCCACACCGCCCAGAGCCATCAGAGCGATAAAATAAACAAGAAATGCCAGGAGAACGGCTGCAGCCACCGCTACCGCATTCACCGGCAGCAGGTAATAGACACCCTCGTAGACAAAATAGGCACAAATCCCCATCAAAATGGCCGCCAGAAAAGGTTTGAAAAAGGTTTTTACAAATTCCTGTTTATATTTCAATACCCTTCTGGCAGCAATCTGATTGAAAACACACATCAGAAACGAATAGATCACCATAGCCGCGGAAAGCGCATACAGCCCCATATCTGTATAAAGCAGCATGGCCACCAGCGCCAGTGTCTGTATTCCCAGCGCCACCGCGGCGTTGATCACCGGCAGGTTTACTCTGCCCACCGCCTGAAGCACACCATTCGTAATCGTGGACAGACTGTAAAAGATAACGGTAATGCTGATGGAAGCCAGCAACATAGCTGCCTGATCCAGGGAAGCCTTCTGCGGAAACAAAAGGCCGGTAACAGGTTTGGCCAGCACTGCCAGTCCCACTGCAGCCGGCACGGCAATCAGCATGGTCGTGTGTACCGCTTCCCCGATCTTTTCCCGCACCTGCCTTTTATCTCCCAGTGCAAAAGAAGAGGCAACTGCCGGAATCACGGCCGCCGACATGGCAGAGGCCAGTGCGATGGGCACATTGGAAATCACCACCGCCTTCCCGGCAAATATGCCATACATAGTAGCAATCTGCGACTCTGCCATGCCTTTGAGTTCCGATAAAATATTGGTATAGATCGTCTGGTTAAGAGAAGTGCTGAAATTATAAATAAACGTACTGAGTATAATCGGTGTCACCATGCTGATGATCATGCCGAATATGTCACGGAAGGAATCCTCTTTATGCTCCGTATCATTTTTGATCCGTCGATTGATCATCTTCCGGTTCAGCAGATAGACGCCGAACATAAAAAGCAGCGCGATCAGCACACCGGCCCCCGTCCCCAGGGCGCTTCCTACCGCGCCGTAAACAGCCCGGGTCGTATCGGATTCCCGCTCGGCCAGGGACACAAATCCCCATGCCGCTCCGATACTCACAGCAGCATTCAGGATCTGTTCCAGGATCTGAGAAACCGACGTCTGCATCATCGTCCCGTGTGCCTGAAAGTATCCCCGCAGCACCCCCAAAAGCCCTGATAAAAAGATCGTGGGTGCAAATACCCGCAGCACTGCGGCAGAATTTTCCTTCACCAGAAACCCCGCGCAAAAAAAAGTGAACAGACTGGCGACCCCGCCCACGACCAGCACATACAAAAGCGCGCACTGAAACACCCGGCGGGCATTTTTGTATTCCTTTAATGCCAGCTTGCCCGCAATCACTTTGGAAATCGCCGATGGTATACTATAGGAAGATACCAGCAGGATAATGGTGTAAAAGTTATAGGCGGCACTGTAATATCCGTTTCCCTCATCGCCGATGATGCTGGTCAGCGGACTCCTGTATAAAATGCCGATAATCCGACACAGGATACCTGCCGCCGCCAGAATACCCGCCTGCACGATAAAAGCGTCTTTTTTCTTTTTCGAAGCCATAGATCAGTCCTATTCCTGCTTGATTTTTCACGGAAAAACAGGCACCATCATAAGCCCCTCCGTCTCGGGAAGGCCAAACAGAAGATTCATATTCTGCACTGCCTGACCGGCAGCGCCCTTGACCAGATTGTCCAGAGCCCCCATCATCACGACTCTCCCGGTTCTCTCGTCAGATATCACATTTACATCAACATAATTGCTGCCTTCCACCCATCTGGTTTCGGGACAGATTCCTTCCGGCAGCACTCTGATAAAAGTCTCTTCCTGATAACATGCATCATAAGCCGCCCGGATCTCCTCCGCTCCGGGCAGGCTACCGTCTCCTTTTCTGACCAGGGAAGCGTACGCTGTCACCAGGATCCCCCGATTCATCGGCACAAGATGCGGGGTAAAGCTGACCGTGATCCTCCTGCCTGCCGCATAGCCGAGCTGCTCTTCGATCTCCGGCGTATGTCTGTGGCATGCCACACCGTAAGCCTTGATATTTTCATTGACTTCACAGAACAGGTTGGCCGTTTTGGCGCCTCTGCCCGCGCCCGATGTACCGCTTTTGGCATCTATAATCAGGGTATCCGGATCAATCAGCCCCGCTTTCACAAGCGGATACGCCGTCAGAATGGAACATGTGGTATAGCACCCGGGATTGGCAACCAGACGCGTAGTTCTGATTTTATCCCGGTTTACTTCACACAGGCCATAAACGGCCTCCGCAAGATACTGCGGCGAAGCATGCGTGATGCCATACCATCGCTCATAGACCGCCACATCCCTGAGCCTGAAATCCGCACTCAGATCCACAATCTTTGTCTGCGCAAGTATCCTGTCACTGATGACAGAAGCCAGATACCCCTGCGGCGTGGCCGTGAAGATAATATCCGCCTGCCGGGCCAGCTCCTCCAGATTATCATCAAGACAGCTGCCTTCTACTATTTTAAACATATTTCTGTAAATATCCGCATATTTTTGGTCAATATAGCTTCTGGAACCATACCAGATGATTTCCGTATCTTTATGGGCCGTCAAAAGACGCACCAGTTCCGCACCTGCATATCCGGTCGCCCCGATAATTCCTGCTCGTATCATATCCGTTCCTTTCCGATCGCTTTTCTTTACCTTAATAATATAAACTAATCCGCTTCCCCTGTCAATGTGCATAATTATACATATATTATGCATATTTTTTCATTTTTCTCTGTCAGATTACTAATTTTACTTGCAATATGAATAGCAATGTTGTATATTATTGAATGCATGAAGACATGGGGAGTCTTCCGCATGCCTGTATGACGTAAAACATTCAATACGAGGAGGATCTGATTTATGAAAGAAAAAGTGGTTCTGGCCTATTCAGGCGGCCTGGATACAACAGCCATCATCCCTTGGCTGAAGGAAAATTTTGATTATGAAGTGATCTGCGTCTGTGTGGACTGCGGCCAGGGCGAAGAACTGGACGGCCTGGAAGAGCGTGCCACATTTTGCGGCGCCGCAAAATTATACATCGAAGATGTGGTAGATGAGTTCTGCGACGAGTATGTGATCCCCTGTGTACAGGGACATGCTGTCTATGAAAATAAATATTTGCTTGGCACCTCCATGGCAAGGCCCGTGATCGCAAAAAAACTGGTGGAAATCGCAAGAAAAGAGGGGGCCAGCGCCATCTGTCATGGTGCGACCGGCAAGGGCAACGACCAGATCCGCTTTGAACTGGCCATCAAAGCACTGGCGCCTGATTTAAAAATCATTGCCGCATGGAGAAATGATAAATGGACCATGGATTCCCGCGAAAGCGAAATCGCATATTGCAGGGCCCATGGCATTGATCTGCCCTTCTCCGCGGATTCCAGCTACAGCCGTGACAGAAACTTATGGCATATCAGCCATGAAGGACTGGAACTGGAAGACCCGGCCAGCGAGCCGAATTTTGATCATCTCCTCGTTCTGGGCACTACGCCCGAGAAAGCGCCGGAAGAGGGGGAATATGTCACCATGACTTTTGAAAAAGGCATCCCCACCTCCGTCAACGGAAAGGAAATGAAAGTATCCGATATCATCCGCACGCTCAATGACTTGGGTGGCAGGCACGGCATCGGTATCGTTGATATCGTGGAAAACCGTGTGGTGGGCATGAAATCCCGCGGCGTCTATGAGACCCCCGGCGGAACCATTCTCTATGAAGCTCATCAGCAGCTGGAAGAACTGATCCTGGATCGTGACACCTACCGTGAAAAGGAAGAAATGGGCAATAAGCTGGCACAGATTGTCTATGAGGGAAAATGGTTTACGCCCCTGAGAGAAGCCGTGACCGCCTTTATTTCGTCCACACAGAAATATGTGACCGGAGAAGTGAAATTCAAACTGTACAAAGGCAATATCATCAAGGCCGGCACCACCTCTCCCTATTCTCTGTACAATGAAAGCATCGCCTCCTTCACCACCGGAGATCTGTACGATCACCATGATGCGGAAGGATTTATCAACCTTTTCGGCCTTTCCTGTAAGGTACGTGCCATGAAGATGCAGGAAAGCGGCGGCGGTAAATAATATGGATGTGATCCTGACAATCGCCGGTTATTTTGCCGCACTGAACATACTGGGTCTGGCGCTGATGGGAATTGACAAATGGAAAGCCCGCAAAGGGGCTTTCCGCATACCGGAAGCTACCCTGTTCATCATTGCCATCATCGGCGGAAGCATCGGCTCTATTCTGGGCATGTATCTCTTTCGCCATAAGACAAGGCACTGGTACTTTGTCTATGGTATGCCCGCCATCCTGATTCTGCAGCTTTTGGCCTTTTACCTGCTGACTCACTCTTCCCTGACCTTTCAGATCATGTAAGAAATGAAAGAAAGGGCCGCCGCAGTCTGACCGATCTGACCGTGGCAGCCCTTTTTGCTGTGTTTTTCGTATAGCAGGACAGCTGCCCAAGCCGGCAACAGACTGCAGCTAATCTGCCGCTTTCCCGGAAAATCGTTCGTCCCATACCCGGTATATACCGCCTTTCGGTAATTCCCGACATTCTGTTACAGATCAAATTCCCTTCGAAGCACATCTATCATCACGTCCACGGGGGCATCCACCCCGGTCCATAGCTTAAAATTCAATGCCCCCTGATTGACAAGCATACCAAGCCCATTCACTGTTTTGGCGCCCTGCTTCCTCGCCTCCTGCAGAAATAAAGAATTGGGATCATTGAAAATGACATCGGATACCGCCATATCAGGCCGTATGGTATCGTAGGCAATCTCGGGCTTTTGATCCGTATGCGGATACAGGCCGATGGATGTACCGTTGATCAGTATATCCACCTCGGGCGGAACCGCCACACGGCCATCCCAGGCAATAAACTGCGTCTCCACGCCTGTTTTCTCCGAGACAAGCCCTGTCAGCGCTTCTCCCGTCTCCATCGTGCGGTTAACAATGATAACCTTTTCCGCTTTTGCCAGTGCACTCTCCACCGCAAGGGCGCGGGCCGCGCCGCCGGCTCCCAGAATCATCACTGTCTTCCCCTCCGGGCTGATCCCTTCCTCTGCCAGAGAGAGCAGAAACCCTTTGCCGTCCGTATTTTCACCCCAGAGCTTCCCGTCCCGGTTCACCACCATATTTACCGCTCCGATGATTTCAGCTGCAGGTGACAATTCATCCAGATATTTCAAAACTTCCACCTTATGGGGAATCGTCAGATTAAAGCCCCGCGGCAAGCAGACGCCAGGCTTGTTGCGCACGGGAATCAGGCCGTGACAATCACGCCCCCGTCATTGGCATACAGGCTGCTGACACCCGCCGTATCCAGAATCAGCACTTCCCGTGCCTGTACTGCCCCCTGCAGAAGTTCTTTTACATACTCCGCCCTCTCTCTGCAGTTGCAGTGGGTGATAATTATCCGTTTACCCGCAAGCCCTTTTACCTCTTTCTGCATATATTCTATCATCTTATGCAATGCCTTCCTGATACCGATCGCCTGGCTCTTCTGTATGATTACCCCTTCTGTGGCTGACATGACCGGCTTGATACTCAGCGTCTGTGCCACCATGGATTTCACCGCCGAAAGACGTCCGTTTTTGCGCAGTGTTTCCAGATTGTCAAGGACAAAATAGGTCAGCATCTCATCCCGATATGCGTACAGCCGTTTTTCAATCTCCGTAAACGAAAGCCCTGCCTCTTCCAGTTCCATGGCCAGCAAGGCGATCTGGGTCTGTCCACAGCTTGCCGAATGAGAGTCCACCACACAGATATCCTTGTGCCCATGCTGTTCCAGATACAGTTTCCTGCCAAGCTGCGCACTGTTGTAGCTCCCGCTCAAATGAGACGACAGCGTTATGATATACACATGCTCCGCCTGCGTATCACACGCCTGCAGATAACGCTCCGGAGAAGGACAGGAAGATTTCGGGCATGTCTTACACTGTGACACCTTTTTCAGAAATTCTTTCTGGTCAAACGTCTCATCATCCAGAATACGATACTCCCCTACCTCCAGAGTAAGGGGCACCCGCTCAAATCTTTCGTCATTCTGATATTCCTCCGGCAGCTCCCCACAGCTGTCCAAAATAATCTTATACCCCATTGACTGCCTCCGCCTTTTTTTCTTATTTTTAAGCAATCCCTGCTCTTTTATCCGACATTCTAACATGTAGTTTTTATTACTACATTATCTTATCATGGCATAGAGACTATGTAAAGGAATTTCTGGTTTATCCCACGACAAACGCAGAAATAGACTAACTGGGAGCATTTCGTAAATTCAGCAGGACAATTCCCATTGCACGCCAAAAGCATCTTTGCTATACTTAAAGAATACAGAAAGGAAGCCATTATGACCGCATATAAGATCACGGAACTGAAAAATTTTATGGGAAAGCTGCTGGCAACAGACTGCTTTGATCCATTTCTTCTGCAGGAAGCAGTCATAACCACATATAATACCTTCACCATAGACGGTCGTCTGGAAAAGGATTTTTTTACACGGGAAGAATGGGAGGATACTTCAGCCCGTCCCTACGCGCTTTCCCGCTGGGCTGATATCCGTCCTGTCTGCTTCTCCCTGATCCGGGGCAGGAAGACACCGGCTGCCATGAAGTTTGTCCTGTATCTCAAACCGGACATCCGGGATAAGCTCATTGCCAGATGTGAGACAAATATTCCCGACGGCTACGTCAAAGATTTTGTACTGACTATCCGCTATGAAAATGCATCCATGACCTGCATTACAGGGGTCTCCTTTTCCGGTTTTCTGCCGGATAAGACACCGGAACGGCTGTGGGATGACACCTTTCAACGGTTTCTTGTCAAGAAGGGGATTTCTTTTGAGGTGCTGTAGGATTGTCGCATAAATAGTCCATCCTGCCTTATTTTAGTACCCATATCTCTTTCTGTATTTCAAAAACGTAACGGCAGACAGGGAAAAGACCATCAGTTCTGCTGCCGGTGTCGCCAGCCAGATACCGTTCATTCCCAGGATCCGGGGCAGCACAATCATGGTAATCAGCATAAACACAAACGGCCGGGCAAATACGGATACCAGAGGCTCTGTCAGCAGAAAAGAAGCCGCCACCGTGATTACCGAGATCAAAAGAATCACCCGCAGACTGACCTTCACCATCTTTTTCAGCTTATCCTCATTCCGTTCCCCATAATAAAAACTGAGCATCGGGGCCACACCATAGGAATACCCCGTATACAGAGAACTTCCGAACATCAGCACATACACAATAATCGTAACGGCTGCCCCCCCCTGTTTTCCCCCACATACCTGAGCATTGTCCGATTGAACATCATAGTGATGATTCCGGTCACAAGCGCGGTCGCCATCTCCGAACACCCGTTGGCCGCCGCATTTGCAAGAACCTTAAACCGAACAACAGGTTTGCAAAAGTAAAGCAGACCTTTTTTCCGAAAAAAGACAGCCAGCCCCACCACAGCCGTCACACAATAGCCGAGTCCTGTCGCAACAGCCGCTCCGCCGATTCCCATATGAAATCCCGCAATCAACAGATAATCAAGCACCATATTCCGTACTCCGCCTGTTACGGAACAAATAAGCGAAAGTGTCGCTTTTCCTCCGGCGATCATATAGAGTGTAAAATTATTCATCAAAAGGATCGGCATGGTAAAGACCAGATATGACCACACTGCTGTCCATGGATCTGTCTGAAATCAACATGATCAAAAAGGAAGCATGCTGCCTCCTGCGGTTCCATAATCCCCGTCGCCAGCCCGCAGCGATATGAGGAAATTCTGGCATATGCACGCGGGCGGGTACTTACCCTGTACGGATTTTCCTACGAAAAGTGCATCACTGAGGCGGTGACCTGCCGGACGGAAGATTATATTGTGCAGATCGAAATTCCTGTCTCTGACGGCAGCAAAGATTAACAGACTGAAAAAGGACAGATGCCGACAGCATCCGTCCCTTCCTGTTATTCCTGTGATATTGTAACCTGTCCGGCTGCTCAGGCTTTTCCGTTGCTGCCCAGTACATCCGTAATCTTGTGAGCCACTACGTCTTTTACATACTGACGGCCCACTTTCAGATATTCTCTGGGGTCAAACTTGGCAGGATCATTCCACATAACCTCTCTGATACCTGCTGTCATCGCAAGACGAAGATCGGAGTCGATATTAATCTTGCAGACTGCGGAACGTGCCGCTTCACGAAGCATATCTTCCGGAATACCGATTGCATCTGCCAGATTGCCGCCGTTTGCCTGGATGATCTTCACATATTCCTGAGATACGGAAGATGCACCGTGAAGAACGATCGGGAAGTTGGGAAGTTTCTTGGTGATCTCTTCCAGAATATCAAAACGAAGCTGCGGTTTCTGGCCCGGTTTGAATTTGAACGCACCATGGCTCGTACCGATAGCGATTGCCAGAGAGTCAACGCCGGTACGGTCTACGAACTCTTCCACTTCACCAGGCTGTGTGTACTGTGCATCATCACTTGCTACCTTCACATCATCTTCGACACCGGCCAGCTTGCCCAGCTCAGCTTCCACTACCACACCCTTGTCGTGCGCATACTCAACTACCTTTTTCGTGATGGCAATATTCTCATCAAAAGAATAGTGGGAAGCATCAATCATAACAGATGTAAATCCACCGTCGATACAGGATTTGCAGATATCAAAATCTGCGCCGTGATCCAGATGAAGAGCGATCGGAATATCATTCAGTTCCAGTGCTGCCTTTACAAGGTGTACCAGATACTCGTGCTGTGCATACTTTCTCGCACCTGCAGAAACCTGAAGGATGATCGGGGAATTCAGCTCGCCTGCCGCTTCCGTGATACCCTGTACGATCTCCATGTTGTTTACGTTGAAAGCGCCGATCGCATAATGCCCTTCGTATGCTTTCTTAAACATTTCTTTCGTTGTTACCAATGCCATATTCGCGTACCTTCCTTTCGATCTTGGTAAAATTTAGATAATTAAACCTTTCCTGTTTATTTTAAACTTTTTGCTCCATTTTGTCCATATCAAACTGTTACATATTTTTATGAGTTATTTTGGTGATGCTTTTCACGCCTTCCCTGACACACTTCCCATTATCCTTTGGCTGCATAGAATAAAGCAATCATAAAAAACAGAAAGGATATCTGTCCTATGCAGATACAGACTCCGACACCCCGTCTTACTTTCACCGGCCTTTTGGAGGGCGATATGCCAACGGCCGTCTCATGGGTAACGGGAAACGCATCCTATCCGCAGATCAGCGGACTGGTAAAATTTTATGACACCCCTTACGGCGGCACTCTCGTAGAGGCGGAAGTTTTCGGCCTTCCCGATATTGCCGTCCAAAGTTTCACGGACTATTATGCCATGCACATCCACGAAAGCGGAGACTGCTCCGATTCTTTCAGCCATACCGGCGGACATTACAATCCGTCTTCACAGCCCCATCCCTTTCACGCCGGTGACCTGCTGCCACTTTTCGCCAATCAGGGATACGCCTGGCTGGCATTCTATGACAAACGTATCCGTCCCCGGGAACTGATCGGGCGTTCTGTCGTAATCCATGCAGGAAGGGATGATTTCACCTCCCAGCCAGCCGGAAATGCGGGAGAAAAAATCGCATGCGGCGTTATACAGGCCGTCTGAGCGCCTTCCACGCTTCCAGCTTCCGGTTCAGTTTGCCATAGATCCGCGCCCGAAACCAGGGTTCCGTGGACGCCTCCACCGCACCGTCCGGCGTAAACCAGGCTACTCCGCTGTTTTCGTCCGGCTTCACCGACAGCGCCGCACCGTCATCTGCCTGCAGAAGGTATGTCACATTCAGATGCAGATGGGACGGCACATAGATCCCTTTCTTTTCGTGGCCGTCCACGGTCAGTATTTCCAGGGAAAAGATCTCTTCGGAAAGCGGTATGACCTTTTCTATACCGCTTTCCTCCCTGACCTCCCGCACGGCCACCGCCAGCAAGTCCGTATCGCCGTCCGCATGCCCGCCCAGCCACGACCAGGAATCATAAATATTATGATAGACCATCAGCACCTTATCCTGCCCTGGATTGACGACCCAGGCGGAAGCCGTCATATGGGCCATTTTATTTTCCCGCAGAAAAATATCCTCCCGCGTCAGTGCAAGAAGAAGCTGCTCTCTGTCTGCCGCCTCCTGCTCATTCAACGGCGCGTATGCTCTGATCTGCTCTCTCAGTTTCTCTCTTAGCTCCATAACGGCCTCCTTTACTCCTGCGTATCCTGCCAGCCTTTACACACATCTACCCAGTCCGTGAATTCCGAACTGCGCTCCAGCTCCGCGATTGAAAGTTCAATGGCACTGTTACTGCTGCCACAGGCCGGAAACACGGTTTCAAACCGTTTCAGAGACTGATCCAGATAGACTCTGACACCCGGATTTACGCCAAAGGGACACACGCCTCCCACATCATGGCCGATCCGCCCCGGGACCTCCTCTTTTGGCAGCATCTTGGCCTTTGTCCCGAAGCGGCGCTTATATCCGGCATTGTCCACTTTCGCATCTCCCGCCGCCACGATGAGTATCGCATCCTCCCCTGTCTGAAATGACAGTGTCTTGGCAATCCGCGCAGCCTCACATCCCACCGCCTCCGCCGCCATCTCCACTGTGGCACTGGATTCCGGGAATTCCAGAATTCTGCTTTCCATTCCGTATTTTTTCAAGTGTTCTTTTGCACGCTCAATTGACATCTATGTACCCTCCTGTTGTCTGTTCCCCTCTTTTTCCAATTCCTCTTTAAACGCCGCTATGCACTGTAAAAATTCCTCTCCATATTTTTCAAATTTATAATCTCCCACACCGGAAACCGTGAGCATCTCCCCTTTGGTCACCGGTTTGACAAGGCACATATGGGTCAGTGTCTTATCTGAAAAAACCATATACGGCGGTATCTTAGCCTCTCTGGCCAGCTCCGTGCGCAGACGTCTGAGTTTTTCAAACAAGTTCTCTTCCGTCTCGCCAAAGCGGCCGTCTTCCGGCAGGCCATGCGTTTTTCGTTTTTTTCTGTCATCGTCCCGGGATTTCGGCGCTCTCTCTGTCTCTTTGGCCAGCTTCATGACAATCCGTTCCCCGCGCTCCAGCACGTCCGCCGCTTTTTCCGTGAGCTTTACCACGGCATAGGTATCCCCTGTCACAAAAACATATTCCTGCAGCTGAAGGTAATTGAGCACCTGCCGCAGCCGGTGAACCGGCACCTGCTCCAGTTCTCCATAATGCGGATTTTGGTCCATACCATACTCCCGGATTTTGGCTGTCCTGGCACCCCGCAGCGTATCAAGAACCACGGTCACGCCATAGCGCTGGCGGCTTGTCTTGACACACCCAAGCAGGGCCGCCGCAATCTTTGTGACGTCCACTTCCTCAAACCGGGTCAGACAATTGGAGCAATTGCCACAGTAATTGCTGCCATATTCCCCGAAATACTGCAGGATATAGTCCCGCAGACAATCATTGGTAAAGCAGTAAAAGGTCATCTTTTTCAGACGCAGCCTGTCCCGTTCCATCACAATGGCCCTTGTGACTTCATCCAGTTCCTGATTATCCTGATTATGTTCGATAAAAAGCTGATTGGTGGCCACATCCTGTCCGCTGTAGTATAACATACACTGTGCAGGCGCCCCGTCCCGTCCGGCCCTGCCTGCCTCCTGATAATAGGACTCGGGATTTTTGGGCATGCCATAGTGAAGCACAAAACGCACATTACTTTTGTCAATGCCCATCCCGAAAGCATTGGTAGCCACGATCACCGCTACCCTGTCATAGATAAAATCGTCCTGATTTTTCCGCCTTTCCTCATCAGACAGGCCCGCATGGTATCTGGTCACCGAAAATCCGTCACGGATCAGCCGCCCGCAGACCTCTTCCACATGTTTCCTTGTCAGGCAGTAAATAATGCCGCTCTCTTCTCTGTGAGCTTCCAGATAATTTTTCACTGCCCCGTATCGGTCCTTTACCGACACGACACCAAAGTACAGATTGCTGCGGTCAAAGCCTGTCGTCATCACCGTGGGATCACGCAGCTGCAGAATATCTATGATATCGTCCCGCACTTCCTTTGTTGCCGTGGCCGTAAACGCACTGAGTACCGGACGCTCTGGCAGTTTGCCGATAAATTCCACGATTTTTAAATAACTCGGCCTAAAGTCCTGCCCCCACTGAGAAACACAATGCGCTTCATCGACCGCCACCATGGCAATGGATGTATGTAAGGCAAACTCCAGAAACTCCGGGGTGACCAGACGCTCCGGCGCCACATAAATAATGGGATACCGGCCCTGCATGGCAAAGCCGAGCGCCTTCCTGTACTGCCCCGGTGTCAGGGAACTGTTAAGAAATGCCGCATGGATACCGGCCTGATTCAGCCCCGCTACCTGATCTTTCATCAGAGAGATCAGCGGAGAAATCACCAGCGTGACCCCCTCCATCAGCAGCGCCGGAATCTGGTAGCACAAAGACTTCCCCGCTCCCGTCGGCATAATGCCCAGTGTATCTTTCCCGTCCAGTATGCTGTCAATCAGCGTCTCCTGGGCCTGACGGAAAGTATCATATCCGAAGTGCTTTTTTAATATTTCATATTTGTCCATCTGTTTCTCTTTCTTCTGTGTCAGCACATCCCGGGCAATGTACAAAGCCGCTCTGTCACATCGACGACGTTTTCCGGAAATCCCGGATCGCCGCCCATCTCCCACACGCATACATTCATATAACAGGCATCCCCACACCGATACTCCCTGCACACGGCTCCCGGCACAATCTGCCGGCCCCCCGCTGTCAGCGTAATCGCACGAAATTCCCCCAAAAGACCCTTTCCTGTGAGTTTGGCATAGCTTTCCTTTGCACACCAGCAGCGGAAAAACCAGTCCTGTTTTTCCTGCGGCGTGGGCATCTGTTCATATCTTTTATATTCTGTCCGCGAGAGCGTTCTGCGGATCACGCCGTCCCGCAACGGCCGGACCATCTGCACATCAATCCCCACTTCCTCATCCGATACCGCCAAAACGGCAAAGGCGCCGGAATGAGACAGGCCGATGTGCAGTGCCGGATAATCTTTCAGATAAGGTTTGCCATATTTTCCATAAGAATACCGGATTTCCAACCGCTCACACGTCCCCTCATACCGGCGCAGGACATACTGCAACAAAAGCCCGCAGCACAAGCTCCGGGCTTTATCCTCAACCGATCTACAGGCATTGACCTTTGCCAGGCGTTCACAGTCCAGCTGCCTGCATCCCTGCAAAAACAGATCCTGCTGCCAAAAGGCGTCCGCCCTCACCATATAAATTTTTATCATCAGCTCTCCTGCGGACAGTCCGCCGTAAGAAGATGCAATTCCTGAAGCTGCACATGATCCACCGCATCAGGCGCACCGGTCAAAAGGCAGGAAGCGTCCTTGACTTTGGGGAAAGCCATCACCTCCCGGATGCTGTCCGCCTTGACAAGCAGCATAACCAGACGGTCCAGCCCATAGGCCAGCCCCGCGTGAGGCGGTACGCCGTATTTGAATGCATCCAGCAGAAAACCGAAGCGGTTATGGGCTTCTTCTTTTGTAAAGCCCAGTATCTCAAACATTTTTTCCTGAATCTCATTTTGATAGATACGCACACTGCCGCCGCCCAGCTCCACGCCGTTTAATACGATATCATATGCTTTTGCCCGCACCCGGCCCGGATCGCTGTCCAGATATGCAAGGTCTTCCTCCATCATCATCGTAAAAGGATGATGGACTGCCACAAAACGGTTTTCCTCCTCACTCCATTCCAGCAGCGGGAATTCCGTCACCCAGAGGAAGTCAAACCGGTCATGGTCGATCAGCCCCATCTGCTCTCCCAGTTCCAGACGCAGCGCCCCCAGTACACTGTACACAATGTTATTTTGATCTGCCGCGAACAAAAGCAGGTCGCCCGGCCCGCCGTCCATGGCTTTCACCAGATTTTCAAGCTGCTCCGGCGTCATAAATTTGGCAAACGACGATTTATAGCTTCCGTCTTCCTGCACGGCCAGGTAAGCCAGTCCTTTTGCACCATATCCTTTCGCGAACTCCACAAGGGCATCTATCTTCTTTCTCGGCATGCCTGTCTGTCCCTTTGCGTTGATGCCGCGGACACTGCCGCCCGCTTCCAGCGCGGAAGTAAAAACGCCAAACCCGCAGCCCCGCACTGTTTCGGATACATTGACCAGCTCCATGCCAAAACGGGTGTCCGGTTTGTCGGAGCCGAAACGCTCCATCGCTTCCTTCCAGGTCATCCGGGGAATGGGAAGCTGTACTTCCAGACCGATGGCCTCTTTGCATACAAACTGCAAAAGACGCTCATTCACATCAATCACATCATCCACATCCACAAAGGACAGTTCCATATCAAGCTGGGTAAATTCCGGCTGACGATCCGCCCGCAGGTCTTCGTCCCGAAAGCATTTGGCGATCTGGAAATAGCGGTCGAACCCGGAACACATCAAAAGCTGTTTAAACAGCTGCGGTGACTGGGGCAGACCGTAAAAACTGCCCGGATGCACGCGGCTGGGCACCAGATAGTCTCTGGCCCCCTCCGGTGTGGATTTGCCCAGGATCGGTGTCTCGATCTCCAGAAATCCCTCCTGCGTCATAAATCTGCGGATATTGGCCGCAATGCTGCTGCGCAGAATCAGGTTTCTTTGCAGATCAGGTCGGCGCAGATCCAGATACCGATACTGCAGCCGCAGCTCCTCTCTCGTCCTGGAATCCGCCTCGATGGGAAAAGGCGGCGTCTCGGCCTCCGACAAAATACGGACCTGCGTCGCCCGGATTTCAATCCCGCCGGTAGCCAGATTTTCATTGACCGCCCCGGCTCTCTTTTCCACCTGCCCCACTACGGCAATCACAAACTCACTCCTGAGTTTTTCCGCTTTTGCAAAATGCTCTGCACCACAGTCGCTCTCTTCAAATATGATCTGTATGATGCCGGAGCGGTCCCGTAAATCAACAAAAATAATGCCGCCCTTATTTCTCTGTTTCTGCACCCAGCCCATCAGCGTGACCTGCGTGCCCACATCCTGCATGCCAAGCTCCGCACATCTGTGGCTCCTGTGCAGCCCTTTCATTGCTTCTGCCATCGTTCTCTGCCTCCCGTCATCCGGCGTTCTCTGTTTTTTCACCATGGATTTCTCAGTATTTGTCACAATTTCTTCCTATTTTATTTCAGAGGATTTTTATAAAATTCCCGAAACTGCGTATAGCCCTCTGTCGCAAGCTGCTCTTTCTGGAACTTTTTGTTTTTATTCATCCGCACTACCAGCACGCAGGCGCCGCTCTCCCGCTCCTGCTGTGCCTTGTCAATGACCGTACGCAAGTTCTCACCCGACACGCCTTTTTCGATCAGGTAAGCCACTTTCGCCCCCTGCGACGTCACCTGGAACCCGTTTTCCATCAGTAACAGGATAATCCGCTCAAAACCGATGGAAAATCCGCAGGCCGGCACCTCCCTGCCCGTAAACCTGCCCACCATACCGTCATAACGCCCGCCGCCCCCGCAGCTTCCGCCAAACTGCGGCATGGCAATCTCAAAGATCGTTCCCGTATAATACGACATGCCCCGCACGAGTGTGGGATCAAACACAATCTCAAAGTCGGAAGACTTCGTTGCCCTGACACTGTCAATGATTTCCGCCAGGTTATCCTTTACTTCCACATCCAGCACACCGGCAAGATTGAGCATATCCGTGAGACTCTGGAAGGCAGCCACCGTATCGTCCGCATCCTGAAGCCCTGCAAACAGCTCTGTATACCGTTCCACGCATTCCCTGGAAAACCCATGTCCTGTCAGTTCTGCCGCCACACCATCCAGCCCGATCTTGTCCATCTTATCGAGAATGATAAATACCGTATCATAGTCCTCGGGCCCAAAACCACTGTAGGCAGCCATGGCCTTTAAGATGCGGCGTTCATTGATCCGAATCTGAAAATCCCGAAACCCCAGTTTTCCCAGGGTAGTGGTCGTAGCCAGGATCAGTTCGATCTCCGCCAGGTTGGAAGGCTCTCCCAGAATATCAATGTCACACTGCATAAACTGACGGTAACGCCCCCGCTGCGGCTTGTCGGCACGCCACACATTTCCCATCTGCAGCGCCTTAAAAGGCGACGGCAGTTCATTGGTATGCGCCGCATAAAACCGTACAAGCGGCACGGTCAGATCATACCTAAGACCGCTGTCCGTCAGATCGGCTTCCGTCTTTGCCTCGTCCAGCTTCAGCTTTTCCCCCCGTCTTAAAATCTTAAAAATCAGCTTTTCATTTTCCCCGCCCTGTCTGCTGCTCAGGTTCGCTATGTTTTCCACACAGGGCGTTTCGATGGACGTAAAGCCGAACGCCTCATAAGTCTCCCGGATCACACCGGTCACATATTCCCTGATCCGCATCTCACCGGGCAGTATATCCTTCATCCCTGTAACGGGTTTTTTGCTCAACGACATTTCGGATTCTCCTTTGCTTTTTATTCCTTTTCCGATTCTACACTGTTTTACTGGGATTTTCAAGGGAAATGTGAGACGTCAGGTGCGTCCTTTCCAAACGCCCATGCAATCAGATTTGCACCACCATAAACAAAAGTGGGCGTTTAGATAGGATAGGCACACATGCAGCAAGCTGCATGGCGCGTGTACGGACAGTGCAGCGAGTGCACAGTCCTGAGTGAAGGCTGAGACTTTTACAATAAAATTTCCGGCTCAGAAAAAATATAATTTACGCTTGCCCATGCCGCACATCCGTGCTATCATAAACCCGTATTGTATCTTCACGTGTGATTCACACACGGCAAAGGAAAATGCGCGCCTCGCATTTTTATTGCCGCAAACAGGAAGAATGATAACAGGAGGAAACTGAATATGAACAACACAAAAAAAGGAACCGGCTGGATGGTTCGTGTCGCACTTCTGGTAGCGATCGTTATCCTTTTGGCAAATACGCCATTGGGCATGATACAGCTCCCCATCATTAAGGCGACAACGGTGCACATTCCGGTCATCATCGGCGCAATCTTACTGGGACCTCTGGCGGGAGCCATATTGGGAGCGGTTTTCGGTATCTGCTCCATGCTCAGCAACACCTATGCTCCCACCCTGCTCTCCTTTGCCTTCTCGCCATTTATGAGCACCACCGGTCTTTCCGGCGCGGTAAAAGCTCTCTGGATCTCCATCGGGTGCAGAATCCTGATCGGCGTTGCCGCGGGATGGCTCTGGATATTCCTGAAAAAAATAAAATGCCCCAAACTGCTTGGTTATGGCCTCTGCGGTTTTGTGGGTTCCATGACCAATACCGTTGCCGTGATGGGCAGCATTTATTTCCTGCTCGCGCAGCAGTACGCACAGGCCAGAGAAGTGGCGGTTACCGCTGTTTTCGGCCTCGTCATGGGCACAGTCACGGCATCCGGCATTCCGGAAGCCATCTGCGCCACACTTTTGGTGGCAGTCATCACAAAGGCCCTGGTCGCAGCCAGAGTTTTTGAAATCAAAAGCCCGGCACAAGGCAGCAGGGTATCAAATTTATAACAGGATAATACAATATGTTTACTGGTAAAAAGATCATTCTCGGTGTGACCGGCAGTATTGCCGCCTACAAAATTGCCACCCTGGCAAGCATGCTGAAAAAACGCGGCGGCGATATCACCGTTATTATGACGGAAAACGCAGCCAACTTTATCACACCCATTACATTCGAAACACTGACCGGCAACAAATGTCTGATTGATACCTTTGACAGAAACTTTGAATTCCAGGTGGAACATGTATCTCTGGCAAAGCAGGCGAACGTCTTTCTGCTGGCCCCGGCCTCGGCCAATGTCATCGGCAAGATTGCCGGCGGCATTGCCGACGACATGCTGACCACCACATTTCTGGCCTGTGAATGTCCCAAAATCGTGGCGCCTGCCATGAACACCCGCATGTACCATAACCGGATCGTGCAGGATAACCTGAACAAATGCAGGCACTATGGGATGGAGATCATTACCCCCGCCACCGGCTATCTGGCCTGTGGTGACACGGGAGACGGCAAAATGCCGGAACCTGAGGCACTGCTCCAGGCACTGGAGCGGGCCATCGCTTTTCCCAAAGATATGTCCGGTCTGCGCGTACTCGTAACCGCAGGCCCCACACAGGAAGCCATTGACCCTGTCCGTTTTATCAGCAACCATTCCACCGGAAAAATGGGTTACGCCATTGCAAAACACTGCATGCTCCGGGGCGCGGCGGTCACTCTGGTATCCGGGCCCACAGCCCTGCCCGTGCCGCCTTACCTTACCTATCTCCCCGTCACAACGGCCGGAGATATGTTTGAAGCGGTCACATCCGCGGCGCCTGATCAGGATATCATCATCAAGGCTGCTGCCGTGGCGGACTACCGCCCCGCGCAGACTGCAACGGAAAAAATGAAAAAATCCGGCGATGCCCCTTCCCTCCCCCTCACACGCACTGATGACATTCTGCAGTACCTGGGGGAACATAAAAAAGACGGACAGTTCCTGTGCGGCTTTTCCATGGAAACAGAACATATGCTGGAACATTCCAGAGCAAAACTGGAACGTAAGCACCTGGATATGATCGTTGCCAACAATCTCAAAGTAACCGGCGCCGGCTTCGGCACGGATACCAACGTAGTCACATTGATTACCAAAGACAGCACCACTCAACTGCCCATGATGAGCAAAGACGATGTGGCACGCTGCCTGACAGATACAATACTGAAACGATACAAAAAATAACCGTAAAAATCCGGATAGTCTCCGCTGCTCTGTGGACACTATCCGGATTTTAAATAAAAGAGGGCATGGGTGCTTTACTTTTTGCGCCTGTCCCGATACCGCCCATACAAAGCAAACAGGCCCATGACTGCAAAAATGCATATCGTTTTCCCCAGGCCCGCCAAACAGGAAAATACAGTAAACACAAACAGAAGTGCCGCAAAAATAAAAATTTTTCCTTCCATACGTGCTTTCTTTTCCGGATCCATTGTTATCCTGCCCATTACAAAAAACAGAGCAGAAATAATCAGGACTGCCACGCTGACAAAAAGAAAAATCACACCCAGCCTATAGGTTGTTCCCACGTCATATTCTTCTATATAAAATTCACCAGGATTTTGGGGATTATAGAAAATCGACACGCCTTCTCCCTTTTTGAAAGGACGGTAATTAAATCTCACATTCGTTTCACTGGAAAATACCTGATCTCCCACCCGGTATTCCACAATCGGACTGTACAGATCATGACCTTTCGAATAATGTCTTCCATAGTCCACGATCGTGCCTGTCGTCTCTGCGCTGCATCTTTTTTCTTTCAAGTAGGCAGAGCGGACCATAAAAAGCCCCACAATGCCAAACCCCAACCCAAAAATCAGAACAAACACGAGCAGAATCATCCTTCCGCCTGAATGAGGGGCGGGCTGCTTTTCATACATGGTTCCGCTGTTTTCATTTGTAACAGACTGTCTTTTCATTTCTACCTCCTGGTGCAGTTTTTTAGGATATCTTCATTCGTCTGGAAGGTTCTGATCTCCCCAGGTTTTCATGTAGTCAATAACATCCATGAAACTCCGCCCCAAATCGGACAGGGTATATTCCACCCTCGGCGGGATTTCTTTGAAATCATGCCGGATCAAAAATCCATCCGCTTCTAATTCCCGAAGCTGTTTTGTCAGGGATGACTCTGTTATCTCCCCAATCTGACGGCGTAATGCCCCAAATCTATGGATATCGCGGAAAGCTATATAATAGAGAATTTCAAGTTTCCACTTGCCGCCCAAAATCTTTTGAAGGGTTGACATCGTTTTGCAGCGTTGGATCGCGGTTTCCGTTTTCTTCATGTTCCATGGCCTCCTGACAATATTATATCGCTGCAGCATTACAAAAACAAGGTACTGCAAAAAAGTACCGTACTTTTATTTTCTGTGTGCAGTGATACAATGACAAAAAACAAGGAGGAAATGTTATGCACTACACTGGAACAATATGGAGACCTCCCTATGAGGCTTCTTCACTGTTGCTCGAAGTAACGGCAGGCTGTACCCATCACAGGTGCAAATTTTGTACACTCTATAACGATTTACCGTTCAAATTCAGAATGTCTCCTTTGGCAGATATTGAGAGCGATTTGCTGGAGACCCAACTTCGGAGTACAGACCCTATTTCAATGCTGACGGCCCGCTTACAGGGATTAGCCAGACCAGAGCGAGTCCAGCGGGCTTTTTTGACCGGGGCAAATCCTTTTGTATTGAAATCTGAACGGCTCATGGCCATCGCTGACCTGATCCGGCAATATGTTCCCCGAGTGAAAACGATTGGTTGTTTTGCCCGGATTACAGATGTTACATTAAAATCGGACGAGGAACTGGCATCCCTGCATCAAGCCGGATATGACGGCCTGACAATCGGGATTGAAACTGGCGATGATGAAGCTCTGCGATTTATGAATAAGGGTTATACCGCCGCCGATATTGTGAGACAATGCCAGCGATTAGACAAAGCCGGCATTCATTACAGTTTCTTTTACTTGGTTAGTATTTCCGGTGCTGGCCGTGGTGAGATCGGCGCAAAGGCAACTGCCCATGTTTGCAATCAACTCCACCCGACACTCATTGGTGTCAATATGCTGACTATTTACCCGGAATCGGAGCTTTACCAGGAAATTCAGCGCGGCAACTGGAAAGAAGCAAGTGAGATTGAAAAATACAAAGAAATCCGTACTTTGCTTGAAAATCTGGAAATACCTACCCAATTTGCCGCTTTAGGTGCGTCAAACGCATTTCAGTTTCAGGGGACGCTGCCGGAGGATAAAGAAGCCCTTGCTGTAGCACTTGATAAAATTATCGAAACCGTAAAAGAAGATGATTTGCGTGAGTACCGCGTCAATCTGCGGCATCTGTAAGAGGCTCACCAAATTTCATTCCCTTTTAGTTGATTTTTTTCTTTTTTTAGAGCCAAAAAGGGCGTGCCGAAATCCACATTTATAGTGAAACGCAGCACGCCCTTCAGCATATGTATCGCACTGTACCGCTATCCCCTGTGTCAAAATGTGATAATTCATCCCGGTTCCCACCAAAACAGCAGCCGTCCCAAGCACACAGATACTAAAATAGTCTTCTACAAAAGGATACATTTCCTCACTGCTCCCTAAAAAAATAAGAATTTTTCAAAACACGTTCTATCAATAAGCACATACACCGGTTACATAGGTTTTAGATTTTTATTAAGTCTATCCACCATCCACGCAATCCGCTTTTCCCGTCCCGCGTCCGTCTTTGCATCAAAGAACGCCCGTGTATAAGTCTTCTTCACAGATAAAGACATCGCCTGAAAATTTGTGTAGGCAGGCTCATAGCTTTCCAATATCGCAGAAAGCCGCGCAATCTGCTCTTCCGTAATAACCGCCAGCGGATTTACCGCATCCCATTGGCCGTTCTTTTTGGCATCCGCTATTTTCTTTCTGCCAAAATCAGTCATACGTCCCTGCTCTTCAAGCCTTTTGACTAATTCCTTGTTTTTGTCCGACCACTTACTTTTCTCCCTGCGCATCGAAAAATACTTTTTATAGGTTTTATCGTCAATCTTTTCCATCTGGCCGTCAATCCAGCCAAAGCAGAGCGCTTCTTCCAACGCTTCTCCCGCCTTTATTGTTTTCGGTCCGCCAGCCTTACCAAACAAAACCCAAATACCGGCACTTGAAAGGCAGTTATCATAGAGCCATTTTCTAAATTCATCTCTGCTCCCAAATTCCATTATATCGTTCATTGCACGCCACCTCTTTCCTATATCTTATCCGCCAAAGATCCGCTATCTTACTAACAGTTTTCGGCTCCTTCCCACCATTATACAGGACAACCCGACAAAAAGCACCCCCGTAGAGATGCCTTTCCGCCATATAACACTAATATACCATTACTTCTTTCTTACCGGAAAACAAACCTCCGTGACCAGTTCCTCCGGATTGTCCGTCTGACTCGGACTCACATGATAGATATTAAAGGTCTTCCCTTCAAAATCATACCCATTCGCAACCACCCAGTCCGCAACCGCCTTATTCACCCTTGCAATCTGCTCATAACTGCCCTTATATGTGGCAGACGCAACCTGGATCGGCGGCACGGTTTTAAACTTCACATGCTCCGTATCCTGATAAGTCCCCACAACCGCACTCTGAATCTCCACATCCGGGTCATGCTCCCTATGCCCTTCATCATGGAAAATCGCCATTCCATAACACGGCGCCGCCTGCTGCACATTCTGTCCCTCCAGCTCCCGGCACATGATCTCCCATAACAGTCCCTCCTGGTCATAAGCAGGAATCACCTGCCGCACACTCGCAACATAGCGTTCCGGCACTGTCTTTAATGTAACATTGTAATCCATAAGATTACCCTCCTTTCTCATCCATTGCAATGTACTGTCAAGAAGCATCAGCTTTTGCCGCGTCCCCAGCGCTTCCTCTTCCAGCTCCTTCCGTTTCACCAGCAGGAACCTCTCCATTTCCCGTACATCCTCATACTTGACCAGTATTTCCTTAATCACGGAAAGCCCGAAGCCCAGGCTTTTCAGCGCCTGTATCCTCCCGGCCAGCGGAAGCTGGGACTCACTGTAATATCGATACCCGGTAAAATCATCCACACTTTCCGGATGCAGGATACCGATCTCGTCATAATGCCGCAACATGCGGATACTGATCCTTGACAGCTTTGAAAAATCTCCTATCCTTAACATTCATTCCACCTCACATATATGTGCATTTCTGAGCTCAATCCTACTTTAAAGTATACCATAGTGTGAGAGTCAACCCCCTAACAAAAGATTTTCAAACGAATTTATCCCATCCGGCTAAAAACTTAAAATCTCCCACATATCATAAGGCACATGGTCACGCCGCACCCTCCGCACCATAGTTTCCTCCGGTGTCCGGAAAAACGGCAGCAACACATACCTCGCCGAATCGTCCCTGGACGAAAACACCAGCACATAAGCCCTGATATCAATCGAGCTGGACAGATCCGGTCCGCATCATCCTCATATGCAAACACGAAAACTATTAATTCTTCTGCTCATAGTAATCCTGTCGACCGTTGGTATTTTCAGGAGCATACTCTATTTCCAAAACCCCGCCTATCGTGTCCAGATTCCGCAGCCTTTGTAAATCCTCTTCCGCATTTGATGTCACTACAACATGAAGCCTGTATGGATTCTCATAGACTGAGGATGATATAATAAATGGCATTTCATGGTTCATCATGGCACTGCTCACCTTTGTTTGCAGATCCGCCACATATTCCAAACTTACCTCTTCCATAATCCCGATCATTTCGCATATGCTTGCAGCCTGCTCTTCTGTCAGAGGGCTATAGGCAATGCCGGAAAACTCATAAAACATATCCGACACTGCCGTATACTTCAAGCCATCTATTACATTCCCATAATTTGTAGTTATTGACAAATATCGTCCAAGTCTCACCGCTTCATGGGATTGTGTCTGCCCATCACTTGCCGCTTCCACCTCTCCGTAATCAATCCTCTCCCACTGGTCGTTCCCATAGCAGGTCATACCGGACAGCACTTCATATATTGTTTCTATTGCGGCTCTGTCAGTTATTTTTCGTGTCCCAACTTCTTCCTGTATTTTCTTTCCTGCATCTGTATTATCCATTCTGGCAGGTGCCACTTCTATTTCTGTAATCGCATCCGCAGAATCAATCTGATATACCAGCTTAAGGACATCATTGTATGGGTATTCACTGCTGTCAAAGCATTGAAATTTCCATAGCGAACTCTCCTGTCCATCGTTCCGGATCAGGTATTGCAAGTCTGAATGTCCCGAAACATAGTGCCATTCCCCGGTATTGTCAATGCTTTTCCCCATACTTTCTGCTAACACGGAACTGTCAGCCGAAGGAACCTCCGTATAAAACCCGCTGTATTGTTCTATGGGAACGCTTGCATATTTCTCTGCCTGTTGTGCCATAAAATCCCCGCTATTTGATGCAAGCAGGGAAGATATTGGGGCAAATCGCTCCGGCACTTCGGGCTCTGGCACTTCCTGTACAGCCTGTTCCTCTGCCCAGTATCCATCCTGTGGCAGACCGCTTTCCGGTTCATGCCGTAATACAGACCAAATGACAGCAACACCTGCACAGACCAAACAAAAACTCGCTGCTGTAATACATCGCATTTTCCATATATTATTTCTATCTGACCGCCATTTCTTCTTTTTTCTTCTTACCATGAGGGTGTGGCTTATCATACTCTCATCCAATAGTCCCAACGCATCACTGATGTCTTCACGCTTCATCAAAAAATCCCTCCTGCTCCAAATATTTTTTTAATCCGATACGGGTGCGGTACAACATACTCTTTGCTTTGGACTCACTCATGCCATAATATCCCGCTACCTCACGGACAGAATCCGAAAAGAAATATCTTCCAATAAATACGTCTCTTGTTTCCCCCCGGTAATTCTGCAAGATAATCTTGAATAGCCTTTGCCAGAAGGTGCAGATCAATCTCCTGTTCCGTTGTATTTCCGGCAGAAACGCAGTCCTCCAGTTCAGAAAGCGACAGAGCATATTCAGATGCCTGCCTTTTCGCACTGTTCCTCTTTCGGAAAACATCAATTGATATCTGCCTCGTAATCTTACAAAGGTATGTTAAAAGAACACTCGGCCTGTGTGGCGGCATAGATCTCCATGCACTGAAATAAGTGTCATTTACACTCTCTTTGCTGTCCTCCCAATCAGCAAGGATATTATACGATAATTTCATTAAGTAACGCCCATATTTCTGATCTGTGTGCCTAATTGCCGCCTCACTGCGCTTCCAGTATAATTCAACAATTCTGTCATCCTGCATGGTCTCACTCACCTCCCTGTCTGTCATGCCCTCCTTTGTATATCCCGTAAAAACTCTGATATGGTTGCAGAGAAAAATTCTTTTTTTATTTTAGCTCAAAAAAATATAAAAAACATTGTTATTTTTAGAATGAGTGAAGGTAACACAAAGAAATGAATCAGAATTATGCCTAAGTGCTGGCATACCGTAAAGACAATACTCCCGGTTTCCACCTCTTTGGTGTTCCTGTCCTTTGCGGGCGCAAGAATATCCTTGTTTACTTCCTTATCATACAACATGCAATGGGCGGTTTCATGCACCATCTTCTTTAGAGTCTGACTTTCACCCATGCCCTCTGGCACCACAATCCGCTTTTCTGTCGGGCTGAAGAAGCCTTGGGAACCTCCGGTAATCTCCTCAAAGCTGACCGTAACCGACGCAATAAAGGTGACTGCCTTAACAAAGTCCTCATATCCCTCCACCGTTGCCAAAAACTCTTTTGCCTCCAGTTTCGGGATTGACCCCGTCCGTTTGCAATGCGGCAGACTTATCCCGTTCTTCCCTGATCTTATATGGGGCAGGGGCAAGGATACGGATTCCTCTCTCCCCCTTGTTTACATGGCGGTTAAAATTCCTATGCCGTGCCTGGTAGCCTGCGACCAGACTGGCGTCAGGGTGCTGTAAGGCTATCAGGAGTCTATTGTTAGCGCTGTAATTATGGAATTTTGACAAGGGTTATGGAACTGCGGACGGAAAGGAAGCTGTCGCAGAAAGCCCTTGCCGAGCAGCTCCAGCTTGCCGGGTATGAGTTTAGCGACCTGACCGTTTTACGGATTGAAAAAGGGACAAGGTTCGTCC
>CAJULA010000021.1 GCA_910587155.1 uncultured Lachnospiraceae bacterium
TTTTATCGCTTGTTTTTATCGCTTGTTTTTTATCGCTTGTTTTTATCGCTTGTTTTTTTATAAATTTTAAAGTCAGCGATGTCCTGTCCGGATCAAAATCTTCCTTTATATCAGGTTCTTCCCATTCTTCGTCTTCCCATACATTAAAAATATTAGGCACTCCGCTTCCCGCATGCTCACCGATATCTATCAAGTTGAACATTTTCATCAGACTCTTATTTCTTGGGTCGGATTTTCCCCCTCTGCGCATCTGCTCCTTCCCAAGCCTGATATAGCCGGGATTCTCAAATACAATTTTATTTTCCTCTTTGATTATAAGAACGCCATATTTTCCATAAAAATCTGTATTGATGATACAGTTTGCCAACGCTTCCCTAAGTGCCCTGTGAACGGGCGTATCATCAACACGAAAACCGCCCTCCATCCGAAATGGCACTTTGATATCTTTCGTAATCTTATTGTATACACGAAAATAAAAGTCAAATACATTTCCCGACCACTCGCCGGATGATGATTGAAGCCTGTCCGTCCATCTGATTACCGTATCTGGATTCTCCCTATAATCCAAAAAATATTCCGGAAAATATCTCACAATGTCATACTCATTTCCAAACATAAGCATTCCGGCAGCCGTAGGATGAAGCTTTTTATCGACTTTCGAAAGACCCGCTGCTCCGATCACCCTGAGATATTCTTTGTCATCCAGTCGCTCAAAAGGATGTCCCGGCTTAAAGGATTTATGGCTGTTGCGGTAACCGCGGATGGACTCCTGGTTCAAATCTTCAATTTCAGCCTCCTCAAGCACTTCCATGTCCATGGTTTCCTCTGCCTGATCCCGCAGCATTGTTTTTATCTGTAATCTGGTACAGCGATAGTCTCCCTCCCAATTTCTGCGAAAGGTTCCTCCAAACAGGTCGTCATTGATGTATACCGGCTTTTGCTCCCGCTTTGCGCCTGGCACCCAGATTACCATAATCACGTCATCTGCACCAGCCACTGAGAAAGTTTCCACATCATCATCTTTCAAAAGATTGATGCTCACCTTTTTACGGTTGTTAATGGTATTCCAGAAATCCTTCTTCAGTTTTGCCGCATTTTTCAACCCGGTTGTATGCCAATTGCCTGATTTATCCTCTTTTACCCCAAGAATAATGACACCTCCATAGCAATTAGCAAAAGCAGAATAGGTATCCCATAGGCTATTTGGAAGACCTCCCTCCGCCTTTTTTACTTCCCTGCGGTTATCTTCTTTGTAGGAATCAAATTTTTCCAGGTCAAATAATTCGTCCATGCTTGCTCCTTTAAAACCATCTAAATATAAATTCACTCTGCCATTGGGTATCGCATGCATTTAAACATAATTTTCACTATAAAAGCAGATATGCATCACTATTTAATATTGTAACCACATGGCGGCTATCCCACAAATATGAAATTTATTACTATCTTCGAAAAATACAAAAATGCACAAATAATTATCACCTTTTCTATATGCAATAGGATGATTTTGATTTCACTATGTCTATTTCAGTTCCATCAAATCTAAAAAACTCCAACAAATGAAAAATATCCAACTGTTTTACTTTGCAATTTGGCCCTATAACAATCTTTTTAATCGGCATATTTTCTTCATCCAAATCAAATTTCAAGTCAAGATAAGGTATGACATTTCCTTTTGCAGCCATAAATTCCATACCGTTTGGAATCAGTTTATAAAACATATCCCCATAAGTTTCATCGTCATTCTTCTTCCAGTTATAAAAAACATTCCATTCACTATAGCTTTTATATGTATTTTCATCATTCAATATTAAACGCCATTCTTTTTCACTTTTATACTCATCTCTTTTTATGAATATGGAATCCTGATAAATACCTTTCCTATCCAATTCCATAAAGTAAGTAGCTCCATATAATCCCTCGATAATATTTTTCGTTTTCCCATCAATCATCGCTGTAAGCATTTCATTATAAATAGATTTTGCATATTTCTTCACTATGTCTGCATTTTCCTCTCCATATCCATATGAAATCTTGGAAAACATAAATATTTCATCTCTACATAACCATTGAAACCATTTAGCGTCAAAACCTATCGCTAACCCTGTTCCCCTATTGGCATACTCTCTCCATTGCCCCAACATATCTCCCTCTTCCGAAAAACATACTCCAAATAACATTTGATCGGAATTCTTTTTCATATTTGATATTAATGTTTGCAACATAAAAGAAAATGCATCATCCATATCCATTCCATATATAACAGAATCCAGAAAATCATGATTATTTCTGTACTGTTTCATTACCTCTTTCTCCACTGATTCTAACAATGACTTTAACTCCAAACTATCTGTAGACTTACATAGATCCGACAATCGTAATGTATGATTCCTAACAATATTCAAAAATGTCTCGACGCTGCAATAATGATATAATATTTTATCTTCCATGGGTTAACGTTTCCTTTCTCAATCACTCTGCTTAATAAGCAATTCCAAAATATGATGTATCAATTTCATAAAAAGTTTTTCTGATAGCTTTTATTTCCATTTTATTGCATACCTGTATAAACCTTATTCTGGTTATAATATTACTATAATAATTTTATAATAGCAAAGATAATTTTTAAAGAAATTCCCATAATTCCAACAACATTTCTCATTTCTCCACTCTTGTCCCATAAAATGCCATCAATGACATTGACATCTTACTTCATATGAACAAAGCGGACAAGTCCGCATCAACCCCCTTTCCCCCATTCATGGGGGACTTGGACGGTTTGCCGCGCCGAGCACAATTGCGAAACAATATCTACCTCTTGTGCGAGTTCGCATATTATTTTTTGTCTTATAGGCAGACACTTTCACGCTTTAGCGTGACAAGGTATTCCTACAAGACAAGAAAAAGCAGGGCAACGAACCCTCAAGTCCGTTGCCCCACCAAGTACCTAAATATCTTTGAAGCAAACCATATGTTGTGCATCATCAGCAAAAATCCCGCTCCAGCCCTTCCACAATCCGATGCATCTCCGACTTAGTGGTCACATTCCTTGCCGCTTCTACCACCTGGCGTTTTTCTTCATCATTCAACTTGCCAAACGCATCCATCGCTTTGGGATTCACCCCAAGCTGGAAGCTTAAGCCCATAGGCATATCCACTTTATTTTCCATTTGTCCAGCCATTTCAATCCCTCTCTTTTTGCAGAATATCAAACAACATTCCATTTTCCTGTTTTTATAAAACCCCAAACATGTTAAGCCCCCAATAAATCAGCCCCAGCAGCCAGCTTGTAAAAATCCCATACAGGATCACAGGGCCGGCAATGGTAAATATCTTGCAACCAATGCCGAATACCTGCCCTTCTTTTTTAAATTCTATGGCCGGAGCCGCCACGGAATTGGCGAAGCCTGTGATCGGCACCAGCGCGCCCGCACCGCCCCATTTGGTGATCTGCGGATAAATATTGAATCCGGTAAGGATCACACTGCACAGCACCAGTGTCAGAGAGCACCAGCTTCCTGCCGTCTGTTTGTCCATACCAAGTCCTGTGATACAGTAATTTAAAATACACTGTCCGACCACACAGATGATGCCTCCGGTTACAAAAGCCTTTATCATCAGCACCCAGAGATTATGGGTCGGTGTCACTTCCTTTACATATTGCTGATATTGTTTCTTTTTCTCTTCTTCCATAATAGGTCGCCTCCCTGTCCGTTTTCTTTCTCCGCGCTAGCCCCCGAACAGAAACAGCCGTTCCCAGAAATAGTACAGAGAACCTGCTGCTTTGCCAAGCGCCATGGCCAGCACGGCTATGCCAAGCCCATGCCGGAAGCCGATCCTTCTGGCAAAGATAGGAATACTGTCCAGCATCTCTGCGATGGCCATGGCCAGGCTGCCGATAAAGATCCCGGCAAACAGTCCATAGCAGAGCACGACACTTTGGCCCAGAATCCGCCAGAATGTCTCCGGGATACCTGCCTCAAGTGCCGCAAGCCCAATCTGTGGTTCAAATACACTCATGATATCACCGGCCATTGTCCCCAGAATCACCATTGTCTCATACAGCATCACCCTGCGGCCTGTGTGCGTCTTACCTGCAAATCGGGGGATCAGCCCCACCGCCAGCAAAACGGTAAAGACGCCTCCTGCCGTCATCAGTCCAAAGCTCATGCCCAGGACACCGGTTATGATTCTCCTAAGAAGCATCTATCGTCTTCCCTTCCCGGTCTGCCGTCTCTATCAGTGTGTCATCCACATCTTTTTCATAGACACGCATCTCCACCTCAATCGGCGTGGGATCCGTCGTAATCCGCCGTCCGCCGATATGATTGAAAAAGAGGGTGATGCCAACGGCAAGCCCCAGGGAATACGTCACTTCCAGCGTAGTAAAACCGTTGGAAGTCTGTCCCATAATCAACTCATACAGCCTGCCAAAGACGTCATGGATACCGATGTCATTATGAAACGCCATAATCGTAAATGCTGTTCCGAAAAAACTGATCAGCGACACAAAAACCACCTTGAAAAAAACAAGAAAGCCTTTCGTACGGTCAGTTTTTACCAGTCTGACCAGCGTGTCCATTTCTCCTACATTTTCTACTATGACGCCTGCATCCAGCTCCTGAATCATCTGAATGAACCTCAGATTGCTGATCACCACCCGGCGCTCCGCGCCTTCCCGAAACTGATGTACTTTCAGCGCCTTCGCTTTTGCCAGCAGATGCTCGTCCCCGCACGTCAGGGAAGCCACATCCTTTAAGAATACTGCTTCCTGCGTCACTTCCGCATTTCGCTTTGGTTTGAGATAGACTGTTTTATTTTTGTTTTCCATACTTGTGGTTTGCTTTCATTTTCTTTTTTATCAGTATGGCTTTTATTTTCAAAAATATACAAAACAAAAATTTGCACATTACAATCTGAAGCTGCCGTCTGCCTGCATCTCATAATACAGCCTGCCTTCCTCCGCGATCCGCATACGCCCTTCTTTCAGCTCCAGCCGTGTCACCGCACAGTTCCTCTGCGGAATCCCACTCCAGAACTGCGCCAGCGGCCGCTCTTCGATACAGCGCAGAAAGCATCTGATCAAAGCGCCATGAGACGCAATCATTACATTTTCATACCGTCCCTGCGCCGGAAGCAACACCTCTCTGATAAAGCTGTCCGCCCTGGCGATGACCTGCACGAAATCTTCCCCATCCACGGCACGGTAACTGCCGGGATTTTTAATAAAATCATGGAGCGGATGACGCTCATCACCTGCCGCCTCCAATATTACCGATCCCTCACTGCTGCCAAAACTCATCTCCCGCAGCCGGTCATCCTCTATAATGGGACAGGTACGGTCCCCTCTCATAATCTCCGCTGTCTTTCTGGCCCGAATGAGCGGACTTGAATAGATCACATCAAAAGGAATCTCTCTCATTCCTTCCGATGTGATCTCTGCCAGTGCAATCCCTTTTTCATTCAGCGGGACATCCTCGCGCCCCTGTATCCTGCCCTCTTTGTTCCATATGGTTTCCCCATGTCTGACCAGGTATATGTTCATTTGTCCTTTCGCTCCTTTGTATCATCACGCAGCCCGCTTTCGCGCGGCCCGCGCTCTGCCATTACAAATATCTTACCTCCTTTTCCTCTATTTGGCAAGGCCGCGCATACGCAGGAGTATCCTTTTCTCCAGCCTGCTCACCTGTACCTGGCTGATGCCCAGCACCCTCGCCACCTCCATCTGGGTCTTGTCCTGAAAATAACGCAGCCCGATCAGCTCTTTCTCCTCCTGTGTCAGCTGAGAGAGGAGGTGTTCCAGCAGCATGTGATTGAGCACATTCTCATTCTCATCTTTGCCGGAAGGCAGCCTGTCCACCATAAATATCTCATTGCCGTCGCTTTGATAGACCGATTTATAGATCGACTCCACCTCCACATTGGCCTCCATGGCAAGAACAATATCTTCCGCGGAAATGCCAGTCATTTCACTGATCTCACGCATGCTGGCCTCATGCCCCATTTCCTTTTCGATCCGTTCCATGGCCTGTCTGATCTTAAATCCGTTTTCCTTTAAGCTGCGGGAAACCTTTACCATACCGTCGTCGCGCAGAAAGCGTTTGATCTCTCCCGCGATCATCGGCACCGCATAGGTGGAAAATTTTACATCATAAGAAAGATCAAACTTGTCTATCGCTTTCATCAACCCGATACTGCCGATCTGGAACAGATCCTCCGTCTCATATCCTCTCCCGGCAAACCGTTTGACAATATGATGGACCAGGCCCAGATTTTTTTCTATGAGTGCTTCTCTTGCTTCTCTGTCTCCGGCCTGAGCCTGTGTCAGCAATACCTGAGTCTCTTCCATAGGCTACTCCTCATCCTGCTCCCGGTTCTGAAAGCGTTTCTCCATGATGACAAGCGTTCCTTCCCCCGGCTTTGACCGCACTTCCAGATGATCCATAAATGCTTCCATAAAAGAAAAGCCCATTCCCGACCGTTCCAGTTCTGGCCTCGTGGTAAACAGCGGCTCCATGGCCTTCTCCACATCCTCGATTCCTTTTCCCCGATCTTCGACTTCAATATGTAACAGCCCATCCTGCAGAATCCCACGCAGCATCACTTTCCCCTGCGCTTTGTCATACCCGTGAATGACCGCATTAGTCACTGCTTCGGATACGGCGGTCTTCACATCCGCCAGCTCTTCCAGTGTGGGATTGACCGGCGTCACAAAAGCCGCCACCACCACTCTGGCAAAAGCTTCATTTACCGACAGAGCATCCAGCTCCAGTTTCATTTCATTGCGCATCTGTACCCTCCTCTATCACCTGCAGTACCTTCTTCAGCCCTGATACCCGTATGATTCTCTGAATCTGTGGATCCGCATTGACCGCATAGACTTTGCCGCCGAAACAGGCGATTTTCTTATAGCGGCCGATCACGACTCCCACACCCGAGCTGTCCATAAATCTGGTATCCTCAAAGTCAAACACAATATGCCTGACAGCCTTTCCCATAATATAACGGTCGGCCCCTTCACTCAGGGCTGCCGCCTGATGATGGTCAATCTCTTCCGGCATCCGTATCATCAGATAATTTTCTATTATATGAAACCGGTCTTCCATATATTGATTCCCCTTTCCTTGCAGAGCATTTTTGTATGACCGGAAAGTTTGGAGTACTTTCCCATGATACAAAGAGGACATGGCCTTTGCCATGTCCTCTTTGGTAGATTCTCCGGATTATGATATCCGTTTTCTTATCTCTGTTCATTATTTTCCTCCAGCTCCCTCAAAAAGCTTCTGGACCTTCTGGCCCTCTCAGTGCCGGGGAAATTTTCCTCCACAAAAGTATATGCTTCGATAGCCTCCGTGCGGTTGCCGTTCTGCCGGTAAGCATTGCCCAGATTATAGATAATATCGCCGTTTTCGGGATCATACTGGGCCGCCTTGGTCAGTTCCTTGATGGCGTCCTCATACATCTCTTTCTGGTAAGCGTCCATACCGTTCTTATAATAGGACTCGGCCACGGAAGGCCCTGCCTGGGTCAGAAGCTGCTGATAGAGTGTCTTAAAGTATTCCGACTCTACCTGGGTGACTGCCTGGCTGTCAATCTTTTCCAGCGCCTGTCCGATCCGCTCGGTGTTATCGGGTGTTTCCATATAGATGCTCACGGCATTCAAAAGGCCGTCAACCACTTCCATCTTACCGTCATTGCCCGCATAATCACTCAGCTGTTGTTTCAGACCATCGTTCTCTTCCGTCAGCTGGCTGATCTGCTGCTCCAGTTCTTCGATCGCACCGGTCTTTTTGTCAAGCTGTTCGCTGACTATGCGCAGCTCTTCCTGGGCCGCATTCGTATCCGTATTCTGCTTCGCCGGAAGGATCAGGAAACATGCCGCCGCCACACCGATGGTAATGCCGATGCCGATATTGAGCGCAGCCGAAACACCTTTGCCTTCCCTGTTATTGACAGGCTGAATGATCGTCTCGTTACCGCTCTGGTATTTGACCACATCTTCGGAAGCCTTCTTTTTCTTTCCGCCGCCTTTGGTCCTGGCACTGTCCGCCGCCTCCAGCATGCGGTCCACTTCCTTGCGATACCGGTGCGTGGTCGTATTGCACATATCAATCCGGCTGCATTTATCCAGTTCTCTGCCGGCCTTTTCCCAATCTTCCGCCTGCATATACAAAAGGGCCAGCAACTGATGGGCCCTGACATATCTGGGATTCAGGGAAAGTACCTTTTTCAGCTGGATCACTGCCAGATCCAGGCTGTCCTGCTGACAGTACCCAAGTGCGAGATTATATTTCTTAATCGTCTGGTTAATCGTTTCCAGGCGGCTGGGATTCTGTTGAATCATATCAATATAGTCATCCGCGATATTCTTTTCCGCCTGCAGATTTTTGCTGATCACCCATTCTCCAAGTCCCTTTACCACCTCGCCCATCTCATAATAGACAAGTCCCAGCAGATTCCTGGCCTGAATATGGTTTTTATTAAATTTTAAACTCTGACGTAAACTGATGACAGCGCCGGACAGATCCCGTACACCCGCTTTTTCCAATCCCTCATTATAGAAATAATTGGAAGTATAGATAATCTTTTTGTAAAGGGCCACATCCGCACCGCAGCTCGTGCAGAAGTCTTTTTCCGACAACTGCCGCCCGCAATTATAACATCTCATGCAGCACCTCTATTCCAAACCCATTGCTTCCGCTTTTACATCTTTCATCATTCCAACCAGAACATCTGCCACATCCGTAAGATCCTGATTATAAATGGCATCTTCCGCGTCTTCTACTTCCAGGCTGGGATGGAACTTTTTTAATTCTTCTTCAAAATTAATCATAATCATTCCTCTTTCACTGACTCTTTATCTCACCTGCGAGATAGAGAGAACCTGCGATATAGACCATATCCTCCGGATGCTTTTGTGCCAGCACCTGTCTGTATGCGCTGCCTGCATCCGCAATGCCATATACCGTCTCTGCCCCTGCCGCATGAAATGCCGCTTCCAAAGTCCCCAGGGGAATGCCTCTTGTATTTTTTAATTCCGTTACATATATGATGGAAAACAGGCCGCAATCACATAGAATCGCTATAATCTCCTCATACTGTTTATCTTTCACGGCAGAAAAAAGGAGGAAACGTCTGCCCCTGCAGCCGTCCCGCAAAACCGCCTCCAATAATGCCCTGATTCCATCCACATTGTGCGCACCGTCCAGATACACACCCTTCCCGATCTCTTCCATCCTGCCTTCCCACCGGGTACTGGCCATCCCCTGCAGCAGGGCAGTCTCACAGACAGGAAGCCGGCCTGCAAGCGCATCCAGCGCACGCAGTGCAAGCGCCGCATTCTCTGTCTGATAAGGCGCACATGCATGGATCGTGCACCTAATATATCCATAATAACGAGTCTCCATCGAAAAATCAATGAAATTTTTATGAAAGTCCAAATTTCGTATGTCCTGTTTCGACACATAAAATACCGGACAGGCGAGCTCCCTGGCCCGTTTTTCAATCACACTGCCGGCCTGCGGTCCATAGTCCCCATACACCAGAGGGATCCCGTGCTGCAGGATTCCGGCCTTCTCCCCCGCAATCAGCGACAGGGTATCCCCCAGATATTCCATATGATCCATACCGATTCGGGTAATCACACACAAATCTTTTCTGCTGACGGAATTTGTCGCATCCAGTCGGCCGCCCAGCCCGGTTTCCAGCAGAATCACCTGCACTTCTTTTTTTTCAAAATAAAGCATGGCCATAAAAAACAGCATTTCAAAAAAAGAGGGATGATATGCACTGTTTTCTTTTTTAAAATCATCCAGCCGGCTGTTCACATATGACAGCGTGCTGATAAAATCGTCTTCACCGATCAGTTCCCCGTCTACCCGGAAACGCTCCCGCATGGTAACCAGATGCGGAGAGGTAAACAGTCCCACCCGATATCCGCCCTGCTGCAGAACGGACGACAAATAAGCACAAACGGAACCTTTTCCGTTTGTGCCCGCAACATGTACTATGATCCGGTCTCTCCCGGGATCACCCAGCCGCCGCAGAAAAGCCTTGGTATCCTTTGGCGTATTTTTTTTCGCAAATCTGGGAATCCCCAGAAGAAAGGCCTCTGCCTCTTCGTATCCCATCATACTCCTGCTTCCCTTTTATGCTTCCTCCGTGCTCACGCCCTGGAAAGGCTCCGATACGATCTCTCCCTGGACACAACGATAGGTAGCATACTGCAGATCGCTGGCCACCTGCCTGCTGAATCCCATAATACTCAGAAGGACTCCCTTGAAGGTATTGCCCTCGGCATGGATCTTGGCCCCGCGCCCCTGATCCATAATATCCTGATAGCGCTTTATCTCCACCTTCAGATCATCCAGCTTCTTATAATACTCATCTTTTCTGCCATTGAGGATCACAAGGTTCTTATTGCCGCTTTCTGTCTTGAACTGTTTATTCTTGATGATGGTCTCCATCCGCTCGACAACATCCGCCAGTTTTTCCTTATATTCTTTTTCCTGCTCCACGCTGGCGGAAAATCTGTCGTAGACTTCCTGTTCATAACCGGCATGAATCACAGTCCGTACTTCCGCTATATTGCCAAGATTATAGGCGCTGATCTCCTTGAGGGCAAACGTCTTGCCCCCTATAATACTGCCTTTCTTGCCGTTGACAACTACCCGGCTCCCTGCACGCACATTGGCATTGAGGATATAGTTGGCCTCGATGTTCACATCCGCATTGACATCGCACTGCTCGATAAAGTTGGCATAAATGCTGCCCCGGGAACGGATCTTGCCCTTTAAGTTGCCCTGGACACCGCGCTTTAAGACGATGTCGCCTCCCGCAAAAAGCTCGGCACTCTCCACAGTCCCTTCGATCACCAGATTGCGCCCGGCCCGGATGACAACGCCTGCACTGACGCTCCCGCCAATGGTCACGTCTCCAAAAAATTCCACACGTCCCGTACTCAGATCCACGTCACCGGGTATCTCATGCACGGTCCTGATATCAATGCTGCCGTTTTTCAGCTCTATCTTGCCCGCAACCTTGGCATAATAGGTATTGTCCCGCCGTTCGATACTCATCCCACGCAGAGGCTGAAGCTCCTTGACCTGCCTGCACTTGAGCGCCACACCGCGCACCGAATAACCGTCCGCACCGGCTTCGGCGGGATGGTACTCGGCAAGCGCATCTCCCTCCTTTACGCTCTGGAGAATGTTCATACTGCCGTAATCAACGGAGCCGTCCTCCCGGATCACCGGTCCTGTCTTAACATCATCCGCCATAAAGAAGTATTCATAGAAGCCGTCCTTTCCTTCCACGACTTCTTTGCCCCTGGCTACCAGAATCTCCCGGTAGTATACGCCTTTTTTTGCCATGGCGACAAGACGCGGCATCAGATACCCTGTTGTCACGCCTTCATCCCGGAGTATATCCAGCAGTTCTTCCGTCCTGTAATGTCCTTTTTGTTCAGACGGCTCTTCCAGATAAAGCCATGCCTCCATCTGATCCTTGGATACACGGACTCGGGACTGCTCCTGTGCCTTATTTGCATGTAAAAATCTTTTTTTCAGTTCTCCTAACTGTTCTCTGGTTAGTGTTAAGATTTCCTCATCCATGAGTTATTCCTTTATTCCGCCTGGGCTGGTCAATTTGGTCGTAAATTTCTTCTCTCTCTAGTATCTCTCATTTTCTCAATTGTTGCAAGCGGTTTTCTACCTGTTCCATCATCTTGGTATATTTTTTCTGTTTTTCCCGCTCTTCCTCTATCTTGGATGCGGGCGCTTTGGAAATAAACTTTTCGTTGGCCAGCATATTTTCACACCGCGCCAGTTCGCCCTGCAACCGTTTTTTCTCTTTTTCAAGGCGCTCTGTCTCCTGCCTGATATCCACCAGTTCCGCAAACGGTATATAGACAGACGCATCTGCCAGAGGAACGGACACAGCGTCCTGCGCGATCCCGGTTTTGTCACACTGCACGCTCACGCAGGACGCATGGGCCAGGGAAGCCAGAAAGAGGCTGCCTTTTTTGAATGTATTCCTGACCTCTTCGGACTCGCTGACAACATAGACAGCCGCCTTTCGGCCGGGCGCCACATTCATCCCGGCACGCAGGTTGCGGATTCCACGCACCGCTTCCTTGATTGTCTCGATGTCCTGCTCTTCCCTGGCAAAATTCCATTCCTCTCTGTATACCGGCCAGGAAGAGACCATAATGGATTCTTCCGTCTCCTGCAGGTTGCAGAAAATCTCCTCTGTAATAAACGGCATATAGGGGTGCAGCAGTTTCAGCGCCTGCAGCAGCACCGTCCGCAGCGTCCAGAGCGCCGCGCCCTGGCTGCTCTCCTTATCCTGTGTGTAAAGTCTTGGTTTGACCATCTCGATGTACCAGTCGCAAAATTCGTCCCAGATAAAGTCATATACTTTCTGTACTGCTATGCCCAGCTCAAAGCGCTCCATATTGTCGGTGACTTCCCGGATCAGTGTGTTTAACCGGGACAGAATCCACATATCCACCGGTTCCAGCTCCGACGGCTGCTTTTCCGGCAGTGTCTTTTTGTCCATATTCATCAGGATAAAGCGGGATGCATTCCATACTTTATTGGCAAAATTCCGGTTTGCCTCCACTCTTTCATAGTAGAAGCGCATATCATTGCCGGGCGCATTGCCGGTGATCAGCGTCAGCCGCAGGGCATCCGCGCCGTATCTGTCAATAATCTCCAGGGGATCTATGCCGTTGCCCAATGACTTGGACATCTTACGCCCCTGGGCATCCCGGATCAGTCCGTGGAACAGCACAGTGTGAAAGGGCTTCTCTCCCATCTGTTCATAGCCGGAAAAGATCATACGGATCACCCAGAAAAAGATAATATCATAGCCGGTCACAAGCACATCCGTCGGATAAAAATATGCCAGGTCTTCTGTCTGATCCGGCCATCCGAGTGTGGAAAAAGGCCAGAGTGCGGAAGAAAACCAGGTGTCCAGTGTGTCTTCATCCTGAGAGATATGGCTACCGCCGCATTTGGGACATTGCTCCACGCGGCTGCGGGATACGGTAATCTCACCGCAGTCCGCGCAGTAATAGGCCGGAATCCTATGCCCCCACCAGAGCTGCCTCGATATGCACCAGTCTCTGATATGGTCGGTCCAGTTAGTGTAAATCTTTTCCATACGTTCGGGAACCAGTCTGATCTCACCGCTTTTTACCGCTTCCACTGCCGGTCTGATCAGTTCGTCCATCTTCACAAACCACTGTTTTTTTACCATCGGTTCAATGGTTGTACCGCATCTGTCGTGAGTGCCCACATTGTGACTGTAATCCTCAATGCGCACCAAAAGCCCCATCTCATCCAGTTCCCGCACGATCTGTTTTCTGGCCTCATAACGGTCCATACCTGCGAACCTTCCGCCGTTTTCACTGATGGTGGCATCGTCATTTAATATGGTAACTTCCGGCAGACCGCACCGCCTGCCGACCTCAAAGTCATTGGGATCATGAGCAGGGGTAATCTTTACCACACCGGTACCAAATTCCATATCCACATACGTATCCGCCACGATGGGAATCTCTCTGTTTACAAGGGGCAGCATTACCTTTCTGCCGATCAGCGCCTGATACCGCTCATCCTCCGGGTTGACAGCCACACCGGTATCTCCCAGCATCGTTTCCGGGCGGGTGGTGGCAAATTCGAGGAATTCCGTTGTGCTGACACTGCCGTCCTCCTCAATCAACGGGTATTTGATATGCCAGAGATGCCCTGCCTGCTCCTCATATTCCACTTCCGCATCAGAAATGGAAGTGTTGCAGACAGGACACCAGTTGATAATCCGGCTGCCCTTATAGATCCATCCTTTTTCATGCATCCTGCAGAATACTTCCGTTACGGCCCGGTTACAGCCCTCATCCATGGTAAAACGCTCTCTGTCCCAGTCGCAGGAAGAACCCAGCTTCTTCAACTGATTGACAATCCTGCCGCCATATTCCCGCTTCCACGCCCAGGCACGCTCCAGAAAGCCTTCTCTGCCCAGATCTTCTTTTTCGATTCCCTCCTCTTTCAGCTTCTCTATAATCTTGACTTCCGTGGCTATGCTCGCATGATCCGTTCCCGGCTGCCAGAGGGCATTGTAGCCCTGCATCCGTTTAAAGCGAATCAGAATATCCTGCATCGTCTCATCCAGCGCATGTCCCATATGAAGCTGTCCGGTAATATTCGGCGGGGGGATCACGATGGTAAACGGTTTTTTCGTCCGGTCCACCTGCGCATGAAAATATTTCTTGTCCAGCCATTTCTGATATAATCTGTCTTCTATGCCTTTGGGATCGTAGGTCTTTGCCAGTTCTTTCTGCATATGTGTTCTCCTTTCAGCCACCTCTGTCATCCGGTAACAGGGCGGGAAATACCCGCGCACAAAAAATGCCCCTTATCAATCTGCATTGATAAAGGGCGGGAATCCGCGGTACCACCTTTGTTTCTATCTCATTGTCCGCTAACGGGGACGAAGCGTGAAACCCTATCCATACCGGCTATCGCACCTGAACGAATCAAATGTGCGAATCTGTCATGTAACATGCCGGATACCTTTCAGGCTCCCGGTTCCAAAGCTACCTTCCGCAAGTCCCGCTTCAAGCCGCCTCTCAGCCGACGAACAGCTCTCTCTGGTAAGGGTCGTCACGTACTCCTCTTTGTCATCACCTTTGTCTGTATTGTTTCATTTCACTGATAACCATTACTAAAATAATAGCCAGTGTGAGAAGATTTGTCAAGACCGTTTTTGGCTTTACACTTTTTTATTGTCTGTTCCGTTTTCATTCCTGTTCCAGCAGGCGGTCGGCGGATATTTCCAGAACTTTTGAAAAAACCTGCAATTCTATGTCCGTCACGAAACGTTTGCCGGCTTCAATTCTCTGGACAGCATTTTTATTGATATCCAGCCCCGCAATCTGCAGGCGGTCCGCCAGCACCCGCTGGGAGATTCCCAATTCCATCCGCAGCATGGCGATCTTTTCCCCGCAAAGATTATTTCTTCCCTCTTCCGTCTTATTAATAAACATCGCTTTCCTCCATTTACAGTTTCACAGTCTGGCTTTTTCTGCACGCCGTTTCTGCATTCCGTGCGCATCCCCCGGAGGGTTCCTGGTAAACCCCTTTCATTCATCGCGGTGCCGGAAAAACGGTACGGGGGTTTACTTTGAAAGTATTGAATCCTTCCGGCAGGTCTGCGCACTTGCTGCGCTGACCGTACAGCGCCGGAATGCCGTTTCTGCATTCCGTGCGCATCCCCCGGAGGGTTCCTGGTAAACCCCTTTCTTTCATCGCGGTGCCGGGAAAACGGTATGGGGGTTTACCAGGAAATATTAAGATTGACATTCACTGCTTGTCATTTTCCTTATGGTATGCTAAAATAGCTGAGAAAATGACATTTAGTAAATGTCATTCTGGAAACAAGAGCGAAAAAAGTATGACAATTGTAGGAAAAGACAGTAATTGTAAGAAGGGATGCAAATGAAACGAAAGATGACGTTTGCCGTCATAGCAGTTTTGTTCTGTTTTCTGACGGGTTGCGGAAAGGAAAACGCTACCGCGGGGCCTGTATTCGGCGAGGACTGCAGGGGATATGACGGCTTTTCCTGTCTGGAGGAGGTGACTCTGGAAACCGGAAAAGATTCCGTCACGCTGTTCCTGCCCAAAGATACAAGAAGGCATCCGGACAAAGAAAGCGCCGGAAATTATTGCGATGGCATTTCCATCCGCATCGGCCTCACCGCATGGCCTTCCGGCAATGTCCTGCCGCTGGCGCAGTGCCGCGGATGGGCATTGGAAAAATGCCGCAAAGATCAGCTTATCCGGGCCAGCGGTTTTCACATGGGACAGGCACAATATCTTACGGAAAACGCTGTCCGTATCCCTGTCAGCTATTATGAAGTATATGGAAAGAATCTGCGCGTCGACCGTACTTATTATATACGGCAATTGGATGAAAATACTGTATTTTTTATGGAAGTCAGTGTATCAGACTATGACATCACCAGACAGACAGCCAAAATCCTGGAAGAACTGGAACACTTCTATCAGTTCGAAATCGCCTGTAATAAAAAACAGATCCAGTTGGTCAGCCGACTGGCACAGCAGAAAGCTGCTCCCGGTCCCTACATCCGAATCCGATGTATCCGGATCACAGCCGATATGAAAAAACAGATCTGCGATCTTCTGCAAACACCGGATCAAAAGAAGCCGGCATGGATATTCCCCGGAGAACATGAGAATCCCCTCCATATAGAGAATATCAGAACGTTATACGGAAAGAATTATTTTCTGGCCGCCATGTGGATTCACGGTCGGGACAGTCTGCGCACATGCCGGATCTATTTTTCCTGCTGTGCTTCGTCCATATGGCTGCTGGAAATGGGAAAACAATAGGAAATGCCCTTTGCAGACTTATGTCCGTCAAAAGCAAAAAAGTCTCTGTCAGTCTGATCCTGACAGAGACTTTTTTGCTGTAGTTCTCCTGCTGCATCTGCAAAAACCGGCCGGCTGCTAACCTGCGCTACTCCAGTTCACTCAGCCCCGTATACAACTTGTAATACCGCCCTTTCATCGCCAGCAGATCATCATGGTCTCCCCGCTCGATGATCTCCCCGTTTTCCAGCACCATGATGGCATTGGCGTTGCGGACCGTGGAAAGCCTGTGGGCAATGACAAGCGTCGTCCGCTCCGCCATCAGCCGGTCCATCCCTTTCTCAATCTGCTTTTCCGTTCTGGTATCCACCGAGCTGGTAGCCTCGTCCAGAATCAGTATGGGGGCTTTGGAAACCGCCGCTCTGGCAATGTTGAGAAGCTGACGCTGTCCCTGGCTCAGATTGGCCCCGTCTCCTTCCAGCACGGTATCATAGCCCTGTTCCAGCCGCATGATAAAAGAATGGGCACTGGCGGTTCTGGCCGCCGCAATCACCTCTTCGTCCGTGGCATCCAGTCTTCCATAACGGATGTTTTCCATCACAGTCCCGGCAAAAAGGTGCGTGTCCTGCAATACCATGGCGACGTTCCGGCGCAGAGAATCCCTGCGAATATCCATAATGTCCACGCCGTCTATAGAAATACATCCGTTATTAATATCATAAAAGCGATTGATCAGATTGGTGATTGTCGTCTTGCCGGCGCCGGTGGAACCGACAAAGGCAATCTTCTGTCCCGGCTTTGCATACAGGGTGATATGTTTCAATATCGTCTTGCCGGGATCATATCCGAATGTCACATCCTGCAGGACAATCTCTGCGTGAAAGGAAGGGTTGCTACGCTTGAATGCATACTTTTCATTTCCTTCGGGGACATGCCACCGCCATGCCCCGTCTTTTTCTTCGATGGAGAGTGCCATCTCATCGTCTGCCGCTTCCTCCGGCTCATCCATAACGGCAAACACCCGCTCCGCTCCCGCCAGGGCGGAAAAAATGGTATTCATCTGCATGGACAGCTCATTGATGGGGCGGCTGAACTGTCGGGAATAATTGACAAAGATCGTCAGGCCGCCCAGATCAAACCCCCTGACCACACAAAGTATTGCACCGACCACTGCAGTCAATGTATAATTCACCTGGCTTATATTTCCCATGACCGGCCCCATAATACCGCCGAAAAACTGCGCGCCGATCTGTTTTTCCTTCAGGGAATGATTATACCGCTCAAACTCTTCCATCGCCTTATCTTCATGGCAGAATACTTTGACCACCTTCTGCCCGCTGACGGTCTCTTCGATATAGCCATTGAGTTCGCCGAGCGCCTCCTGCTGTGCCTTGTAATATTTACGGCTGCGGCCTGCCACACTCCTGCCGGCTCTGAGCATGAGCGGCAGGATCACCAGTGTCACAACTGTCAGATAAATATTCGTATAGAGCATCAGGGAAAATGTCCCCACAATGCTGATCACGCCGGAAAGAATCTGTACCAGCGTCTGATTGAGCATCTCACCCACCGCATCCACATCATTGGTAAAACGGCTCATGATATCCCCATGGTGATTGGTGTCAAAATAGCGGATGGGCAGCTTCTGCGTCTTGTTAAACAGATCCACCCGCAGTCTCTGCAGTGCCTTTTGGGCCACCGTAATCATGATCCGCGCCTGCAGGTACTGAGACAGGATACCTGCGGCAAAAATTGCCAGCATCATAACCACCGATCTGGCGAGAAATGCGATGCTGCCCTCACCGGATGTCAGACCATTGACAACCGGCCGCAGCATATACGAGCCGGCCAGAGAAGAGACTGCCGTCACGATTACGCAGAGAAATACAACTACCAACAGGCCCTTATCCTCTTCCAGATAGGAAAAAAGCCTTCTCACCGTCTTTTTGGTATCCTTGGGTTTTCCGAAAGCCCGAAGGCCTTTTTGCCTCCCCGGTCCTGCCATCAGGCACTCACCTCCCTGCTCATCTGCGATTCATGGATTTCCCGGTAAGCGTCACACCTGCCCAGCAACTCATCATGAGTCCCCATATCCGCAATCCGCCCTTCCTCCATGACAATAATCTTATCCGCGTTCATAACAGATGTTATTCTTTGTGCAATGATAATCTTGGTCGTGTCCTTTAACTGTTCGGAAAAGCATCTGCGTATTTCCGCTTCCGTAGCCGTGTCCACCGCACTGGTGCTGTCATCAAGAATCAATACCCGCGGTTTTTTCAGGAGCGCTCTGGCAATACACAGACGCTGCTTTTGTCCGCCCGATACATTGACACCGCCCTGATGTAAGCTGGTTTCATACCCCTCCGGAAAAGCGGAGATAAATCCCGCCGCCTGCGCAGAAGCCGCCACCGCGCGAATATCATCCATCTCCGCGTTCTCATCACCCCAGCGGAGATTTTCCGTGATGGTGCCGGAAAACAGGACATTTTTCTGCAGTACCATCCCGACACCGTCCCGCAGTCTGCGCAGGGAATAGTCTCTGACATCAATACCATCCACACACACACGCCCCTTGTCCACATCGTACAGCCGTGGAATAAGCTGTACCAGACTGGTCTTGCCGCATCCGGTAGCCCCGATGATCCCCACGGTTTCTCCCGCCTCAATCCGGAAAGAAAGATCGGACAGCACCGGTACTCCTTTATAATAGGAGAATGTGACATCCTCAAACGTGATCTCTCCCCGTTCGATGACTGCATCCGGGCTGGCCGCCGCTTCATCCGAAAGGTCAACCGCCGTGTCCAACACTTCCGTAATCCGTTTCAGTCCGGCAACCGCCCGGCTGCTCTGCAAAAGCACCATGGCCAGTATCATCAGCGACATCAGTACCTGTACGATATACGTGGTGAAAGCGGTCAGATCACCTACCGGCATCGTCCCGGCCAGTACCTGCCGACCGCCAAACCATACAACGGCCAGCGTAGTCACATTCATGGCCAGCATCATAATGGGCATGTTAAGGATCACTACCCGGAAGGCCGCAAGCCCTGCCTCTTTCAGCTCCTCGTTGGAACGGGCAAATTTTTCTTCTTCAAAACTGCCCCTCACAAAAGATTTGATAATCCTTGCTCCCACCAGAGCCTCCTGAATTCTGGAATTGAGCGCGTCAATCTTTTTCTGGACAATCTCAAACCTGGGATAGGCGACAAAAATCACCGCTCCTATGGCACAGGCCAGCAGCGGTATGACGATCAGCAAAATCACTGCCAGCTCCGCGTTCATCAGAAAGGCCATGATCACCGCACCGATCAGCATCCCCGGCGCCCGCAGCAGAAGCCGCAGTCCCATCATAATCATATTCTGCACCTGCGTGATATCGTTGGTCAGTCGGGTGATCAGGGAACCTGTGCTGAATGTGTCGATATTACGAAAAGAAAATTCCTGCACCTTACGAAATACATCGCTGCGCAGATCCGCCGCAAAGCTGATCGCCGCCCTCGCCGAAAAATACGCGCCGCCTATGCCCCCTGCCATCATGACCAGGGCAGTCACCAGCATGACCAGCCCCCTGCTGATAATATAGGTAATATCATGCCTGACTGCGCCAATATTGATAATATCCGCCATAAACGCCGGCAGCAAGACCTCTCCCACTACCTCTGTCACCATCAGGATCGGACCGAACAGAAAAGATTTCCAGTACGGCCTGATATATTTCCCGTATCGTTTCATAAAACAATCCTCCGTACATATTGATCGCTTAATGAGTCATTCTACGTCAGGTTTCCGCCTCTGTCAATGAATCCTGCCAATACTTAACAAAAGTTTCACAAAACTGGACTGGTAAAAAATATGATAAGTGGCTATTTAAACAGTGCCAGATTCGCGTATACTATCGGATAAAGAACAGGCATCGGAAAGCAACACAACACACGATGCACAGGCAATCATATAACAACAGGAGGAATTCATAGTATGAAACATGACAAAACTTTTCAGATCGCTGCCACCGGCCTGATCGCTGCACTCTCCTATGTGGTATTTACCTTTTTACAGATCAAAATCACTCTGCCCGGAGGAGACGCCACATCCATCCATCTGGGAAATGCCGTATGTGTGCTCGGCGCACTGCTTCTGGGCGGCACCTGCGGCGGGCTGGGCGGCGCCATCGGCATGACCATCGGTGATCTGCTGGATCCGGTCTATGTCATTTACGCCCCCAAGACTTTTATCCTCAAATTTTGTATCGGACTGATCACCGGACTGATCGCTCACCGGATCGGCCATATCACCCATACCGCCGACCGGTCGCATATTCTGCGCTTTACCCTCCTGTCCGGCGGGGCAGGGCTTTTATTCAATGCCATATTTGATCCGCTGTTTGGATACTTTTACAAACTGCTCATCCTGGGAAAGCCCGCCGCGGAAGTCGTACTGGCCTACAACATAGCTTCTTCTTCCATCAATGCAGTCACCTCGCTGATCGTGGCCTCGGCCCTTTATATGGCACTCCTGCCCGCCCTGAAGAAATCCGGGCTCTATCTGAAGCTTTCCTGACAGGCGATTCCGCTATTTTAAACCAGAGAAGGAGGCAGCCGACATTGTTTCGTCGCTGCCTCCTCACTGATCAGTGCCCGATACAGAGCGCCCTTTTACCGTTCCTCATCCGGCATAATAACAGCCGCTATGAAATAAGCCAGCACTGCCGTCCCCAGGCTGAAAAACGTGAGCAGCACCCAGGCAATGCGGATCACTGTAGGATCCAGATTCAGATATTCTCCCAGACCACCGCATACCCCACACAGCATCCTTTTGTTCCTGCTTCTCATCAGTTTTCTGTAATCATTATTCATATCCGTTCCCTCCGTTTTCATAAAATGATATTTCTATCGCTCCCATGGCACACTCCAGCTCCATCTCTTTGTGCGCGCCATTGTCCAGACTATGCTCCCCGATCCAAAAAGTATTGCCGCCCTCGCCAATGACAATACTGCCGACTGCACATTCCGTCTTATAATTGAAATCTTCCCGTTCCCCTTCCACGCGCATCTCAACCGAGCCCATGCCACAGGCCGCCTTTACATCGCCCAAAATCCGGCCCTGATAACAAAAACCGCCCATCGCTGTGCTGATAACCAGATCGTCCGTCACTTCACACTCTCTCATCTCCATCCAACCCATGCCAGACTCGATCGTCACATCTTCCGCCTTCAGGCCGCACAGACTGATCTCTCCCACCCCCGCCCGCACGGTAAGTTCCTCAGCCTGAAAGGGCTCCGCCGTCAGTTTGCCTGCCCCCAGCTCCAGTGTGACCTCGCTTATGGTACGATTCCGGGGAAGATACAATGTCACCCTGCCATCATGGCCCTGTTCTTTTGGGTTATGATTGATGCGCACTACCAGTGTGCCGTCCTTTGCGTAACACTGCAGTGCAGGGATATCGTCTGCCGAAATGCCATAGCTGTCGCCTTCTGCCTCCTGCAGCTTCAGATCACACCGCCCTGCTTCCACCACAATCTTTTCTATCTCCGCTCCTGCCGCCACTTCTTTGTTTTCATAGTGCGCCTCTCTGATCACCGGATGTCCGTCCTCGTCCATGGCCTTTTCCAGACGTTCCCACATCTTAGTCTCATCCACATAATCATCTCCGGAAAATTGCTGCGCTTTCAGTCTCGCCAGCTGTTTTCCTCTTCCCTGTGCCTCCTGCTCAATCAGGGAAAAAGCCTGTGCGACACCGCCAAACATCCCGCCCACAACAAGACTCATAACACCCACGCCGGCAAGAATCAGCAGCGTAAGAACTATTATTTTCCACCATCGCTTCATACTGTCTCTTCCTTTCTCTCACCTGTCAATGGTTGTGAAACGGTCTTCTGCAGATACCGACAGCCGTCCGAAACATCCACACACCGCATTTGAGGAAAAGCCACCCAAATAACAATGTCATCAGTGCTCCCAGCACAAATAAAAGCAATCCGCTGCCAATCAGGACTGCTGCGGCCGCAGGCGCCGCAAATAATTTCACAATTCCGACACCGGCCACTGCCAGACCGGCCAACAGAACGGTAATCCCGGCAAGGAGAAAAGTCGCCCCCACTGCCAGCACTGTCACGGCGATTCCCAGGATTACCGCCACAAGGGCAAGGATCAGCGGGATACAGACCGGAGCCAGCAAAATGCAAAGCAATGCAATGGCGATCCATTTCCATATATCAGGGCCGGGCTTTCCCGGCTCTTTCTCAGGCGGCTCCTCACTCTTTTCTTCGTAAAAAGTACTCCCCTCTCTGGCCGGACACTGCCGCTGTTCTCCGGCAGTAAAGCCCGTCTCCGTGAACTCTCCGCCGTCCAGCCTGTCGTCCATGCCGCTTTTAATACTTTCCGCCAGCTTTAGCGGTGTCCCCCACCCTTCCAGTATCTCCTGCTCATGTTCCATACCGGCATCGTCCAGATAGTCATTATAATATTGTAATGCCGCTTCCCTCTCTTCTGATGAAACATCACTGAGCGCACCTTCCAGTGCCCGCATGAATTCCATACGATTCATTCTCTGATCCCTCCCTGAAATATTCCGGTGATCTTCGCTGCATACAGCGACCATTCCCCCTCATACAGATTAAGCTGCAGCCGCCCCTTTTCCGTAATTTTATAATAACGCCTGTTGCGCCCGCCAAACTCCCGGTCATATACCTCCAGGCATTCATCCTTCTGCAGCCGGCGGAGTACCGGATACAACGTGGATTCCGATACTTCTATCGCTCCCCGGACCTCCTGCGTGATCTTATATCCATAAGTCCCTTCCGCTTCTCTGGACACGACTGCCAGCACGATCGCATCCAACAGCGCCGACCCTGTATTAAATACCATCGCTTGCTCCTTTCCGTACAATATTATATGCCATATAATATTGTTTCTTACAATACTATACAACATATAATATTATTTGTCAAACAAAATATATCGTTTCCACCTTGAAAAATTGTCCGGGATTGATTACAATAAATCCTGCGTTACAATATTTTATCAAATCCGAAAGGTTGATCCTATGAATGATACTGACAGCAACATCTCGATTCCGAAACGGGTCGCTGCAATCAATGATCTGACAGGCTTCGGCCGCTGCTCACTGGCCGTGGTGCTCCCTGTTCTCAATGCCATGAAAGTACAGGCCTGCCCTGTACCCACATCGGTTTTTTCCAGTCATATGGCATTTCCTTCCTATTATTATAGGGATCTGTCCGACGGGCTCTCTCCTTATCTGGAAGAGTATCGGAAACTGGGACTTGTATTTGACGGCATTTACTGTGGATATATTAACTCACCTGGTCAATTTATACAGTTACGGCGTTTTATGGAAGTCCAGCTGGCAAGCGGAGATCCGCTCATCCTCATTGATCCCGTCCTGGGCGACAATGGCCATAGGTATCGCCTCGTAACAGAGGAAACATGCCGCAATATGAGAGAATTTGCTTCCTTTGCCACAATCCTGACGCCCAATCTGACCGAAGCCTGTCTGCTGACCGGCCAGCCCTGTCCTGAAGGCACCGTGGAAACCGCCTTTTTGCAGGAGCTGATGGAACGGCTTCTGGATTTGGGACCTTCCAAAGCCGTGATCACGGGCATACCCGCAAACGGATCTCTGATCAATTACTGTGGGGAACGAAACAGCGGACGAACCTCTGTCTTTTCCTGTAAGACTTCCTCCAATGGCGAATCCCGTCCCGGTACGGGGGATCTCTTTGCGGCAGTGTTGACCGCGGACGCCGTAAATCAGGTCCCTTTTTCGCGGTCAGTGCAAAAAGCCGCCGCCTTTGTCCGTACCTGTGTACTGGCATCTGCCCATGCCCATGTCCCGGTCAGAGAAGGTGTGCTGTTTGAAAACTATCTTTCCCTACTATGGGAGTAGGGAGCAGCAATCAGTTATCCACAGCCCCGATCCATAATTTGACTTATTTGGTCAACTTTATCGTGGGAATAACAATCGCTGTGGATAACTCTCAGCCTGCCTTACCTTATGGTTTTTGATATCCAGCTATGGCCATTGTTTTATTTTTGTTTCGTTTTTCGCTAACCCCTGTAAAACAGCGCTTTCCCGGCTTATACTGTACTTACTGTCACCTGATTGACACAGTATCAAACACATTCGCTCAGTTAACATAATTATTGATTTTCAGGGCGATATGACGGGAAATCTCCATTTTTTCCGACCGGATAAAAATGACATGCTATCCATTTTTTGATGTCAGAATGCCATTTATCCACTATTTCCACAGAGTTATCCACAGTGACATAGCAGTCATATTGTAAAAAACAAGCTGTCTCTTTTTCTGTATTTTATGTAGACTAAGACGAAACCCAAAACCAATTCACATGAAGAAAGGATCGGCTCCACGATGACGACGACAACAGCAACAACCATGCATCCATTGAAAATCGGTTCCCATGTAGGAATGAACGGAAAAGAAATGTTTTACGGCTCTGTCAAAGAAGCGCTCTCCTATCAGGCCAACACCTTTATGGTTTATACCGGCGCGCCGCAAAATACCCGGCGCAAAGAGCTGTCACAGCTTCGTATCCCGGAGGCACACGCACTGATGAAGGAGTCCGGTATCGAACAGTTCGTTGTCCATGCGCCCTATATCATTAATCTGGCCAATACGGTCAAAACGGAAACGTACCGACTGGCAGTGGATTTTCTGGCTCTGGAAACAGAACGTGCCATTGCCATGGGCAGTCATATCCTTATCCTGCATCCCGGCTCCCATGTAGGCGCAGGAACCCCGGCCGGCACAAAAAAGATTGTGGAAGGTCTCAACGAGGTTCTGACCAGAGATCTGCCCTGTTTCATCGCTCTGGAAACCATGGCCGGCAAAGGCTCCGAAATTGGCCGCTCCTTTGAAGAACTGGCAGCCATCTATGACGGTGTCGTCTGCTCCGAAAAGCTGCGTGTCTGCTTTGACACCTGCCATGTGAACGATGCCGGATATGACATTGTGAACGATTTTGACGGTGTCATGGAGCAGTTCCACCGTCTGCTTGGCAGGGAACAGATCTGTGTCTTCCATATTAATGACAGCAAAAATGAAAGAGGAGCTTCCAAAGACAGGCATGCCAACATCGGGCAGGGCACGATCGGGCTTCCCACCCTGCACGCGATCGTGCATCACCCTGACTTTGCAGACATTCCCAAAATACTGGAAACTCCCTATCTCCCTTCTTTGCAGGATCCGTCGCGTTCCGTTCCCCCTTATAAAGAGGAAATCGCCCTGCTGAGAAAGCCGCTGCCGCTGTAGCTACCACTAAAGCCACTCATCCCAGAAGCGCTCAATGCGTTTACCGATACGGTCAATCGTCACACACTCCATGTTTTCCCATTCTCTGGGAAACAGACGTCGGTAAGAGGGGCTGGCAAACCGTTCATCCAGCAATACCACAATACCGATATCCTCCGTAGTCCTTATGACCCTGCCTGCCGACTGAAACACTTTATTCATACCGGGGTAGCGATAAGCATAATCGAAGCCTCTGCCTTCCGTCTCATTAAAATACGCTTTCAAAATCTCCCGCTCCGGGCATACCTGCGGAATCCCGGTTCCCACAATAAGCGCCCCGATCAGGCAATCCCGCTTTAAGTCAATCCCTTCGCTGAAGATTCCGCCCATGACACAAAACCCCAGCAGGCTCTTCTCCTCCTCTATTTCCACCTCCATCCGGATGGCACTGAAATCACAGGCGTCATTGATGGAAAACCGTCTCAGAAACTCTTCCCGCGCCCGTTCATTCATATGTCCCTCCTGCATGATACACTCCTGCGTCTGCGCTTCCCAAAATTCCTCCCTGTAGATCTCAAATACGCTGCGCATAAAACTGTATGAAGGCAGAAAAATCATATAATTGCCATGCCGCATCCTCACTGTCTCAGAAATATAGCGGGCGATTTTTCTGTACTCTTCTTCCCCCCTGCGGGTATACCTGGTCGTCACATCCGTCCCCGCAAACAGCCCGCATCTGCGGCAGTCAAAGGAAGAACGGGCATAAATCTCATAATCCGCCGCTTCTCCGCCCAGCAGCTTTTTATAATACTGAATAGGAAGCAGCGTGGCCGAAAACAGAATACTGCTGACACCACGGCCCATCCGCTCACGCAGGTTCTTTCCCGGATCCACACAAAACAGACGCAGCAGAAAGCGCCCGTCCTCTTCCATTTTGGTATAGATCACATAGTTGTCATCCACAAGATCATAAATCTCCAGAAAATGGCAGACTGCAAAATAAAATTCCAGGATGTCTTTTCTCACCTGCGTCATTCTCTGCTTTTCCTGCCTCTCCAGAAATTCACGGAGGACCGTGTGCAGCCGGTTCAACGCCGCGACAAACGACGATATCTCATCCGTGATCCTGTATGTCTCACATTGCCGTTTCAATGCCAGAAGCTCTCTGTTGCAGGCATCCAGCCTGCGGCTGATCTCATGGCTGACTGCTCCCTTTCCTTTGCGCTTACAGGCAAGAAAATCTTCTTTCCACAGCTCCGCACTGTACATCTCTCTGCCCCGTTCCACCAGATTATGAGCCTCATCCACCAGAAACAGATGATCGGCTCCTGTATTTTCCGCAAAAAAGCGCCGCAGATACACATGGGGATCGAAGACATAATTATAATCACAGATAATCCCGTCACTGAACAGACTGATATCCAGCCCCATTTCAAACGGACACACCTGATGCCTGTCCGCATAAGCTGCTATCCTCTCTCTCGAATAATTGACTTCTTCAGTCAGTATATCGTACAGAGCATCATTGATTCGGTCGAAATGTCCATTGGCATAGGGACACGCCAGGGGATTACATTCCATCTCCTCCAACGGACATATCTTCTCTTTTGCGGTGAGCAGTACTGTCCTGAACGCAAGTCCCCGTCTCCGCAGAAGTGCAAATGTTTCATCCGCCACCGTTCTGGTAATCGTCTTGGCCGTGAGATAGAACAGCCTGTCCGCTTTGCCTTCCCCTATGGCCTTGACTGCCGGAAATATCGTGGAAATCGTCTTGCCCACCCCAGTCGGTGCTTCCAGAAACAGCTTGCGCTTATGACAGATCGTGCGATACACACCGGCTGCCAGTTCTTTCTGTCCATCCCGATAGGGAAACGGAAATGACAGGGCGCGGATGGAGGTCTGCCGTTTTTCTTTCCACGCAAATTCCATATCCGCCCATTTACGGTATTGGCCGATCAGATCCAGAAACCATGCTTCAAGCTCCCCGTATGTGTAATCAAAATGAAAATAACGGATTTCCTCTGTGTCCAGATTACAGTAAGTCATTCTTACCCGTATCGCAGACGCCGATTCCCTGACGGCAGGCAGCCGCTTGGTACTTTCCCTTTCAGCCTTCCTGCGCTGTGCATACATCCATGCATAACACCTGGCCTGCGCCAGATGTACCGGCACCGGCTCTGTCATCGCCACCAGCTCCCGATAAGTTCCCTTGATCTCATCCACGGTAAAACCGTCCGGCTGCACGATAATGCCGTCCGCCCGTCCCTCGATCAACAGCTCATACCCGTCGGCCTGGCAGATATATTTCAGACTTACCTCGGCCTGATAATCCGCTCCCATCCGCCGTTGTATCATCCTGTGCACCCTGCTTCCCTCTGCCATGGCCTGATCGGAAGAAGCCGCAAAGCGGTTATCAATGCTGCCGCTGCGCAGAAGAAATTCTACCAGCCTGCGAACGGAAATCTTTACCTGTATCTGCATACTGACTCCTTTGTTCTTTATTATTTTAATACGGGAAACGCAAAAACTCCCTTTACGGACAAAATATCCGTCAGAGGGAGTCAGGTCTGTATAAAAACCATCTGTTATTTTCAGGCTACTGCCAGTTCAGTCAGAACTTCTTCGAAGTCAGGATCATATCCGTTGTAGCTGACGGTCAGCGTCTTTGTCAGATCCAATCCATATACTCCTAAAATCGACTTTGCATCTACTACGTATCGGTTGTAAAAAATGTCAATGTCAAAACTACACCGAGACGCCGCTTCCACAAAGTCTTTTACCTCTTCCAGATCCAGCCTGATATTCCGTTGCGTTTTCATTGTTATCATTCCTTTCCTTTTACTCACACCAAAATGTGACAATACCTGCTCTGGTGCTGCGCCGATATTCAAACCATCGATTTCTGGTTGTATTATATATCCTGTTTTTCCCAAATGTAAAGAGTTTTATACGAGTCAGTGCAAATTTAATAAATTGATAATAAAGTACTAAATTTATGCACTCTGTATAGATGGCAAGACCTTTTTTCTTTTTTTCGTGGCAGCCTGACGTTCCCTTTCCTGTCGGCCTCCGTCAGGCAGACACCACCGCTATGCAGGTTTACTTTATATTCTGAAAAGAATTTGTAAATTCTGTCATATAAGGGCGAAACCGCAGCGGAAGCATCCCTTTCTGCAATGCCTCACTCCCCCGTGCCTCTATGGCTATCTTATGACAGAAATGCCGGAATAGTTCCTGATACCTGGCCTCCTCTGCGCTCTCCTCCATATTCTCCCTCTTAACATGTGGATCACAGGCCAGGAACCAGGGCTGCCCCGCCTCATGGACGACAAACAGATTTCTCCCCAGATCACAGATCAGAAAATGCTCTCCCGGAAAACGATCCGAAAAATGGTCTGCCAGAAAAGCAAGTACATTGTTTTTCGGACAGACTTCCGAAAACAGAACCCCGTTTTTTAATTCCCGGAAGCGGACAAATCCTAACAGTTGATGCATCTCATGCCAGGCGTGATATTTCAGCTTCTGTACCCTGTCCACATCCGTGTCCGCATGCTGCGTAAGAATCCGGTACGGGCGACGCAGACGCAGCCCCTTTGCCACACACCTGTATACGGCAGTCGCCTTGTCCTCCTGGCAGGATGCCAGTGCCAGGCACAGAACATAAAACCCCTCTTCTCCAAATCGCTCCCGCAGGGTACGGAATACCTTTCCGCTCTTAACCGGATCGGTCAATATATGCTCATACACGGCAAACAGGCGCAGATTGCCCTCTTCCGAGGTCACAATCCCGGTCGTTTCCGGTCTGTAGCGCTTCTCATATGCGATATATATGGCAGTAAAGATTCCCTCCACACTGTCTTCACAGATCAGGATATGCTCTTCCATCCGATCCCCTCTCCTTCCTGAACCGGCTGAAACCGGCAATCGTCAAACAGGGAAAGCTGTCTGTAGGTGATCTGCTGTTTTTCAAAAGGCAGTTTTTCCCTTTCATACAGAAGATTCCGGGTAATGAAATCCTCATCCAGCCTGACAGGATACATCTGTTTCCCATTGCAGGTAATAAAATAATGGGCGCGTTTCAGTACGACTCCGATTTTTTTCAGATCAGGAAATGTCAGGCGGGCGCTCCGTCTGGCCTGTACGATCTTGCCCGCACTTTTGACGCCGATGCCGGGTACGCGCAGTATCATCTGATAATCAGCCGTCTGTATCTCCACCGGAAACTGTTCCAGATGTCCCAGCGCCCAGTCACATTTGGGGTCCAGCAAAATATTAAAATTCTGTTTCTTCTCATTCAGCAGTTCTCCGGCGGCAAATCCATAATAGCGCAGCAGCCAGTCCGCCTGGTACAGGCGGTGCTCCCGCAAAAGAGGCGGCCCGCCTGTCGGCGCCGGCAGCGCCTTATCATCATTGACACGGACAAATGCCGAGTAGAATACTCTTTTCAGTGAGAACTTCTGATACAGGCTCTCGGCCACACGCAGTATCTGATAATCACTCTCACCGGTGGCCCCGATAATCATCTGTGTGGACTGCCCCGCAGGAACAAACCGGGGCGCATGGCGGTAAATGGCCAGCTCATTCTGGCTGGCCGTGATCCCGCTCTGAATCTGGCGCATGGGTGTCAGGATGTTCCTGCGGTGCTTGTTCGGCGCGAGCATGCGCAATCCTTCCGCCGTCGGCAGCTCCAGATTGATGCTCATCCTGTCCGTTAAAAGCCCCGTCTTCTCGATCAGGCGGGGATCTGCCCCGGGTATGGCCTTGACATGGATATATCCCCGGAAATGATAGTGGTTGCGAAGAAGATACAGCGTCCGGTATAAAAGCTCCATCGTCACATCCGGACTCCCCACAATCCCTGAACTGAGAAACAACCCTTCTATATAATTACGCCGGTAAAAACCGATCGTCAGATCACAGATCTCCTCCGGTGTGAATGTCGCACGCGGCACATCATTGGAACGGCGGTTAATACAATATTTACAGTCATAAATACATTCATTGGTCAGCAGAATCTTCAGCAGGGAGATACATCTTCCGTCCGCACTGAAGCTGTGGCAGATGCCCGAGGCCAGCGCACTGCCCATATCTTTTCCATTCCCCCTGCGGTCCACGCCGCTGCTCGTGCAGGCCACATCATATTTTGCCGCATCACTGAGAATCCCCAGCTTTTCCCTGATTCCCATTGTTTCCCGACTGACATACTCCATATCCGCCCATCCTCTCCACGCTTTCCATTCTTTCCAACATCCGAATATATGTTCATCATAACATATTGCGCGCGTTCGAACAAGTGTTTTTCGAACATATTTTTCTGGCAGATTTCCCTCTTGCATTTCTCTCCGAAAAGCGTTTTAATAGGAATGTATGTCATCAAAAGTACATATCTTTGCCATAGTTAAAAGAAAGGATGAAGAAATCAATGAAGCAATGTATCATTCCTGACGGTTATCATTCCGCACTCAATCTTCATGAAACACAGGTGGCAATCAAGACCGTAAAGGATTTTTTTCAGAATCTGCTGGCAGAACGGCTGAATCTGCTCCGCGTATCAGCGCCGCTGTTTGTTGATCCCGCTTCCGGCCTCAACGATAATCTGAACGGTGTGGAACGTCCTGTTTCCTTCGGCATCAAAGAACAGGGGGACGCCCCGGCCGAGATCGTCCATTCCCTTGCCAAATGGAAACGGCATGCTTTAAAAAAATACGGATTTCAGATGGGAGAAGGCCTGTATACGGATATGAGCGCCATCCGCCGTGATGAAGAGACCGATAATATCCATTCCATCTATGTGGACCAGTGGGACTGGGAAAAAATCATTTCCAGACAGCAACGCTGCATGGAAACATTACAGGACACTGTCAGAATTGTATATAAAGTACTGCGGAAAACAGAAAAATATATGTCCATCCGCTATGATTACATAAAAGAAATACTGCCGGAAGAAATCTTTTTTCTCACCACACAGGAGCTGGAGGACAGGTATCCCGGCCAGACTCCCAAAGAGCGGGAATACCATATCACCAAGGAAAAAGGGGCTGTCTGCCTGATGCAGATCGGCGATAAGCTGCGCTCCGGCCAGCCTCACGACGGCCGTGCCCCGGACTATGACGACTGGGCACTCAATGCGGATATTCTCGTCTATTATCCTGTGCTGGATATCGCGCTGGAACTTTCCTCCATGGGAATCCGGGTGGATGCCCTGTCGCTGAAAGCCCAGCTGGAAAAAGCCGGATGCCCGGAGCGGGCACAGCTTCCTTTCCAGAAAGCCGTTCTGGAAGACGCCCTGCCCTTCACGATCGGCGGCGGCATCGGACAATCCAGAATCTGCATGTTTTTCCTGCGGAAAGCACATATCGGGGAAGTACAGTCCTCCCTCTGGCCGGAGGAAGCGATGAAAGCTATCAGGGAAAAAGGGGTGGCGCTTTTATAGGCGCCACCTGAATCACTTCTTTTTTTCTTACCTTTCATTTCTTACCTTGCCTTATTAATAAAAATCAAAAAATTAACCTTGCTTTTTCCGAAATATGTGATATAATGATTTAGGCGGCAGGGATATGATCTGTCGGTATATGTAATTTTATCTGTCACAGGCAGGATTAGTACATCGGTAGTATGTCAGCTTCCCAAGCTGAAGAGGCGGGTCCGACTCCCGTATCCTGCTCTTATCAAAGCTGCAGCACTTTTCAGTACTGCAGCTTTTTCAGATCAGATATCTTATCTCATCCTTCGTTCCATCGCTCCCTTATTCCTTCACATCGTGCAGATCCACATAAGGATATGGCTCCATTGTTTGCTCCATGATCGTCCCTGCCAGATTGATCCAGCTCTTACATTTATCAAGGATGATGGCGTCTCCGGTAATCACGTGATCCATTGTTTCCAGCTTTCTGTCCACATCATGAATGACTTCCACTTCCGTCTGAAAGGGAAACGGAGCCATTACCCGCATCATTTCTTCTTTGAGTCTGCCGGAATTGGATACCGGTGCATCAAGGTAAAATATAGCCCTGCCCGCCCCCTTCTCTTCCAGCGCTTCTCCGATTCTCATAAGGGCAGTTTCCGTCTTGTCAATCAGCCGGTAGGTGCCGCGCAGTCCGGCCAGGTCCCGGATGCAGCCGTCCATGCAACGCAGCAGTGTGGAACCGGACAGCGCCACCTCCAGCGTAATGACTGTGTTAAATCCGTCAATGTGCACATCGGCGCCGTCCGGCAAAGCTTTGCATTCCTTTTCCCGTCTGCGACGGATGCTGGCTGCCGGAGAGACGGCACGCACCAGTGCCAGCCGCTGACGCTCTGACAGAAGATAATGATTCCCTACAAATACCGACGCCCCTTTGACAGGATATCCCCGGTTCAGCAGATAATACAGATTCCCTCCTGCCATCTTCAGCAGTTCTGCCGCTTTCCCATGAAATTCTTTTTCATCTCCCTGGCAATAGCCTCTCGCCACAATCCTGCTCATTTTCCTGCCCTCTGCGCTCTGACACCCCGGCATAATCCGACGGGGAAGCAACGGCCATGCCGCACTTCCGTTTTCAGCGGATAAAATTCGTTCTTTGTATCTCTTCCCGCTCCGGCAGACCGTATTTTTCCTTTCCCAGAGCGATACTTTTGATCAAAAAGGCCATATTGGACGCCAGTGTCCGCATACTCTGCAGCCCTTCCAGATCACCCGCTGCCTCCTGCGCATTGTTGCCATGAATACTGTTCCAATACTGCCCCGATGCCACCGACATCCCGGAAATCGTGAAGTACTTGTTCAGCTCATCAAATGTGGCAGAAAGCCCGCCTCTTCTGGCAGATACCACACTGGCACCCACCTTCATGGTCTTGTCAAAGCCGGTACTGTAAAACAGCCTGTCAAGAAATGCGATCAATGTCGCATTGGCAGAGGCATAGTAGACCGGACTGCCCACCACCAGACCATCACACGCTTCAAACTTATGGGCAGTCTCATTCACCAGATCATCGAATACACATCTCCCATGCCCCTTACAGAACATACATGCCATACAGCCGCGGACAGACTGATTCCCCACATGGACAATCTCTGTCTCCAAACCATTTCCGATCAACACCTTTTCCATCTCATGCAATGCCGTCCAGGTACTGCCCGCAGCATGAGGACTTCCATTGAGCAGCAATACTTTCATAACTTCCTCCTTGTTTTCCTTACTTCATATACCATATATACCATCCGGCAGCTGCCAGACAGGCGGCAGCCCCGCCAGCTCCCTGTCCGTCGTATGGGCCCATTCGGTAAACTTCCCCATGACCGTATGTGCCTGCCGGATATTGGGAAGCAGAATATCGAGTCCATCCCGGATTGTCTGCGGAGAATCATGCAGCAGATAAAATTCCACTTTTCTGCCATAAAAGGGAATCCGCCGTATCTTTCCTTCCGCATTCAGATAACCGCTCCGGTCTCCCACCAGATATTCCCCAAAGTTCCGGAAGTGATCACGATACAGCAAAAGATAGCGCCCCTCTTCCTGCAAAAGCAGCACGGAACAGCGCAACCGGCCGTCTTCCTCCCACCCCGCCTGCATCTTTACGATCCGCCCGTCGAGAAAATCATGGAAAATAAAAGGAAGCTGTGAGAAAAGACGGGTTCCTTTCAAAAGTTCCGGTTCTGCCGCCTGCTTGGACAGATAACAGATCCAGTCCGGCCTGCAGGGTATGGTCAGTGTTTCTCTCAGGTTATTTCTGGCCGCTTCCTCTTCAAAATCCCCAAACTGGCGCCTGGCAAGCTGGAAGGCAGATGCATTTCCCGTACGCACCGGCAGAAAACTCCACTGCGGAAAATCAAGACATGGCTCTCCCACCCCGCCGATCTCTTGCAACAGCCGGTGGATTCGCTCGGCCAGAAACTCCCGGCTCTCGTGGATAAAGTATTCCGGTATGGGCTGTGTGCCAAAGCAGGTCATTTCATGATTTCCGTCCGCCCGATACAGTTCGCGCCGCCCCATGGCGCCATATACGGAGAGAAACCCCCGCCCCCGAAAATACAATGCCAGATATCTGCCGTCTTTTTCCAGGAGTACAAGCGAATCTGCCGCCCGGGCCGTTCCCGGCTGCGCACAGCGATCCCCCCAGCTCAGTTCCAGACGGATGATATGCCCCGGTGTACCGGCCTGCCCGGTCAGAAAAGCATCCACCCAGTCGGCGGTATTTTCCGGTGTGATCATCTCCTTCCCCTCCAGTACCAGGGAAGAAGCAGCATAACGCCTGATATGAATGGCATCCGGCAGCGCTTTCCGGGGAAGACGGGGAACGGCGCTGCGCAGCGCTTCCATCGCCGCCAGCCATTCCATCCCCCGCGCCACCGCCTCTCGGATGTCCTGATACCGCCCTGCGCCGTGACGGCTTTCCTTACGGCCACAGAAGCATCTGAGCCGACCGTCCCCATACGCCTGGAAACGATACAGGATACCGTCAATCTCCCGGCGCACGATCTCCGTGTTTCCCGATACACTCTCCCCCGGTGTCAGATAATCCGCCAGCAGTGCCGCCGCCCGCTCTTCCCGGCAGCCTGGCAGGGCAAGCCCCGACAGCCTGCGCCTGATCGAAATCTCAACCTCCTGACGCCGGGTCTGTTCCGCCTTTGTCACCGGCAGCAGCAGCCAGAACAATGCGCCGTCCGGAAGACGTGACACCGATTCCCAATCGAATATAGGCCGCCATATCGGCTCATCATCCAGATAATACTGGACATAGCTCACATAAAGCCTGATATGAAGGAAATGTCCGCCCACAGGAATGGAAAGCAGCCGCCCCAGTGTACTCTCCCCGCTCTGCGCCGAGAATCCCAGCAGGTTCTCCTCCCATTGCAGATCCGGGAGCTCCTTCTCCATCTGATCTGCCAGTTCCTGCCCCGCCGTGTCCGACTGCTCCATACTTCGCACGAAAGCCCTGCGCAGAAAATACCACCAGAACAGTCCGTTATCTGCCCCAAACAACGCAGGTTCCGGCCTTACTTCCATAACAGATTCCCTGCGCACTTTTTTCGCCTTCAGCAGCTCCCCGCACAAACTATGAATCCGAATGCAGCATGGCGTTTCCTGATGCGCCCCGCAGAACTCCTGCAATTTCCTGAGAAAGGCTTCTGTCCTGTGCAGATTCAGCCAATAGGGAAAAATGGTTTCCTTTGCAAAGGTCTCATCCTGCAGTGCCAGCCGGAAGTTCTCAAAAGCGAACAGTCTTTCCACCCGCCTCTCATCTTCCTCATCCTCCGCACACTGCCGGTCAAAGCTCCAGGTCCGGTAGCCGTCATACGCCCGGGCAGCCACAAGAAAACTCTTTTTCTCTTCCTGCAAAAGTCCGGGCAGACGTTCCAGAACTGCCAGACGCAGCGAACCATACCATACGCCTTGTCGGCCGTCAACGGCATGCTGCAGATCCAGTTTTCGAAAAAGCAGTTCCAGAACCTCCCCGCCGGTATCACTTTGCCGCACATATTGTTCCAACAGTTTCAGAGCGCATAAATCTCTGTGCAACATCGCATATTCCGTCCGGCGCCCGCCCCCGGCCGGCTTTTCCAGACATTCCATATCATAAACGGAAAATATCTTTTCATAGTCTGCCCGCAGCACTGCAAAGCCATCGGCGGCGCTGCGCCGGTTGAGCGCTACAAGCTGAAAATAATCCAGGAATCCTGCCGCCCGCACCTGCTCGTCAAGATGACTCAGCCGACCTATGGGTTCTCCCAGTGCAGTCAGTTTTACCACTGCGCCAACTTCCGGAAACTCCGCGCCCTGATACAGGCAGGGTTCGTACCCATACCGAAGGGAACCATCTTCCTCCATCTGCTGCGTCTGCCTGTAACGGATTCCATAAGCAATACAGACCTGCCGCAGAAAAGAAACCGGCGGCTCTTCCCCTACGCTCTCCACCACAGCCAACATTCCATGCACAAAAGCGGGTGTTCTCCATGCCTGAAAAAATTCCGGCGACATAAAATAATCCATCCACAGCTTTTTCTGTTTCCTTGTCTTCGGATCATTGTAAAGACAAGAAAACCTCTGCAGCGCCGGCTCCGCATCCTCAGACGCTTCCTCCATCCGGGCAGACGCCTCCTGCACATTCCCAATCTGCATACTATACGGGGGTTCTTTCCCTGTACACGGTCCCGGCACAACAGGTAAGGCCGCTTTTTCTCCGCTCTGGTCCGGTGTACATAAAAGAGCGGTCAGAACTTCGCTTTCCTGCCGCGAAAGGGTTGCCCCCTGTCCGGTCAGCCCGGCACCGATACTGCCGACAGAGGGCAGGGAGACTTCCACACATCCGCTTTCCTGCGCACGCCAGAAACGCTCTTTTTCCTCCCTGTCCGTAAACAGACGGCCAAGCAAAACCCTGACTGCCCACTGCAGAAAACCTTTCTTCTCCAAAGCCGGCATCCTGACTTTCAGCTGCCGGCAAACCCGGGTCTCTTCCCCGGCATCCGGCAGAAGCCAGATACCGGCCTCCACATCTGCCTGCTCCAGCGGCGGCAGAATCATCCGCCCCTGCTCTGTTTCCAGCCGTCCCGGCAGCGGTTCCTCTTTCCGTCCATTCTGCCGGTACACCCAACTGTACCATCTTCCCTCCATCCGGCTCCCCCATCTGCAAAATCCCGGGGAATATAATTCTCCGGGATCCGCCCAAATGATTATGATAACAGTATAAAGCATTTGCAGAGTTGATACAACCCGTATTGTAAGGATTTACCATTTCCTCATTCCACATCCTGCAAGGCAGCATAGCCCTCTTCTCCGGTCCGGATCTTCACGACTCTTGCCACATTATATACAAAAATCTTTCCGTCTCCGATATGCCCCGTATAAAGGGCCGCCCGGGCAGCTTCCACCACATCCTTGACCGGAATCTTGCTCACGACTACTTCTATCTTCACCTTGGGCAGCAGAGTGGCATCCATTTCCACACCTCTGTATTTCTCACCGGCACCCTTCTGGATCCCGCAGCCCATGACCTGTGTCACTGTCATACCGGTAACGCCCAGCTCATTCATTGCTTTCTTCAGCCGGTCATACCGCTCCAGTTTTGCAATCACGGCCACTTTATAGATACCGCCGGTGACAGGGCCGCTGCCGGCCATGTCAACAACCGGTACTGCCGCTGTTTTCTGCACATCAGAGGCGCTGTCATACTCCGTAGTACCCAGATCGGTATTTTCATTGACTTCCATAGTCATCGTATTGGAAATATCCATGATACTAAATCCGGAATATGCCGATGCAAGGCCATGTTCTTTGGCATCGAGACCGACGATTTCCTCTTCCTCCGTCACTCTCAGCCCGAAAACGGCACGGATAACCACAAAAGCAATGGTAATGGTAACTGCCGTCCATACAGCCACCGCCCCGAATCCCAGCAACTGTTTACCAAGCTGGTCAAAGCCTCCGCCATAGAACAGCCCTGTTATGCTGTCATTGCCGGGCGCCTTCGTCGTTGCAAACAATCCTACCGCAATCGTGCCCCAGATACCGTTGAGGCAGTGAACCGCCACCGCGCCCACCGGGTCATCCACCCGCAGCACACAGTCCAGAAACCAAACGCCAAACACCACCAGCAGGCCTGACACGGCGCCGATGACAATCGCACCCAGGCAATCTGTCACGTCACAGGGTGCGGTAATTGCCACCAGACCTGCCAGAGACGCATTCAGACACATGGAGACATCCGGCTTCCCATATCTGATCCAGGTAAAAATCATACATACCACGGTCGCAATGGCCGGCGCCACAGTCGTCGTCAGGGTGATGGAAGCAAGCTGTGCAACACTGACCGCCGCCGCTCCGTTAAAGCCATACCAGCCCAGCCAGAGTATAAATACCCCCAGGCACCCGATCGGCAGGTTATGTCCCGGAAAAGCATTTACCTTTGTAATCTTCCCCTCTTTGTCTTTCGTAAATTTCCCGATTCTGGGCCCCAGAATGGCCGCCCCGATCAGTGCGGAAATACCGCCCACCATATGTATGGCACAGGAACCCGCAAAATCATGAAACCCCCTCTGTGCCAGCCAGCCGCCGCCCCAGATCCAATGCGCCTCAATGGGATAAATCACTGCGGAGATCACTGCCGAATAGACACAATAGGACAAAAATTTTGTCCTTTCCGCCATGGCCCCGGAAACGATTGTTGCCGTTGTGGCGCAAAATACCAGATTAAATACGAAATTTGACCAGTCAAACGAGGCATAGTCCGTAAAGATATCCAGCCCCGGCCTGCCGATCAGCCCCATCCAATCCTCACCAAGCAGCAGTCCGAAACCTATCAGAATAAACACAACGGTTCCTATGCAGAAATCCATCAGATTTTTCATTAAAATATTGCCTGTATTTTTTGCTCTCGTAAAGCCTGCCTCCACCATGGCAAAGCCTGCCTGCATCCAGAATACCAACGCGGCACCGATCAGGAACCAGACACCGAATACTTCACCGCTTATGGCGCTTCTCAATTCTTCTGTCATAACTTTTCCTCCTCATGTTCAGTCATATCACGCCCGCGGAGCGCAGGAACGAAAAAAGCGCCATGGATATGATCCACAGCGCCTTCGCTCTTATGAGTGCCAGTTTATCACCCTGTATGTTATCTGTCAATCGCAGATACTGCCAAATAATTACAGGAAAATTTTTAAAATTTAGTAAATATGATGAGCAGTGCTCCTCTCAGCCGGTTACCTTATACCCCTGCTCTTCCACTGCCTTTTTCAGCGCCTCGTCTGTGACTTCTCCGGTCAACGTTACGACCGCCGTTCCCGCCTCGTGGCTGGCTGTGGCTTCTTTGACCCCTTCCAGTGCTTCCAGTGCCTTCTTTACGCTGGCCTCACAGTGCGGGCACATCATTCCTTCGATTTTTAATGTTTTCTCCATCTTGATTTCCTCCTTCTTTTTATGAACTTCTCCGCTCTTTCTCCTTCTGTCATGGCCGGCGTCATGCATGCGGAAAAAGTTTAAGCGGAGTGCATTTGTCACCACGCAGAAGCTGGACAGGCTCATGGCCGCCGCCCCGAACATGGGATTGAGTTTCCATCCAAACAGCGGAATCCAGACTCCGGCTGCCAGCGGTATGCCGATCACATTGTAGAAAAATGCCCAGAACAGATTTTCATGAATATTTTTCAGCGTCGCTCTGCTAAGGCGTATGGCCGCCGGCACATCCCGCAGACTGCTCTTCATCAGTACCACATCCGCCGCATCTATGGCAATATCGGTTCCGGCGCCGATCGCAATACCGGTATCCGCCCTTGTCAGGGCCGGCGCATCATTGATCCCGTCCCCGACCATAGCGGTCTTTCCTTTTTCCTGCAGCGCCCGGATCACACTTTCCTTCCCGTCCGGAAGCACCCCGGCTATGACCTCATCCACGCCCGCCTGCGCGCCGATGGCCCGCGCGGTGCGCTCATTGTCCCCGGTAAGCATCACCACATGGATCCCCATATTCTGCAATTCCCGGATCGCACCGGGACTGTCCTGCCTGATCACATCCGCCACGCAGATGACACCCAGCAGCATGTTATCCTGCGCAAAAAACAGAGGTGTCTTGCCCGCCTGTGCCAACATATCGGCCTTTGCTTTTATCTGCGCCGACACCGATACCTTACCGGCGATAAACCGTTCATTGCCGCCGAAAAGATGCCGTCCGCCCAGGGATGCCGTCAGGCCATTACCCGGAAATGCCTGAAACTCTGTCACTTCCTCCGCTTCCAGCCCTTCCTCCTGCGCCCGCCGCAAGACAGCCTTTGCCAGAGGATGCTCGCTCTTACGCTCCAACGCACAGGCCAGCCCAAGCAATACGCTCTCGCTGACCCCTTCTGCCGGCAGCAGGTCAGTTACCACCGGCTCGCCACTGGTGATCGTCCCGGTCTTATCCAGCGCCACAACCCCGACCTTCCCCGTCTGTTCGAGACTGGCGGCTGTCTTGAATAAGATACCGTTTCTGGCTCCCATGCCATTGCCTACCATGATCGCCACCGGCGTGGCCAGGCCCAGTGCACAGGGACAGCTGATCACCAGCACCGAAATCCCTCTTGCCAGCGCAAAGCCAATGCTCTCTCCTGCCAGCAGCCATACGCCCACTGACAGACACGCCACAAAAATAACGGCCGGTACGAAAACACCGGATACCTTATCCGCCACTTTCGCAATGGGTGCCTTCGTGGCGGCAGCATCACTGACCATCCGGATGATCTGCGACAATGTGGTATCCTCTCCCACGCGGGTGGCTTCACAGCGCAGGAATCCTGACTGGTTCACTGTGGCAGCAGACACCTCGTCTCCCGCTTCCTTATCCACCGGTATACTCTCCCCCGTCAGTGCTGCTTCATTGACTGCGCTGCTTCCCTGCCGCACAATACCATCCACGGGTATATTTTCTCCCGGACGGACGAGAAAGATATCACCCTGTTTCACCTGCGCCACGGGCACTTCTTTTTCGGTATCGCCGACAAGAATAACAGCTGTTTTTGGAGCCAGCTTCATCAGACTTTTCAGCGCATCCGTCGTCCTGCCTTTGGAACGCGCCTCCAGCATTTTCCCCACGGTAATCAGTGTCAGGATCATAGCCGCCGATTCAAAATAAAACTCATGCATATATGCCATGACGCCTTCCCGATCCATCTGCATCTGCGCGTCTGCCATGGCAAACAGCGCATAGACACTGTATATAAAAGACGCGCCCGCTCCCAGCGCCACCAGGGTATCCATATTCGGCGCGCCGTGCAGCAGACTTTTCACACCATTTATAAAAAACTTCTGATTGATCACCATAACGGCTATCGTCAGCAACAGCTGCAAGAGTCCCATTGCCACATGATTGTCGGCCAGCCGGACCGGCACCGGCCAGCCCCACATCATATGCCCCATGGAAAAATACATCAGCACCGCCAGAAATGCCACGGAATACCATAACCGGCGTTTCAGCTTTGGCGTCTCCACATCTTTCAGCATCTCCTGTGCATCACTGCTCTCCTGCCGGCCCCCCTCTTCCTTCAGGGACGCCCCATATCCTGCCGCCTCCACGGCGGCTATAATCTCCGGTGCAGCTGCGCTGCCTTCCACACCCATGGAATTGGTCAGAAGACTGACCGAACAGGTCAATACCCCCGGCACCTTTGACACCGCCTTTTCCACACGGGCACTGCAGGCCGCGCAGCTCATTCCTGTCACTTTATACTGTACCATGCATGCCTCCCCGGGCCAAACACCCGTTATCATAAAATAATCCGCTCTTTTATTTCATCAGTTTCTGCAATGTTACCAACAGTTCTTCTATTGTCTCATCCTTTCCCTCCCTGATGTCTCTGACGACACAGGTACGGATATGATTGCCCAACAGTTCTCTCGAAAAAGCATTCAGCGCCGCATTGGCGGCGGCCACCTGTATGAGGATGTCCGGACAGTAGGCATCGCGCTCCAGCATCCCCCGTATCCCGCGTATCTGCCCTTCAATCCGGTTCAGGCGATTCAGCAGTGTCCGATACTCCGCCGCAGTACGCTCTTTTTTCTTATGGCAGCAGACAGGCCCCTCCGGTTCCTGACAGGGGGGCTCATACTGCTCTGTCTGATTAAGATCCATGATTGCTTTTTTCTCCTCACCGACTGTTTCGTCTGTATCATTGCCTTATCGCGCTTATAATATACCCCCTATGGGTATTTGTCAAGTATGCATGGTTTCTTCCGGACAAAATCCACAAAAGTTTACGTTTCCTTCTACTTTCAGTTGCTTTCCTTTTTCAGGGGAAAGTCCCGGATTTTTCAGACACGGGCATTTTTATAAATGCAGACTGCATCCTCCCCATTCAGTTTTTTCGCGGAGCCTGTGTCCTCTCCTGACGCCGCCATACATTGTTTTGCCATGATCTCTATCTGATCATCCGTCGGATATATTCCAAGCTCATTAAGATTTACAGGCATTCCGATCCTGTGATAAAAATCCTCCATTGCACAAATACCGGCTTCGGCAACTTCTTCCTCGCTGCCATCCAAAGTCACTCCCATAACATTCCTTGCATACCGAACAAAACGCGGCAGACATTCCTTATAGACATATCTCGCCCAGCTTGGCCATACAGCTGCAAGCCCTGCACCATGAGTCACGTCAAACATGCCGCCAAGCTCATGCTCCAGTTGATTATTTCGCGCTAGCGGATCCGGAGCGGAACGTAGTTCCGCTCCACTGATTTTCCTTAGCGAACCACCGGTTCGCCTTTGGGATCCACCCCGCAGGGTTATTTTCTGGGTTTTGCGAAATACTCTCTCATGTTCATGCTACCTGTTTCTATCCAATAGGCAGTATGTGCATAGCGGTCCACTATGGCTTCCGCCTGGACGCCCTCGCCAAGCCGCTTGATCCAGTCATCTTTCCGGTACTGGGTGCAGAAGATAGTAGATGTGGAGTCAGAACGCCGCTCCATCAGTTCAAAGAGAAAGTACAGCTCACTGTCCGATATGTCTGAAACCAGCCATTCATCCAGGATGAGGAGCGGGATTTTTCCATACCGGTTCAGCAGCTTCTTCGGGCTGCCTATGATGGCGGCACAGTCACCGTATTCCATGAGCAGGTCAGGAAGGCGGATATAAAGGACCCTGAACTGGTTGAGGCATGCCTGTTTCCCCAGGGCACAGGCCAGGTATGTCTTGCCTGATCCGGTAAATCCCTGCAGGACGATGCTCTGGTGGGCATCGATGTACTGGCAGCTGGACAGGTTTCCAAGAAGCTCCCTGTTCAGCCCCCGGCCTTCATACAGGATGCCCTGCATGTCCGCCTGCGGGAAGCGAAGTCTTGCAGACCTTATGAGCCTCTGAATCTTTGCGTTGTACTTTTCCTGATAGACATAATCCACCAGCCGCTGCATCCTGTCGTCAAACGGCAGCCCCAGTGTGGCTGGCTCAGCCTGCTGTGCCTCCAGCCCGGAGATGATTTCGCCAAGGTTCATTTCGCGCAGTTTGCGCCTGCTCTCATCATTGATCATTCCGGCCACCTCCATAGTAATCGCTGCCACGCAGGTACCCCATGGGTGTTTTTGCCCTGTCGGAGGCATTCTTCTGTTCCATGTAGATTTCATCTTGATTGGCGGCCAGTATGGAGCTAAGATGGTGGTAACGGGGCTTCTTAATCCCATTGGTGACTGCGAATTCACAGGCGGCTTCCAGGCGCGCTTCGGAGTACTTGTTGCTCAACCGCAGGACAGCCAAGGCAGGATTGTAGCCCTGTTCTTTTATGGATACGCCCTCGAAGATCCGGCCGACCACTTCTGCCGTATATTTCCCGATGGCGCCTGCCCAGTTCCTGATGCGCACATCATCCCATGGGGAGATGCGGAACTTGTCCGGCATGTCCTCCTGGTGGGTCGAATACTGGTTCTTCCTGCCGGATGGGAAGCGGTTGTGGGTTGCGATGCGGGTGTTCCCGCTGTAAATCTCCACGGTGCTGTCCGTGACTTTCAGGTCTACCGTTTTGCGGGCATACTGGTAAGGACAGGAATACCGGTTGTATTCAAACACCACATGGAAGTCAATGTTCACTTTCCTGCCGTATACCCATGTGGCAATCTCATAAGGAATGGAAGGCAGGGGATGGAGAAAAGGCTTTTCATCCAGGTAAGCTTCATAGCGGCTGCCTTCCCGTTTCTGGAAGCTACTGTGGTTAAAGGCATCAAGTTTTCGGGATACGGCAGCCCTCAGCTCATCAAAGGAGCAGAACATTTCATTCCTGAGCCTGGCGATGACTGCGGTTGCAACCTTGCCGACAGTCCCCTCCACAGATGCTTTCTGTTTGGGCTTGCGGATTCCCGCAGGCATGATGGCTGTCTGGTAATGGCTGCCAAGGGCTTCATAATCAGCCGTCAGGACGATCTCCCCTTCCCTGGGATGGGACACGACGCCTGTCTTCAGGTTGTCGCAGATGAGGCGTGTGGCCACACCGCCAAAGTACTGATACATATGGACATGGGCGCGGATGAAGGAATCCATCTTCATGTCCCGGCAGGGCTCTACATAGGAATACTGGCTGTATGGCAGAGTCGCCACGAACAGATAGACTTTCACGGCTTCCCCTGTTGCCGTATCCACATATTCCATCGCCGGGCCTGACCAGTCCACTTCGACTGCATCTCCCGGTTTATGCTCCAGATGGTTTGTCAGCTTGTTCACAATGGTATAGTCGCTGTATCCTTTGCAGTATTTCGTGTATCCCATGGGGATGCTGCCGGCCGCCCTGCACCGATCCTGGTATTCCTGCCAGAGGAGCTTCAGGGTGACACCCACCCGTTTCAGTTCCTGATGCACATATCCGTAATCGGGTTGGGCATACATGGATTCCTGCACGAACTTGTCAGGATAGAACATGCGGTAAACCGAGTCTTCATCCATGTCTCTGACATCTTCGTAGGAGATGCCATTTTCATCTGCTTTGTGAAATACATCACCAACAGAGTTAACAGAAATGTGTCTTGTCCGGGCAATGGCGTTTCTTCCCATTCCATTGCCCCGAAGCTCCAGTATGAGCTTCACGCTGATTTTTTTGGCCATAATATTCGGCCTCCTTTCGTAGAATCGGAGACAATCTCTCCAAACATGATTCTACAGGAGACACTTACGAATCGTTAAGCACAGGCCATAAATTTTTGATTGGATCTATTCGTGTGACAGGTGGATCTATTCTGAATACTGGTTATAAATTGGATCCCCTCACCTGACTGGTGGATCTCAAATGAATATCGATGGTTCTCTCAGAGCGAAATATTCACCAGTTTATGGGTCATAAAATCTCCTCCGTCATTTCCACAGCCGGTAAGGTCATTATGGGCAATGCTCCCCGCCCACATAATTTCTGCACGGGCATCATAATCCCCCGGATTCTGGTGAAGAATGATGGCATTTTTCATAACAGTCCGTAATAATCCCTCCGCAATGGCATCCGTGATCTCCATATTACCTCCATTGGTAAAATACCGTTCCATCGTATGCATCATGATATCCGTACACCCGGACTCTGTCTGATAATCCGGAAGGGACTTTGTATACTCCGGATTCATAATGGCAAATTTGGGCCTGGCAAGGTTATCATCATAAGCGCGCTTTTCTCCGGTCTTTTCATTGGTAATTACGCATCCCTTCGATGTTTCACTTCCTGCCGCAGCGATAGACAATACACTGGCAACCGGAATACATTTCTTCGCCATACGCGTATGTTCAAACAGCTCCCATACATCCATCTCTGGTTCTGCCAGCCCATACGCAATCGCTTTTGCCGTATCAATGACGCTCCCACCGCCGTACACAATCAGGACATTGGTTGCCCCAAACGCTTTTATCTGTCTCCTTCCACATAGAGATACACCTGACCATATCGGCATCGAAAGGTTTCTTCTTTCCCAATATAACTTCCTATCGGCGGATGCATATGTTCCGGACATGTCTGCCTCGGTAAAAGAACCATTTCCTTGGCACATACTCTTTCCGTATTCATATATACAATACTTTCAAGCCCAATCACATATACATCATGTAAGCCAAAATCAGCCACCTCAATCTTTTCACGTTCCTCTGACGTAATCATAATCCCTGCTTTTTTATAGTATTCGGCAGCCTGGCTTTTCAGTTGCAAAACAGTTTCTTTTTTCATAACAGCTCTCCTTATATTAGATTGTGCAGCGCGCTTTGATGATTAGATTATACAAATAATATGTCCATAATAATATAATTTTTGTGTCAGAATATAGAATTATTAGGACAACTATGATATAATTATACTAACAATAAAGACAAGGCCGGTGACGATATGAAATCTTTTCAGACAGACACAAATCAGGTTGAAATCATTGAAGGTATGACTATAGAATACCCTTATTGTCTCCATAAACGCGACCTGACAAATTTTGTAATCCCATGGCACTGGCATGAAGAGCTGGAGTTAGGATATATTCAGGAGGGCATCAGCAAAATAGTAACGCTCGGCGCGGAATATACCATCCGTCAGGGTGATGGATTTTTTGTCAACAGCAATGTAATGTGTATGAAGCAGAATGCTTCTTCCGGTATACAGACAATAGAAATCAATCATATTTTTCATCCGGTCTTTTTGGGCGGACACTTTAAAAGCCGTTTTGAAACGAAATATCTGAATCCGATTATCAATAACCGGCAGATTGAAGTACATGTTATCCGCAGAGGACATGTGACAGCCAATCTGATACTGAAGAATCTGTATCATTTAAAAGAACTGCAAAATGAGACCGACTCAGAATTTCAAACCCGAAATATCTTATCAGAAACATGGAGCCTTCTTATAAAAGAACTTTGGGAAAACCCTGACAACCAAGTAATCACAGGAACGGAACAGACAAACCGTCTGCGTAATATGATTGCATTTATCAATCAACATTATTCTGAAAAAGTCACGTTATCGGAGATATCAAAGACAGCCGGTGTCAGCGAAAGGGAAGCCGCACGCTGTTTTAAAAAAAATATAGGGCAGAGCCCTATGGAATACCTGATCAATTATCGCCTGAACCAGTCAAAAAAATTACTTTTGGAAACCGATATGACAATTACCGATATCTGCCAGCAGTGCGGTTTCTCGGACAGCGCTTACTTTGGAAAGGTTTTCCGGAAAACTTATGGTATGACACCGAGTAAATACCGTTCCGGCTGAGAAAGCCTGCTCTGCCCGCTCCAAATACATGAAAAGCAGAAAAGCAGCGACTCACATTACCGGTACAGGCACCCGAAAAAAGCCGGAAAATTTCCGGTTCATATAGCCTGTTCCAAATCTCTTATCAGAGCTTTCTCTATATCGAAATCATTTAATCCCCATTTACCACTGTATGGTACTGTTCCCCAACACCAGTATAAGCATCGGAAGAATGGGACAATGAACGCTTGCTTAATGAAATACTATGTATAACTTAACTCGTTGTGCTACTTAAATAACCAATATTGCATACTTTGCCTAAACGCTGAAAAAGCCCAAAAAGTCCCTATGAATTTCCGGAGAATTTTTTAGAATACCAGCTGTTTGATTTTTCCTATGTCACAGGGGGGCCAGGAATATGCTGTTGAATGTTATGCACAGGTTATGTCCCAAGACTTTGTTCTGAAGCCGGGTACATAATCCCTGTAAACTTTTTGCCAACACTCTTTCGGCATTCAGTTGTTCGCTAAGCTGCGAAAATACCGTTTCCACCCTCCTCCTGAACCGAAAAATCAACCGCCGTATTTCTGTGGGCCAGTTCTTTTTGTAATTGGAAGGCTTTAAAGACATTAGGCAGATCCCTTTGTTCTGCATATCCTCATACAAGGTTTCTCCCGTGTATCCTTTATCCCCAAGGATTACCAGGTTAAGGTGATTTCCCGCAAAGTCCCGAAGCCCTTCCCTGTCATCCACGGATGCAGGGGTGATCTCAAATGCCGAAACATAACCCTCCAGCGTAATCAAAGCATGAACTTTGAAACCAAAATAAGTTTCTTTTTGGGAAGGACACCTTCCATAATTCGCACCTTCCGCGCGAAAAGAACGGCAGTAACGTGCACGCCCAAACTTGCAGACCGGAAGGGGAAAGCTGTCAATAACAAAATAATGGCTGATTGGTATAGGAAAGGACTGTACCAGTTGCTGGCGGAGCAGTTCAGTTACCTGCAAAAGAGCCCTCCTGGTTCGGTTGAAGCGGCAGGACACAACCAAATCAGCGGCAGAGGTGCATCAAATCAGAAGCAGGGTGCCGGAATTTTCCCTCTCGTACTGGAATACGAGCTATGCCGACAGGCTGGCACAAATGGAGGTGCCGGTTATTACCGGCTGGGATGCCCTAAACCGGGAGCATCTCCAAAATAGAGATACCCGGCAAAAGCCAAATGTCCTTCACCTACCCGGTAAAACCCAAATGGGCTTAACCGCAGACATATGGCTGTCGTTGGCTTTACTCGCTCTATAAGGCGATTTATAGGAATTACCATCAATACACACTATGCCCGTATATGGGCGGCTGGGAGCGTCACACGGCATACTTAACAGCCCGCATTTCAAATGCGACCTGTTTACTCCGATTCCAAATCGGGGAATTACTGCACCATGACAATATAATATGCTTAACCGGGGAGCCGAAGGGGCGATTACGTCAGCCGCTGAACGAAAGAAAGGGAGCTGGTGCTATGGTTACATACAGTGACTTATTCACATTCGTAATTATGCTTTGCGCCGTTATAACTCTTGTTATCAACATTAGACGCAAAAAGTAGCGCCCTCGTCCTGGTAAGATAAGGCGCTACTTCACGTAGTTAATTATTCTCCGGCGGCTGGCCACATCCAGCTTTCGGCTCTCTTGTTAAGTATATTATATGCCATACATACAAATTTTTCAACCATAATTTGAAAAGACCCCAGCGCGCCAACGCCGGAGCCTTTCAGATAGATACCATATGGATTATGATATGCAATCATTCGCAAATTCAGTATATCACAGTCCTTTATAAAATGCACCCATTTTTAAGAAAGGACTGATTTTTTATGCCGGCATATTATGACGAATCAACCAAAACATGGTACTGCAAGTTCTACTATACGGACTATACCGGTGCCAAAAAGCAGAAAAAGAAGCGCGGCTTTAAGCTCCAACGAGAAGCCCGGGAGTGGGAGCGCGCCTTTCTGGAACGCCTGCAGGGAACCCCTGACATGACGTTTCAAGCCCTCTATGACCTCTATTATAGAGGATATGAGCCACAGGCTAAGGCCGAACAGTATAGACGGCAAAAAGAACGTGTTCAAGAATCGCATACTGCCTTATTTCAAGGACAAGCCGATAAATGCCATTACGCCCACTGATATCCGGGCATGGCAGAATGAACAGATAGACATGGGATATTCCGATGCTTACCTTGACCGCATTCAAAATATGATGACAACCATCTTAAACTATGCTGTCACCTATTATAACCTTCCATCAAACCCATGTGTCAGAGCCGGACACATGGGCAAGCGTACCCGTTCCATGAACTTCTGGACAATTGAACAGTATAACAATTTCATCCCATATATAAGCGATTTAAGCGCACACACCGCCTTGCAGCTTCTTTTCTATTCCGGCATGCGTTTTGACGAGCTTCTCGCCCTCACACTGGCAGGCTTTGACTTTAAGGCAAATACTATACAGATTACCAAATCCCTGCAGCACAAGGCAAGTGGCGATATTATAACGCCACCCAAGACTGACGGGTGTCTTCTCTACATCAGAACGTTTAATCTCTCTTCCAGCCCATGATGTTAATCCCATATTGTCTTTATCCGCATTTGCCCGTTGACAGATTACTTCTGCCGCTGTGTGCTTATGAGCCGCCCAATGCATTTTATTTTGTACCTGCTTAAAAAATATAATTGAACTCTCTGCCTTCGGATCGTAATCAATGCTGGTTGCATATATTTCCAATACTTTTCTCCAAAATACTTTTTCAGAAGAACGAATATCACGGATACGAGCCAATAATTCATCAAAATAGTTTCCGCCTCCGAGATTCTTAAGTCGATCATCATCTAATGCAAACCCTTTTTTCATATATTCTTTCAAAATCGAAGTTGCCCATATTCTAAACTGCGTTCCTCTCAGGGATTTTACCCGATAACCGACAGAAATAATAACATCTAAATTATAAAAATCTACCTGATAAATCTTGCCGTCAGAGGCAGTGTAGGCAAATTTTGCCCAAACTGCCTCTTTTACCAATTCTCCCTCTTTAAAAATATTTCTCACATGCTTTCCAATTACGCTTTTATCCCGTTGAAATAATTCAGCCATTTGATCTATGGATAGCCAAACCGTATCATGATCAAATGTTACTTCTATTTTTGTGACTCCATCTTCTGTAGTGTACATGATAATATTTGATTGTGCCATTGTGCCCTCCAAATATTAGATATTTATTGTATAAATTCATAAGCAATGGTTGTTTTGTTTTTTTCTATATAAGCATTTATCGATGCCTGAATTTCAGGAATTAAATGCTCATCTGATATATGAATGTACAAATCTTCTTTAGCCCGGCTGCATGCGACATAATACATCCTTGTAAATTCATCTGCAGGATTCTCTTTCATTAATTGTGGTTTGGAATAAAGATCCGATAGTTTAATCTTATCAAATTTATTCGGAGTAACGCTTATTATAACTTTATCCCACTCAAGTCCCTTTGCCTGATGAACAGTCATATACTTACTGTTTTCAGAAAAGACTTCTGTAAATAATTTATAAGATGTACCCCAAGAAAGACCAGATACAGCAGTTGTCAGTTTCTCGTTGTCAAGCTCATCAAATAATGGTATAATAAAATCGCATTCAAGAAGCGTTTCTCTTAAAACAGTAAATTCCGGTTTTGCGACTTCTGTATTGAATTTTTTGATAATTTCACAAGTATAACTATAGTCATTAACCTCACCAAAAACAGTATCTGAAATTTTTCTAATTTGAAATATTGACTTTGGTGTAATTTTTCGTATATCAATCGTTGCATACAGTTTTAACGCTTGAATAAGATCTATAAATGATCCATTAAGGTAACTCTCCCATAAGTTAAAAATAAAACGAAACGCTCTAACCCATGTAACATTATTATGTTCCGCAATTTCATCTCTAAGTTGAATTGGGGAATTATAATAAGAATTATAAATACTTTTCAATAGTTTAGCCTGTGTCTCGTCCACTCCTTGTATGTAATCGAAAGCTGCAGCCCATGCTCGTGTAAGTACTACACCGTCATTGTTAAGGATATTTTTGATAGTATTATAAATTCCCGCTGAATTTCCCATAAGAAAATGAATTTTCTTTGATTCCACGCGCTCTCTATCTGCTTCTGTATCATATGGGCGAATACTAACCTGTACAACATCGCTATCTGATTGCCTCAAATAATTACAGAAGTTTACAATATTTTCAGTGGAACGTCTGTTTCCATTTATGACATACTTTTTTAATTCTCGACTGCAATTAATAGTAAAATTTTTGAAATCAGTTGGCTGTGCCCCCTGAAAACTATAGATTGACTGTGCAATATCTCATACCACTCCAACAATAGTGGATTTTTGGCCAATCAATTTTATAAGTAAAGTCTGGAGCGGAGTTGTATCTTGAAACTCATCAACAAATATAAAAGGGAATTTTACTCGTATAGCATATAATGCTGTAGGGTTACTTTCAAGAATTCTATATCCAAAATAGAGAATCTCGTTATGTGTCAACTTTCTTACAATTGACCATACATATTTTTTAATTGGTACAACATGTCACTCGTCAATTTTTGAAGGTGATTTAAGCCCCATACAAGGAGGTTTTCTCTCTATAATTGAAGAAACAAACGCATTATTATCAACTTCAACTTCCCCCATTGCTTTTTTACTATAACCAAACTCATCATCTGAAAATTCTGAAGGGTTCATTTTACGAATGAACTCATAAATTTCATTTTTATCAATACCATGTAGGAGCCCTAAGCCTTCAACTTGAGATGATATTTTCCCTTTGCTGCCTCCCCCTATCCCAAAATCAGATTCCATGATGTCTCTAAGAAATTCCATTGTGAAATCAGAAAAATTCCTATAATTTTGAATATGAATTTTATTTATATACATAACTTCCTCCGAACAAAGTATTTTCTTAAAATGAACATTACTCTTGTACCAAAAGATTTACAAGTGAAGTATACTCCCAAATACGATTCCTCCTGTTTTCGTTTTTCTGAGTGATGCTGCCATTCTCTCTTAACAAGTGCAGGGCATTTGCGATCGAATTGAAGGAACTTCCTAACTGTGCGGCGACACAGGAAATGCTAGTCACAGGAAAGAGTCTAAGATAATCATATACAAGCCAAACACTTTTAGGTAGCAATTGTATATTTTCTAATTGTTTTATATCTTTTGCCACAATATCTTCATACCGTATTAGCAACTGGGCTGACCGTTTTGCAGTTTCACTTATAGCATTTACATAAAATTTAATCCACCGAATATAACCACCACTGTATTGAGTGGATTGAAGCAAGTTGAAGTATTCATTCTTATTGTGATACAAATACTCAGACAGACATATTATCGGCTTTGATTCTCTAACGTTATTGAAGAATATCATTGAAACAATGATTCGTCCTACAATCCCATTATATCTCTCAAACGGATGTATCATCTCAAACTGATAATGTGCTAATGCAGCTTTAATCAACGGATCAGTATCTTTGTCATTATATAGATAAGCGGAAATATCGGCCAGCGCTGGTAAAACTGCGTCAGGGGCTGTAGGGTTTTAAGATAGAAGGTTTGTCCTGACACCCAATAAAAAAGTCTGCTTGTTCCTAATATTAACTGGCTTACTAACTACATCACCGTATAATGCAATTCTGCAAAGTTCACTTAGAAATGGAGCTGAAATGGTCTTATTCATTGCTTCCTTGTATGCCAGTTCGAGATTAGTGATTAATGAAATATCACTTTTACCATTCCCACGACTAATAAGTATATCTTGAAAAGCGGGAGTATCATAATCATTCATTCGAGAATATGTGCATTCTTTTAATAGCATCAATTCGGCAAACGCTTCTTTATTTTTGGCATACTTAAAAAGTCCCTCCAAAAATCCAATATTTCGGTGAGCTTCAATTAATAAGGCGGACAGTTCATCATCCATTTTGTACATATCCCCATTCATCAGAGGACGTGGGGTAAATGTGTAATATTTAAAAGTATCTGTGTTGTCATCAATATGTTCAATGTAGTCTCCAGTATAGGGGATCATCTCATATACCTCAATAATAAAATCTATTTTCAGTATATCATTAATATTGAAATAAATGAAGTATGATTTGTTGAAATTATTTCAAAATCAAAGAAATAATGCAATATAAATTCAAAAGTAAGTTTCATTACTTAGGCATTCTCATGTGTCGCTGCTAATCAATATGGGATTCTCGCCACATCTGATAGCAGAACGCATCGGCGATACTGTGCAGATGGTAAACAGTACTTATGGGCACCTTTACCCCAGCAAACATAATGAAGTCGCTGAAAGACTTAATCAAATAATAGTACCAAATTAGTTCCAATAAATACGAACAAAGGGCGAACCCACAATGGGAACGCCCTATTTTACTGCATTTCTTAATTACTCAATGATAGTAGCAACCCTACCATATTCTTTCCTTCATACATTTTGATCTTTTTTCCAATCCATAAACATTCTGGATATTCATCAGGTGAAATAAAAGTAATAGTTCCTTTCAAATCACAATTAGCATTCTCATTTATTTCATAATAGCTGTGAACTTCCGTTGTTAAACAATCCTCTTTAACTAAATGAGCTGGTCTGTACCCTTCAAAAAAATTCTCTTTACGTTGACCGATAAACTCAAACAGCGCTTCCACATCTGGCCTCAATTTCATTTTCATCTCCTTCATAATTAAAAAAGTTGCCAAATTCTTTTTCCTGAAACAATCTTTCCTCTGATTTTGTCCGAAAGCTTCTTATTGCAAATATATCATCACACTCTTCCGGGCTGACAGCTTTATACAAGTCTTTTGCATTATCCTTTTTATCGTCAAAAAACTATAAATCATATTTTAACTTTAGAATTACTGTTATCGGCCTGTCTCAGACAATAAATTGCTACTATGAGTCAATACTAATCAATAATTCATTTTATAGATTACATTCATTATAAATTCTCCAATATTTGTCTCATTATCAAGAACCCCATCAAAGAAATAAATAGTCTCCTCGCTTTCTATGTTTAGAATCTGCATATACAATCTATTAAACTTGAACCATGTAATTCTCATAAATGCCTTTTCACTAAATAAATCTACCTGCTCTGCTTCCTCTTTAAAGTCGAGTTCTAATGATTTTATTTCATCCATAGATATCTTTAATTCAAGCAGCTTTTTTCTATTTGCAGTAATTAAATCTATCAGCTTACGATACATTAAAACCACCTCCACTTCGATTCCCTTTCATGCTCCGTCAAAGGCTCTCCATCCCTTTTCCAACAACATAAGTTGAGTACTGCCCCGGCATGCTTCCTTGTAAAATCCGCCTATTTCAACAATTATAACTTCACGCGGTTTGGCAATTCTGTACTTTCGACGGTTAGAAATATATAATGCCAAACGTACTATGAAGGTGCCAGTAGATTTTCCCGACTTTAGAATTTTCATCCCCTCATTTAAATTAATTGATTATCTGAACTTCAATTCCCTTCGCTATTATATACATATCATTATTAATATTCGTATTATATATAAAGTGATAAATTATCGCTCATAAGCATAGACGGCCTATGGCCATCCGAGGAACAGTAGACAGCCATCTGAGAGATCTTTGTACGGCTTCCCGGATTTCCTCACGGGTATGAAAGAATACATTGTTGATTACGGAGTCTTTCAGGAAGCTTTCCGGCAGCTTCGCATGATGGATTTTTGCATTATCCAACATTACGACAGTCTTTCCATGCGGATACTGCGAAAGTACATTTTTCAGAAACTGAAGAAATACTTCCGCATCATATTTCCGGTGCTCTTCCACATAAACACGGCCTGTTTCATAGTCCGGACAACCAACCAGTTTTACGCCTTCCTGCTTTCCATAAGTCGGTATGATCCGCTGCTTCCCTTTTGGGAACCAGGTTTTCATGACCGCCTGATAATCTCTGATCATGGATTCGTCTTCAAACAGGATTGCGCAGATGTCATTGTTCAGCAGTTTTTTAATGTTTCAAAGTTTTCCCTGAACTGTTCCTGCTTTCCGGGATACCCTTCCAGATAGAGCAGAATGGTATCGTAACGCAGTTTCTGTTTCACGTTTTTTCCTTTTTTGATGCGGTAAGAAGGCGGTAATAATCTTTTACAGAGTCGTCAGGTGTTCCTGTGTTCATATGTATAGTCCTCCGAAATAGATTTTGATAATGGAAAGACTGTCGTGATCCTGGATAATGCAAAAATCCATCATGCGAAGCTGCTGGAAGGCTTCCTGAAAGAGAACAGAAACCGTCTGGAGCTGGTATTTCTACCTCCTTACAGTGCCAGTCTGAATAAGATTGAGGAACTCTGAGGCTGGCTGAAAGACTCCGTAATCAACAATGTATTCTTCCATACCCGTGAGGAAATCCGGGAAGCCGTACAAAGATTTCCCAGATGGCTGTCTACTGTTCCTCGGATGGTCATAGACCGTCTATGCTTATGAGCAATCATTTATCACTTTATATATACAATCCGAATTGATAAGTCTTTTAAGAAAGAGATAGAAGGATGATCCTTGATATGTTATAATGCTTGTGTTGTCTAACCTACACCCGGCAACGGGAGGAGGTGCTTACATGGAGTTATTCTTCACATTTCTTGTGACTGTTGCAGCAGATGTGGTTTGCCACCTCATCAGCAAATGGCTAGACAGGAACGACAAAGGCAACAAATAGTCTAGTGGGTGCTTTACCACTGTAAAAAGAAAAGAAGAATCCCTCGACTGTACGCCATTACGGTCGGGGGATTCGTTCTTTGCCTACATGGATTTCTCCACATTTCTTTGCCTAACGGCATTATAGCATATACGGATTTTAATTACAAGATACATTTCTTTTTCACAAAATAAAAATTTTATCCCTATCTGGTGTCAATCAAGAATCATAATCAGATAAATGTTGTAATAAACTCTTTTGTCTTGTATTGAGATCAACATCAAAATGCGTTATGGCACTGGGATTACCACGACCAGAGTTCCTTGACATAATAGTCAAACCAGTCGTAGAATTTTTCACACTCCGCCAAAGGCTCTCCAGCCCTTTCCCAATGCCATAGAAAGCTACGCTGCCCAGTCCTTCCATTACTCCGCCAAGCGCCACTGCCTTGACGAATCCTCCCAGGCTGAAGCCTTCCGTTGTGCGGAGTTTATCTTCCATTGCCTCATACAGGCCCTTATTCACGATGCCGCTGCCGGGCAGTTGGTTTTGGGTATTGCTCTTTTGTATGGTGCAGTTCCTTCCCGGGTCGCTGATGCCATATAGCTGAGGTGCTACGGTACGACGTGTCCTGCGTCGCAGGTTATTATTCGAACTCTGTTTTTCTTCTTCGGTTTTCCAAGTGTCTCGTACAGGTATTCAATGCCTGAGCGGGCCGCGCCGGATTTAAAGCCTCTCCCAAAGGCTTCCCGTGCGCTGCCGATCCTGCCTGTCCCGTATGCCAGGCCGCTTGCCGCATTGGACAGGCCGCTGACGACGGTTCTGCCAAAGTCGAATTCTTCTCCGGCGATATTCTGTTCCAGCATGCTTCCTATCATGCCCGCTGCGAAGTCTGCCCCGGCTCCTGCCAGGGCGCCGACGCCGGAGGCGATCACTGCGCCTCTTACGGCTCCCACTACCGCGCCGTTTACGCCTGCGCCAAGGGCTCTTCGCATGTCGATACCTTTGCCGCTCATAAGCTGGGATACGGCGGAGCCTGCGAAGCCGAAGACGCCGCCGACCACGCCGCCTGTCAGGGCGCCGCCGAGGATGTTGGCGATCTCGCCGGTGGGGTCTACGAAGTTTACCGGGTCGTTGTCGCAGTATGGGTAAGGGTTTAGGCCGCGTCTGATCGGGTCTCTGCCCAGCATGCGGCCGGTTTCGGCGTCGTAGAGTCTTGCGTGGGCGAAGTATTTGCCGGTTGCTCTGTCGCAGGGGTAGGAAGATATATGGCCTGGCCATGCTGACGCCGGAAAGGGTGAAAGATCCGCGTCAGGCCCCGGGACAACGCGCATCTGAACTAACCGGTAACTGCGTCTAAGGCGCTCCGGAATGCCGTCGCGCCTAAGACTCCGTAACCGGTGGATTTCATCTGCGCTAAAGACGTCCCCCAAAGGGGCCTGAGCACGGTTCTTTCACCCTTCCCGGCTGGCTTTTGGCTGGAACTTCTCTCTAATACGGATAGATTCCAATTTTATCATAACTTGTCAAAAACAAAATTTTATCACCTCTCTTTATTGAAAAATCGTCATTGTCAATTGAAATCATTTCCATCCAATCATTTGAAAAGCGTATAATATATACATCTTCTATTTCCTCACATATTCCTTTAAATTGTACTCTATTACCAAGTAAATTAACGCTTGGAAAAAATTGTTCATTATTAATCACTGCTACTTCGCTTTTATCAACTTCACTAATATTTAATTCAAAAAAATATGTTTTTCCTAATATCGGAGGTTCTTTATTACACCACTCCCCTTTCACATCACCAATAGTAGTATTACCTGTTACATAAATGTGTTCATCTTTAAAGTCTAAATTTGTTATAATCATTCTCATTTCATTTGAATCCTTTGCACTTCATTAAAAATATAGTCATCATACCAAGTTTCTCTATGGTAATGAAAACGCTTTGTTCCCATCGCACTCATTTCATGGTCACCAAATCTAATACTTCTTGTCCCATCCGCCGACCATATTCTATCAATTGAACTTTGACCCGTAAATGGACTAATATCAGTTTGATTTGATCCCAAAAAATTGTCCCAATCTTCAATAGCATTATTAGGACGAATTGATCTCCCTGAATAAATTTCTACCTCAAGTCTGTCATATTGACTATTGGTTTTTACTTTATCATTTGGAATAATGGTTCCATCTTTTGTTACATAAAAATCAGGCCTTACAGTTGTATTACTACCTTTATTCCCCTTCACACTCCGCCAAAGGCTCTCCAGCCCTTTCCCAACGCCATAGAAAGCCGCGCTGCCCAGCCCTTCCATGACTCCGCCAAGTGCCACTGCCTTGACGAATCCTCCCAGGCTGAAGCCTTCCGTCGTGCGAAGTTTAT
>CAJULA010000022.1 GCA_910587155.1 uncultured Lachnospiraceae bacterium
CCCTTTGGAGGGCTAATAGCAAACCACCAGTTGAACTGGTGGTTGCTGACTTAAAGATGTGGATGCTTTCCTTGCCAAGTTTGACACGGACTGGCAGCGGTATAACAGAGACATCATCCGCATGGTGCAGGAGTATGAAGAAAAGAACAAAAGCGCTGGCGTGCAGTAGGAAAGGAGATTCGCAAAAATGAAAAATGACAGACAACGAACATTTTTAATGATTACAATTCCCATTCTGGCGCTGTTTATCTGCTTCAATACGATTCCGCTGATCCGGGGTGTGATCTACAGCTTTACCAATTTCAAAGGCTTCGGCAGTTACAGCTGGGTTGGTTTTCGTAACTACATAGATCTGTTTTCCGATGGCCGTGTGGGCAAATCTTATCTGTTTACCTTTAAGCTTGCTATCGTGACCACAGTTGTGGTAAATGTACTCAGTCTGGTGCTGGCGCTGGCACTGAACAGCAAGATCCGCGCGAAAAGCTTTTTCAGAGGCGCATATTTCCTGCCCAATATTCTGGGTGCGCTGGTTGTAGGTTATATTTTCAACTATTTCTTTACCTATATTCTGCCGGCAGTGGCAAATATGATGGGTATGAACTCCACCAGTATCCTTTCAGATCCCAAGTCCGCATGGATCGGTATCGTAGTGGTATGTGCATGGCAGGCCATCGCCATGAATACGATCATCTATATCTCCGGCCTGCAGACCGTACCGGAAGATGTCTATGAGGCAGGCGGGCTGGATGGCGCTACCGGCTGGAAGCAGTTCAAATATCTGACTTTCCCGCTGATCATCCCGTTCTTTTCCATCAATATGGTGCTGTGTGTGAAAAACTTTCTGATGGTATTTGATCAGATCATGGCCCTGACAAAAGGCGGCCCGGCGCAGAGTACGGAATCCATCTCCTATCTGATCTACAACAACGGTATGTCAGGCGGACAGTTCGGCTTCCAGAGTGCGAATGCGGTTGTATTCTTTATTGTGATCGTATGTGTATCGGTTGCACAGATGAAATTTTCAAGCAGTAAGGAGGAACAGTTATGACGGAGACAAAAAAGCTCAAAGCGTCCGTATACGGTCCGATGGTCTTTCTGATTCTCGGCCTTTCCACTATCATCTTTCCGCTTTATATGACGGTTATGATCGCGTTCAAGCAGCCGTCGGAAATGACCAACAGCATCAGCGGCATCCTCTCCCTGCCTAAGACATGGAGTCTTGCCAACTTCAGAGAAGCCATGGTCGTAACGGACTTCTGGCGTTCGCTTGGCAACAGCCTTCTGATTACTGCCGCTACGGTGGCGTTGTCTCTGGCCCTTCATTCCCTGATGGGATATGCACTGGGAAGAAACAAGGCCCACAGCAAATTTTACAGCTTTGTCTATCTGTTTATCGTCAGTGGTATGTTCGTTCCTTTTGCCATTCTGATGATGCCTCTGGCGAAACAGACCGCGGAACTGCATCTTGCAAATTGGGCTGGCGTAATCATCCTTTATGTGGTATTCTATATGCCAATGAATATACTTTTGTATTCGGGCTATCTTGTTAATATACCGATTGCGCTGGAAGAAGCGGCAAGGGTGGACGGCGCGTCCACATGGACGACCTACTGGAAGATCATTTTCCCGATTATGAAGCCCATGCATGCCACGGTTGCCGTACTGACGGCGCTGGCAGTCTGGAACGATGTGATGACACCGCTTGTTATCATGGCAGGTTCCGGGAAAAATACGCTGCCGCTGGCACAGCTTAATTTCCAGTCCCAGTTCGGTACTAATTATAATCTGGCGTTTGCCTCTTATCTGCTGTCGCTTGTTCCGATTCTGATTTTCTATGTCATCTGCCAGAAGCAGATCCTGAACGGTGTCGTGAACGGAGCGGTGAAATAACGGAAAATAATATAACAGTTATGTGAGGCTGTCTGCGGAATACCGGGGTCATAACATTCCGGACCCTTTTATCATGTGCGCCGGTGTTTCTTGTAGATAGAGTGTCACAGATACGGCTCCGCGCGATATGACGGAGCCGTAAGCACAAAATCTGACAAAAAGGAGAGTATTCATGGCAATTTACTATCATTCGTCGAGTCATATTTTTACATTGGATACAAAGAATACAACTTATCAGATGAAGGTTGATGACTACGGTTTTCTGCTGCACCTGTATTATGGCGCCAGGATTACCGGCAGCATGGATTATCTCCTGACTTATATGGACAGAGGTTTTTCGGGGAATCCCGCTGATGCGGGCGGGGATCGGACCTATTCCATGGATGCGCTGCCGCAGGAATATCCCACGATGGGCACGGGGGATTACCGCAGCACTGCGCTGGTGATCCACAACGGGGACGGTTCTGACTGTTGTGATCTGCGGTATGTGAGCCATGAAATCAGAGCGGGCAAATATGATCTGAAAGGGCTGCCGGCAGTGTATGCCGGGGAAGAGGAAGCGCAGACGCTGGAGATATTGCTGGAAGACCATGTAAGTGGTGTGCGGGTACAGCTTTTGTACGGCGTACTGGAAGCTGAGGACATCATTACGAGGAGTGTGAAAATCACCAATTTGGGAAGTGAGGATGTCATTGTGGAGAAGGCGGCCGGCGCCTGTCTGGATTTTCTGGCCGGCAGTTATGACCTGCTCAGCTTCTATGGAAGGCATGCCATGGAGCGCAGCTTCCAGCGCAGAGAGATTGCCCACGGCAGTTTTTCCATCGGCAGCCGCAGAGGGACTTCCAGCCATCAGTATAATCCGGCGGTTATCATTGCCGACCGGGCGGCGACGGAGGATAGGGGCGCATGCTATGGTATGATGTTTGTTTACAGCGGCAGCTTTCTCTTCGAAGCGGAAAAGGATCAGTTTGACCAGACCAGAGTGATGATGGGGCTGCAGCGGGATCTGCTTCACTATACGCTGGAACGGGGCGAGGTGCTGACCGTGCCGGAAACGGTGCTCTGCTATTCGGACAGGGGCTTTGGAGAATTGTCCGGCCATTATCACCGCTGTATCAGGAACCACATCTGCAGAGGAAAGTACGGACAGGCCCTGCGTCCGGTGCTTTTAAACAGCTGGGAAGCCGTATACTTTGATTTTGACGGTGATAAGATCTGCAAGCTGGCTGCGGATGCGGCCTCGCTTGGTATCGACATGGTCGTCATGGATGACGGCTGGTTCGGAAAACGGGAAGATGACAACAGCGGTCTGGGAGACTGGCAGGTCAATGAAAAAAAACTGGGCTGCACTCTTGGTGATCTGATTCGGCGTATTAACCGGCTGGGCGTGAAGTTCGGCATCTGGATCGAGCCGGAGATGATCTCTGAGGACAGCGAACTGTACAGAGAGCACCCCGACTGGGCGATACAGATTCCGGGCAGGAAGCCGGTGCATGGCAGAAATCAGCTTGTGCTCGACTTTTCCAGGGCGGAGATCCGGGAGCATATCTTCCGGCAGATCTGCAGTGTTCTGGATCAGGGCAATGTCGAATATGTAAAATGGGATATGAACCGAAGTATTTCGGATTTCTATTCCCAGGAGAGAAGTGCCGGCAAAGTAACCCATGATTATGTGCTGGGCGTGTATGAATTTCTGGAGAGGCTGATAGAGCGGTATCCGGATATGCTGATCGAAGGCTGCAGCGGCGGCGGCGGCCGTTTTGACGCGGGGATGCTGTATTATACCCCCCAGATCTGGTGCAGCGATAACACGGATGCGTTGGATCGGCTGAAGATTCAGTACGGCACTTCGTTCTTTTACCCTGCTTCTTCCGTGGGCGCCCATGTGTCCGCTGTACCCAATCACCAGACAGGACGGAGCGTCAGTCTCCATACCCGCGGCGTGGTAGCTATGGCCGGCGGTGGTTTCGGTTATGAACTGGATCCGGATCAGATGACGGAGGCAGAGAAAGAAGAAGTCAGAGAGCAGGTCAGGGCGTACAAGAAATATGCGCAGCTGACGCTGACAGGTGATTATTACCGCCTGTCCAGTCCCTTTGACGATGTTTATACCGCATGGATGTTTGTGTCTGCGGATGGCGGATCGGCACTGGTGAGCGCGGTTATGACAATGCAGAGCAGCAATCTTAACATGCCTGTCAGCTATGTCAGGCTGAAGGGCCTGAAAAGAGACGCTCTGTATGAGGATAAAGAGAGCGGCAGATGCTACTATGGCAATGCACTGATGGAAGCGGGGCTGCCTCTGCCTGCGGAGCTGGGAGAATATCTGTCTTATCAGATTGCGTTAACGGAAAGACTGTGACATAAATTGGGGAGAATGAGTAAACACGATAAAACGGGCCGGGTTTCCGGCCTGTTTTATTGTGGAGACTCACATTCCGGCAGAGGCAGAGATACCATCGTCAATTCTTATGATGCAACTATGATACAAACCTATGATAGGATAATAGCGGAAGATATCAGAAAACAGTCGCAGGCCGGTCTCCGACAATAAAATGATAACCGGCGATACGGGGAGGGAAAGAATATGAGAGTACAAAAAGACCAAGGGAAAAGCAGGCGCGGCGCTATGTCCGTCTGGCTGGCTGGCGGAGGGATGCTGCTATCGGCAGCGGTCTTTCTGGCCTCCTGCTCCATGACAGCGGAGGGGAAGGAAGGGCGTGTTACACCTGATGGCAGCGTCACAGCCCGGGGAAGCGTGGTTTCAGGGCGGGAGGTCCGTATCGGTAACCGTTCTCAGCGGTATCCGGTGACGGAAGAGGCGCCGAAAGGGTCACAGAAAAACTGGATTACGCTGTCGCTTCTGGAAGTGTCAGGGAATGGCGCTGATCTGCCCAAAACGGATGGAAAGAAGCCAAAAACCTGCTACATAAAAAAGCAGACAAACAGTAAGGGTGGTTTCTCTTCCGCGGCATGTTCTTATGATGTCCCGGTGGATTGGGTATTTGGCAGCAGATCAGGAGAACCTTGTCTGGAGGTTGTCTGGCCTGAGGGTTCAGACGCGGATGTCTGTCTGCATATAACGGAAAACCGCCTCTTTCCCAATGGCGTGGGAGATACCTGGAAGGAAATGCAAAAACTGATCCGCGAGAGTGCCGGCAAGACAGAGAATATGAAGTTTTCTGATTTCCGGTTCGAACGTTACCTGAGATCGGACGACAGGGAACTTTTATTCTACAGCTTTGTCGGAAGCGCGGGAGAAGAGAAGGTGCAGTATGCCGTAGCCTATGTGGCAGGAGAACGATTCCTGGCGGAATTTATCGGAAGCTGTCCGCTGGAGACGGTGGGTGGAGAGACGATATGCGATTATGCCATAGAGGAGATTACCCGTTATATGGCGGCTTCTTACGAAGAGACGAAAGGAGAAAAGAACTTTGAACAGCTGAAATATCGCCCCTATCTGGGGCATGAGAATTGGGCCTGGGAAGATCTGCATAATCCCTTTGCCCTGGCAGCAGATATCTATGCCCCGGTGACGGATCTGCCTTTGAAAGGTGCAGACAGAGAGATTACTTTTGTGTCAGAGGAATGGGAAGAGCTGCTGCGGATTGCCACAAGGAGTCATAAGGATATGTCGGATCAGGAATGGAAGGAGTTTTCCGACAGACCGGTGCGGGCAAGTGACCTGGCCTGGATCCGCGAGGTGACGATGACGGAAAGTCCGATTCCCGGCAGGGACACTGTGTCAGTGGGCGGATTGGTGCCAAAAGATCCGGCATGCGCGGATTATAATCTGACCACCCTGCAGGACATTGCCGTACTGCCCAATCTGCAGCAGCTGACACTGGAAATCGGTGGTGCCACGGATTACGAAGTACTGAAAAACTGTCCGTCGCTGCAGGAACTTACCATTGTCTCTGCAAGACCGTTAGAGGAGCCTGTGTGGCTGTGCGAGCTGCCCAATCTCACGTCCCTGACGCTGCGAATCAGTATGTTTTCCAGACTTGGTGAGATCGGATATGAAAAAGAAGGAGGGTCTACCTTTGACAAAGAGGAAGGCAAATCCGACACTTCTTCTCCTGACTGGGGCGATCTGTTACCGCGCTGTAAGTCTTTGCAGTATCTGGATCTGGAACAGGCCGGACTGACAGATTTTGGATTTCTGGACAGCCTGCCGGATCTGTATACCTTCTGCCTGAGCGGTGAGGAAAGCGGCACCGGGGCGGCAAGACGCAGACAGGCCGCTTTTGGCGAAGGAATGTATCCGCAGATCAAATGTCTGGTAGTTGATGATGCCTGGCTGCGCAATCCTGCCTGAAATGGGTCTTCCGATATTGCAGCGGCGAGAGCCCATAATATTTCTGAAAGGTTTCACAATAATAACTCACACCGCCAAAGCCATGTTCGTAAGCGATATCCGTGATACTGCGGTCTGAATCCAGCAAAGGAACGAGACTTTTCCGAAGCCGGAACCTGGTGACATACGCGATGGGAGTGTCGTGGAGATATTTACGAAACAGCAGGGAGCACTTACTCTTGCAGCAGGCGCCTGCAGCGGCGATAGCGGTAAGGGTTATGCGGCAGGCGTAATGTTCTTCAATATAACAGATCATTGCTCTGAGGGCGGCGAGTTCGGCAGATTCCCGGGTACGTCCGGCCTGTTTTCCGTCCAGGTTCTGATAGAGGATTTTCAGGATGGACAGAAAACCTTCCACCAGATCAAAACAGGACAGTGCCTTTGCCGGATCAGGGTCGTGCTCATAAGATTCATACAATTCTTCCAGCTTATTTACAATGACCGCCTGCCAGCCACCGCGATCAAGAGAGACGCACGGGCAGGCGGCATTTTCTATAACACATGTTATCAAACTTTGATAAAACCATGTATTTCCGCGTAACAGTTCCGGGGAGAGCAGGATGCAGATAAATTCGCACTCTTCATGTTCTCTGGAAAAGCCATAGTGCAGCTCCTGCTGTTTACCATGATTCCCCGGTCCTTTGTCAGAGAAAACAGTTCTCCGTTTACATTGTAAGTCATTTTCCCCTGTTTGATTACGATAAATTCCAGATCCTCATGCCAGTGGCTGACAGCGGAATAAACCGGATAGGAAGAGAGTAAACCATACCGGACAGAAACCAGGAACAGAGGATTGTTATAAATGACCCGTTCTGATGAGTCCTGGTTGAACACGGAACAATATCGGGTGTTATTATCCATGATTTTTCCTCCATAGGATTGCGAAAGGGATTGGGAAATGTTCTGTCATTGTTATAAAATTATACATGATTGCGGAAGATTTTGAAAGACGGATGTGCTACCATGTATCATGTGATTGGTTACGGGCCGTGTATGAACTGTGCGGATATGGGATCTGATATTTTACATTGTATTGACAGGAGGATGGGAAGGATGACAAACAGAGAACGCAGAGACAGGGGACTTGCCTATATTTCGGATGAGAGTATTTTTGAAGAACAGGCGGTATGCAGACGGATTTTACAAAAACTGAATTTTATGGACCGCTCTGATTTTGCGGGGATCAGAAATGTGGTAAAGGAGCTTCTGGGGAAGTCGGAGGATGCTTTTATCAATCCGCCCTTTTATTGTGACTATGGCAGTCATATAGAAGTGGGAAAAAATTTTTTTGCCAATTATAATTGTACGCTGCTGGACGTTGCGCCGATCAGGATCGGGGACAACTGTCAGATGGCACCCAATGTGTCCATTTATACTGCCGGACATCCGATTCATCCCCTGAGCCGGGATTCCGGTTATGAGTATGGAAAAGCAGTGACGATCGGCGATCATGTATGGATCGGTGGCAATACCGTGATCTGTCCGGGGGTAACGATCGGGGACCATGTGGTCATCGGTGCGGGCAGTGTGGTGACAAGGGATATTCCTGACTGGTGTATCGCGGCGGGAAATCCCTGTCGGGTGATACGCAAGATTACCGATGCCGACTTAAAGAAATTGTTCCGCGACGAGGAGATTGATGAAGAGGCGTGGGCGGATATTGAGCAGAAGATGGAGGGGATGAGAGAGCAGTACAGATAGCATGCAGGTCAATCCCCCCGCTGCCCTTAAGTGTTGCGGGATTGATGCCCGCTGCCTGCAGCAGGGGTATTGACTTATGCTATGCTTTTATTCTGTCAATTTCTGTGAGGTTAAGACCGGAAGCTGTCAGAATTACTTTCAAGTCAAGATATCTTTTTCTTAAAGATTTGTATATCTCAGAATCCTTTTCAGCTATCTCCATCCAATCCTGGATTCTTGAAAACTCCTCAACTGAAATTTTCAACATTTCTTTTTCGGTCATGGAATCACCTGCTTTCTGTTCAGTGGCTTTTATTTTACAATATCAGTATATCACAGACAGGAGGATAAAGTCTAATAAATTGGTTACAATTCACACCTATGCCGGCTTTCACACGAATTTATGGCCAAATGGTCAAACTGTCAGTGAAAAAAATACTTGACATTTCAGGCAAAGAGGATTAAAGTATTGAAAACAGATAAAGTGCAAACCGATGAGGAAGAGAAGTAGGCTGACGGATACCATGACAGAGAGCTGCAGAGGGTGAGATTGCAGTGTGGAGAAGTCTGCTGAATGGACTTTCGAGGGCAGCCCGAACGGAGTTGATCCAAGTAGGCGCTGACGGGAACCGTACCCGTTATCCATACGGCATGTATGAAGTACATGAAATAAGAGGGTCTTTTACAGGCCAAGTTGAGTGGTACCGCGGTAATGTTGATTAGCGTCTCAGACATATGTCTGGGGCGTTTTTTTATGCACACGGGCGCCAAGAGGAAAAAGTCAGCAGGCTGACAGGCGCCCGGCGCACGAGTAGGGGAAGATACCTTTTCCCTACTCGATTGCACACGGGCGCCAAGAGGAAAAAGTCAGCAGGCTGACGGACGCCCGGCGCGGCGAGTAGGGGAAATAACATTCCCTGCCTGATTACACACTCAATTTGTATGGAAAAGGAAGAATAGGAGGAGAGGATTATGAAGAAAAGTATCACAACACTTGTAATGGCGACAGCAGCAGTATTGACGCTGACAGCTTGCGGCAAAGAGGCGGAGGAGGCAGCGTACACAGTCGGAATCTCCCAGTTTGCGGAGCATGGTTCCCTGGATAACTGCCGGGAAGGATTTCTGCAGGGGCTGGCAGAGGCCGGTATCGAGGAAGGAAAAAATCTCACGATCGTTTTTGACAATGCGCAGGCGGATATGGGGACGGCCAGCACGATTGCCGATTCCTACGTATCGCAGAAGGTGGATCTGATTTGTGCCATCGCCACGCCCACTGCCATGAGTGCGTATAACTCCTGCCTGAATACGGATATACCGGTGATCTATACGGCAGTTTCCGATCCGGTCGAGGCGGGGCTGGCCGGGGAAGACGGCAGCAGTGTGGGCAACATTACCGGCACCAGCGACGCGCTGCCGGTTACGGAGCAGCTGGCCATGATCCGTCAGATGCTGCCGGAGGCAAAGACAATCGGCATCATTTATACGACCAGTGAAACCAATTCGGTGAGCACCATTGCGGAATATAAAGAAAATGCAGCGGAATATGGATTTGAGATTGTGGATACCGGAATCAATACGATAGCGGATGTACCGATGGCAGCGGCGGACATGGCGGCAAAGGTAGATTGTATCACCAATTTGACGGACAATACGGTCGTATCTGCTCTGCAGACGGTATTGGACGAGGCGGAAAAGCAGAAAATACCCGTGTTTGGTTCTGAGGTGGAGCAGGTGAAAAGCGGCTGTGTGGCTTCCATGGGTCTGGACTATGTGGCGCTTGGCAGACAGACCGGAGCGATGGCGGCAAAGGTACTGAAAGGGGAGGCAAAGGCTTCCGAAATGCCATTTGAGGTGATTTCCGGGGCCAGTCTGTATCTCAATACGGCGGCAGCGGAAAAGATCGGACTGGCGATACCGGAAGAGATGAAAAACGAAGCGGCAGAGATCTTTCAGTGACGATTGGTTTTCATGCCGCAATAAAAGAAAAGGCAGGAGAGAGAAAAGTGGCATTATTGTTGAGTGTTCTGGAGCAGGGTCTGATTTATGCGATCATGGGACTCGGTGTATATATCACATATAAAATATTGGATTTTCCGGACCTTACGGTAGATGGCAGCTTCCCGATGGGGGCTGCTATCGCCTGTGTCCTGATTACAAAGGAAGTTTCGCCCCTTCTTACCTTACCGGTCTGTTTTCTGGCAGGGGCTTTTGTGGGAATGCTGACAGGCCTGATCCATGTGAAACTGAAAGTGCGGGATCTTTTGTCGGGGATTATTATGATGACTGCGCTGTATACGGTCAATCTGCGGATTGCGGGCAAGGCCAATCTGCCTGTTTATCAGAAAGAAACCATTTTTGATAATGGACTGATAAACGGCATCTTTCCCGGTGTGTTCCAGACCTATAAGACGGTGATCGTAATCTTTGTCGTCACGATGGCGTCCAAATTTTTGCTGGACTGGTATCTGGGCACCCGCTCGGGGCTGCTTTTGCGGGCGGTGGGAGATAATGACACAATTGTCACATCACTCGGTGTGGATAAAGGACTGGTAAGGATCGTGGGGCTTTCCATAGCCAACGGGATGGTGGCGCTGAGCGGTTGTATCTTTGCCCAGCAGCAGCGCTTTTTTGATATTTCTGTGGGGACGGGAACGGTGGTCATCGGTCTGGCCAGCGTGATCATCGGCACCAGCCTGTTTCGAAAATGCAGTTTGTGGAAGGTGACGACCAGTGTGATCGCCGGTTCTCTGCTTTACAAAGCGTGCGTGGCACTGGCAATTCGTATGGGACTTTCTTCCAGCGATCTGAAGCTGATTACGGCAGTCTTATTCCTGGGTATCCTGGTGCTGGGGATGGAAAGAAAGAAGAAGGTGAGTGAATGCTGACATTGGAGAAAATTACAAAACATTATAATCCGGGCAGCGTGAATGAGATGTGCCTGTTTGACGGGTTTGACTTTACCGTGGAGGACGGCGAGTTTGTTTCGGTGGTGGGGAGCAATGGTTCGGGCAAGACCTCTCTGCTGAATCTGATCTGTGGCAGCATTGATACGGACGGTGGCCGTATTGTGGTAAACGGGCAGGATATAACCCGCAGGCAGGCTTATGTGCGCCACCGAAAGATCGGGCGGGTCTATCAGGATCCTTCCAAAGGCACCTGTCCGTCGATGACGATTCTGGAAAATATGTCGCTGGCCGATAACAAGGGCAGACATTATGGGCTGCGGAAAGGAATCAATAAAAGCCGCACAGCTCATTACAGGGAGCTGCTCTCCCAGCTTGATCTGGGACTGGAAGAGAAACTGGATACCCGTGTGGGTGATCTGTCCGGCGGACAAAGACAGGCAATGGCACTGCTTATGTCCACCATGACCCCGATCGACTTTCTGATCCTGGATGAACATACGGCGGCGCTTGATCCCCGGACAGCGGAGATCATTATGAAGCTGACAGATCGGATCGTGAGGGAAAAAAAAGTGACAACCATTATGGTGACGCATAATCTGCGCTATGCGCTGGAATACGGCAGCAGGCTGGTTATGCTGCATGAAGGGAAAGTCATCGTGGACCGGTCAGGGGAAGCGAAGAAACGGATGGATACGGAAGAGATCATGGCGATCTTTAACCGCATCAGTGTCGAATGTGGAAATTAGACGGCAGACGGCCGGGGAAAAGAGAGCGATAGCGCCCGGCCGTCTGCCGTTTTTTCCTTATTTGATCAGTTTATCCACATTGAGGATATGTTCCACCAGCCAGTTGGTCAGGAAGGTGAGGATATCATGGATAGCCTCATCGCTGTTTTCGTCCAGGGACTGCAGATCCAGCCCGTCCAGCTTGGCAATAAAAGCGTCGTGCTGGACTTTCTGTGTGAACATCCCTTTATAGCCGATCTCTTTCATATAGCTTTCTTCATGGCCGAAATGGAATTTGGTGTAATCTTTTAATTCCTCCAGGATTTCCACGATATGGTCATACTTGTCGGGGATAAACTCATTTTGCTGCAGCTGATAAGCATTTTCTGCAATTTCGAACAGTTTTTTATGCTCCTCGTCGATAAATTCGATTCCTGTCCGGTAGCTCTCCTTAAATTCGTACATGATGATACCACTCCTTTTTATTTATTTTTATTTGTAAATTTCTACCATCGCTGTCGGCATTTCTCCTCGCAATATTTACAGCGGTACACTTCCTTTACCGGATCTGTCAGGACAAAGATATGGGGAAGTCCCTGTTCTATGGAAGTGATACAGCGTGGATTTTTACAGCGGATGACATTTTTGATTTCCCTGGGCAGGGAAAGCTGCTTTTTTTCCACAATCTTTCCGTCTTTGATGACATTGACCGTAATGGTGTGGTCGATAAAGCCGAGAATGTCCAGATTCAGCATGTTCATGTCACATTCCACTTTCAGGATATCTTTCCGGTCCATCTTGCTGCTGCGGGCATTTTTGATAATTGCCACGGTACAGTCCAGCTTGTCAAGCTGTAAGTGATGGTAGATGGAAAGGCTTTTTCCGGCTTTGATATGATCCAGTACAAAACCCTCTTCAATTTTTCCTACATTCAGCATATGCTACCTCCCGCGTTTTTTGCATTATATGTGCAGTCCCAGCAGTGTGCAGATCAGCGCCATGCGTACATAGACGCCGTACTGTGCCTGTCTGAAATATACGGCTCTGGGGTCGTCGTCCACTTCCACGGAAATCTCATTGACACGCGGAAGCGGGTGGAGGATGAGCATGTCCTTTCTGGCCAGTGACAGCTTTTCCTTATCCAGCAGGTAAAAATCCTTTAAGCGTACATAGTCTTCTTCATTGAAGAAACGTTCCCGCTGCACACGGGTCATGTAGAGCAGATCGAGTGAGCCGATGCAGTCTTCCAGACGGATGACTTCCTGATAGTCAATCCCCTTTTCACGCAGCATTTCCGTCATATAACTGGGGATCCGCAGTTCTTCCGGCGAGATAAAGAGAAAATGGATGTTATCATAGCGGACCAGGGCGTGAATCAGTGAATGAACCGTTCGTCCGAATTTTAAATCCCCGCACAGACCAATGGTAAGATCTGTCAGCCGGCCCTTGAGGGAACGGATGGTGAGCAGATCGGTAAGTGTCTGGGTAGGATGCTGGTGTCCGCCGTCTCCCGCATTGATCACCGGGATGGAAGAGCGGCTGGCTGCTACCATGGGGGCACCCTCCTTGGGATGACGCATAGCGCAAATATCCGCATAGCAGGAAATGACACGGATGGTATCAGAAACGCTCTCTCCTTTGGCGGCGGAAGAGGAATCGGCATCGGAAAAGCCGAGTACCTGACCGCCCAGATTGAGCATGGCCGCCTCAAAACTGAGACGGGTCCTGGTGCTCGGTTCATAGAAGCAGGTGGCAAGTTTTTTACCGTCGCAGATATGAGCATACCGTTCCATGTGCTGCTCCATATCACTGGCAAGGTCAAAGAGCCGTTCCAGTTCCTCAGTGGTAAAATCAAGCGGGCTCATAAGATGTCTCATTGTAAAAATCTCCTTTTTGTGCGCAAAAAAATCGAAGGAACAAAAATTCCATCCCTCCGATTTTATGTATTATTCTTTGTAGGAAACCAGCTCTGCCACAGGTTTTCTTCTGGGGGCAACAGGATCTTCATCCGGATATCCGATGGGGATCAGCGCAACAAGTTCTCTGTCCTGGGGGATTTCCAGCAGAGAGGAGACAGCATCCCCGTCAAAGATTCCGACAATGACCGAGCCGACCCCGGCCTCATAGGCAGCCAGACAAAACGCCTCGGAAGCTACGCCTGCATCATACATCTGCCACGTGTCGCCGCGTGGAGTGGTAAAAGAACCGTCCCGCTCGTAACCGCACCGGTTTTTGATGACTGTCACGGCAATGAGCATGGGCGCGTTTTGAATAATGACGCCGTTATTGGGGAACATAGACGTACATTCCCTGCCGATCCTGTCCTTTAATGCGCCTTCCACGGCCACATAGCGGACAATCTGCGTATGCTTCCAGCTGGGAGCATAGGATGCGGTCTCGATGATATCCTCAAGCAGATCATGGCTGATCTTTGTGTCTTTGAATTTGCGGATACTTCTGCGCCCTTTGATACATTCTTTTGCAGTCACTCTGGATCCTCCTTATGATGGATTTGGCAGCTTCCCGCATGGTAACCGGAAAGCCGTTTATTTTCAGTTACTGATTTTAACTATCATACCATATAGCCTTTTTTCTTTCAATGAAAATCTGTTATGTTTTCCCATAGCGGCTGTTTTACGGCTTTTGTGTTTATTGACAATAGAAAGCAGGATGCTATAATAAAATAACGGAAAAAAATAATCAAAATGACCTGTTCGGTGAGATTTTTCCATGGATTCCTAAGGGGAGTGACAGGAGAACGGAGGAGAAATGAAGAAAAAATTATTGGCAGCCATATTGGCTGTTCTGCTTTGCGGTAACAGTTTTTCGGTGTGTGCGGCGCCGCAGGGTATGGCTGGCAGTATAAGTTTACAGAGCGGCGCGGGAGCTGTGCCATCCAATAACAAAGACGCTCAGAATTATCACTTGTATGGTAATTACAATTGGAACTGGGCTGAAACGGTAAATTCTTATCTTTATGAGAATCAGTCCGGCGGGCTCACACGGGTGGAATATATCGACGGGCAGATTGTGGCAGAGGATTATGACAATGGTTTCCGCCTTTGTGCGAGCTACGCAATTCCCATGGAGCTGTCTCAGTGGGGCGGATTTTACGCGGGGGATCAGTATAATTTTGTGATTTTCGGTCAGAGCAATCCTTCCGAGAGTAATGAGACAGAAGTGGTGAGGGTGGTAAAATATTCCAAAGACTGGCAGCGTCTCGGTCAGGCAAGTCTTTATGGCGCCAATACGGTGGAACCGTTTGCTTCGGGCTCTCTGCGATGTGCCGGGTATGGCGATTATCTGTATATCCGTACCTGTCATAAAATGTACAAATCTCAGAGTGACGGAAGAAATCATCAGGCAAATATGACGCTTGTGGTGCGTCAAAGTGATATGACGGTTACGGACTCCTATCACATTGTTATGAACAGCAGCGTGGGATATGTCAGCCATTCTTTTAATCAGTTTGTCCTGATTGATCAGAACGCCAATCTTGTTACCCTGGATCACGGCGATGCATATCCCCGCAGCATTGTGCTGATGCGGAATCGCAACAATAAGGCCGATGGGGGAAAATTCAGCGGCAGTGTCGATACAAGCACACTGGTGGCATTCCCGGGTGGGACGGGAGATAACCGCACCGGTGCATCCGTGGGCGGTTTTGCCGAAACGGCAGGCGGTTATGTGACAGCGTTTAATTATGATGGTGTCGGCGGTGGCGGCGTGCGAGAGATTTACATCGGTTATACGGATAAAAGCGGGTTGAGTTCGCGGGTGTCCAAGGTTACGCAGTCGTCAGGCATGTACACGCCCGTGCTGGTTTCCACCGGTCTCGACGGCGGCTATCTTATGTGGACGGACGTAAATGGTTTGTTTTATTATACCAGATATACGGACGGCGGCACGATCGGCGCGATCGGCACGGCGGATGCCGCGTTGTCTGACTGTCAGCCAATCTGCCATAACGGTGAAGTTATCTGGTATGTTACTGCCAATAGTGTTCCCGTTTTTTACAGGCTTGATGCCGCGGGAGTGGTTTCTGCGACAATGGCAGACGCGCAGTGAGCATGGCGTGTGTACGGACAGCGCAGCAAGTGCGCAGTCCTGCGTAAAGGTTGAGATTTTTATAGTATATAAACGGCACTAAATTCTTGCCCTCAGAGCACTTTGATCCATATGCCGTTTATCATACTTTTCCGGCAATTTTTAAATACTGGATATATAGATAACGGAATAACAAAACAAAAAAACTGCGGTCAACTTTAACGTGGTTTTTTATTTCCGCGGACAATGTGTCAAATGCCGTGCCTGTGCGGCCATTTGATGAATGGTTGGGAAAAATATATTTGTTATTTCCATAAATTGCGAAAATGGTGTAAAGCTGTTATAATGTATCACTGGAATAAAACTGCAGCCGCAGCTACGTGTATGGCTATGACCGGACTGGGAGGTATGGTATGGAACTGGATATGACGAAGGGGAAGCCGCTGGGGCTGATTGTGAAATTTATTATCCCCCTTGTAATCGGCAATTTATTTCAGCAGATGTATAATATGGTAGATACCATCGTGGTGGGGCAGTTTGTGGGGGTAAAGGCCCTGGCCGCGGTGGGAGCTACAGGGACGATCATGTTTCTCATACTGGGATTTATGCAGGGGCTGACCACCGGGTTTACGGTGCTTGTCTCTCAGCGCTTTGGCGCCGGAGATATCGAAGGGGTAAAGAAGAGCGTGGGAGCGGCGGCACTGCTTTCCGTCATTTTTACCGTGGTCATGACGCTGGCCAGTGTGGCGGGGATGGACGGGATCCTCGTAATTATGCAGACGCCGGCGGATATCTATGGGATGTCCAGAGAATATATTGTAATTATCTGCATAGGGATGGGCTGTACCGTGCTTTACAATCTGATGGCCAGCGTATTGCGTGCGGTGGGAAACAGCAAGGTTCCGCTGTATTTTCTGATCGTTTCCGCACTGACCAATATCGTATTGGATCTGGTCTTTATAGTCTGCTTTCAGATGGGTGTGGCAGGGGCTGCCTGGGCTACCGTGATTTCGCAGGGGCTGTCGGGGCTTTTGTGTATCCTGTATGTGGGGAAGCGGGTGGATACACTGCGGCTGGAACGGCGGCATCTGACAGCGGACGTTCATCTGATGCGGCTGCAGCTTTCCATTGCGTTGCCGATGGCATTTCAGTTTTCCATTACGGCAGTGGGAACGATTATGGTGCAGGCGGCGCTGAATATGCTTGGCTCCATGGCTGTGGCTGCCTATACGGCGGCTTCCAAAGTGGAACAGCTGGTGACGCAGCCTTTTCTTGCCATGGGCATGACAATGGCTACCTATGCCGGTCAGAATAAGGGGGTCAATGCCTATGGCCGTATCCGCCAGGGAGCCCGATGTGCGGTTATCATTTCCACAGCTTATGCACTGGCTGTGTTTGTACTGATTATGCTGGTAAGGCATGAACTGATTGCGCTGTTTGTTTCGGAGAATCTGGCGGAGATAGAGAGATACGCCACAGTCTATCTGTTTTTGTGCGGAAGCTGCTTTACCCCTCTGGGGCTGATCTTTATCTTCCGCAATCTGCTGCAGGGCTGCGGATTTGCGCTGATTCCCACCATGGGAGGCGTGGTGGAACTGGTGAGCAGAGGTGTGGTGGCGGTTGTGGCTGCCTGGCATAAAAGCTTTGTCGGGGTATGTCTGGCAAATGTGTGTGCATGGCTGACAGCGGGTATTTTCTTATGGGTGGCCTATCTGCTTCTTTTCCGGAAGATCGGGAAGGAAGATCATTTGTGAGTTCGCTGTGGGGTATCTGATTTATGGGCGGTACTGACAGATTCACCGGGATATTTGCAAAGAATGAGCCGTTCATATATCAGGCCGGTCATGAACCATAATGGTGCATAATCCAGCCGGATGAGTTTCCGGATATGGTAGCGGGAGCGTTCGTAGTTCCAGGGGCACAGTTCTTTGCGGGAGAGGATGCTGCCGGCGGCAAATTCGGCGGAAAAGATGCACAGAGCGTATACGGCGCCGCGATAAAAGACCGGCAGAGTACGGATCAGGGAATGGACCGGCCGGAGGAAAGCGGCCATACCATAGACAAAGAACATAAAGACAGAGGTATTTCCCATGCCTGTTTTTTCGCGGCGTCGGAAGGACTGCAGGGATGTGAAAAGGATTTCCAGACACCAGCCCAGGATGCCACAGCGGAAAAAGGTGATCATAAATTTTTTCATAATCCTGAGTATTTCCGGTTTCAGGAAAAATATTCCTGCACCGCGGATCAGATCAGACAAAAATAAGGGACAAAGGCAAAGGAGCCGGAATGTGGAAAGAACGGATAGAGAAATACGGACAGGCGCTCGCCTATATGGAAAAAATACAGAACAGAGGTATCGTGCTGGGGCTGGACGGTATGCGGCGGCTGACAAAGGCGCTGGGCAATCCGCAGGATGCGCTTACCTTTGTCCACATTGCGGGCACCAACGGAAAAGGTTCGGTACTGGAATTTGTCTTTCGTATTTTGAAGTGTGCCGGCTACCGCACCGGCAGATATTCTTCTCCGGCGGTTTTTTCCAGGCAGGAACAGATACAGGTGAACGGAAGGGCTATTTCCAGGGCAGATTATGTGAGAGGACTGGAAACGATCCGGCAGGCGGCGGAGAGTCTGGAGGACGCCGGGTATCCGTATCCCACGCCCTTTGAAGTGGAGACGGCGCTGGCCTTCTGGTATTTCAGGGAGAGGCAATGCGAGATCGTCGTTCTGGAATGCGGGATGGGCGGCCTGACGGACGCCACCAATATCATTGATACAACGGCTGTCTGTGTGTTGACGTGTATCAGCATGGATCATAAGGGAATGCTGGGGGAGAGCCTGGAAGAAATCGCGGCCCAGAAGGCGGGTATCATCAAAAAAGGCTGTCATGTGGTCAGCGCCTGTCAGACGCCGGCGGTGATGGCGGTAATGGAAGCCTGTTGCAGAAATCAGGGGGCAGCACTTATCAGGGCAGATGTCTCCTCAGCCAGAAAGATCCGCTATGGTCTGGAAAAACAGAGCTTTGATTACGGGAGATATGGCAGACTTGTCATATCTATGGCGGGCCGGTTTCAGATAGAAAATGCGGTTGTGGCTGTGGAAACTATCGAGGCGCTGAAGGCGTGCGGCTATCCGGTGACAGAGGCAATGCTGCGCAGAGGACTCCTCACGGCCAGTTGGCCGGGGCGCTTTGCTATCCTGGCAAAGAATCCTCTTTTTGTGGCGGACGGTGCTCATAATGAGGACGCGGCAGAAAAATTAAAGGAATCTGTCAGTTTTTATTTTACAAATAAGAAAATTATTACTATAATGGGGGTATTAAGGGACAAAGAATATGAAAAGATCGCAGCACTGACGGCGCCTCTGGCGGCGCAGGTGATCACCATAACGCCGCCGGGGACGAAACGGGCGCTTCCTGCCTGGGAGCTGGCAGGTGTGGTGAGAAAATATAATCCCCATGTCACTGCTGCGGACAGCCTGCAGGAAGCGGTGGAGATGAGTTATCTGCTGGCGGATCGTGACAGTGTGATACTGGCGTTTGGTTCTTTATCCTATCTGGGAGAGTTGTCAGGCATCGTGGCAGAGCGGCATAAGATCAGGAGAGACGCACATGGTAGATCAGAAAAAAATTGAGGATGCAGTCAGACTTTTGCTGGAGGGCGTGGGAGAGGATGTCTCCCGGGAGGGACTGGCGGATACGCCTGCAAGGATCGCACGCATGTACGGCGAGATTCTGGGCGGTATGGGAGAGGATGCGGCGGCGCCTCTGTCCCGGCGTTTTTCTGTCGACAGCAACGAGATCGTTATGGAAAAGGATATTGTATTCTATTCCATGTGCGAACATCATCTGATGCCTTTTTACGGAAAAGCCCATATCGCATACATACCGGACGGTTATGTGGTGGGCCTGAGCAAGCTGGCCCGGACCGTGGAAGTATTTGCCAGACGCCTGCAGATCCAGGAGAGGCTGACGGCGCAGGTGGCGGATGCCATTATGGAAGAGTTGAGACCACAGGGGGTGATGGTAATGATGGAGGCCGAGCATATGTGTATGACAATGAGGGGTGTCAGAAAGCCGGGCAGCAAGACCATAACAGTTGTTGCCAGAGGGATCTTTGAGGAACGGATCAGTCTGCAGAACCAGTTTATGGGATGTCTTTCGAGGTGACGGAGAGATGAAGCGCATTGACAGGATAATTAAGCATGAAACGTATCAAAAATGTGTGAAAAGGAACGACCGGCATGAAAAAAACAGGATATTCTGCCGCCACGATACGGGGCATTTTCTGTCTGTGGCAAGGATCGCGCATATCCTGAATCTGGAGAAAGGACTGTGCATTGACAAAGCTCTGGTGTATGCGGCAGCGCTGCTGCATGATATTGGCAGATTCAGACAGTATGAGGATGATATCCCTCATGAGAAAGCCAGCGCACAGATTGCGTCGGAAATCCTGCGGGACTGCGGATTTTCGGAGGGAGAAACCGCGCTGATCGTTGATGCCATCAAAAATCACCGGAACGAGCATATGAAAAAAGAAAAGAGCCTGCGGGGAATTCTGTACCGCGCAGACAAACTGAGCCGCAGCTGCTACTTCTGTGCGGCAGAAAAAAAATGTGACTGGAAACAGGATAAAAAAAATACCCGGCTGCGTTACTAAAAAACAGCAGGCCTGCGGAACGAATAATAGGAGGTATCAAAATGAAGATTGGCAATCGTGAGTTTCAGGCAACAGAGTCTGTTTGTGTGATGGGAATTCTCAATGTGACACCGGACTCTTTTTCAGACGGCGGAAAGTATGCGGATCCTGATCAGGCATTGTTCCATGTGGAAGAGATGATAAAGGACGGCGCGGATATCATTGATGTGGGCGGAGAGTCAACAAAGCCCGGCAGTGACTATTCGCTGGATGCGGACAGGGAAATTGAGCGGGTGATTCCCGTGATCGAGCAGATCAAAGCCAGATTTGACATTCCGGTTTCCCTGGATACTTACCACAGTAAGACTGCCAGGGCAGGGATTGCGGCCGGTGTGGATATGATCAACGATATCTGGGGACTGAAATACGATCCGGAAATGGCGGGTGTGATCGCCGGTGCGGATGTGGTCTGCTGCCTGGTTCATAACCGGAAGGAGCCCGTTTATCAGAATTTCCTGAAAGATATTGTGCTGGATATGGCGGCAAGTATTCATCTGGCAGAGCAGGCGGGCATTGCCAATGACAGGATCATTCTGGATCCGGGCATCGGCTTTGGCAAGACATATGAGCAGAATCTTGCGGTGCTTAATGCGCTGGAAGAGTTTCACATGTTCGGTTATCCGCTCCTGATGGGTGCTTCCCGCAAATCCGTGATCGGCAATACGCTGGATCTTCCGGTTGGTGACAGAGTGGAAGGCACCATTGCCACCTCTGTGATCGGCGTCATGAAAGGCTGCGCTTTTATCCGCGTCCATGATGTGAAAGAAAACGTGCGTGCGGTCAGGATGACGGAGGCTATCTTGCATGCGGGAAAATAAAGACAGAATCTGCATCCGGGAACTGGAAGTTTATGCCCATCACGGCGTATTTCCGGAAGAGACAAGACTGGGACAGAAATTTTTTGTAAATGCCACATTATATACACAGCTCAGAGCGGCGGGGACAGAGGACGATCTGTCCCTTTCCACTGATTATGGCCGTGTTTGTCAGACAATCCACAGTTTTCTGACAGAACATACTTACAAGCTTCTGGAAGCAGCCGCGGAGCATTTGGCCCAGCAGCTGCTTTTGGACTTTCCGGGCATCAGAGAATTGACACTGGAGATCAGAAAACCTTCGGCGCCCATTCCGCTGCCGGTTTCTTCTGTTTCCGTCGCCGTCACAAGAGGCTGGAAGCGGGCGGTCATCGCCTGTGGCTCTAATATGGGAGAAAAAGAGCGGTATCTGGAAGAAGCCATGCGTAAGATTGCGGATGATACGAAATGCCGTCTGCTGCGCAGTGCGGACCGGATTGTGACAGAGCCGTACGGCAGCGTGGAACAGGATGATTTTGTGAATGGCGCCTTCCTGATCGAGACGCTGTATGATCCGGAAGAATTGCTGACATTTTTAAACCGTCTGGAGGCGGAGGCAGGGCGGGAGCGCATCATACACTGGGGTCCCAGGACACTGGATTTGGATATTATTTTTTATGAAGACATGGTGCTGCGCACAGAGCGCCTGATCATACCCCACCCTGATATGCACAACCGCACTTTTGTCCTGGAACCGCTGGCCCAGATTGTGCCGGACTGGAATCATCCCCTCTGTCAAAAGACAGTAACGCAGCTTCTGGAGGAACTGCTGCGGAAAAGGAAAGGTCTTGGGGAGGAGACATAAATGATACCCCGCAGCCTGCTACGGGGTTTTTGCATTTACGCTGACTGCCGCGGCGCCTGCTGAAAAAGGCTCCACCTGCACAGGCCCGTACAGCGGCGTATGGAATACCGGGGTGGGTGCGTCATACGCGTTAAAATACACATAATGGGAAGTGGCATTGATATTTTCAAATACCCCGTTTGCCACGATTTCCTCACCGCTGCCGTCTGTATTGATTCGCTTCAGGGCGGGGGCTGTGGCATCACTTTTCTGGTAATAGATGATATCGCCGGCCACATTGAAAAAGTCCAGCCGGTCTCTGGTGAGTACGGTCAGCTCTCCGGTGGAGAGGGAGTAGCGGCAGAGACAGTAGTCGGAGGAAATATCCATGTAATAGACGAAATCGCCGGATACGATGGGACTGTATACATTGCCGTTGTAAATCGTGGCGACGGCACCGCTGTCCGTATCCATGGTGTACAGATAATGATCGCTGCCGATACCGCCGAAATAAATCCGGCCGTCCTGTATGCTGGCCGGATTGATGGCCTGATTTTCCAGCTCTCTGTAATTTTCTTTGTCAATATCTATGCGGCAAAGAGATGTGCCTGTTTTGGTACTATAGGACTGGTAAAAGACTGTATTGTTCCACAATGCCAGAGTGGGGGCGGGCACACGCTTGAGGCAGGTGGTGGATTTGCCGTTCTTTTTGGCGCGATAGACCCCGTTGGTACGGAACATGGAGGAAAACTGGTCGGAAGCCGAGGAGGCCGCCTGATAATAATACAGAAAATCGCCGGCGGCATTGATAGAATACACCTGGGCATTGGACAGCTTTTTCACATCTGTTTCGTCCGGATTCATGGCGTAGAGAGAATTGTTGTCATAGGCATTGGAAAAATAGACAACGCCCTCATCTTCGCAGAAAAGACCGCCATTGTTCAGATTTCCGGCGGTATTGCCCATAGTACCGGGCGGATTTTCCGGCACCCTCTTGGAAATGAAGGAATAGGCAAATAATGCTGCAAAAAGGACAATGGGAATTGCAGCGATCAGGATAGTTCTGAGTATTTTCATTATGTTACCTCCCCGCAAAAGTATGGATTGTTTCGCCGTGCGGGAAGGATAACGCGCCTCCCCGCACTGTTACCTCTGATTATAGTCTGTTTGCGGTGATTTTTCAACAATGCTTGCATGGGTCATGGAATTGTTATAAGATAATAAATAATAATTTTTTACGGGCAGAAAGGGATAACAATATGGACTTGAGTGAGCTCAGACGCGGAATTGACGAGATCGACCGGCAGATCGTGGAGCTGTATGAGCAGCGGATGGAAATTTCCCGGCAGGTGGCCGAATATAAGATCAGCACCGGCAAGAAAGTATTTGACAGAGCCAGGGAAGAGGAGAAGCTGAAAGCTGTCAGAGCCATGACACACAATGACTTTAACAGTCATGGCATCCAGGAGCTGTTTGAACAGATCATGTCCATGAGCCGCAAGCTGCAGTACCAGATGCTGGCAGAGCATGGGAGCATGGGCAAGCTGCCCTTTATCGCTATGGATACGTTGCATACAAATAAGGCCCGTGTGGTATTTCAGGGAGCGGAAGGGGCCTATTCGCAGGCGGCTATGGAGACTTATTTCGGGGATCAGGTAAACAGTTTTCACGTGGATACCTTTCGGGAGGCTATGAGTGCCATTGATGAGGGCAGTGCGGATTTTGCCATACTCCCCATTGAAAATTCGACGGCGGGCATAGTCAGTGAGATTTATGATCTGCTGGTGGAATTTGAAAACTATATTGTCGGTGAACAGATCATACGGATCGAACACTGCCTGCTGGGAGTGCCGGGAGCAGTGGAAGAGGAGATACGGACCGTGTTTTCCCATCCGCAGTCACTGATGCAGAGCGCCAGATATCTCTCGTCCCGGGACTTTAGACAGATCAGCATGCCCAACAATGCGTTTGCCGCCAGAAAAGTGGCAGAGGATGGCGATAAGAGCCAGGCAGCCATTGCTTCGGCCCATGCTGCCGGGATCTACAATCTGGAAATACTCAGGCGGGGCATCAATCAGGAGGAGGACAACTGTACCCGGTTTATTATTGTGACCAACCAGAAAATTTTTGAGACAAAGGCGGATAAGGTGAGCATCTGTTTCGAACTGCCTCATAAGAGCGGTTCTCTTTATCATATGCTGTCCCATTTTATCTATAATAATCTTAATATGACCAAAATAGAAAGCCGTCCTATCGAAGACCGGAACTGGGAGTACCGCTTCTTTATCGACTTTGAAGGCAACCTTGCGGACAGTGCGGTAAAAAATGCCCTCCGCGGCCTGCGCGACGAAGCAAGGAATATGAAAATACTTGGCAACTACAAAACAGACCGAATACTGCGGAACTCAAAACAGCAGAATCCCGGACAGTGCACGAGATCAGATAGCAGACACCAAGGGGGCTGATATCTGATCTGCGGGAAGGTGTACTGGGAGGGATACTGCGGAACTTATAATGGAGGTATCAAAATGCGGGAACAGGAGCTGATTCTGTACAGGAATCTGGCGGGGGCTGATATTCTGCGTGATATGTCCCGGCTGATGGATCACTGCGCGGGAAGAGGCAGTGACGGCGGCATGGCGGGGAATGGATGTGGGGATGACAGCGCCGGGGCCAGCGCTCTTTTTTATCACTGTATCCATGGGCTGCTGGAGCTGGCGGGCAGCCATGGTTTTTATGGCAATCTGTGGCACTGCTATCTGACGGATCTGCTGGTCAATGATGAGAACAGCTACAGTATGGCCTGTGAAGTGACAGGTGCCGTCGCGGGGACTGTCAATGAAGCGGCGCTGCATGATTTTACGATTTTCAGAGAATTTTTTCAGTTTGATCTTACCGCCATGGCAGAGGTATTTCAGGGCGGCGCTGTCAATCTGATCCGGGACTATCAGATCGGGGAGAGGAGGAGCCGGGTATACAATACCCGTATCCGCGACCATATCTGCGCGCTGGCCGTCAGACTTTGCGGGGCGGAAAGCGCGGCGGAAATGAAAGAGATCATGACAGACTTCTATGGAGCGTATGGGGTGGGGAAACTGGGGCTGCACAAGGCATTCCGTGTTGTCCATGAAGGGGATGAGATGGAGATCAGACCGATTCAGAACATTGCCCATGGAAAACTGGATGATCTGATCGGCTATGAGATACAAAAGAAGAAGCTGATTGAGAATACGGAGGCTTTTGTGGAGGGAAGGCGGGCCAATAACTGTCTTTTGTTCGGCGATGCGGGGACAGGGAAGTCCTCCAGTATCAAGGCGATTGCCAACGCCTATTATTCCAGAGGGTTGCGTATCATAGAAGTATACAAGCATCAGTTTAGGGACCTGAGTGAGATTATCGCGCGGGTGAAGCACAGGGGCTATCGGTTTATCATTTATATGGATGATCTGAGCTTTGAGGAATTCGAAACAGAGTACAAATATCTGAAGGCGGTCATCGAAGGCGGACTGGAGAAAAAGCCTGACAATGTGCTGATATATGCCACTTCCAACAGACGTCATCTGGTCAGGGAACGTTTCAGCGACAGAGAAGAGCGCAGCGATGATCTGCATACCAATGACACCGTGCAGGAAAAGCTGTCGCTGGCTTCCCGGTTCGGTGTGACGATATATTTCGGCTCTCCGGATAAAAAAGAGTTTCAGAATATTGTCAGAGGTCTGGCCGACAGGCAGGGGATCAGGATGCCGACAGAGGAGCTTCTGGCGCAGGCGAATCAGTGGGAGCTGGCGCACGGCGGTCTTTCGGGACGATGTGCACAGCAGTTCATTGATTATCTGGCAGGGAGGAGCCGCCGGTAAAGGCAGTATGGGCTGCCAGTAAAAAAACAGAGGGTGAGGATTATGAGCGTGAAAACATTTGCGGCCATTGATGTGGGTTCTTATGAGCTTTCCATGAAAATATTTGAATTATCTCCCAGAGAGAAGTTAAAGGAGATCGACCATATCAGGCACCGGATTGATCTGGGGACGGAGACCTATACGACCGGAAAGCTGAGCCATGAAAAGGTGGATGAGCTCTGTCGGGTATTGTGCGAGTTCGGGGACATTATGAAGTCCTATCGGGTGACGGACTATCAGGCCTATGGCACCAGTGCGGTGCGGGAGATGGCAAACCGGGAGATTGTACTGGAACAGATCAAGATGCGTACCGGGATCTCCATTGAAATATTGAGCAATTCGGAACAGCGGTTTCTGGATTACAAATCCATCGCTTCCCGGGGGGAAAGCTTTCACTGGCTGATTTCCAATGGGACCGCCATCATTGATATCGGGGGCGGCAGCATACAGGTGTCTTTGTTCGACAAGGATTCGCTGGTGACAACCCAGAATATGCGGCTGGGCATCCTGCTGATCAGGGAACAGCTCACCAAGTTAAAGCTGCGCCACTCCCAGTATGAGGATATTATTGAGGAAATGGCAGGCAGCCAGATCGAAGTGTTGGAAAAGCTGTATCTGAAAGGAAAAAAGATTGACAATATCATCGTGGTGGATGAGTATATCTCCAATGCGCTGGGTAAAAAGGACAGACGGTATCTGGAAAACTATATCGACGGAGATACCTATCTGAAATTTATGGAGGAGATACGTGAACGCCCGCTGGCGGAGCTGGGCAAGACGCTGCAGATGCCGGAGGAAAGTATTCTTCTTCTGTTTATCTCTTCCATGCTGGTACTGAAATTTCTGCACACGATGGGAGCGGCCAAGCTGTGGATACCGGGTGTGACACTCTGTGACGGCATCGGTTATGAATATGCGGAAAAAAACAAGATATTGGTGACGACTCATGATTTTGAAAAAGATATCATAGACTGCACACAGAATATCAGCAAGCGCTACATGGGCAGCAAAAAACGGGGCGAGACGCTGGAAAAGATCGCACTGACCATTTTTGACAGCATGAAAAAGATACATGGACTTAGTAAGCGTGAGCGGCTCCTGCTGCGGCTGGCGGCACTGCTGCATGACTGCGGCAAGTATATTTCCATGACCAATGTGGGAGAGGCTTCCTATGAGATTGTCATGTCCACGGAGATCATTGGCATTTCGCATGCGGAACGTGAGATTGTGGCCAACGTGGTGCGGTATAATTACCGGGAATTTTCGTATGACAGATACGGCAGAGAGTGCATCCCGGATATCCATTCTTATCTGACCGTGGCCAAGCTGACAGCGATCCTGCGGGCAGCGACCGGACTGGACAGAAGCCATAAGGAAAAATTCCGTGATATTACGGCAGTGCTCAGGGAGAAGCAGCTCGTGCTGACAGTCAATACGACGTATGATATCACGCTGGAAAAAGGCCTGTTCTCTTCAAAGGCGGCCTTTTTCGAAGAAATATTTGAGGTAACACCTGTAATTAAAAGAAAAAGGGGAAAGTAGCCATGGCGGAGAAAGACAAAGAAAAGAAAATTGATTTTACCAATCCCAAATATTACAGCAACCGGGAACTGAGCTGGATTCTGTTCAATATCCGTGTGCTGAATGAAGCGAGAGATAAAAACAATCCTCTCTTCGAACGGCTGAAATTTTTAAGCATCACGGCTTCCAATCTGGACGAATTTTTTATGATCCGGGTGGCATCACTCAAGGATATGGTGGCGGTAAAATATGACAAACCGGATATCGCGGGGATGACGCCGCAGGAGCAGTTAAAAGAGCTGGATCAGGCGACGCATGAACTTGTCAATATGCAGTATTCCACGTATTCCCGTTCGCTTTTGCCCCTGCTGGAAAAAAGCGGCCTCCATGTGATCCAGGCACATGAAGACCTGACAAAGGCGGAGGCAGAGTATGTCGACCGTTATTTCAACGATAATGTATATCCGGTTCTGACCCCCATGGCAGTGGATTCTTCCAGGCCCTTTCCGCTGATCAGGAACAAGTCTCTGAATATCGGCGCGCTTGTTCGAAAGAAAGGAAAGGACAAAGAACTGGAATTTGCCACGGTTCAGGTGCCGAGCGTCCTGCCCCGTATTGTGGAGATTCCCACGAAGGGAGAAGGGCGAAAGCTGATCCTGCTGGAAGAGATCATCGAAAAAAATATGGAAAAGCTTTTTTTAAGCTACGATATCGTGTGCGCCCATCCTTTCCGGATTATGAGAAATGCGGATCTGACCATTGAAGAGGATGAGGCGGCCGATCTGCTCAAAGAGATTGAAAAGCAGCTGAAAAAGAGACAGTGGGGCAGGGCGATCCGCCTGGAAGTAGAGGCCGGGATCGACAAAAAGCTTTTGAAGATCATTGAAAAGGAACTGAATATCAAAGAGGAAGAGCTGTACCGTATCCCGGGGCCGCTTGATCTGACCTTTCTGATGAAAATGTATGGCATGGAAGGCTTCGACCATCTGAAAAAGCCGGGCTATACACCACAGCCTGTACCGGAGATGGAAGGGGAAGGGAGTATCTTTGACAAGATCCGTCAGGGAGATATTCTGCTTTTCCATCCTTATCAGACCTTTACGCCGGTGGTGGATTTTATCAGACAGGCGGCCAGAGATCCCCAGGTGCTGGCTATCAAACAAACCCTGTATCGTGTCAGCGGCAATTCCCCCATTATTGCGGCGCTGGCACAGGCGGCAGAGAACGGCAAACAGGTTTCCGTGCTGGTGGAGCTGAAAGCGCGGTTTGATGAGGAGAACAATATTGTCTGGGCGAAGATGCTGGAAAAAGCCGGCTGTCATGTAATCTATGGTCTGGTGGGACTGAAAACCCACAGCAAGATTACGCTGGTGGTCCGCCAGGAAGAAGACGGCATTGCCAGATATGTGCATCTGGGCACCGGTAACTATAATGACGCCACGGCAAAACTGTATACCGATACCGGACTTCTGACCTGCAGTGATGCCATAGGCGAAGATGCGACCGCGGTGTTCAATATGCTTTCCGGCTATTCAGAGCCGCTGAACTGGAACAAACTGTCGCTGGCGCCCTTATGGCTGAAGGATAAATTCCTCTCAATGATAGCCAGAGAGACAGAATATGCACGCAGGGGCAGAAAAGCAAAGATAATCGCCAAGGTCAATTCGCTCTGTGACCGGGATATCATTGCTGCCCTCTATGAGGCCAGCACCGCCGGGGTGAAAATCCAGCTGATCATCAGAGGAATCTGCTGCCTGCGCACCGGGATACCGGGAGTGAGTGAGAATATCAAGGTGCGTTCCATCGTAGGCAATTTCCTGGAGCACAGCCGTATCTTTTACTTTGAGAATGACGGTGAGCCGGAGGTCTACATGGGCAGCGCGGACTGGATGCCGAGAAATCTGGAGCGCCGGGTGGAAATTCTGTTCCCCGTTGAAAAAGAGGAATTGAAACAGCGTGTCATACACATACTGGATATGCAGTTAAAAGACAACGTAAAGGCCAATATACTGACCAAAGATAATATCTATGAAAAAGTGGACGGACGCGGGAAAGAACGTCTGGACTCTCAGGAAGAGTTCTGCCGGGAGGCTATGGAACAGGCTGCCAGGCAGGAGGAAGTCTATGCCAGCCGTACCTTTATTCCGGAGATACCGGTGGACTATGAAGAGCAGGATGAGGGGCAGGAAGCGTAAGGGATGGAAGGAAAACAGACAGAAAAAGAGCCGGTGCAGGGGCGGCAGATCATACTGGCTTCCGCTTCGCCCCGGCGCCGGGAATTGCTTGCACTGATGGGACTTACCTTTCAGGTCATGCCCAGTGAGAAAACTGAAATTATAACAGGTGATACGCCACAGGAGATCGTGGAACATCTCTCCCGGCAGAAGGCGGAGGATGTGGCAAAGCAGATGATGGAAGACGAAGCTGTGGCCGCGGATGGAGGCGTGCTTGTAATCGGCTCGGATACCATCGTAGTCTGCGGCGGCGTTGTGATGGGAAAGCCGCGCAGTGAAGAGGATGCCTTTGCCATGCTTGACAGCCTGCAGGGGAGAACGCACGAAGTGTACACGGGTGTTACGATTGCCAGTGTGGAACACAAAAATATAACATATGATACCTTCTCACGGAAGGCATCCGTTACCGTACATGCGATGGAAGAAAAGGAGATCCGTGACTATATGAGAAAGGGAGAGTCCATGGACAAGGCAGGGGCCTATGGCATCCAGGGCAGCTTTGCGGTGTTTGTGGATGAGATACAGGGAGAGTACAGCACCGTGTTGGGACTCCCGGTGGCAGCGCTGTATCAGGAACTGAAAAAATTCAGGTAAGCAGGAGTAAGTATGATGAAAAAAGCAGTTGTTTTTGATTTGGATGGTACGCTGTCCGATTCTCTTGTATCCATTGCCTACTGTGCCAATCGGGCGCTGGAGGCATTTGGGCTTGTACCTTTTGAAACGGACCGGTACAAATATTTCGTCGGAGACGGGGCGGCAGAGCTGATCCGGCGTGTGCTGCGCGGTCAGGCGACAGACCGCATGGATCTCTATGAGCAGGTAAAAGCGGAATATGACAGGCTGTTTGCCGTGGACTGCATGTATCAGGTAAAGCCCTATGACGGTATTCCGGAGCTGCTTGCCCTGTTGAAGGAAAGAGGGATCAAAATCACGGTACTGTCCAACAAACCGCATCCCAATACATGTAAAGTCATCCATGATCTGTTCGGAGATGATTTGTTTGATGTGGTGCAGGGGCAGACCGGGGAGATCCGCAAAAAGCCCAGTCCTGACGGGGTGTTTCTGATCAGTGAAAAGCTGGGGATTCCGGTGTCGGAAATGCTCTATGTGGGAGATACCAATACAGATATGCAGACAGGAAAAAATGCAGGCGCCTTTACCGTGGGGGTGCTGTGGGGATTCCGTGACCGGGCGGAACTGGAGGCAAACCATGCGGATGCCATAATCGCGCATCCCCGGGAACTGCCCGACTGGCTGGAGCAGTAATTGTGGAAGCAGATAATTGCGAAACTATGGAAAGGAGAAGAAGGTATATGCAGTTTGATGATGCGGTACTACAATGTTTTCTGAAACATCAGCTTCAGCTTTTCCCGGAGGCAGTGGCGGAAAAGCCGGAAGAGGCGGAACATTATCTGGAAGAGTGTATGGCTGTGGTAGTGGATTCGCCCAGGGAAGTGCTGGATTATTTTGATGCGGCAGGTATTGACATGGACGGCGCTGATGAAGACTCCATCCTGGATGCCGATGAAGTCTTTGAAGTGGGCGACGGCAGATACCTGATCGTGGAAGGGTAACAGAGGCAAAGGAACGGGGCAGAGGATTACAGATCAAAAAAATCTTCCAGAAAAGGGACCAGGCCGTCGTGGTTATTATCGCTTTTGGTGATAACATCTGCGGCGGCTTTGGCACGGGCAGAGCCATTGCACATGGCGACGCCCAGCCCGGCGGCTTGTAACATGGAGATATCATTGTCCTGATCGCCTGCCGACATGGTGTGGGAGAGGGGGATTCGCAGATGCTCTGCCAGTCTCCTGAGGGCGGCCCCTTTCCCGGCAGCGGCGGGAAACATTTCCAGCAGTCTGTCGGTGGAGCAGATCAGGGATACGTGGCCGTTGGCCCAGGGGAGAAGCGTATCGCGCAGGGCCTCCACCTGTTCCCGGCCTTTCAGGCTGATGGCAAGGCATTTGAAGGGCGGCTGTTCGAGAACATCTGTTATGTTATCAGACAGAATGACCGGAAGGTGAATGGTTCTGCGGTAAAATTCCAGTTCCGGTGTATTCTGCCGGGCGACGATGGCATTGTCGGTATAGGCATGGCAGTGGATGCCTGCCTGTCTGGCCGCATTCAGCAGATAGCTTGTCTCTTCCATGCTCAGGCGGATCTCCGAAATCCGCTCCCCCGTTTGTGCACTTTCGATCAGGCCGCCGTTATTGGCTATGTAATACAGACCCCTGTCTGAGATGGGCAGGAGACTGCGCGCTTCTTTCATACTGTCCAGAGGACGCCCGGAGGTTAAGACGAGGTAATGTCCGGCAGCCGTCAGTCTTTCCACTGCTTTTACGGTGGCGTCCGTCATTGTCTTTCTGCTTGTCAGAAGTGTTTCATCCAGATCCGTAAAAAATATTTTCTTTTCCAATGTTTTCCTTCTCCCTGATCAATCACTGATTTTTGTACCTGTACAGATCGTCTAACAGATTGTCAGGCACATGCAGGCTGCCTCTTCCGGTCCCCAGGCTGATATCCGGCTTATTGGAGCCATGAAAGTCCGAGCCGCCGGTGATTAACAGACCATACTGGCGGGCAAGGCTTTTCATATGCATTTCTTCTCCGGGGGTATAGGTGGAATAGAGGGCTTCGATACCAGCCAGTCCTTCCCTGGTCAGCGCAGCTGTCAGATGAGAGAGCTGCGTCGCACTCATATGGTAAAGGGGCGGATGTGCCAGAACGGGAACACCGCCCGCGTCCCGGATCAGGCGGACGGCCTGATGGGGCGTTACCTTTTCCCGGGGAACGAAGCAGGGTGCCTGCTCGCCGATCAGGCGCCGGAAGGCTTCCGGCATATCGCTGACGGCTCCGTGTTCCAGCAGATATCTTGCGTAATGGGCTCGGGTAATCACAGAGCCGGGAAACGCTTCTTTCAGTTTGTCATAGGTGATGTCGATATGGGTATAGTCCCGCAGCTTCTGACACATTTTTTCATTGCGCTGTTCCCGGGAGGCCACAAAACCGGCCAGTGCGGATAAAAAAACAGGTGCTCTGTAATCAATGGCCAGTCCCAGGATATGAATGTCCCGATCCTCATAAGAGGTGGAAAATTCAATGCCGGGAATTACGGTAACAGGCCGCCCTTTCGCGGCCCGGATCGCTTCCTCCAGCCCGTCTGCCGTATCATGGTCGGTGAGGGCAAAGGCAGTCAGCCCCTTTTCCAGGGCAAGTGCTACCAGCTCGGAGGGAGAGCAGGTGCCGTCTGATTTATGGGAATGTACATGCAGATCTATCATGGAGATACCAGCCTTTAATTTTCGTCGTCTTCCTTGTTTGCCGTATATACGGTACGCTTTCTGGCCATTTCGTCCTGTTCCAGATATTCGTCGTAGGTGGTGATCTTGTCGATCAGACTGCCGTCCTCCAGGATCTCCATGATGCGGTTGGCTGTGGTCTGGACAAACTGGTGGTCATGGCAGGAAAACAGGGCCACGCCGGGGAATTTGATCAGCCCGTTATTGAGTGCGGTGATGGATTCCATATCCAGATGGTTGGTCGGCTCGTCCAGTATGAGGCAGTTTGCGCCGGAGATCATCATCTTGGAGAGCAGGCAGCGTACCTTTTCACCGCCGGAGAGTACTTTGACTTTTTTCACACCGTCTTCCCCGGCAAAGAGCATACGGCCGAGAAAGCCGCGGACATAGGTGACATCCTTGATGGCGGAGTAGCCGGTCAGCCAGTCGGCGATCGTGAGATCATTGTTAAATTCCTCTGTACTGTCCTTGGGGAAATAGGCCTGCGAAGTGGTGACGCCCCATTTGTAAGTGCCCGCATCCGGCTCCATTTCTCCCATCAATATCCGGAAAAGCGTTGTCTTGGCCTGTTCATTGCCACCCACAAAGGCAATTTTGTCATTGTGCCCCAGGATAAAGGAGATGTTGTCCAGTATTTTCACCCCGTCTATTGTCTTGGACAGCCCCTCTACCGTAAGGACTTCATTACCGATCTCACGGTCGGGACGGAAGTCAATATAAGGGTATTTCCGGCTGGAAGGTTTGATTTCATCCAGTTCGATCTTTTCCAGCGCCCGCTTTCTGGAAGTCGCCTGTTTGGACTTGGAGGCGTTGGCGGAAAAGCGGGAGATAAATTCCTGCAGTTCTTTGATCTTTTCTTCTTTCTTTTTGTTGGCTTCCTTCATCTGTTTGATGAGAAGCTGGCTGGATTCATACCAGAAATCATAGTTTCCGGCATAGAGCTGTATCTTGCCATAGTCGATATCCGCGGTGTGTGTGCACACCTTATTCAGGAAATAGCGGTCATGGGATACGACGATCACCGTATTTTCGAAGTTGATCAGAAATTCTTCCAGCCAGGCGATGGCATCCAGATCCAGATGGTTGGTCGGCTCATCGAGCAGCAGAATGTCAGGATTGCCGAACAGTGCCCGGGCCAGCAGCACCTTTACCTTTTCGCTGCCGTCCAGATCTTTCATCATGGCATAGTGGCAGGGGGTATCAATTCCCAGGCCGTTCAGCAGCATGGCAGCACCCGACTCCGCTTCCCAGCCGTCCATTTCCGCAAATTCCGCTTCCAGTTCGCTGGCGCGGATGCCGTCCTCGTCGGTAAAATCCTCTTTGGCGTAGATGGCGTCCTTCTCCTTCATGATCTGGTAAAGCCGTTCATTGCCCATAATGACGACATCCATCACCGGATATTCGTCATATTTGAAATGATCCTGTTCCAGAACGGAGAGACGCTGTCCGGGTGTCATGGCGATATCGCCCTTTGTCGTCTCCAGCTGTCCGGAAAGGATTTTCAGAAAGGTGGACTTTCCTGCGCCATTGGCGCCGATCAGGCCATAGCAGTTGCCTTCCGTAAATTTAATGTTGACATCTTCAAATAATGCTTTTTTTCCTACCCTGTATGTTACATTGTTTGCACTGATCATGTTTTTAATTAAACCTCTCTTGTTATCATAACTTTGTAACTGTTCATCTTTTCCTATTTTACAGAAAATGCAGGATTTTGCAAGGAAAATATGATATACTTCTAGAAAAAGAAAAAGGAGACAGTGCGTATGAGTAATCAGGTCATCGTGATCAGCCGGCAATTTGGCAGCGGCGGAAGGAAAATAGGCAAAACATTATCGGACAGGCTGCAGATCCCCTATTATGATATGGCATTGATCGAAATGGCTTCCAAACGCAGTGAGGCGGACTATGCGTCGCTGCTGGAGGTGGACGAAAAAAAGATCAACCGCAAGTGGTATGAATTTACGACGGAAGTGGGACTGGAATACCGGATCGCAAAAATCCCGATGAATGAGGAGCTGTTCAGTCTGCAGGCGGAGATCATCAAGGATCTGGCCGGGCAGAGTCCCTGTATTATAATAGGAAGAGGGGCGGACTATATCCTGCGGGAGAACAGCCGCATGCTCAGTGTGTTCATTTTTGCGGATATGGAGACAAAGCTGGATGTGGTGTGCCGCCATTATAATCTGTCCAGAGAGGAAGCGGCCGCCATGATCCGCAGGACGGATAAACAGCGCAGCGTTTACTATAATTATTATACGGAATACAAATGGGGCGATATCAACAACTATGATGTGGCGCTGGACCGTGGCCGCCTGGGCATCGGGAAGTGCGTGGATGTGCTGGAGCTGCTGTATCAGTCGCTGTAAAAGGGGAAGGATGGCCGTTGCCAGCACGCTTTCCTTCTGGACAAAGTTCATAAAAACCGATATAATAAAACTGTCTTTCCGGAGGGAAAAACAGGCCGGAAAATTTAAGGGATGAGAGGTATTTTTTATGGGATATGGGACGATGCCTTTGGACAAGAGGCTGAAGGAGAACATCAGGAATTACAGGCTTGCCAATCTCTATAAGATAGAAGAATTGATAAGTCAGATGCGGCTTTTGCATGAGCTGACGGGGATTAAAATACTGCTGACCGAGCGGCATGGAGAGAAGATGGCCGCGGTGGGGAATTTCGCGGATTTTACCCCGGATGTGGTCGGGGAGCCGGGACGCAAGCTGCGGGTGGCAAACCGGACGGTAGGCCATATATATACGCGGGAAGAGGACGTAGAGCCGGAGAAAAAGAAGATGGCGGCCGCGTTTCTGGAAACTCTGGTAACGATGTGGGAGCGTCTGGGAGAAGAGGTCTATGCCGGACGGGAGAGCGCGGTGTACATTGACGAGATCGAGCTGTCCATGGAAGAGGCACACCGGGCGAAACATGGGGAAAAAAATGATATCCTGACAGGTGTTCTGAACAGAGCTTATTTTAAAGAGCGGATGAAGGCTTTGGATGAGTCCGAGGTCGTACCGGTGGCAGCCGTGGAAGCCAATATCAATGACTGGAAATTTGCCAACGACCATTATGGCGATGAGGAAAGTGACAGGCTCATTCAGATCGTTGCACAGATCGTGAAGGAGGAGGCCGGGGAAGAGTACATAGTGGGCCGTGTGGACGGCGATGTGTTCCATATCGCGATCCCCATGCCGGAAGAAGGGGAAGCAGAAGGCTACAGGGAACGGATACAGAGCAGGTGCAGGGATTACGTGGATCCGAAACTGACACCATCGGTGGCGGTGGGGCTGATGTATAAGAGCAATGTCGAAGAGACACTGGAAGAGGTATTTGCGGAAGCCGAGTACAAAATGTTTGAGAATAAATTTGAGATGAAGCAAAATCCGGCTTACCAGGCAAGACTGCGCAGAAATCAAAGGTAGGATTGTCCGGTTTTACCCCTTTTCGTACTATGTGCCCGGTGTCGCTGCCAAAATGCTTGACAATCACACTTATCGTGATATGATGGTAAAGAATGAATCCGGAAACGGAAAGAAAGGGGATTATGAAAAGCTATGAAAAAAAGAATTCTGGCACTGTTTCTGACAGGTATGTTGTCGCTGTCGGTGACTGCCTGCGGCGGTGCGGACAGCGGCGCCGCGAAAACGGATGCACCGGCAACGGCGGCGGATACAGCGGTTTCCGAGGAGGCAGAGGTGGAGACGGAAGCTGAGTCGGAGGAGTCCGAGGCAGAAGAAGTGGATGCCTTTGCGGCAGCAGTGGAGAATACAAGATCTGTCGAGAGCATGGAAATGCAGATGGTGATGGACATGGAGATGGAAGCGACACAGGACGGAGAACAGCAGTCTTTTGCTTCTACGATCACGATGGACATGACCTGCTTCAGTGATCCGTGGAAGATCAAGATGGATATGAGTGTGGATGCCGGGGAAGCGGGAAGTATGGATAATATGATGTCCATTTACGGTGAAGTTGCCGAAGACGGCACGGCTACCATGTATCTGCACGACGGAGAAAGTGATACGTGGCAGAGTCAGGTAGTGGGTAATGCGGATCTGGAGCAGTATGATGCCAGCGCAAATATGCTCGCTTATATTGACAATGGCATCACCTATGAACTGGAAGGCATGGAAGAAGTGAATGGTGCCAATGCCTATAAGTATGCCCATACTATGAGTGGGGAAGAGGCAAAAGAGGCGATCCTGACTTCCGGCGCACTGGACTCTCTTACTTCCGCAGGCGTGGATCAGGCCCAGGTGGAGGCCGAGCTGAGTGATGTGAGAGATCTGACCGAGTATGTGTGGATTGATGAAGCAAGCCTGTATCCCGTGAAATATGAGCTGGATATGTCAGAGGCAATGAACACTTTGATGGCAAGTATTGTTAAGAGCATGGGTGAAGAAGCCGAAGGCATGGAAATGGCAATTCCGAAAATGGTAGTGACGATGAACTGTTCCAATTTCAACAGTGCTGAGGACTTTACGATTCCGGAAGAAGCAAAAAACAGTTAATTACAATAAGAAAAACAAGCCGGCAGTCTGAGAAAAGGCTGCCGGTTTTTTCGTCTTTTTTCAGGAAAAATATAAAATAAGTATAAAATCGCCAGTTAGTGGAAAAATTAAGAAAAAGAGAGAAAAAAAGAGATAGCATCATAATATAACAAGAAAAAGAGAGTAAAAGTGTGTTAGATCGGGTTGCATAACCGTGGGTAAGAAACTAATATATGGATAGTTCTTAGCACTCAACCAAAGTGAGTGCTAATAAATAAGACAGATAACAGCGAATTATAAAGGAGGCAGTCTAAATGAAGTTAGTACCATTGGGTGACAGAGTCGTATTAAAACAGTTGGAAGCAGAAGAGACAACCAAATCCGGTATCGTTCTCCCGGGACAGAGTAAGGAGAAACCGCAGCAGGCAGAAGTGATCGCAGTCGGCCCCGGCGGAATGGTAGACGGCAAGGAAGTGAAGATGGAAGTCAAAGTCGGCGATCAGGTCATCTATTCCAAGTACGCGGGAACGGATGTGAAGCTGGAGGAAGAAGAACTGATTATCGTAAGACAGAGCGACATTCTGGCAGTGATTCAGTAGTCAAAGAAAAATTCAGGAAAATAGTGTAGGAGATGACGATTATGGCAAAGGAAATTAAATTTGGGGCAGAAGCCCGCGCAGCTCTGGAGACCGGTGTCAATAAACTGGCAGATACAGTACGTGTGACACTGGGACCGAAAGGAAGAAACGTAGTACTGGACAAATCTTACGGCGCACCGCTGATCACCAACGATGGCGTTACGATCGCCAAAGAGATCGAGCTGGAAGACGCATTTGAGAATATGGGTGCACAGCTTGTCAAAGAAGTGGCAACCAAGACAAATGATGTGGCAGGTGATGGCACCACAACCGCTACCGTACTTGCGCAGGCGATGGTAAATGCGGGAATCAAGAATCTGGCAGCAGGCGCTAACCCGATCATCCTCAGAAAAGGGATGAAGAAAGCAACGGACTGCGCAGTGGAAGCCATTGAGAAGATGAGCGCAAAGGTCAGCGGCAAAGACCAGTTCGCAAGAGTGGCGGCTGTCTCCTCCGGAGATGAAGAAGTCGGCAACATGGTTGCGGACGCGATGGAGAAGGTGACAGGCGACGGCGTTATCACCATCGAAGAGAGCAAGACCATGAAGACGGAACTGGATCTGGTAGAAGGTATGCAGTTTGACAGAGGCTATATTTCCGCATATATGGCAACCGATATGGATAAGATGGAAGCAAATCTGGATGATCCTTATATCCTGATCACCGACAAGAAGATCAGCAATATCCAGGAGATTCTTCCGATGCTGGAGCAGATCGTTCAGTCCGGTGCGAAACTGCTGATCATTGCCGAAGATGTGGAAGGCGAAGCGCTGACCACGCTGATCGTCAACAAGCTGCGCGGTACATTCAATGTAGTGGCTGTCAAGGCGCCCGGCTATGGTGACAGAAGAAAAGCGATGCTGGAGGATATTGCCATCCTGACAGGCGGCAAGGTGATTTCCGATGAGCTGGGTCTGGATCTGAAAGAAGCAACCCTGGAAGATCTGGGACGTGCAAAGTCCGTCAAAGTACAGAAAGAGAATACGGTTATCGTGGACGGGGCAGGCGACAAGGATGAGATCAAGGCGAGAATTTCTCAGATCAAGAGACAGGTGGAAGACACCACGTCTGATTTCGATAAAGAAAAACTGCAGGAGAGACTTGCAAAACTGGCAGGCGGCGTGGCAGTGATCCGTGTGGGCGCTGCAACCGAAACAGAGATGAAAGAAGCAAAGCTGCGTATGGAGGATGCGCTGAACGCGACAAGAGCGGCAGCAGAAGAAGGGATCATCTCCGGCGGCGGCTCCGCATATATCCATGCGGCAAAGGAAGTGGAGAAGCTGGCTGAAACGCTGGACGGCGACGAGAAGACAGGTGCGAACATCGTCCTCAAGGCTCTGGAATCTCCTCTGTATCATATCGTAGCCAACGCAGGTATGGAAGGCAGTGTGATCATCAACAAGGTAAGAGAATCTGAAGTAGGCATCGGTTTCGATGCACTGAAGGGTGAGTATGTGGATATGGTATCCGCAGGTATCCTTGATCCTGCCAAGGTGACAAGGAGTGCACTGCAGAATGCAACAAGCGTTGCTTCCACACTGCTGACAACAGAATCCGTGGTAGCCAATATCAAAGAAGAGACACCTGCAATGCCGGCAGGCGGCGGCATGGGCGGTATGATGTAAGTGCTGCAAAAAAGTGAAATAGCAGGAAACGTACAGTCTGTTAAGCACTGAGTTTCAGGTAAAATACGAAAAGAGCAAAAGAGGCACAGCTTCTCATCCGAAATGGGGAGGGCTGTGTTTCTTTTCCTTTTTTAATCGCTGCAGAAGAGATATCATAAGCCCGAACTTGCACCTTTGCAGTATAAAGTATATAATAACTGTGAATACTCTGGAAAATGGCAGCGATCCGGAAAAGTCAGACTGTCCGGACTGCTGCGGAAATATCCTGTAGCTACAGGGAGGTGTACGATGAAAATAAAAAGAGTAACCTGTATTATTTTGTCCTCCATTTTCGTTACCGGTAGTGCATTGACTGTGCAGGCGGCGCCGGCAGTCGGTCTGCCGCAGTCCGGGCGGGAAAGCGGGGCGCCGGAGAGATCGGAGGAAAACGGCGGGCCCCAGGAGGCAGCCGAAACGGAGGAAGCAGTCCTGCGCAATACGGTATTTACCACATCTCAGATGATGCGGGAGATGATGGGAAGAGAGGACTCTTCGTGGTCGATCGCCTATCTGCCGGAGGTGGAGCAGATTTACTGGAATTTCAGTGCGGACGGAGAGCAGGAAAATCGTGAGCTGTCACTGAATCTGGTGAGCAATGCCTATCAGAATCTGGAAATGTTCCTGGATAACGGGTATCTGCTTGATTATCAGGAGCTGGCAGCCTATGCGGCGGATTATCTGGTGAGAAAGGGAGAAGCAGACACCTATTACCAGATTTTGACGGACTGCCTGAAGAATCCATATCTTTTGAATAAACCGCAGGCACAAGTGACAGATACTACATATAATGGAAGAGACTATTCTTCCGTATTTGATGCAGACTATTACTATGACAGTAATCCGGATCTTCAGGTATCCATTGGCTTCAATCCGCCGGAACTGCTGCGTCACTTTGTGGAAAAGGGGATTGTGGAAGGTCGGAGAGGCAACGAACAGTTGGATATGGATCTGTATATTGCCTATACGGATGGTCAGATTTTGCTGGGAATGGCCGGAATGACGGCGCCGGGCACTGCCCCCTGTGTGGCAAAATACAGCTACAGCAGGGCGAATTATTACGGGAAGCTGTTGGGGCATTATGAATATGCCGTACTGACTGCCCAGGAAAATGAGGCGGACTGGTAGCCACAGGGGCTGTCTGTGTGTTATACTATGAACGTGTTGAATTTTTAAAGCAGGTCTGTGCACTAGCTGCGCTGACCAGGAAAACGGGATAAAAAAGCGGGCTGCGGCAGCTGCCTGTGGTCTGGGAACGGCTGCAGACAGAGCCGGCCCGGGAAAGGGCGTTTAGGATATGAAAAAATTGGAAGAATATGTGAGAAGTATACCGGATTTTCCGGAAGAGGGGATTATATTCCGGGATGTGACAAGTGTCCTGCAGGATGCAGAGGGGCTTCACCTTGCCATTGACACAATGCAGGATATGATTGCTGATCTGGAGTATGATGTCGTGGCAGGACCGGAATCCAGAGGCTTTATTTTTGGCATGCCGATTGCCTACAATAACAGAAAGCCTTTTGTACTGATCCGCAAGAAAGGGAAACTTCCCTGTGAGACAGTCTCTGTGGATTATGATCTGGAATATGGAAAAGCTACCATCGAAATGCACAAGGATTCCATTCAGAAAGGGCAGAAGGTGCTGATCGTGGATGACCTGATCGCCACCGGCGGAACGACGCAGGCAATGATCCGTCTGATCGAATCCCTGGGCGGCGAGGTAGTGGGTATCGTGGTTCTGATGGAACTGGCAGGTCTGGAAGGCAGGAAGCGGATTGCGGACTACAGACTGGATGCGGCCATTACATACGAAGGGAAATAAGTAAGACCTCTATAAAAAAGAATGCGGGCTGGTGAAGGGATATGACAGAAGAGAAAAAAGAAAGCGTATTTGATGATGGAAGAATTGAATCAATAGCCGAGTTCCAGAGTCCTGAGACATTGTATCAGGATCTGATCTCCCATGTCAGGAAATATCATCCTTCCGACGACATTTCCATGATCCAGAAGGCTTATGATACTGCTTATGAAGCTCATAAAGATCAGGTGCGGAAATCGGGTGAGCCGTATATTATTCATCCCTTATGTGTGGCTATTATACTGGCAGGGCTGGAACTGGATAAGGAGACGATCGTGGCGGGACTTTTGCATGATGTGGTGGAGGATACCATCATGACAGAGGCGGAGATTACCAAGGAATTCGGTGCGGATGTGGCGCTTCTGGTGGATGGTGTGACGAAGCTGCAGCAGCTGCAGCTGTCCGGCAGCACCCAGTCCCAGTCCGGCGACAGTGACCGGATGGAGATGCAGGCGGAAAATCTGCGGAAGATGTTTTTTGCCATGGCAAAGGATATTCGCGTCATTATGATCAAGCTGGCGGACCGGCTGCACAATATGCGGACGCTGAAACATATGCCCGCCGAAAAGCAGCAGCGGATCGCCAGGGAAACGATGGATATCTATGCGCCCATTGCCCAGCGGCTGGGCATCTCCCGGATTAAGATAGAACTGGATGATCTTTCCCTGAAGTATCTGGAGCCGGAGGTGTATTATGATCTGGTCGATAAGATTGCCATCCGTAAGAGTGTGAGAGAGCGCTATATCCAGTCGATTGTGGATGAAGTGGGTGAGCATATCCGCCATGCGGGCATAGCGGCCAAGATCGACGGGCGGATCAAGCACTTCTTCAGTATCTATAAGAAGATGAAAAACCAGGATAAGACGCTGGATCAGATTTATGACCTGTTTGCGGTGCGGATCATTGTGGATACGGTGAAAGACTGCTATGCGGCGCTTGGCGTGATCCATGAAATGTATAAACCGATCCCGGGGCGTTTCAAGGATTATATTGCCATGCCCAAGGAAAATATGTATCAGTCTCTTCATACCACATTGATTGGCAGCTCCGGGCAGCCCTTCGAAGTGCAGATCCGTACGTATGAGATGCACAAGGCAGCGGAGTATGGCATAGCCGCCCACTGGAAATATAAGGAAGCCTCCGACGGTAAAAAAGTCAATGCGCAGGAAGAAGAAAAGCTGGTATGGCTGCGCCAGATACTGGAATGGCAGAAGGATACGGATAACAAAGAATTTTTGAAACTGCTGAAAAGCGATCTGGATCTCTTTTCCGATAACGTATATTGCTTTACTCCGACAGGGGATGTCAAAAACATGCCGGCAGGATCCACGACCGTTGATTTTGCCTATGCCATTCACAGTGCCGTGGGCAACAAGATGATCGGCGCCAGGGTCAATGGCAAGCTGGTGACGATTGATTATGAGATTAAAAACGGTGACAGGATCGAGATACTGACCTCTCAAAATTCAAAAGGTCCCAGTCGTGACTGGCTGAATCTGGTCAAGAGCACACAGGCCAAGAGCAAGATCAATCAGTGGTTTAAAAATGAACTGAAAGAAGACAACATCGTAAAAGGCAAGGAAATGCTTCTGGCGTACTGTAAGGCCAAATCGGTGGACACTGCACAGATACTCAGGCAGCCATATATGGATTATGTCATGCACAAGTACGGTTTCCGTGACTGGGATTCCGTGTTGGCCGCAGTGGGGCATGGCGGTCTGAAAGAGGGTCAGATCGTCAATAAGATGCAGGAACTTTTTGACCGGGAACATAAGAAGGAGCTGACAGACGAGGAAGTGCTGGCGAGCGTGACGGCCGGCACGCATGCTAAAAAAATGAAACCCAGATCTTCCAGCGGTATTGTGGTAAAAGGGATCAATGATGTGGCGGTGCGTTTTTCCAAATGCTGTTCGCCGGTGCCGGGGGACGATATTGTAGGATTTGTGACAAGGGGCAGAGGCGTGTCCATCCATCGTACGGACTGTGTGAATATCATCAACCTTTCGGAAATAGAGCGGGTGCGTTTGATTGATGCTGACTGGCAGGTTTCCGACAAGGCGATGGAAGGAGAACGTTATCTGGCGGAGATCAATATTTATGCCAACAACAGAAACGGTCTCCTGGCTGATGTCTCCAGAGCACTGACGGAAAAGAATGTGGATATTCTTTCCCTGAACACACGAGTGAGCAGGCAGGGGATAGCCACTATGGTGGTATCTTTTGAAATCAGCAGCCGTGGAGAATTGCAGCGTATTATAGAAAAACTCAGAGTGATAGAAAGCATTATTGATATTGAAAGGACGACAGGATAACTATGGGAGATTTGAAAATCGGGCGTCTTATGATGGGAATCTGTCAGACGAACTGTTATTTTGTATATCAGGAAGGCAAAAGTGATGTGATTTTTATTGATCCGGCGGATCAGGGCGCTTATATTTATGATGCACTGAAAGAGCGGGGATTTACTGTGGCCGGTATTCTGTTGACGCACGGACATTTTGACCATATCTGGGGACTTGAGGAATTGCGGGAGAAGAGCGGTGCTCCTGTCTATATCTGGGAGCAGGAGAAGGCACTGCTGGGCGATGCCAGACTGAATGTTTCGGCAGGGGCGGGCCGGGCCTGCAGCGCGGAGGCAGATGTGTATGTGAAGGACGGAGAAGAGATCACGATTGCCGGGATGACCTGCAGACTGATCGGAACCCCAGGACATACGGAGGGAAGCTGCTGCTATTATTTCCCGGAAGGCGGTTTTCTGGTCAGCGGGGATACGCTGTTTGCCGATTCCGTGGGCCGGACCGATCTGCCGACCGGAGATATGGGACGGCTCGTGCGCTCCATCAGGGAGAAAGTATTCCTCCTGCCGGATGAGACAAAGGTCTATCCGGGACATGGCGAGGCGACGGAGATCGGATACGAGAAAAAATATAATCCGTTCTGCGCGTAGAGAAGAGGCGGTGCGGCAGGCAATATTGCGCGGTCTGCGATGGAGAACAGTATGATAGCGGTTATGGTGAACGAAACGGGATATGAATATGATATCCATTCCCTGGTCAAAGCCTTTTACCCAACATCGGAGGTCAAAGTCTTTGTGGAAGGGGAAAAAGATATCATATCTGACAGAGGGCTTCCTCTGCTCAGACTGACAAGGAGCAGGGAGCTTATCACACTGCTCCTTTCCGAATGGCAGGAGGCAGACGGAGAATGGACACCGGCGCTGCAGCAGGAGGCGGTGCCCGGGCCGGACGCGGATAAAATCCGTGTGAAAAATGTATTAAAGCAGCTCATTTACCGGGTATTGTCCGCATATACGGGAAAAGATCTGCCCTGGGGGACTCTTACCGGTATCCGTCCGACGAGAATTGCCATGGGATTACTGGAGCAGGGAAAAACGCAGGAGGAAATTTTCCGGCAGATGCAGGACACCTATTATCTCAGCGATGAAAAAGGCCGGCTCTGTCTGGAGATCGCCCAAAGGGAACAGGATCTGTTGTCACACATTCATTACAGAGACGGTTACAGCCTGTATATCGGAATTCCCTTTTGTCCGACCACCTGCCTGTACTGCTCTTTTACTTCCTGCTCCATCGGGGCCTGGAAGGACAGGGTGGGAGAATATCTGGACGCGCTGGAACAGGAAATCCGGTATACGGCAGAGGCGTTTCAGGGAAAGGTTCTGGACAGTGTATACATAGGCGGCGGCACACCCACCACATTGGAACCGGCGCAGCTGGAACGGCTTCTCAAAGGTCTGCGTCAGTCCCTTGCTTTTGATACGGTGCAGGAATTTACCGTGGAGGCGGGCCGGGCAGACAGCATCACAGAGGAAAAACTGCAGGTATTAAAAACGTATGGTGTCACCCGGATTTCTGTCAATCCTCAGACAATGCGGGAAGAAACCCTGCGGCTGATTGGCAGAAGGCACACACCGCAGCAGGTGTCGGATGCCTTTCATCTGGCGCGCAGATACGGTTTTGACAATATCAATATGGATCTGATTCTGGGACTGCCGGGTGAAACCGATGAGGATGTGCGCTATACGACCGAAGCTGTCAGGGCTCTGTGGCCGGACAGCCTGACGGTACATTCCCTTGCCGTGAAGAGGGCCTCGGCGCTGAGCAGATGGATTGCGGAAAACGGTCTGCAGACAATCCGCAATACGGACGATATGATGGAGATTGCTTCCAGGGCGGCGGCTTCCATGGGCATGCAGCCCTATTATTTGTACCGTCAGAAAAATATGGCCGGTAATTTTGAAAACGTCGGATATGCCAGACCTGGCAGTTATGGTATTTATAATATTCTGATGATGGAGGAAGTGCAGACCATTATCGCTGTCGGAGCCGGTAGCATCAGTAAAAGGCTGTACCCTGACGGACGTATCGAAAGATGCGAAAATGTCAAGGATGTAGCGTCTTTCATAGAAAGAATCGACGAAATGATTGAGAGAAAACGAAAACTTTTTGAGGATTAAAAAGAGTTTTTGTTGTACATCAAAATAGGGTTAGTACATCAATTTTTTACCCAATGGTACTGAATAATACTTGATGATGTAGAGGAACAACCTAATATAGCGCCTAAAGGACAATCTTATTCTAACGAATAGGACTGTCCTTTTTTGTTATATTCAATCATCGAGAATGGAGGAAAAATGTATGAGTAGTACAGCGTTAGGAGCAGAGAAAGCGATTATTTACACAAAACGGAGTGGAAAACAGTCGGTTCAAGAGTGAATTGCAGGCTTTATATCAAGAGGTCGGTTTTGACCGGGCGGAGGTTTACCGGGAGAGAATGGAGCAGGCAAGAGTACCACAATCAATACTTTATGTACGATTTTGGATAAAACAGAGGGAAGTATCCGAATCAACGGGCATGATGTTTCCAAAGAAAAGAGGGCAGTCAGAAAAGATATTGGCATTGTATTCCAGGATTCCACGCTGGATGCAAAAATGACGGTGGAGGAAAATTTGAAATATCATTGCAGCTTTTATAAAGTTCCGAAAAATGAGGTTACAGAGCGGACCCGTTTTGCCCTTGACTTAGTGGAGCTTACAGATTGGAAAAAGGCAGTTGTCAGCAGTCTTTCCGGCGGAATGAAGCGCCGTGTGGAGATTGCGAGAGGGCTTGTGCATTTTCCAAAGGTTTTGTTTTTGGATGAACCGACAACCGGGCTTGACCCGCAGACAAGGGCAAATGTATGGGAATATATCCAGAAAATGCAAAAGCAGAAAAACATGACGATTTTTTTGACCACACATTATATGGATGAAGCCGAGGTATGCTCAAAGGTTGTGATTATGGATCATGGGAAGATTGTTGCCCACGATACGCCGGATAACTTAAAACACCAGTATACCGGAACCGAGGTTGATGCAAGCTGTACGTATACGGAAACCTTGGAAAAGTTATTGAAGGAGCAAAAGATTCCTTATAAGAAAGTAGAAAACAAGGTTGTTTTCCATACAAAGAAAGCATCTGATGCGCTTGCTGTTTTGGCAGAGTGTAAAGATACGATTCTTGATTTTGAGGCAAAAAACGGAACATTGAACGAGGTTTTCCTCGCAATCACAGGAAAGGAGATCAGACAGTCATGAATCCAGTTACAGCAATTATACAGAGGAATTTGTTAAATTATACCAGAAACAGGGGGAGGATGATTGGGAGCATCGTGATGTCCATGTTCATGCTGGTGATGTTTTCCTTTATGATGAAATCTTCCATGAGCGGTTTTGGTGAACCAATGAATTATTTGATTGCGGGTGTCATTATTATGACTGTTTTTCAGACGGGTATCAATAATTCGTCAGATATCCTGTCGGATATTTCGGACGGATATATGAAAGAGGTTATGGTTGCGCCGATTGCACGTTCCCAGATTTCTATCGGAAATATCCTGTCGGGGGCAGTCGTTTCTACTATACAGGGGACTCTTACCATGATAATCAGCCTGTTCATTGGATTTAGAATCAATGTGCTTCAGGTTTTACTGTTGATTGTGGTAATGCTGGTTTCAGCGATGACTTTCAGCGCAGTCGGCTTGTTTTTAGCGACTGTGTCACGCAACTCCCCTTCGTTCCAGACAATCAGCTCCATGATTATGATGCCACTGACGTTTGTTTCCGGCGCATATATACCAACTACGATGATGCCTGGTTTTCTTTTGCCAGTCGTATATCTGAATCCGCTTACCTATGTGACGTCTATTTTCCGGTATATTGCGCTTGGGGCATACAAAATGAGTTCTGCAGAACTTGTGCAGGAGGGAATGGCATTTGATATTCATGGCTTTATTATAACGCCGATTATGGGGCTTATGATTACGGTTCTCATAGGAACAGCTTTCTTTGCATTAAGTGTCGGGAAGTTTAATCAGGCAGATTTTTCTACGGTAAAAGTGGCAAGGGCAATGCGGGGAGGCGGAGCGCCAAGATAAGTACAGAAAGGAAGCATTTATGGAAGTGCAATTTGAAAATATAGAAAAAAGCTATAAGGACAAGAAGGTTCTGAAAGGCATTTCTGTCACAATGGGAACGGGGGTTTATGGGCTGATTGGGCCAAACGGCGCAGGAAAGACGACGATGATCCGCATTATGGCGGATGTGCTGCGCCCGAACAAGGGGCAAATTTTATATAATGGCAGGAATATCCATGACACAGGCGATGAATACAGGGCGAAAATAGGATATCTGCCGCAGGATGTCAGCTTTTATAATGACTTTACGGGCAAGGACTATCTGGAGTATTCCGCTGCATTAAAAGGCATGGAGAAAACATACGCAAAAAAGCGGATTGAGGAGCTGGCGTACGGTGTGGGATTGCAGGAGGATTTAAAACGGCATTGTTCCACTTATTCGGGAGGGATGCAGCGCAGGCTTGGCATTGCGCAGGCTCTTCTTGATAATCCGGAAATTTTGATTCTGGATGAACCGACTTCCGGTCTGGATCCGTTTGAGCGTATCAAATTCAGGAATATTATATCCGCCTATTCAAAAGACCGCCTGGTACTACTTTCTACACATATTGTGTCTGATGTGGAGCAGATTGCTGCGCAGATTATGATGATGGAGTATGGCGTGATTCATCATATGCATAGCAGCGGGGAATATGTCAAAATGATGGCGGGTAAAGTCTGGCTTGTGGAAATGCCTGCGGAAGAACTTGTGGAGTACCAGAAGCAGACGGTAATCAGTAATGTAGTGGCGAAGGATAGGCTTATGGAAGTACGGGTAATTGCAGAATCAAGACCTGCGGACGATGCGGTGCAGGCTGTACCGAATCTGGAAGATGCATATTTGTATATATTTAATTTTTTACCGAAAAAGGTCGGGAGGTAACGTGATGTCACTATTCCATTTTGAATTTAAAAAGTTGTTACTCAATAAAAAAACGGTAAGCCTGCTTGCCTGTCTGTTTATACTTTACAGTCTGATGGGTTTCGTAACTTCCATGTTCTTAATTGGAAATAGAGAGAGCTATCGTGTTTATGAGGAACTGGCAGCTGACTATGAGGGAACGCTTGATGAAGAGAAGGCGGCTTGGGCAAAAAAAGTATATGAAGAAATAAGCACCCGTTATGGAACAGATTCCCGGATGATTGCCAGAAGCATCAAAGACCAGCCTGAAGCAATGCTGGCGCTGAAATACAATGAATTTACGGAAAGGGTAGACGAATATTGGAACGGGACGCCGCCGGAAAGCACTGAGGAACCGTACGGAATCGCACTTTTAGAGTCGAAGTTATCTGAACTTGAAATGCAGGGGAAACAGAATACATTTGCGTACACAGAACTTTCCAGTTCATTAAAAAAGCTGGCTGCACTTGGTGAACCGGAATTTGCAAATATCCTACTGTGGGAGAATTTGTTTGTCAACTGGGGCGAACATATGATGCAGTTTCTGCTGTTTATCCCGCTGACGTTTATCATTGCCCCGGTATTTGCCGTGGAACGGTCAACAGGTATGGATCACCTAATTTTAAGTTCCAGAAGCGGCAGACGGAAAATTGTCACAGCAAAGTTGTTCAGTATACTGGCTGCATCGGTTATTGTAACGTTTATCTATGTGGCAGCTACCTTTATTTTTGGTTTTCTTCCACATGCCAGTCTGCATGGCTGGAACGCTGCGATTCAGTCTATTCCAACATATGCAAGATCCATGTTCGGATTTCGGACATGGCAGCTTGCTGTAGTCGGGGCAGTATGGCTTATTTTCACAGGGGCAGTTTACAGTCTTATCATTGGCTTTATTTCTTCACGAATGAAAAGCCAGATGGGCACGGTGGGAGTAAGCCTTGCCGTTTTGTTTATCAACGTAGGCTTGGCGGCAATGGGTGATGCCGTCACACAAAGATTTAAACCTCTGTGTGACTTTGGACTGGCGAATGTCACACTGATAAAGGAAGTGTTTGGGGGATTTAAAATGTTTGATGTGTTTGGTATGTGTGTCAGTTATCCGGTTATGGTGGTTTTTGTTTTGGGATTGACCGCCGCCCTTACAGGTTTTGGAATTTACCGTGGACAAAAAAGCAGGACTGTGGCGTAGAAGGGAAAAATTCTTGTAATGTAATTCTAAAATGGGCATCTATTTGGAAGATACCAATAGATGCCTTTACGCTTTCATAGAAAGTAAGTCAATATGAGAAAACGATTTGGAAAAAAGAAGGATATAAGATATAAAAAGGAACGGAATACAGGAAATCAATTTGATGTGTGTGTTTGAGGGGCAGGGCAGGACGGGAATGATTGCCGACATACAGAACGTGAAAAGAGGGTTAGGGATACTTCCCTATGGAAATTTCATCATACGGACGGTAGGGAAGTATGGGGAATTTCGCCCATGTGTCCGGACATGGGCAGTGCTTGCTCCGATTCTACCCACGACACTCCCGGAGGGTGTGTCGGTGTTCCGATTGCTTAGGCAAGTTGTAAGATTGTTATAAGCAGTGCATAATCTACTTGACTTTCAAATCTTACTAGTGTAATATTTAAATAAATCTTACCTGTGTAAGAATTAAGAATAATGGAGATAAGAAAGAGAATAAATGGAGGTTCATGTGAAAAGGAAAAGGCAGGACAACACTGGAAGAAGTTTTGCTGAAATATATGGGTTATATTCAGGAACAGAATTATACAGCGATGTATCAGTTGATTGATGTGGAAGCCTCCGGACAAGTCAGCGAAGAAGATTTTGTAAAGTGTAATTCTGCCATTTATGAGGGATGGAAGTACAAAATATGGCTGTTACAATTATTTCCTGTGACATGGAAACACCCTCCGGGCATACCTTTATGCCATTCGGCAATAAAGAAGAAAGAAATGTAGTGCAGTACCAGACAGATTTTGATACTGTGGCTGGAGAGATTAGCTTTGAGAACGAAGCGTTTTTTCTAAAAACCGAAGATACATACAAACTGGTATGGATGGATTCCTTGATTTATCCGTAGTTATCGAAAAAGAAGAGCTTGCCTGCCGTATCGTAGTAAACGGGAAAGACATAAAACTGACAATAGATTCAGAACTTCAAAAGACTTTATATGAACAATTTCAGAGCGATAAAAGCTGTTCGGTAGTGATGAATCCGTATACAGGAGAAGTGCTGGCATTGGTAAGCACACCCTCTTATGATAACAACGATTTTATTATGGGATTGTCCGGCGAAAAATGGGCGGCATTGAATGAGGATGAAAATAAACCAATGTATAACCGCTTCCGGCGGGTATGGTGTCCGGGCTCTACTTTTAAACCGATTACTGCGGCAATCTGTTTAGAGTCAGGGGAAGTTGATCCCAATGAAGATTATGGAAATGTAGGGTTAAGCTGGCAGAAAGACACATCATGGGGTTCGTATCATGTGACAACTCTCCACGCTTATAATCCGGTTGTTTTGGAAAACGCTATCATTTATTCCGATAATATTTACTTTGCAAAGGCAGCATTGAAAATTGGTGCAGAGGAAATGAAAGATTCTCTGCTGCGTTTAGGTTTTCAGGAAGAATTGTCCTTTGAAATTGTAATGGCTAAGTCGCAATATTCTAATATGGAAAATATTGAAACGGAAACCGAATATTGGATTCCCAATGCCTTTTCAGAGGATCATACAAACATTGTATTAGAAGGGGTGAAAAAAGTAGTGAATGATTCTCATGGAACGGGATATGCGGCACATGGTTGCTGTACTTGGTGAAAATGGTTATGTGGCTGTTGACAGCGGGAATCAGATTGATATGGTGCGGGCAGAGCAGGCGATTGATTTTTGTAAAGCAGTAGATGAAAAAGAGATGGATGAATTGACTATTATAGTGGTTATGGAGATGGGGATTCGCAAATTTGATCTGAAAACAGAGGATGGTAGTGTAAATATTGTCAGAGGATATTATCAATATGACCAGAATGGCAGTTTGCAGAACAGAAGTACGGTAAGCTACCCGGCGGACTTCTGGCAGTATACGGAGGAAGGTTATTTAATTTTTGAGGGCAGTTACTTTTCAGATGAAAGTTATATATTGACATTAAGCGATACACCGGAACATACGATGCTTCGGATTTTACCTTTGGATGAAAAGTGCAGGGAATATAACCGAAAGTATATCCTGCCAGTCGGTTATGTGAGGAACAACCTGTTTCTCTGTAATTGGAGCGAGGATGATTTTGGGGATTTGGACTTTTACGATTTATTTGACAGGTTCTATCCGATGATGCACAGCCAGCCAGTGCCTTATATGGCGGATGAAAATTTAGGAGTTGGAGCTGTTTATCAAGTACCGGAAGAATTATTTGAAGATGTAATCGGGGCATATTTCAATATAGATCGTGAAACGCTCCGTTCCAAAACAACATATATTTCGGAACTTGCCGCCTATGAATATAGACCACGAGGATTTTACGAGGTGGAATATCCGGATATTGCGTATCCGGAAGTAGTGAGTTATACGGAAAACGAGGACGGAACAGTTACACTTTATATCAATGCAGTATATCCCAATGGAAATATGTCTAAGGAGTTTTCACACATAACTGTAATCCGTCCATTCAGTGAGGACAGTTTTCAGTATGTATCGAATGAGATAATTTCCTCTTTATCGCCGAATGGCATCGAGGGATGCCCGGAGGGTGTTTCCTCTTTATCGCCGAATGGCATCGAGGGATGCCCGGAGGGTGTTTCCTCTTTATCGCCGAATGGCATCGAGGGATGCCCGGAGGGCGCCTTACCGGAAGGAGACCATGAGATTTGGTGGCATTCCAATCGGTTGACGGAGGAAGAATGGAATGAGGTTTATGGAGGGGACGGATCGTGAAGGATGTGAAGTGGCTGTTAAAAAATTGGGGAGTGTTTCTCCTGATATTGCTTATAGCGGTAATTGCGGGAAGCTTTATGGGGGTACGATGGAGTGAAAGCCCCAAAGAGGTTTCAGAAGTTGTGCGGGAGCCACCAGTAGAGATTATAAGCAATGATATTGCAGAAACAAGTGCGGAGGAAGACGAAACGGAAGCGGATTTATGGTTTCTTCCACAGGCGGAGCACTGTCTGATATCCGATACAGAAAAAGAAGAACTTAAATCTATGGCGTTGACAGCTGCAGGGCGGGTAAAAGAAGTATATAAGGATATAGAAATAACAGATGAGTTGTCCTATGGTTCAAACATCAAAGAGTTTACAAAAGAACAGTGCAGAGAAGTAGTTTCTCTTCTTGGAAACGCAGGATATGTCAGCGTCACAGAAGATACCAATATGGAGAACTATGGGGAAATCGAAGATTTCTATGCTGCATATAGAGAAAAGCGTGATGCGATGGTTACAATATTTGATGTAAACAGGGACGGATTTCTTGGCGTGATTACTTTTATATACCGGGAAAATGAATTGCAGACATATTATGTAGAAATCGGCTGGCAGAAGGAAGGGATACCGGAAGTCAGGAATACGTTAGTCAGTGATATAGCCGAAATTAAATTGACAGAGAAGGGCTATTTTATTTATGCCTATGAAATTGTGATACCTCATTCCAGTTTGCGTCAATATTATCGAATAAAACCGCTTTCTGATAAATGCAGAGATTTAACCACTAAATATGTATATGGGTTAAGCTATGTAAATTACAATGTCCTTGTGACAGACTGGGACAGCGGCAATGTAGAAGATATTTTGATGCCCTGTATGTTTGAAGATATATACCGGATATACACCGGGGAAAATTTAAGGACAGAAAACTGGAGAATACCTGCGGACACATACGAAAAAATAATGACTACATATTTTCCAGTATCAATAGTACTGTATCCGGTTAGTTTTTAAAGTATAACCGGATACAGTCTTGCCAGTTT
>CAJULA010000023.1 GCA_910587155.1 uncultured Lachnospiraceae bacterium
CGGGCGGCATCTATATCACTTCCGGTATTATTGATGAGAAAGAGCAGATCGTGAGAGAAGCCGTAGAGGCGGCAGGATTCAAGGTGCTGGAAGTGACGTACCAGGGCGAGTGGGTGAACATCACGGCCCGGAAGGAAGAATAGCATGCATCAGTTTTTTGTGGAGCCGTGTCAGATTGCGGGAAAGCGGATTACAATTACCGGAAAAGATGTGAATCATATCGTCCATGTACTGCGGATGAAGCCGGGAGAGGAGCTCTCGGTCAGCAACGGTGTGGATGGAAAGGAATACCGCTGTCAGATCGAGTGCTTTACGGACGGGGAAGTGCAGTGCAGGCTGCGTTTTATCAAGGAGGACGGGTTGGAGCTGCCCGCCCGCGTTTCTCTGTTTCAGGGACTTCCCAAGGGGGACAAGATGGAGCTGATTATCCAGAAGGCGGTGGAGCTGGGCGTTTTTGAAGTGTTCCCCATGGCCACAAAGCGCGCGGTGGTGAGGCTGGAGGGGAAACGGGAGGCAGCCAGGATTGCCAGATGGCAGAGCATTGCAGAGGCTGCGGCAGCGCAGAGCAGACGGCACATCATTCCACAGGTGCATCCGGTTATTTCACTGAAAGAGGCGGTGGCTCTCGCAGCCCGGGCGGACTGTGGTCTGATCCCCTATGAACTCGCAGAGGGAATGGGCAGGACGCGGGAACTGCTTGGCGGGATACACCCCGGGCAGAGCGTGGCTGTGATGATCGGCCCGGAAGGCGGTTTTGAAGAAGAGGAGATTGCGCTGGCGCAGGCGGCGGGGATTTGGCCGATCACGATGGGCAGGCGGATATTACGCACGGAAACGGCGGGACTTACCATGCTTGCGTGGATAATGTACCAACTGGAAGCGGAAGCATAACATAGCTATAGATAGATAAATGGAGTGTCTGAAACTATGGAAGTATATTTGGATAATTCCGCCACAACCCGGGCATTTGACTGTGTGGCGGAGATCGTAAGCAAGGTTATGGTGGAGGATTACGGCAATCCTTCCAGTTTGCATATGAAAGGTGTGGAAGCGGAGCGTTATATCCGCTATGCCAAAGAAGTGATAGCGGCCAATATGAAGGTCAGCGAAAAGGAAATTGTCTTTACTTCCGGCGGCACGGAATCGGATAATCTGGCGCTGATCGGCACTGCCAGTGCCTGTGCGAGAGCGGGCCGGCATATCATCACCACCTGCATCGAGCATCCGGCGGTGATGCAGACAATGCATTATCTGGAGAAGCAGGGATTCCAGGTGACATATCTGCCGGTGGACCGCTATGGCATAATCCGCCTCGAGGATCTGCGGCGTGCCATCCGCCGGGATACGATCCTGGTGTCCATCATGCATACCAATAATGAGATCGGTTCCCTGCAGCCCATCGGAGAAGCAGGGGAACTGATTAAGAGTATCAACCCGCGTATTGTGTTCCATGTGGATGCGATCCAGGGTTATGGAAAATTCCGCATTTACCCAAGAAAGATGCATATTGACCTGTTATCGGTGAGTGGACATAAGATACACGGTCCCAAGGGGGTGGGCTTCTTATATATCAGTGAAAAAGTGAGAGTCATTCCCATCGTGTTTGGCGGCGGGCAGCAGAAGGGGATGCGCTCGGGAACAGAGAATGTACCCGGTATCGCCGGACTTGGCAAGGCTGTGGAGACGATTTACGCGGATTTGGAAAAGGATCGCGCGGCCATGTATGAACGGAAGGAACAGTTTGTACAGGGCGCTTTGCAGATCCCGGAGGTGAAGATAAATGGCCTGACCGGGGAGATGAGCGCACCGCACGTGGTCAGCGTTTCTTTCAGGGGCGTTCGGAGTGAAGTGCTGCTGCATGCATTGGAGGAAAAGGGCATTTATGTGTCGGCAGGCAGTGCCTGTGCATCCAATAAGGCGCCAAGGCCGTCCGATACGCTGCGCGCCATCGGGCTGGAACGGGATCTGCTGGATTCCACACTGCGCTTCAGTCTTTCTGTTTTTACTACCAGGGAAGAGATTGACTATACGTTACAGACCTTGTACGAAACTGTTCCGATGCTGCGGAAATATACAAGACAGTAAATGTTCGGCAAAGAGACAGGAGAGAGAGATGTTTACTTCATTTTTGATAAAATATGCGGAGATCGGCGTGAAAGGGAAAAACAGATACCTGTTTGAGGACGCTCTGGTACGTCAGATCCGCCATGCTTTGAAACACTGTGACGGCGAGTTTAAGGTGCATAAGAATCAGGGCAGGATTTACGTGGATGCCCTTTCGGAATTTGATTTTGACGAAGTCGTGGGGCAGCTTGGCTGTGTGTTTGGCATTTCCGGCATCTGCCCTGTGACGGCTGTGGAAGATCGGGGATTTGAACAGCTCGGCAGGGATGTGATTGCCTATATGGAAAGGGTATACGGCGCGAAACTCGGCGCCGGAGAAGGCATGACCTTCAAGGTGGCGGCCAGAAGAGCGAGAAAGGACTACCCCGTCCATTCCGGTGAGATCAATGCGCAGCTTGGGGGCATTCTGCTGGATGCGTTTCCAGGTCTGCAGGTGGATGTGCATGAACCGGATATTTATCTGCAAGTAGAGGTCAGGGAGAAGATATATCTCTATTCTATGGTGATACCCGGCCCGGGAGGGATGCCGGTGGGGACAGGGGGCAAGGGTATGCTGCTCCTCTCCGGCGGCATCGACTCTCCGGTGGCCGGCTACATGATTGCGAAAAGGGGTGTGAAGATAGATGCGGTTTATTTCCATGCGCCGCCCTATACGAGTGAGCGGGCCAGACAGAAGGTGATCGATCTGGCCGGTCTGGTGGCACGGTATACGGGGCCGGTCTGGCTGCATATCATCAATTTTACCGATATTCAGCTGGCTATCTATGACAAATGTCCGCACGATGAGCTTACGATAATTATGCGGCGTTATATGATGCGAATTGCGGAGCAGATTGCGAAGGATACCGAGTGTCTGGGGCTGATTACCGGGGAGAGTATCGGTCAGGTGGCCTCTCAGACCATGCATTCTCTGGCTGCCACCAATGAAGTGTGTACCTTGCCGGTATATCGGCCTCTGATCGGTATGGACAAGCAGGAAATCGTGGAGATCGCGGAAAGGATCGGCACGTTTGAGACATCCATCCTGCCCTATGAGGACTGCTGTACGATTTTCGTGGCGAAACATCCGGTGACAAAACCGAATGTCAAAGTGATTAAAAAGCATGAGCACAATCTGGATGAAGTGATCGAAGAGCTGTTCAGGACGGCGCTGGAGACAAAAGAGCTGGTAGTTGTGGAGGGCAAAAGACAGTAAAAAGGGTCTGTACAACAAGTGTACAGACCTAAATCTTTCACCGCATCACGCGATGATATAAGGCTTCAGCACATTGAGCACTTCGTCGATATCATCCTCCGCATGGATGTTCAGATCAATGGGTTTGGAAAGATCCAGACTGAAGATACCCATGATGGATTTGGCATCAATCACATATCGTCCGGATACCAGATCGAAATCATAATCAAAACGTGTAATATCATTGACGAAAGATTTCACCTTATCGATGGAGTTTAAAGAAATCTGTACTGTTTTCATTGGAATACCCCTCCTTTGCCTTGGCTTATCAATACCTTAATACTAATGGCACGGGCGCGGAATGTCAAGATTCAAACCTGACAAAGTTACGGAAAGGATGGCTTATGGAACGCGTGGCACTGTATAATCTGGGATGTAAGGTCAATGCCTATGAACTGGATGTCATGAAAAAGATGCTGGAAAACAGAGGATATGAGATTGTGCCTTTTGACGGGATCGCGGATATCTATATCGTCAATACCTGTACTGTGACCAACATGGCGGACAGAAAGAGCCGGCAGATGCTGCATCGCGCCAGAAAGCGCAATCCGCAGGCGGTGGTAGTGGCAGTGGGCTGTTATGTTCAGGCGGGTGATGAGTCGCGCCTTGAGGAATGTATTGATCTGGCCATCGGCAACAATAAGAAAAGGGAGCTGATCCCCATTCTGGAGACGTTTCTCAGGAAGCGGAAAGAAGGGGGTGCGGATCAGACACTGGGGCATACCACGATTCCCGATCTGCGCCGTCCGGTTGCCTATGAAGAGATGACAGCGGAAGGCACGGCGGGCCATACACGGGCGTTTCTGAAAATACAGGACGGCTGTGACCAGTTCTGCTCTTATTGTGTGATCCCTTTTGCCAGGGGACGGGTCAGGAGCCGTGATCCGCAGAATGTGTGCAAAGAGGCGCGGGCACTGGCGCAGGCGGGCTATCAGGAAATCGTTCTGACCGGTATTCATCTGAGTTCCTACGGCATGGATCTTGTCAGGGAAGCCGGTCCGACGGGGAAAAGCAGGGAAGAGATCCGCAGGGAGACTTATGAACAGGCGTATTTGCTGCGCCTGATCAGAAACCTGCATGAGATTCCGGGACTGAAACGGATCCGACTCGGTTCGCTGGAACCGCGGATCATCAGTGAGTCCTTTGTCCGGGGACTGAGAGAACTGCCCAAAGTCTGTCCGCATTTTCACCTTTCTCTGCAAAGCGGCTGTGACACAACTTTAAAAAGAATGAATAGGCATTATCTGGCAGGTGAATACTATGAAAAAGTAAGCCTGCTGCGGGAAGTATATGAAGATCCCGCCATTACCACGGATGTGATCGTAGGTTTTCCGGGGGAGACAGAGGAAGAATTTGCCCGTACGCTGGCTTTTCTGGAAAAAGTGGGATTTTATGAGATGCATGTTTTTCCCTATTCCATAAGGCAGGGGACTGCGGCAGCATGTATGCCGGATCAGGTGCCGGGCCGGATCAAGGAGGAGCGCAGCAGCATACTTCTGAAACTGGCGAAAGAGCAGTCCCGATGCTACAGGGAACGTCTGATCGGAAGGGATAAGGAGATACTTTTTGAGGAATCCGTCATAATAGAAGGAAAAACATATATGACAGGCCACACGCGGGAGTATGTGAGGACTGCTTTTTTCACCGGAGAAAATCTTTCCAATAGGCTGGTGCAGGGGAAGATTACAGGTTTTTTGCAGGAAAATATGGTTCTTATGCAGTGAATTCTTGAATTTTTCGGATAAATAGAGTATACTAGGGTCACTTGATGGAAATATGTGTAACGGAAAAGAGAAAAAGGAAGTGACAGGATGCAGGATTTGGGAAATACGCAATTTTTTAATGTAGAGATCGAGCCGGAAAACGGAGTCAAGATTGTATTGTCGACAGTGTATGAGGCGCTGACGGAAAAAGGCTATAATCCTGTCAACCAGATTGTGGGATACATTATGTCCGGCGATCCGACTTATATTACCAGCCATAAAAATGCCCGCAGTATGATTATGAAAGTGGAGCGGGACGAGCTGGTGGAAGAGATGCTGAGAGAATACATCAAAGGAAATCATTGGAAGTAGGCACGAATGAGGATAATGGGACTGGACTATGGGGCCAAGACGATGGGGGTTGCCGTGAGCGATGCCCTGCAGATTACGGCCCAGGGAATCGAGATCATCAGAAGAGACAGAGGAAATAAGCTGCGCCGGACGCTTGCCAGGATCGAGGAACTGATACTGGAATACGAGGTGGAACGGATTGTACTTGGAGTGCCGAGAAATATGGACGGTACGGACGGAGAGCGCACGCAGAGATCCGAAGAACTCAAGGAGATGCTGGAGAGAAGGACGGGACTGCCTGTCATATTGTGGGACGAGCGTCTGACTACGGTCGCTGCAGAGAAAGCGATGATCGAAGCGGGCATCCGCAGAGCGCAGGAAAAGGAGCATGTGGACAGAGTGGCCGCAGCGCTGATCCTGCAGGGATATCTGGATTACTGCCGGAACATGGCAGGAGATGAAGCGGGAGAATAAATTTGGAAAAGATTGTTTTTCAGCCGGAAGGAGAAGCGGCAGCGGCATTTTATGTGCTGGAGCAGACTACGATAGCCGGCAAAACATATATATTGGTCACAGATGAGGAAGAGGGGGACGGAGAGGCCATGATCCTGCGGGATATGTCGGAGCCGGAAGATCCGGAGGGCCTCTATGTGACTGTCACGGATGAAACGGAATTCTCTGCGGTGGCAGAGGTTTTCAGCAAAATACTTGAGGATGTAGAGTTGATAGAAGAAGATTCTGAGTGAACGGAAACGGTTACGATGAAAGCTCCATACGCTTGCAGCCGGATGGGAAAGAAGCGATATGGAACATGTTTTTATCGTTGCCTGTTCCGGCAGCGTGTTGCGCTTTGTCATTTGGGATCGGATGGAACTGTACCTGCAAGTACATAGCAGAGAGAATGTGGAGGTAATTTATTTGAAGAAAAAAGTGAATAGTGGTTCCAGCCTCAAAGTAATCCCTTTGGGAGGACTGGAATTGATCGGAATGAACATTACTGCCTTTGAATATGAAGACAGTATTGTTGTGGTAGACTGCGGTCTGTCGTTTCCCGATGATGATATGCTGGGGATTGATCTGGTAATTCCGGATATTACCTATCTGAAAGAAAATCAGGACAAGGTAAAAGGATTTATGATTACCCACGGACATGAGGATCACATCGGGGCGCTTCCTTATGTGCTGAAAGAGATCAATGTGCCGGTATATGCGACAAAGCTGACGATGGGAATCATTGAGAACAAACTGAAAGAGCACAATCTTTTAAAGGGGACAAAGCGCAAAGTAGTCAAATTCGGACAGTCCATCAACCTGGGACAGTTCCGTATTGAGTATATCAAGACCAACCATAGTATTGTGGACGCGGCGGCGCTGGCAATCTATTCCCCGGCAGGTACCGTAATCCATACCGGAGATTTCAAGGTGGATTATACGCCTGTATACGGTGATGCCATTGATCTGCAGAGATTTGCGGAGATCGGGAAAAAAGGCGTGCTGGCGCTGATGTGTGACAGCACCAACGCGGAGCGGCCGGGATTTACCCAGTCGGAACGTACACTGGGGCGTATCTTTGACACCATTTTTTCCGAACATAAAAGTACAAGGATTATCATTGCGACCTTTGCCTCCAATGTGGACAGGGTACGGCAGATTATCAATTCCGCCTATAAGTTCGGGCGCAAGGTGGTGGTCGAGGGCCGCAGTATGGTTAACATCATAGAGATTGCGCAGAATCTCAACCGGATTACCATACCGGAAAATACGCTGATTGATATCGAACAGTTAAAAAATTATCCCGATGAAAAAACAGTCATCGTCACCACCGGCAGCCAGGGGGAAAGCATGGCCGCGCTGAGCCGCATGGCGGGCAGCGTTCACAAAAAAATCTCCATTAAGCCGGGAGATACCGTGATCTTTTCTTCCCATCCCATACCGGGCAATGAAAAGGCAGTGACGAAAGTGATCAATGAGTTGTCCAGAAAAGGCGCCGATGTAATCTTTCAGGACGTTCATGTATCAGGTCATGCCTGCCAGGAGGAGATTAAACTTATCTATACGCTGGTGCAGCCCAGATATGCCGTACCGGTGCATGGAGAGTACAAGCATCTGAAAGCGCAGGCGAAACTGGCGCAGGAACTGGGCATTGAAAAAGAGAATATTTTTATTCTTTCTTCCGGTGATGTACTGGAACTGAGCGAGGAAAAGGCTGCCGTGACAGGGAAGGTGCCGGTGGGAACCATACTGGTGGATGGCCTTGGGGTGGGAGACGTCGGCAATATCGTGCTCCGGGACCGCCAGCATCTGGCAGAAGACGGTATCCTGATCGTGGTTCTGGCGCTGGATGGCTCTGTCAATCAGCTTGTCTCCGGCCCGGACATCGTATCCCGCGGCTTTGTGTATGTGAGAGAGTCAGACGAACTGATGGAAGAGGCCAGAAGTATCATAGAGGACGGGATTCTGCATTGCCTGGACAGAGGAATCAGTGACTGGGGCAAGATCAAATCCGTCATCAAAGACTCGCTGAGTGAGTTTGTCTGGAAAAAAACAAAACGCAGACCTATGATATTGCCGATCATTATGGATGTCTGATGTACGGGGACCAAAAAAAGAGAACGGCTCAGTCTGTCTGAGCCGTTGCAGGACTTAGGGGATAAAGACATGAGAGAGACAGATCAGATCATACATGAATTTGCCGGGCGGCTCAGGCAGACTGAGGAATACCGGACCTATGAGGAACGGCGTGACAGAGTCCGGGAATATCCGGGACTTATGGATGAGATCAATGAGTTCCGCAAAAGAAACTATCTGATGCAGAAATCGGAAGGAGAGCTGTTTGATAAAATCGACGCATTTGCCAGGGAGTATGAGGAATTCCGCTCCAATCCGGTTGTGGATCAGTATCTGCGGGCGGAACTGGCTGTATGCCGGATGGTACAGAATATCTATACGGAGATTGCGGAGGCCATCGACCTGGAAATCACTCTTGACATGTAAAGCAGGACGACTGTAAAGTCTCGGAGGAGGATGAAATGGGAGGCAGACAGATAGTGGGCGCTGTTTTCGGAACAGTGATAAGAGTGGTCATAGCCGCTGTGGTTTTGATGTTTATCTATCGCTATGCCATCATGGCTTATGATTACGGATACCGGATCTTTGGTGAGGAACCTATGGAGGCGGAACCGGGAAGAGATGTGAGTATCGAGGTTGCGGAAAGTGATGACGCGGAGGACATTGCACTGATGCTGGAACAGAAAGGGCTGATCAGAGATGCCAGTCTGTTTATGATTCTGGAGAAGCTGTCAGGTTCGGAGACAGGCATCAGCGCCGGCACATATCAGCTCAATACAGCCATGACCGTGGAGGAAATGCTTGATATTATGTTGTCTGCCAGTGAGGAAGCAGCCACTTCGGAGGAATGACATGATACAGGAGGAGAGGTTGCGGGTCTATCTTGATTCGCTGGATCAGGGCAATCCAGGGTGGCTGGAGGAGTTGGAAGTGCGTGCCATCCGGGAAGGAGTACCCATTATCCGCAGACAGACGCAGAGTCTGCTGCGTGTGCTGCTGACACTCAGGCAGCCGGGGCGCATCCTTGAGATCGGAACCGCCACGGGATTTTCGGCGCTGTTTATGAAGGAATACGCACCGCCTTTTTGCTCTGTCACGACCATCGAAAACTATGAAAAAAGGATTGAAGGGGCGAAGGAAAACTTCCGCAAAAATGACCGCAAGGGACAGATCACACTGCTGGAAGGGGATGCGGCGGAGATTTTGCCACAGCTTACGGGCAGTTTTGATTTTATTTTTATGGACGGGGCGAAAGGGCAGTATATCCATTTTTTCCCTGAAGTGCTTCGCCTGCTGGAAGCAGGCGGCATTCTTGTCTCGGACAATGTGCTGCAGGACGGAGAGATCCTGCAGTCCCGCTTTGCGGTGACCAGGCGTAACCGGACCATTCATGCGCGGATGCGGGAATATCTGTACGAACTGAAACATAATGAAGCGCTGGAGACTGTGATATTGTCTCTGGGGGACGGGACGGCCGTCAGTGTGAAAAAACAGCTTGACTCATGGAGACAAAGATGAGAGGAAAACCGGAACTGCTGATACCGGCCAGCAGCCTTGAAGTGTTAAAAACGGCCGTGATCTTTGGCGCGGATGCGGTATACATCGGCGGGGAAGCCTATAGCCTGCGGGCAAAGGCCAAAAATTTTTCCCGGGAGGATATGGCAGAGGGGATAGCCTTTGCCCATGCCAGAGGGGTAAAAGTTTATGTAACAGCCAATATTCTTGCGCATAACGGGGATCTTGAGGGCGCGGAACGCTATTTTGGAGAACTGCGGGAACTGGGGCCGGATGCGCTGATCATTTCAGATCCCGGCCTTTATATGATTGTGAAAGAGGTCTGGCCGGAAGCGGAAATCCATATTTCCACACAGGCTAACAATACAAACTATAAAACATTTCTTTTCTGGCATCGACTGGGGGCAAAACGCGTTGTCTCCGCCAGGGAGCTTTCCCTGCGGGAGATCCGGGAGATCAGAGAACGGATCCCGGATGATCTGGAAATCGAGAGTTTTGTTCATGGAGCCATGTGCATCTCTTATTCCGGGCGCTGCCTGCTGAGCAGCTATTTCACGGGCCGGGATGCCAACCATGGCGCCTGTACCCATCCCTGCCGCTGGAAATATGCCGTGGTGGAAGAAACCAGGCCGGGAGAGTATATGCCCGTATATGAGAATGAACGGGGGACTTATCTGTTTAATTCCAAAGATCTGTGTATGATTGAGTATATCCCTGAGCTGGCAGCAGCGGGAATTGACAGCCTGAAGGTGGAAGGGCGGATGAAGACCGCACTCTACGTAGCTGCCGTGACACGTACTTACCGCCGCGCCATTGATGACTGGTCTGTTTCGGAAGAAACGTATCGAGCCCATATGGACTGGTATCGCAGGGAGATTGCGCAGTGTACTTACCGACAGTTTACGACCGGCTTTTATTTCGGAAAGCCGGATGAGAACACGCAGATTTATGAAGAGAGCGCCTATAATAAAGAAGCCATCTATCTGGGGATCGTGGAATCGGTAGACACGCGCGGCTTTGCGCAGATCAGACAGCGCAATAAATTCTGTCAGGGAGATGAGATCGAACTGATGAAGCCGGACGGCAGCAACGAGACTGTGACAGTCCTGCATATGTATGATGAAAACGACAGGGAAGTGGAAGCGGCCCCTCATCCCAGACAGCTGTTGTATCTGGAACTGAGCGGCCGGGCGGCGCAGTATGACCTTTTGCGGATGCGGCACGCGGAGCATGCATGAAAGAACTGCTAATTTTTTATACGGTCGAGCTCTGTGAGACTGACTCCCAGACTTGACAATGTGACTTTTAATTCGATATACCTTTTGTGCATGGAATCATAGGTATCCGGATTGGTTTCTCTCACTGCTATCATCCAGTCCTGCAGTCTTGAAAATTCGATTACATAATCTTTTATGATACCTGCTGCACTTGGCATATTTTCACCACCTTTTCCGCTATGCATTTTGCAGGTTCCGATTTTATTATAATGGATTAAGGCAGCAGTGTAAAGGGTGCGAATGTAAAGTGTGAACTTTTAAAATTAGGGCTTGCAATTTCCGATGATTTGGAGTATTTTATTTAAAGAGATAAGAAGCAGCTGACGCAGGGCAGCAGGAGATGAACGAGGGCGTTCCAACAGGGGGTTGGGGCGCTGTTTTGCTGTATGGGGGCTGATCCGGAAGGGCCCTGCATCAAGGAGGAGGAAATATTATGAGTGAGACTTTGAATGTGGAAAAAATTTTCGGCGAAAATGTATTTACACCGGGTAAGATGAAAGAACGGCTGCCAAGGAGTGTATACAAAGCCGTGAAACAGGTGATGGATCATGGCGGAGAGCTTTCGCTGGCAGATGCGGATGTGGTGGCGAAGGCTATGAAGGACTGGGCGGTGGAAAAAGGGGCGACCCATTATACGCACTGGTTTCAGCCTCTGACCGGCATCACGGCGGAAAAACATGATTCCTTCGTGGCGCATCCGGATGAGGACGGAAAAATGATTATGGAATTTTCCGGTAAGGAACTGATCAAAGGAGAGCCGGATGCCTCCTCATTTCCGTCGGGCGGACTGCGTGCCACGTTTGAGGCAAGAGGCTATACGGCATGGGATATTACTTCACCCGCTTTTCTGAAAGAGTCAGGCAGTGGGGTAACACTTTGTATTCCTACGGCGTTCTGTTCTTATACGGGAGAGGCGCTGGATAAAAAGACACCGCTTTTGCGTTCCATGGAGGCAGTCAGCCAGCAGGCTCTGCGTATTGTCAGACTGTTTGGAAATAAAACGGCTACCAGAGTGGTCGCTTCCGTAGGGCCGGAGCAGGAGTACTTTCTTGTGGATAAAGAGAAGTATCTGCAGAGGAAGGATCTGATCTTTGCGGGCCGGACGCTGTTTGGTGCGCCGGCGCCCAAGGGGCAGGAAATGGAAGATCATTATTTCGGCGTGATCAGAGAGCGTGTGGGCTCTTATATGAAGGATCTGAACGAAGAGCTGTGGAAACTGGGCGTGACAGCCAAGACGCAGCACAATGAAGTAGCGCCGGCCCAGCATGAACTGGCACCGATTTATGAGACTGCCAATATTGCCGTAGACCACAACCAGATCGTTATGGAGGCTATGAAGCGTGTCGCTGTCCGCCACGACCTGCGCTGCCTGCTCCATGAGAAACCCTTCGCCGGTGTCAATGGTTCCGGCAAGCACAATAACTGGTCGCTGGGAACGGATAACGGTGTCAACCTGCTTGATCCGGGGGAGACGCCCAATGAGAATATTCAGTTTCTCCTTGTACTGGCATGTATCCTCAAAGCTGTTGATACCCATGCGGATCTGCTGCGTCAGAGTGCTTCCGATGTGGGGAATGACCATCGTCTGGGCGCCAATGAAGCGCCGCCGGCTATTATTTCCGTATTTTTAGGTGAGCAGCTGGAAGATGTGGTAAAGCAGCTGGTGGAGACCGGGATTGCTGCCACCTGCAAAGAGGGCGGCATTCTGGAGACCGGGGTATCGACGTTGCCTGATCTGGAAAAGGATGCCACAGACCGCAACAGAACTTCTCCGTTTGCCTTTACCGGCAATAAGTTTGAATTTCGTATGGTCGGTTCCGCGGATTCCATCGCCAGTCCCAATACGACGCTCAATGCCATCGTGGCGGAAGCTTTTTGCGAAGCGGCGGATATTCTGGAAAAGGCGGATGATTTTGAGCGGACGGTGCATGACCTGATCAAAGAGTATATGACGAAACATCAGCGGATTATATTCAATGGAAACGGATATTCCGATGAATGGGTGGAAGAGGCCGGAAAACGGGGACTGCCCAATATCAAATCCATGGTGGAAGCAGTGGAAACGCTGACAACCGACAAAGCAGTGAAGCTTTTTGAGAAGTTTGGGATTTTTACCAGAGCGGAACTGGAGTCAAGAGAAGAGATTCTTTATGAAACATATGCAAAGACGATCAATATCGAAGCGCTAACCATGATTGATATGGCTTCCAAGCAGATTCTGCCGGCGGTGATCCGTTATACAAAGACACTGGCGGATACGGTGATCGCGGTGAGAGAAGCAGGGGTGGAGCCTCATGTACAGGCAGAGCTGCTGAAAGAGACCGGCGCACTGCTGGAAGAGGCGAGGAAAGCGCTGGAGGTATTGAAAGTGGAAGATGCCAGGGCTGCCGCCATGCCGGAGGGAAAAGAACAGGCATATTATTATAAGGATGTGGTAAAAGAAGCAATGGCGGCATTGCGTACGCCGATTGATGCTCTGGAAATGATTGTGGATAAAGACGTGTGGCCGCTGCCGTCTTATGGCGATCTGATGTTTGAGGTATAGTGATTTTGGCTTTGCGGGCAATAAGCCGGGAGATGGGAACGGTTGGCCCGAAAGTAAAAAATTTGAAAATTTTTCAAAAAAGTATTGCAATCTGAGCAGAAATCAGGTATTATGTATGAGTGGCTTGCAGAGACAAGTCGCTCATACAGATAATGGGCTATCGCCAAACGGTAAGGCAACGGACTCTGACTCCGTCATTTCAAGGTTCGAATCCTTGTAGCCCAGCGAAAAGACCCCGACAGAGTGAATCTGTCGGGGTTTTGCAATGTGAAAAACCGGCAAGCCGACGGAAGGATACCGGCATCTGCCTCACCGATATTCCTCCACCAGAAACATGGGTTTGATGGCCATGATCTCGTCATATTCCTCCTGCTCCACGGTAACGGAGGAATTGATTTTCTGCAGATCTTCTTTCACAATCCGCAGTGATTCGTCTCCCGTGACAGCTCTTGCGTCCTCAATGGCCCGTATCATCCGCGTCAGTGTGACCGGATGGGCGTATCTGGCCGGCAGGGGGAAGTTTGAATAGCCCTTCAGAAAACGTTCCATATTGTCACAGGCATCCCGCCACTGCCGCTCTATATAACGGCGGTTATTTCTGCCGGTAGGCAGGACATTGGCGCTGGCAAACAAAAAGACGCCGGCCAGCCCAAAGAGCGTAAAGTAAATGCCGAACCCCGCTTTTGTCACAATGGCATACACACCATAAAGCGCCGCCGCCATACCCAGCAGGACAATGGCAAGCGCCGCCCACCGGTAGGCAGGATTGGAACATTCATTGACACGTTTTGCTTTTGCACTGCGGCTGAGTGCACCGTAAAGCGCCGGACGTTCTTCCAGATAAGCACGGGCTTTTGAGAGTCGGTGCACCTGCTGCAGTGCCTCTTTTGTCAGCGCCGGGCGGATTCTTGCAGCTTCCTGTGCTGCTCTTTGGGCCCGTTTCTTCTCCATGGCCGCACTGAGCAGAGGAATCCGCGGATGATGCTGCCTGATATCTTCCAGCAAAGCGTCTACCTGTTCTTCGTGTTTAAAAAGACACTGTTTTTCCATACCATCGTCGCAGACGACTACCAGATAGGAAAGCGTGGCAAAGATGCCCCTTCCCGTAAAGCCGCCTTTGCTCATCGCCACTCGTTTAAATACCCGCTGCACGTCGGAAAAGGGGATATAATATCTGCGGTCCAGATAAAAACTGTTCAGATACAACGCTTTTTCTCCGACTCCGCAGGGGCCATATTTGCGGCAGGAGGACTTATCCGTTTTGAGAATATCGGGAGGAAGCGTGCTCCCTCCCAGAGGAATGGTATAGCTTACCATGTGTCAGCTCCTTTTTTACTTTCTGATGCTGCTGTAATCCGGTTTGGGGTCACGTGTTTTGATTACGAACATAAATGCCCCCAGGAATATCACTGCCAGAATGATGCCGACCGGATAAGCGATTCCCGTTCCCAGATTCAGACATTCAGGAGCCGCGAAGAAGTAGGTCATGGATACGGCGCTCATAAACGTGGCAGGCACGGCAGTGATCCAGTAATTTTTCTTTTCCATAAAAAGATACATGCTTGCCGTCCAGAGCACGATCATGGCAAGAGTCTGATTCGTCCAGCTGAAATAACGCCATACGATGGAATAATCAAGCTGGCTGACAAAAGCACCCACGGCCAAAAGCGGCACGCAGAGAATCAGGCGGTTTTTCCATGCCTGCTGTTCGATGCCAAGCCAGTCTGCCAATGTCAGACGTGCCGAACGGAATGCCGTATCCCCGGATGTGATGGGGCACACGATAACGCCTATCATAGCCAGTGCGATACCGATACCGCCCATGGTCTTGGCACATACATCGTAGATGGCCGCCGATTGTCCTGCGCCCAGAGCTTCGTTGAGACCGGTGGAAAGTCCGCCGGATACTTCATAGATGGCACAGCCCGCCGCTGCCCAGATCAGTGCGATCACACCCTCTGCGGTCATGGCACCGTAAAATACGAAGTGGCCCTGCCTCTCACTTTTCAGGCAGCGCGCCATCAGAGGGCTCTGCGTGGAGTGGAAACCGGAGATTGCACCGCAGGCAACCGTGATGAACATAAAACTCCATACCGGGGTGCTCTTGGGATGCATGTTATAAAAATGATTCCAGATTTCGGGAATCTGATATTCCGCATGGGTGAAAATACCGATGCCCACGCCGATGGCCATGATAATCAGGCAGATACCAAAAAGCGGATAGATCTTGCCGATGATCTTGTCGATCGAGATAAAGGTTGCGATAAAATAATAAGCCAGGATAATAAATGTCCACATTTTTACATTGGTAAGCATACCGCCACCGCCGGAATTTCCGATCAGCGTGGTAATCAGCCCTGCGGGCCCTACCGCAAATACGGTGCCTACCATGACAAGCAATACCACACTGAATACACGCATGACGTTTTTCATAATGCCGCCCATATAGATACCGGTTACTTCGGCGATGGAGACACCTTCATTGCGTGCACTGAGCATCCCTGAGAAATAGTCGTGGACACCGCCTGCCAGTATGGTGCCGAAAGTGATCCACAGAAATACGATGGGCCCCCACAGAGCGCCCTGCATGGCGCCGAAAATCGGCCCCAGACCGGCGATATTTAAAAGCTGTACAAGAAACAGCTTCCACTGAGGCATGACCACGTAGTCAACGCCATCGTTGATGCGTACTGCCGGTGTTTCCCGGTCATCCGGGGAAAAGGTGTTGTCTACGATTTTGCCATAGACAAAATATCCGCCGATCAACAACACGAGACACAGAAAAAAACTTAGCATATAACTCCCTCCTCTTTTGCTGCTGCCTGATGGCAGCAACTTTATGTATTTTGTCTGTTTTTATTATAGTACGCGGGACTGGAATTGTAAAATACTTATAAAAGAAAAATTAAGAAATAATAAAGTACCGGAAGTGATAAAGAGATAGAAACAGAAGCAAAATTGTGTTACGATACCTGTAACACGGAAAAATGATTTCTTTTCGGAAATGATGGGAAGGAGGAAACTGCATTGTATACATTTCGAAGCCGTGTGCGCTACAGTGAAACAGACAGCAGGGAGCTGCTGACGCTTGCAGCGATTACGGATTATTTTCAGGACTGCGGCACCTTTCAGTCAGAGCAGCTGGGGCTGGGCGTCCATTATCTGCAAAAGAGTCATCTGGCATGGGTGCTGTCAGCGTGGCAGATCGTGGTGGAAGAATACCCGCGACTGGGGGATGATATTATAATAAGTACATTTCCTTACGGTTTCAAGGGGTTTCTGGGATATCGCAACTATACCATGGACCGTCCGGACGGGGAAAGGATGGCGTATGCCAATGCCATCTGGACACTTTTGGACACCCGCACGACGAAGCCGGTGCGGGCAACCCGGGAAATGATGGAAAAATATGTGCTTTCCCCAAAACTCGCCATGGAGTATGCGCCGCGCAAGATAGCGGGAGTGCCGGGAACGGCAGGGATGGAAGGAGAATGGCAGGAGGGATTTTCGGTAAAGCCATATCATCTGGACAGCAATCATCATGTAAATAATGCCTGGTATATTAAGATGGCATCCTGTTATCTGCCGCCGGAAACGGATATTGCGCAGATGCGGGCGGAATACAGGAAACAGGCGCTGGCGGGAGATCGGATACTTCCTTGTGTGGCGGCGGCAGACGGGCGGCACATTGTCTCGCTCTGTAACGAAGAAAGAGAGCCTTTTGCAGTCATGGAATTTACGCACAGGGTGCAGGATAAGGAGAGAATATGATTCAATTAGGAGAGAAACAGACACTTATGATCGTAAAGCAGGTGGAGTTTGGTGCGTATCTGGCAGAGGATATGGAAAGCGGGGCCAGGGAGAGGGTGCTGCTGCCCGGCAGACAGGTGCCCGGGGGCTCCGGGATCGGCACAAAGATCGAAGTGTTTATTTACAAGGATTCCAGAGACCGGATGATTGCTACCACACATATGCCGAAGCTGACTCTGCATCAGATAGGAGAGCTGCGAGTGGCCCAGGTGGGAAATATCGGCGCTTTTCTTGACTGGGGACTGGAAAAGGATCTGCTTCTGCCTTTCCGGGAACAGACAAGGAAGGTACTGGAGGGAGAGACCTGCCTTGTGGCGCTGTATATAGACAAGAGCAGCCGTCTGTGTGCCACAATGAATGTCTATGAATATCTGGACACGGACAGCCCTTATACGAAGGATGACCGGGTGGAAGGAACCGTTTACGAGATCAGCCGGGAGTTTGGCGCCTTTGTGGCAGTGGACGGACGCTATTCTGCCCTGATTCCCAAAAAGGAACTGTATGGCGAAATCCGCGTGGGAGAGAGAATCCGTGCCCGTGTGACAGCTGTCAAGGAGGATGGGAAGCTGGATCTGAGCCTGCGCGAAAAGGCGTATCTGCAGATGGATCAGGATGCGGAGAAGGTGATGGAGGAGATCGGAGAGCGCGGCGGGTCGCTGCCTTTCAATGACAAGGCGAGTCCGGAGGTAATCCGACAGGAAATGCAGATGAGCAAAAACGAATTCAAGAGGGCAGTGGGAAGGCTTCTGAAGGAGGGGAAGATTGAAATCACGGAGAAAGGAATTGTTAAAAAAAGGTAAATTTGCGATAATGTTTTTATAAAAAAACAATAGCGGGCTTGCAATTTCCCAAATTTTATGTATAATCGGGATTATAGAGTAAGGAAAGGAGAGGAGAATTATGAAAGTACAGAATATCAAAGACATTGATAAGTTTTTCAAGGTGATCGACACCTGCGTTGGCAAGGTGGAGCTGGTAACAGGAGAAGGCGACAGACTGAATCTGAAGTCCAAACTGTCCCAGTACGTATCCATGGCAAACATCTTTTCCGATGGAACGATCGCCGAGCTGGAGATTCTTGCTTACGAACCGGAAGATATCACCAAATTAGTTAACTTTATGATGGAAAGCTAGGCGTAAGGAATGAACGGCAAAAAAGTAAACTGGTTCTTTTTGACAACCATTCTACTGCATTTACTTATTGTAGTATTAATGGTTGTTTTTCGTTATGTATTTGCACTGGGCATCATTGCCAATTTTTTAGTCAGCAGCGCCATGATCGTTGTGCCGGCCTTTGTGTTCCTGGCATGTTCGGGTGAAAGTCCTGTGGAGGCGGCAGGATTTCACAAAATCAGATGGTCCACTGTTTTTATGATTGTGCTGTTTACTTTTTTGACGATGCCTCTTACTACCGTGATCAACACATTCTCCATGTTTTTCGTGGAGAATGCGGTGACGGAAATCAGCGGACAGGTTCTGGAACTTCCCTTTGTGGTGGCCTTTTTCTTTATGGCGGTAGTAGCGCCGGTGTGCGAAGAAGTGGTTTACAGGGGGATTGCCTATCAGGGTTATAAAAGGTCAGGGACGCTTTTGCAGGCGACGCTCTGTTCCGCGATGATCTTTGCGGTGGGGCATATGAATTTCAATCAGGCAGCGTATGCGTTTGTGATCGGTGTCATGCTCGTACTTCTTGTGGAGGCTACGGGAAGCATATGGGCTTCCATTATCTACCATGTTGTCTTTAACGGGTACAGTGTCTGTGTCATGTATCTGGCCGGAGACATGCTGGAAACCGATATGACCGCCGGACTGCCGGACGGCTGGACCTATCAGGACTCCCTGCTGTATGGGCTGGGCGTATCCATGGTGACGGCCGCGGTCATGACATCCTTTGCAGTCTGTGTCCTGATATGGATTGCCAGGAACGAAGGGCGTATACGGCGCCTGCAGGAAATATGGGCAACCCGTCATGAAAGAAAAGGGAAAGTAATCACGATCCCGCTTGTCATAGCACTGATTCTGGCGTTTGCCTATATGGTGGCGGAAGTGATTTTATATAAAATGATACTATGAGAGAGATCAATATACTGGGGCTGAATCTGCGGGATTATACATTACGGGAGAAGCTGCGTATGCTGAATTCCTCCCTGGGCCGCCGGGCGATGGCGACGATCGGATTTGTTTCCGCCAGAGCGCTGATGCAGGCAGAAAAAGACGGTGTGCGCAAAGCGTGGCTGGAATCCATGGATATTGTGGAATATTGTGACGCCGACATTCTGCGTGCAGCCGGCATCACGGCCAGGGGGCGGCTGAAAGAAGCGGAGAATAACAGCTTTCTGAGAGAGTTTCTGGGGCGGCTTATCAGGGAAGAACGTGCTGTCTATCTGCTGGCCGGCAGTCAGGACATGCTGGAGTCGATGGAAGCGTATGATGAAATCAGACAGATGTGCGTGACAGGAAGGAATATTCTGCCGGCGGAGAACGGCAGCAATGCGGATGTCATTATCAACGATATCAATGACAAGGCGCCCTGTGCCGTGTTGACGTATGCGGACTGCCTTGTGCAGGCGGACTTTGTCTCCGTCAACAGACGGCGGATGAATGCGGATATCTGGGTGGACATGCCGGAAAAAGGAACGGTGTCCATAGCCCCGGACAAAAAGTTTCCCGCATTGATAAAAAACATGCAGAGAAAGCTGTTTCAGAGAAAAGTTCATCAGTATGAAAATCAGGAAAAGGCGGAACAGTGAGCTTCCGTCTTTTTGTACATTCCATGTTGTGCAGGTTGACGATGTCCTGAACGGAAAAAACAGGAAAATTAAGAAAAAACTGCATAAAAAATACCGGATTCCCTGTAGATTTATTTGTAAGTTTATATTAAAATGGAACGTAGACAGAAGTAATCCGGAAAAAACAGACGAATGTCTGCAGACGGTGGATTATGCAGAATGTATATCTGGTTTCTGATGTATCGTGTCCGGAGAAAAGAAGGGGTGTAAGAAATGATATCTAATCAGATTTTGCAGAACGCAATTGAGGGACTGAAGGCGATATCACGAGTGGAATTCAGCGTCATAGACACGGATGGCAAAGTGGCTGCCGCCACGTCGGACAATATGAGTGAGTTTGAAAAGTCTGCGCTGGAATTCGTGAATTCTCCGGCAGACAGCCAGGAGATTCAGGGCTGTCAGTTTTTTAAGATTTATGACGAGCAGCAGCTGGAATATATCCTGGTGGCCGGAGGAGCGGGAGAAGATCTGTACATGGTGGGCAAGATGGTGGCCTTCCAGATTCAGAATCTGCTGACCGCATATAAAGAGCGGTTTGACAAGGACAACTTTATTAAGAACCTGCTGCTGGATAACCTGCTGCTGGTTGATATTTACAGTCGCTCGAAAAAGCTGCATATCCCCACGGATGTCAGGCGGGTGGTGATCGTCGTGGAGGCCGGCAGCGGCAAGGATAATAACGCGCTGGAGATCATCCGCAATCTCAAGGAAAATGCGGGCAGAGATTTTGTCACGGCAGTGGATGAAAACAATGTCATCGTGGTAAAGGAAATTTCCGACGGCGACGGCAATCCCGAGATTGACCGGAAGGCTGTGGAGATTGTGAACTGTCTGGAAAAAGAAGGCATTGGCAATGTGCATATCGCTTATGGTACAATCATAGGGGAGATCAAGGAAGTCAGCCGTTCCTACAAAGAAGCCAAGATGGCCCTGGACGTGGGAAAGATATTTTTCAGCGACAAAAACATCATTGCCTACAGTGAACTGGGCATTGGCCGTCTGATCTACCAGCTTCCCATTCCGCTGTGCAAGATGTTTATCAAGGAGATCTTTGACGGCAGGAATCCGGACGAGTTTGACGAGGAGACGCTGACTACGATCAACAAGTTTTTTGAGAACAGCCTCAATGTGTCGGAGACATCCAGACAGCTTTTTATACACAGGAATACACTGGTATACCGGCTGGATAAGCTGCAGAAGAGCACCGGACTGGATCTGCGTATTTTTGAGGACGCAATTACATTCAAGATCGCACTGATGGTTGTGAAGTATATGAAATACATGGAAACTTTTGATTTTTAAGGTACATACAGGAGAGATGTAAGTGGCAGGGAAGAAAAGGGCAAGAAGAAGTACGGCAGAAGCAAAGGATATCATTGTCCTTGACAATGTGAGCAAATCCTATTCGACAGGGGCGCCGGCGCTGAACGGTGTCAGCATCCGCATCCGGCGCGGGGAATTTGTCTTTGTGGTGGGCGACAGCGGATCGGGGAAATCGACGCTGATCAAGCTGCTCCTGCGGGAGCTGACGCCTACATCCGGCGGCGTATGGGTGAACGGACAGGATGTGGTGCGCCTGCGGCACCGCAAGATACCGAAATTTCGGCGTAACCTTGGTATTGTATTTCAGGACTTCCGGCTGCTGAAGGACCGGAACGTATATGAAAATGTGGCGTTTGCCCAACGCATTATTCAGGTGCCCACAAGAGAGATCCGGAAAAATGTGCCGGCGATCCTTTCCATTGTGGGGCTGGCAGGAAAATACAAGGCGAAACCCAAGCAGCTTTCCGGCGGGGAACAGCAGAGAGTGGCGCTGGCGAGGGCGCTGATTAATAAGCCGTCCATATTGCTGGCGGATGAGCCGACCGGTAATCTCGATCCCAAGAATTCCTGGGAGATCATGAAGCTGCTGGAGGAGATCAATCAGACCGGGACTACCGTACTGGTAGTTACCCATAACAGAGAGATCGTAAATGCCATGAAGAAAAGAGTCGTTACGATGAAAAAGGGAGTCATTGTAAGCGACGAAGAAAAAGGCGGTTATATTGATGAGGATTAGTACACTTTTTTATACGATAAAACAGGGGTTTGTAAATATCGTGCGCAATAAATGGTTTTCCCTTGCCTCCATTGCCACCATTTCCGCCTGCCTGTTTCTCTTTGGCCTCTTCTATGCGATCCTTACCAACTTCCAGCATATCGTAAAGACAGCGGAAGAGGGCGTGAGCGTGACGGTATTTTTTGATGAAGGACTCAGTGATGAGCGCATCCGGGAAATCGGGGATATGATCGACCGCAGGGTGGAAGTGCGGGAAGTGGTGTTCAAATCTGCGGAAGAGGTATGGGAAGAATTCAAGGTGGAATATCTGGGGGAATATGCGGACGGTTTCACGGAGAACCCGCTGGAGGATTCTGCCAACTATGAGATCTATCTGAGCGATGTAAATATGCAGACTGCGCTGGTCACTTATCTGGAATCCGTGGAAGGGGTGCGGCAGGTAAACCGTTCAGAGATTACCGCCAATATGCTGGGAGGCATCAATGTGCTGATCGGTTATGTCTCTATCGGGATCATTGTGATACTTCTGGCGGTATCGGTTTTCCTCATCAGCAATACGGTTATGATCGGTATTTCCGTCAGAAAAGAAGAAATCAATATTATGAAATATATCGGCGCGACGGATTTCTTTGTCCGATCTCCTTTTGTCATTGAGGGGATTCTGATCGGACTGCTGGGCTCGGTTGTGCCTCTTGTATCCATTTATTATTTATATACGAATGTGATTGTCTATATTGGAGAGCGGTTCCGGTTCTTATCGGGGCTATTGCAGTTTCTGCCGGTGGAGGAGATCTTTTCCACACTGCTGCCCGCATCCATGGGCATCGGTGTGGGCATCGGATTTTTGGGAAGTATCGTGACTGTCAGAAAGCACCTTAAAGTATGATGGGGACAGAGGATGAAGAAGAGGCGGAAGTTAACTGCATGTCTGTTGCTGATTTTATTGGTGGTGGGGGTGGCCTCACCTTCCTTTGTCAGCGAGGCGGATACCAAAACAGACTCCATCCGCAGCAGTATCAGGGAGAAACAAAGTGCCATCGGGGAGGCGGAGAAAGAAAAAGCAGCCCTGCAGTCGGGCCTGACAGACATCAAAAAGCTGGTGGCCGATCTGGAAAATGCCAAAAAGAGTCTGAAAGACTATGTGGCAAAGCTGGATGCCAATTTAAATGAAATAGAAGCCAAAATTGCGGAGCTGAAAGAACTGATTGCAAAAAAAGAAAAAGAGATCGAAAAGACCGGGGAAGAACTGGATGCTGCCACAGCAGCGGAAGAAGAGCAATACGCGGCTATGAAAATGAGAGTGAAATTCATGTACGAGCGGGGACAGACATTTTATCTGGACATGCTGTTTGCGCCGGGGAATTTCGGCGATATTCTCAGCCGGACGCAGTATGTGGAAAAGATAGCCGCCTATGACAGAAAAAAGCTGGAAGAATATCAGGAGACAAAAGAAAAGATCGCGATGTTCCGGGAGGAGCTGGAGGCGGAAAAGCTGGTTCTGGATGCGGCGAAGGAAGCAGTGGAGGAAGAGGAAAAGGCGCTCAATGCGCTGATTGCCTCCAAAGAGAAAGAGATCAAATCATATGAGTCGGATATCAGCAACAAATCACAGCTTGTAAAGGAATACGAGGCGGAGATCGCCGCGCGCAATGCCACCATTGCCGCGCTGGAGCAGGCTGTGGAGGCGGAGAAAAAGCAGCTGGAGGAAGCAAACCGTCCCAAATACGACGGCGGCAGATTCAAATGGCCGGCACCGTCTTATACGAGGATTTCCGATGATTACGGAAACAGGATTCATCCAACGCTGGGTGTGCAGCAATTTCATAACGGAGTGGATCTGGCGGCGCCGAGCGGATCGCCGATTCTGGCGGCTTATGACGGCAGCGTGGTGGCGGCTGCTTATAACGGGAGTATGGGTAATTATATTATGATCGACCATGGAGACGGCCTGTATACGATTTACATGCATGCATCTGCACTGTATGTATCGAAGGGGGCTCATGTATCCAAAGGGGATCAGATTGCGGCAGTGGGTTCAACGGGACGCTCTACCGGGCCGCACCTGCATTTCAGTGTGCGTCTGAACGGCAGTTATGTAAGTCCGTGGAATTATCTGTCGTCGTAAAGAATAAAATCTTTTTAGAGGGATTGACAGGAATGGGGAACATGTCAGATAAGAGAAAATTTGTGAATGGTCTGCTGTCCGGCCTGCTTCTGGCAGTGATTATCGTCTCTGCCACGTTTGCGGGGCGGGAAGCGGTAGCGGCATGGAAAGAGCATAAGGGGACGGAAAGCGCGGCGGCCGATGAGGTGGTCAATGCCAGGACGATGCAGAAGCTGCAGCTGATTGAGGAATTGATCGAGGAGAACTATGCACTGGATATGGTAGATACAAAGGCTATGGAAAACGGCATCTATCAGGGACTGGTTGGTTCTCTTGACGATCCGTACTCCGTTTACTATTCTGCCGAAGAGATGGAAGCACAGCAGGAAAAACTGGACGGTGTCTATTACGGGATTGGCGCTTATGTGCGTCTGGATGAGGAGCTTGGCCTGGCGCGGCTGGGAGAGATCTTTGACGGCAGCCCTGCGCAGGAGAGCGGCCTGCTGGAAGGTGATCTGATCATGCGCGTAGATGGCCAGTATACTAAAAATATGAGTCTGGACGATGTGGTCGGCCTGATCAAAGGAGAAGAAGGGACAAAAGTGGTACTGACCATTATGCGGGAAGGGGAAGCCGATACAAGAGAGGTTGAGGTGGAACGCAGAGAAGTACCAAAGCAGACGGTTTCCTATGAGATGCTGGATCATAAGATCGCCTATATCCGGATCACGGAATTTGACAAAGTGACGGTGGATCAGTTTACCGACGCCATGGCGATGGCAAAGGGTTCCGGCATGCTGGGCCTGATTCTGGATCTGCGCAACAATCCGGGCGGCAATCTGGCAGCGGTCATTGATGTGGCCAGAAAGCTGCTTCCCAAAGGGCTGGTCGTATACACGGAAGATAAGGCAGGCAAGCGGCAGGATTACAACTGTGACGGAGAAAACGAACTGACAGTGCCTATGGTGGTGCTGGTCAATGAGGGAAGCGCCAGCGCATCGGAAGTACTGGCCGGTGCCATCAAGGACTATGAGAAAGGGAAGCTGCTGGGAACGACTACGTTTGGCAAAGGTATCGTGCAGAAATACCTTTCCATTTCCGACGGTTCCGCCGTGAAGCTGACGACCAGCAAGTATTATACCCCGAAAGGCAGCAATATCCATGGAATCGGCATCAGGCCGGATGAAGAACTGGAACTTGATTATGAACGGTATATCGAGGAAGGTTACGACAATCAGCTCGAACGGGCAAAGGAGATACTGATAACGGGTGAGTAGGGAGCAGCAATGCTCCCTTTTTGTCATGTAGAGTACAGGGGAGGAAGAGATATGGCAGGCAGAAAGAGAAAGAGCAGAGAGGACGAGAACTATAGTTTTCAGGTGGATTTAAGGAGCATTATCCAGCTGCTCAGTGAAAATCTGTATTCCAGCTCTGATGTATTTCTGCGGGAACTTCTGCAAAATGCGGTGGATGCCATTCGGGCGCGCAGAGAAGAGGATCAGGCGTTTGCAGACGGCAGAATCGGGATTTGTTATGCCAGGGAAGAGGACGGAGGGGCGGTGCTGACTTTTTCGGATAACGGGATCGGGCTTACCAGTCAGGAAATCCATACATTTCTGGCGGTAATCGGTCAGTCTTCCAAGCGGGGGGGGAGGCTAGGGGTGCGGGATATATCGGACAGTTCGGGATCGGTCTGCTGTCCTGTTTTCTCGTGACAGATGAGATACTGGTGCAGACCCGTTCTGTCAGGGAAGAGAAAGGCTGGCTGTGGCGGGGCAGAAGTGACGGTACCTATCAGGTGACGGAGGAAGCAGAGCCTTTGCGGGAGCCGGGGACAAAGGTGACGCTGCACCTGAATCCGATGCTGGCCGGGCGATATCGCGAGGAGAAGGTGGAGCGGCTTTTAAGAAACTATGGGTTTCTGATCCGGCCGGTAGTGGAACTGGAAGGGGATATGGGCAGCAGACGGATCAATGACGGATTGGTTCCGTGGAGACAGTCTTTTTGCAGCGCGGATGAGATACTCCGGTTTGGGGAACTGATGTTTGGAGAACGTTTCCTGGGTGTCGTACCGATTGTGGGAGAAGGACTGAGAGGTTATGCATTTATATCGGAGCGTCAGACCAGTGCGGCGGAAATGGGACGACATAAAATTTTTCTGAGGGATATGCTTGTTACGGAAGACGGAAAGGAGCTGCTTCCCAAATGGGCGTTTTTTACCCGTTGTATCCTCAATGCAGAGTATCTTACACCGATGGCATCGAGAGAAGGGTTTGTGTCTGATCAGCAGCTTGCAAAAGCCCGCAACGAGATCGAGAAGTGTATCTTTGATTATTTTGTGAAGCTTTCCCGGTATGATATGGACAGGCTCAAGCGTCTGACGATGATACATAATGTGGCCATTAAGTCGCTGGCAGTGGAACATGAGCAGATTTATAACCTGTTTTTTCCGTTTGTTGTTTTCCGCAGCAATCAGGGAGAACTGACCGGATTTCAGATTATGGAGGCGGCCAGGGCGCAGACCGTTTATTACTGTACGCAGATAGACGATTATCGGCGGGCCTGTCCGCTTATGGGAAGTGCGGTGATCCTGATCAATGCCGGTTATATTTATGATACGAAGCTTCTGAAGCTTTTAAAATATTATCACCAGGGAAGCAGGGTGGAAGAGTTTGATGAATCGTCCTATGCAAAACTGCTGAGAGAACCTTCCGCAAAGACAGGAAAGGAGCTGGCGGAAGTGGTAAAGATGGCGGAACATGCGCTGGATCCTTTTCGCTGCGGCGTTACATTAAAGCAGTTTAAGCCGGAGGCGATGCCGGCTTTGTATGTGGCAGGCGTGGACGGATTTCTGGACAGTGCCGTGACGGCGGTGGATTTTCCGGCTTTATGGATGGCTTTGATCAGGAAGACTTTCTGGGAGGATACGGGAGCAGGCTGTATATCAATTCCGCGAATCCTCTGATCCGGCGTCTGTCGGGGATACAGAGTCAAGAGGTCATGGAAAATGTAGTGCGTATCCTTTATGTGCACGCTATGCTGGCAGGGCATTATACGCTGGGAGAACGGGAACTGGAAATTTTAAATACAGGACTGATTGAACTGATCGCATATGGACTTGGGGGAATTGTATGATCTTGACTATAAGAAAATGGCAGACAAACAATGATGAGAAATTATGGGAGCTGGTCTGCGAAGCCAATGCACTGGCCCCGGGAAACTGCACGGATGACTGGGTTGCCAATGCGCCTGCGCTGGTGCCGGTGATGGAACGGATCTTACTTCTTGCCAGGCAGAGGGATGCCTTATCCATTTATTTTTATGATATGTCACAGCTGTTCTGGCTTGTTCAAGAGGTGGAAAACTATCAGGTTGCCTTCCGGCTTGCGGAGATGTTTCACCGGGATTATCAGGATGGGCTGGCGGAACATGCCACTTTGTATGGAAAGAAGCTGATGGTCAGCATGGCAGCGCGTATTGTGGATTTTTACTCTTATTTTCCGCAGATTGACGATGACAAAATGGCTCAAATGTTAGAAATTTACCGGGACTGCAACAGAAGATACGGGTGTGAATACAATGACGGTGATTATAGCATACTCATGCGGGTAGCGATATTAAGTGATAACAGAGAACTGGCAGAAGAGGCTGCCCTGAGAATGGAAAATGTAAAGTATGACAAAGGGTTTTCCTATATTTTCAGTTATGGTTATCCCATGATCGGGCACTATATTATGCAGGATCATCCGGAGGAGGCGGAAACGCTGATCCGAAGGATTGAACAAAAGGAGATCCCGTTATCATACCGGTGGTGCTATGAGGAAGGATTTGAGACGACGGGCCGGGAGCTGCGCAGATGGGCGCTGATTTGCAGTCTGCTGCTCGGAAAAGAAAAGGCTTTTTTTCTGTTTTTTGTATCCTGGGAGCCACTTGGCCGGGAGCAGATAAAAGTGGATTTTTATCGTACGGATGCTGCGCTCTTTGACCTCCTGGCCGGAGACTGTTCGTGCCTTGAGCTTTGTCTGCGGCTGGCATGGCGGGATGTACGTGACGAAAGAAGCGGGAAAACAGCACCGTTGCTAGGTGTGCTCATTGATCTGTCCTGGTATTGCTATTTTCAGATACTGGATCGAAGAGGGGTGCACAGTGTAAGCCTGGAACCGGGTGAAGGGGCGGAATATTGCAGAAGCGGTGCAGAGTCCATGGAAAGGGTAAAAGAGCGTCAGAGCGGGGAACGACAGTGGCCGTGTCTGGAAGTGGCCGCATATTTTGAAAGACAGGCGGATCAACTGGGCGCGCAGATGGATCGGTCGCGGAAAGCGTTTGGGTACAGACGTGCGAAAAGGTGCTTTGAGGTGTGCTGCCTGGAAAAGGAGTCGCTATGAAGTTTCTTCATCTTTCAGATCTTCATCTGGGAAAACGTGTCCATGAATTTCCGATGGCAGAGGATCAGAAATACATATTATCACAGATTGTATCTCTGTCGGAAAGCGAGCAGGCGGACGCTGTGATCATAGCGGGGGATATCTATGATAAGCCGGTTCCGTCGGCGGAAGCGGTGCAGATATTTGACCATTTTCTGACGGCGCTGGCCGGGCAGGGCAGGCGGGTCTTTCTCATCAGCGGGAATCATGACAGCGCGGAACGGATCGCTTTTGGCGCACAGCTTTTGAGCGGCAGGGACGTTTATGTATCGCCGGTCTATGACGGAACGATAAAGCCCGTCACTATGACGGATGCATACGGGGAACTGGCCGTTTATCTGCTTCCGTTTATCAGACCGGCAGCCGTGCGCCGTATATTGGAAAAAGAAGAGGGATCAGAGCCGGCGCCCCATTTGCCGGAAACCTGTCAGGAAGCGGTGGAGCTTGTAATCAGCCGTATGGAGATCAATCATGAGAGGCGCAATATTTTGGTATCTCATCAGTTTGTAACCGGGGCAGGACGCTGTGAATCAGAGGAGATTGTCGTAGGCGGACTGGACAATGTGGACGCAGATGTGTTTGCGGCGTTTGATTATGTGGCGCTGGGGCATATCCACAGTCCGCAGTCCATCGGCCGTGAAACGGTGCGCTACTGCGGAACACCGCTGAAATACTCCTTTTCTGAGGCGGAGCAGGAGAAGTCGGTGACCGTGGTGGAATGTAAGGAAAAGGGGCGGACGTATGTGCGTACCATCCCGCTTCATCCCTTGCATGAGATGCGCATGCTCAGAGGAACCTATCTGGAACTGACGGCCCGCTCTTTTTATGTGGATATGGATATGGAAGACTATTTCAAAATCATACTGACCGATGAGGAAGATGTTCCCGACGGGATCCGGAAGCTGCGTATACTCTACCCCAATCTGATGCAGCTCGCCTATGATAACAGTCGGACCAGGCAGGAGACGGTCGTGGAAGCGGCGCAGGAAGTGGAGCGGAAATCGCAGCAGGAACTGTTTGAAGAATTTTATGAATTGCAGAACAACAGGCCTATGAGTGCGGAGCAGAAAACGTACTTTACGCATCTTTTGGAAAGAATACGGAGAGGATAAGATGAAACCGATCAAACTGACCATCAGCGCATTCGGGCCCTATGCGGGGGAAACGGAACTTGATTTTGAACGTCTGGGAGGGCAGGGGCTTTACCTGATCACCGGAGACACAGGGGCCGGAAAAACCACGATTTTTGACGCCATTACCTATGCGCTGTATGGAGAAGCCAGCGGCGATGCGCGCAGGGCAGACATGTTCCGCAGCAAATATGCCAAAGCGGAAACTCCCACCTATGTGGAATTTTTATTTGATTATGGCGGCAAACGCTATACGGTAAAGAGAAATCCGGAATATGTGCGGCCCAAGGGAAGAGGTGTCGGCTATACGGTGCAGAAAGCAGATGCGCTGCTTACCTTTCCGGATGAAAGGGAGCCGGTGACACGCGTCAGAGAAGTCACGAAAGAGATTACGGCCCTGATCGGACTGGACCGGGGGCAATTCACACAGATTGCCATGATCGCGCAGGGAGATTTCCAGAAACTTCTGTTTGCCAATACGGAGGAGCGCAGCAGCATTTTCCGCCGGATCTTCAACACAGGCGGATACCAGATCATTCAGGAACAGTTAAAGGCCGATGTCAGAGGGCAGGAGAAAGAATATGATGCACTCAGGCGCAGCATCAGCCAGTATATGTCTGATATTGTCTGTACAGGAGAGACAACGGTTTCTGCCAGACTGCAGCAACTGGAAAAAGAAAAGTTTGACGGCAGAATCGGCGATGGGATGACTCTTCTGGAGGAACTCTGCAAAGAGGATCGACAAATACTGGAAGAGCTGAAAGAGGAGATCCGAAAAAGAGAACTGCAGATTCAGGGCGCGGACCGACGGCTTGGCACGCTTCGCAAAGTGCGGCAGCAGAAAGAGGCGTTGGAGGAGGGCCTGATGCGGCTGGAAGAACAGAAGCCGAAATTGCGGCTTGCCGAAGAAGCCTTTAAAAAAGCAGAGCGCAGAGCCGGCATGTGCGGATCACTCACCCGTCAGGCCGACGATCTGAAGGGCAGTCTGGAACTGTTTGACAGGCTGCAGAAGGAGCAGGAAGAGAAGGCAAAAGATGAGCAGGCATTAAGCCGCCAGAGGGCGGACAGGCAGAAGTTGACGGCAGAGCGGGCCGGGCTGGAAACCGAACTGGAAGCTGACCGGGAAAATCTGCAAAAACTTGCCACGGCGGAGGAAGCGTGCAGGCGGCTGGCCGAACAGAAAGAAAGTGTCGTCCAAACGTGCACGCTTCTCAGACAGCAGCGGGAAAGTCTGGCACAGGAAAGGGATGCCGGAAAAAAGACAGAGACCGCGCTGGAACAAATTGCAGGAAGGCTGAGAGCACTCACGGAAGAAATAGAGCAATATGATGCAGCGATCATGGCGCTGTCAGGGTGCAGCGCCGCACTTGCGCAGGCACAGGGCATCAGGGAAGAACTCGATGAAATCTGTGAAGTGCTCGAAGAGGAAGAGAAGCAGCACGGGGAGTTAATACAGAGCATACGGCAGGAAACGGGGCTGCGAAAAGAACTGCAGCTTGCCTCTTCACTTTTACGGGAAGAGGAGGCAGGGCGCCTTGGGGAGATAGAGACGCTGCAGGGCGCCGGCGAGGAAGCGCTCAGATGCCGGCATATGGAAAAAGAAGGAGAGGAGCGTCTCCTGGCTTTTCAGGCACTTTCCGGCAGCCTTTCCGATTTAAAGAAAGAGGAGTCTGAAGCACGAGCCGCCTGTGAACAAATGCAGATACAGGTGCAGTCCTGCGAGAAGGAACTGTTTTTTCTGCAGACAGAACAGGCAAAGCTGGCTGATACGGACACCAGAATTTTGCAGCTCAGTGAGCAGAAACAAAATCTGAGCGGGCAAAAGAAAATGCTTGCCTCGTTGTCGGCAAGCTACAGTGAACTGGAAGAGCTGCAAAAGAGGCTGGCCCTGACACAGCTCGATTATGAGCAGGCATATCGGGAAAAAGAGCAATTGGAATCCGCATATCATGATATGGAGCAATTGTTTCTGAATGCCCAGGCGGGGCTTCTGGCGAAGAAGCTGAAAGAGGGCGTGGCCTGTCCTGTCTGCGGTTCCACGCATCACCCCATACCGGCGGCGATTACGGAAACCGTGCCGGAGAAAAAGCAGTTGGATTTGGAAAAAAAGAAGCTTGCCAAAGCGCAGGCAAGGGCCGAACATCTGAGTGCGGCGGCGGGCCATCTGGCAGAGCAGCAAAAGGAATGGAAGGAGAAGACAGATTTGCTGGCAGCAGAGTTTTTCGGTGAAAAAGCCTGTAAAAATCTGGTCCTGGCCAAGGCACTGCCTCATGAAACAAAGAGACTGGAAGAGGAAGAAAAAGAGATAAAACGGAACCTGGATCTGGCAGAGCAGTGTAAAATACATAAGACGGAGTTAGAAAAAAAGATCGCAGAAAAAGAAGAGATCCTAAAAGATCTGACGGCTGTTTTTCGGAAAAGGGAACAGGATTTTTCGGCGATAAAAGGCCGTCTTGCGGAGAAGAAGCGGCAGTGGGAAGCGGAAATTGCCGCTATGCAGATCCCGGATGCCATCGGGGCGGATGCAGCGGCTATCGAAGAGTATCTGGCGCAGCGCCTGCAGGGAGACAGAGAAAAGCTTACGAAGGCGCAGTCAGCGAAGAGCCGTCTGGACGATCTGATCGAGGAAGGGAAAAAGCAGGAGACAGAAAAAGAGATATTACGGAAAAAGACAGAAGAAAGCACGCAGAGAAAGGCAGATCTGGAAGGCAGGGAGAAATTTCTGACAGAGAGAATCGAGGCAGAGTGGGAAAAAGCAGGGGTGATTTTGCAGCAGGCAGTACAATTCCTGAATCGTCGGTCGGAGAACGAAACGAATAATTGTGAGGCCAATATAACTGCGTCTCCGGTTTTTACACCTGACAAGACTGATCTGCGTATCAAAATTCACGCATGTCTCAAAAAACTGAAAGAAGAGGGGAATTTCCTTGCGGGAGAAGCAGACAGATTACAAGCCATGGAAAAAGAAAGACAGGAGAGGGAAGAGCGCCGCAATCAATGCAGGAAGGAAGGGCATGAACTGGAAAAACAACAGGAGGGGATCAGAGGCAGACTGACAGAAAAAAAAGAAAGCCTTTACCGGACACTGACAGCCAACGGCGTTATGCCGCAGCAGAAGCCAGGGCCGTTTTCCGCTTCCGCCCTGCCCGAAGATGATGAGGACGGTATGGCTTCCTCTCTGGAAGAAAATCTGCACATAAGACTGGATGCCCTGGAAACTACTATGCAGCAAAGGCGGAAGGAAGTGCGGAGAAAATCGGATCTTGAACAGGAAATTCCCGGGAAGCAAAGAAAGCTGGAGCTGCTTACGGAAGAACTCAGAGAGACGGAACTTACCATCACAAGAAACACCGAGAAGTTGCATGCCAGAAATGAAAAAATCGAAGAACTGAAAAAGGGACTGCAATCACAGCAAAAAGAAGAAATCGTGGAAAAAATCGGCCTGCTCACCAGACAGAGAGAAGAACTGGAACGGGCGCTGCAGACGGCAGAGGCACAATACAGGGACAGCCAGAAAATATATGAACACCTGACAGCCGCTGTGGAAACATTAAGAAGTCAAATGACAAAAGAGGAGGACGCCGAGTCGGTTTCCGAAGCGGAAATACTGTCCCGCAGAGAGCAGTGGCAGCAGGAGAAACAGGAGCTGGAAGGGAAACGGGATGAAAAAAATGCGGCATATGTAAGAAATCATGCCATCTTCCGGCAAGTGGAAACAAAACAGGGCGAGATTATCGAAGTGGAAAAAACCTACCAATGGATGAAGGCGCTTTCCGATACGGCCAACGGTATGTTAAACGGCAAACAGAAAATAGAATTTGAAACTTATATCCAGATGACCTTTTTCGACCGGATTATCAGACGGGCCAACCTGCGCCTGCTTACCATGAGCAGCGGTCAGTATGAGCTCAGACGCACGAAAGAGAAGGAAAATGCCAACAAAAAAGAAAAGGCCGGGCTGGAACTCAGCGTGCTGGATCACTATAATGCGACGGAACGCAGTGTAAAGACCCTGTCCGGCGGGGAATCCTTTCAGGCTTCCCTCTCTCTGGCACTGGGCCTTTCTGATGAAATCCAGGCAAACGCCGGCGGCATCCGGCTGGATTCCATGTTTGTGGATGAAGGATTCGGCTCTCTTGATGAAGAATCTCTCAGCCAGGCGATCAGAGTCCTGGCACGCCTGACGGAAGGCAACCGCCTGGTGGGCATCATCTCGCATGTGACGGAGCTGAAAGAGCAGATTGAGAAAAAAATTGTCGTTACAAAACACCGGGGGAGGGAAGGGATTGGCAGTGATGCGGTGATTGTGACATGAGTTGCAAGGGGAATTATTTAACTCGGAGGGAACGCTAAATGGAACTTAGGGTTTTACAATACTTCCTGGCCGCTGCAAGGGAAGAAAATATTACCAAAGCAGCAGCGCTTCTGCATATCACACAGCCCACCCTGTCCCGTCAGCTTATGCAGTTGGAGGAGGAACTTGGCGTCAAGCTGTTCCGCAGGGGAAAGCATAATATTTTGCTGACAGAAGAGGGCATGATGCTTCGGCGGCGCGCGCAGGAAATTGTCGACCTGGCAGAAAAAACAGCCAAAGAATTGAAGCATGGAGAAGAAAAGGTTTCGGGGGAAATTTCCATTGGCTGTGGAGAAACGCGGAATATGAGACCGCTTTCCGAAATGCTTGCCTCTTTCAGGCAGGAATATCCGGATGTAAGCTTTCATATTTATACGGCGATTGCGGATGAGGTAAGGGAACGGTTAGAAAATGGTATTTTGGATATGGGGCTTTTGCTGGAGCCGGTAGAAGTCAGCAGATACCATTATGTGCGGATGCCGTTGAGGGAAAAATGGCAAGTGCTGATGCGCAGAGATATGCAGCTCGCGGGAAAACAAAAGATCACCCCGGACGATCTGGCAGGGGTTCCCATAATTATGGCAAGGCGGCAGTCTGTACGCAATGAACTGGAAAACTGGTTCGGGTATGACAAAGAAAAGCTCCATGTGGTAGCGACCTGCAACCTCTCCCACTATAACCAATCCATCCTGGTGGAGAGCGGTATCGGCGTGGCGCTGGTAATGGAATTTACGTGTAAGCAGGATGCCTTATGCCTGCGCCCGTTAGATCCGCAGATAGAGAGCGGCTGTGTTTTGGTCTGGAAAAAGAACCTGACTCTTTCTCCGGCAGTGCAGCGGTTTATAGAATATGTGGAGAGGTATTTAACAGAAACAGGAAAAAAGGTGTGGAAAATATAGAAGTATAGAGAAAGATACCAGACAGGGAAGAGAGAACTGCTGCAAACGGCTTATTTGGCATTGTGTAGCAGTTTTTTTGACTTAAAATACGGAAAAGGCATTTCTTAGAATACAAAATAAGTATTAGACATTTAAAGGAAGTAAATTTACAATTAATTTAATTTCCGAAGGAGGGATTGTCTGTACGATGGGAAAGGAGCTTACTGACAAAAATGACAATGAAGGAAGCGAGCGAACAGTATCAGATTCCCATTAAAATACTGAAAGAATATGAAAAATGGGAACTGTGCGGCGCGGTAAAGAAGGTTATGGGGGCATGGCAGTATGATGATCAGGACATAGAGAGACTCAGTATGATCATGACGCTGCATGAGATGGGGTTTCATAACAGTGAAGTGGAACTTTATATGCGTCTTACTCTGGAAGGGGATCATACAAAAGCAGAACGGATCGCGATGCTGAACAGAAGAAGAGGCAAGACCCTGGATGAGATTCACTTTAAGGAAAAACAGATCGCACATATGGATTATCTGCGGTATGAAATGCAGAAAAGTAAGAAAGCGTAAGTGACTGGCTTGGCAGTCCGGGGCTTGCGGAATAAGGAAGGAGTGTTTGATTATGAAAATTAGCAACAAGGAAGAATTTGACAAACAGAATGTATTTGGACTGGGGCAGGAGAACGCGGCATTTGCACAGTATTTTATTGGCAATTCCTGGCTGAACCCTCTTACAAATCCGAAGGAAACGGCAGTATTCCTGGCAAATGTGACCTTTGAACCGGGATGTCGGAACAACTGGCACATCCATCATGCAAAGAGCGGCGGCGGCCAGCTTCTGATCTGTACAGCGGGCAGCGGCTGGTATCAGGAGGAAGGAAAAGAAGCAGTCAGCCTGGAACCGGGTATGGTCATCACGATTCCGGCGGAGGTGAAGCGCTGGCACGGCGCAAAGGCGGACAGCTGGTTCTCCCATATCGCGGTGGAAGTTCCCGGCGAGGAGACAAGGAATGAGTGGTGTGAACCTGTGGATGACGAGGCGTATGGAAGATTGGGATAATATGCGGGGAGGTCATGTATGAAAAAAGTAGTTGCGATATGGGCGTGATCGGGATTGCATTTGCCATGAGTCTGGACTGGTGTGTCCGGGCAGCGGTATTTTATATCCGTTTTAAGGGCGGAAAATGAAAGGACTATCGTTTGATCTGAGCTTAGGTGAAAGTTGGAGAAGTCGGCGGTATCAGGGAAATCTGTGAAGCGGGGCTTCTATGTGTATGGGAAAGGAAGGAGAAAAAGTATGGATATTTTAGTCATTGAGAGCAGTCCTCACAAAAAGGGTTCCTCAAATCTGTTGGCGAAGCATTTTATACAGGGAGCGGAGGAAGCAAGGCATACGGTGACGGTTTTTGATGCCGCGCGTGCCAATCTACATCCCTGTCTTGGATGTGATGCCTGCGGGATGTCCGGGCCATGTTGTCAGAAAGACGATATGGCGGGTCTGCGGGAGCAGATACTGAAAACAGATATGCTGGTATTTGTGACGCCGTTGTATTATTTCGGGATGTCCACGCAGCTAAAGACTGTAATCGACAGGTTTTACAGTTTTAATGGGGCGCTTACGGGCAGAAAACTGAAAACGGCGCTGATTGTTGCGGCATGGGACAGCAGGGACTGGACGATGAAAGATATCAAATCCCATTATGAGACTTTGTGCAGGTATCTTGATTTTCAGGATCAGGGACAGATTTTGGGGACGGGATGCGGTACGGTTTCCATGACAAAAGATACGGAATTTCCAAAGCGGGCGTATGAACTTGGAAAGTCGTTATAAGAGATAAGAGAGAGGATTCCAATATGCAGTATACGAAATTAGGCAGTTCGGACTTGAATGTCTCCCGCATCTGCATGGGATGTATGGGATTTGGCGATGCAAAAAGCGGACAGCATTCGTGGACGGTGGATGAGGAGCGATCCCGTGAGATCATAAAGCAGGGACTTTCGCTTGGCATTAATTTTTTTGATACAGCCATCGGTTATCAGAGCGGCACCAGCGAGCAGTATCTCGGAAGGGCGCTGCGGGACTATGCCAAACGGGAAGAGACGATAGTAGCGACAAAATTTCTGCCCCGGACGCAGGAGGACATGGAAAAGGGAATTACGGGACAGCGACATATCGAGCGGATGATCGACAAAAGCCTTACAAATCTGGGCATGGATTATGTGGATCTTTACATTTATCATATGTGGGATTATCAGACGCCGCTTTATGAGATAATGGAGGGGCTGAATCACGTGGTAAAGGCAGGAAAAGCCCGATATATCGGCATATCAAACTGCTTTGCATGGCAGCTTGCGAAGGCAAATGCGCTTGCCGAAAAGGAGGGGGAGGGCGTGTCAAAAGCGGTTGACCTGACGTTAGGCGGTGCGGAGCTGGCATATCTGGAAGAGCCTTATGTTCCCCACGCACTGGTGGGCGTTATGGCACAGAATACGGTGGCTGCGGCGAAGGAAACGCACGTGTGGTCTACAGGGAATCAGAAGATTTAATGTCAATAAAAACAGGCTGTCTGTTATGAAAGAACATAGCCATATAGGGAAGACGAAATGCAAAAAAGGAAGAAAAAAGGATAAATGACAGAAAAACGGAGGGACCCAAAATGATGAACTATCACGAAACAGACCCGGAATTTATGGGGATCATAGAGCATTTTACATTGGAGGAAGTGGTGAAAGAACCCGGTCAGGAACTTCCGGAGGATATACGTTATCTGGCGATTCTCGCTACGTTATTAGGCTGTCAGGGGCTTGACGTTTATAAAAATATGCTGCCGAAAGCGCTGGATGAGGGACTTACACCCGTTATGGTGAAGGAGATGGTCTATCAGGCGGTGGATTATCTTGGGCTTGGCAGGGTCATGCCGTTCCTGACCGCCACCAATGATATTTTGACGATTCGGGGAGTCAAATTGCCGCTGCCTGGACAGGCAACGACAACTATGGAAAACAGGCTGGAAAAGGGAGCCCGGGCGCAGGCGGAGATTTTCGGGGAACATATGAAGGAAGCGTGGAAAGCAGGGCACATCAACCGATGGCTGGCGGCAAACTGCTTTGGCGATTATTATACGAGGGGCGGTCTGGACTTAAAACAGCGCGAGCTGATCACGTTCTGCTTTCTGGCGGCACAGGGCGGCTGCGAGCCGCAGCTTATCGCCCATGCAAAGGGAAATATGAACCTTGGAAATGACAGAGATTTTCTGATCCGAGTGGTGTCGCAGTGCCTGCCTTATATCGGTTATCCCAGGAGCCTGAATGCGGTAAACTGTATAGGCAAGGCTGCGGAATCCTAAGGAAGTGCTGATTAAATCAGCGCTTCCCTAAAAATAAAAATCCGGAAAGTGGGGGCAGGATGCTGCACATACCGGCGGCATCCTGCCCTTGATGCATTTATTATTTCAAATTGTTAATAAAGAACTGTTCCATTTTGTCAAATGGAATAATATCTGTCTGGTCATACAGATCTGTGTGGCTTGCTCCCGGAACAAGCAGCAGTTCTTTGTTATCTTGATACTTGTTTTTAGCGGTCATAGCAGCATAGGCGTCCTTGCCAAAGTAGCAGGAATGCGCTTTATCCCCATGAAGCACCATGACTGCACTGCGGATTTCATTGCTGTACTGGAGAATGGGCATATTGATAAAGGACTGACAGCCAATCACCTTCCTCGCTGTCCTCACTGTCAAAGTATCCGTTGGCATTGACACGGCTCATATCATACATGGTAGACGCAACAGTTGCTTTGATGCGGGTGTCAAGCGCCGCCGCATTGATTGCCATGCCGCCCCATCCACAGATTCCGATAATGCCGATTTTTTCCGGATCCACGTTATCCTGTAAGGAAAGGAAATCCACTGCCGCCATGAAATCTTTTGTGTTGATATCGGGGGATGCCATGTAACGAGGCTCTCCACCGCTTTCTCCTGTATAGGACGGGTCAAATGCAATCGTCAGAAAGCCTCTCTCGGCCATTGTCTGCGCATACAGGCCAGCCGCCTGTTCTTTGACTGCGCCGAAAGGACCGCATACGGCGATCGCGGGCAGTCTGCCTTCTGTGTTCTTTGGCATATACATATCCGCCGCCAGAGTGATCCCAAAACGGTTATGGAAAGTGACCTTGCTGTGATTCACCTTTTCGCTTTTCGGGAAAGTCTTATCCCATTCCTGTACAAGGCTCAGTTCCTGAAGCTGATTCCATTGTGTTTCCATTGTTCCATACCTCCTTGTTTAATATATTCTTTATGAATCGGGCATCAATCAGATTTTGATGCAGGATTTATATTGTATCTGATGCCTCTGACATTCTCTGCACCTTATTATACGGATAGTTTTTGATATGTCTAATACATATAATTCATATCATGTTATTCTTGATTAGAATATCATGACTGTGCTATACTAAAGCGTGATACTCTATAAAACAACCGGGAGGAGTGTATGGAAATTCGCGTTCTGCGCAATTTTTTAGAAATTGCAAGAGAAAATAATATGTCACGTGCGGCGGAAACACTCCATGTTTCTCAACCGACTTTATCAAAACAAATGAAAGAACTGGAATCCGAACTCGGGAAAAAACTGTTCCGCAGGGGCAGCACCAGTGTCAGTCTGACCGACGAGGGAATGCTGCTGCGAAAACGGGCGGAAGATATACTTGCGATGGTAGATAAAACGACGGATGAATTTCGGGAACTGGATAATATTACCGGGGGAGAGGTTCATATTGGGTGTGCGGAATCACATCAGATCAAATATCTTGCGCAGGTTATTAAAGGCTTCCGGGAAGAGTATCCCCGTTTCCGCTACCATCTGACAAGCGGGAATACGGAACAGGTAGTGGAACGCCTGGACAGAGGACTGATTGACTTTGCTTTTATCGTAGAGCCGCCAAATCTCGAAAAGTACAACCATATTGAAATACCGGGGGCAGACATTTGGGGGCTTGCAATCCGAAAAGACTGCCCGCTGGCTCTGAAAGAGGAAATCGTTTTTGAGGATTTGCTTGGAATAGATCTGATTTGTTCCGAGCAGGGTATGAAATTTGATATTGCACGGTGGTGCGGGGAAGAAACCGACCAGTTAAATCTAAGCGGCACTATAAATCTTTGTTACAACGGCGGCGTGTTTGTAGAAGAAGGACTCGGATGTATGCTGACCTTCGAGCGCTTAATGAATACAGGCGATGACAGCAACCTGTGTTTCCGGCCTCTTTTTCCACGACTTGAAACAAAAATGTATATCATCTGGAAAAAATACCAGGTGTTTACGCCGATTGCGGAATTGCTGTTAGATGAGTTAAAAAACAAATTGTATTAAATATGGCAGATACCGGTTTTATGTGAACGGCAGGTAAAAGACTGTTGTTACATAAAACCGGTATCTTTTTTATACACATGTAATTTATCATTAAGAATGACAAAAAAACTAAAAAATGAAAAATCCAGAAAAATCCCCAGAAATGCTGAAAACAAGCCATTCCTGAGAAAATAAGCAATGAAAAATGTCATTTTAAGTGCAAAAGAAAAATTAATGGAAATAGAGCCGAAAAAACAGGCTCTATTTTTTATTCAAAAAAATTTAAAAAATTGAAGGCGCAAAACGCTGATAAAATGGGGATTTTGAAGAAAAGTTAAAGTGTTTTTGAAGATTATTAAAAGTGTGCCATCAAATAGTGCGGACATTTTTGTTCTTATGTGTGTTTGGATGTCCGCAAAGAATTTGTTGTATTTATCATGTTTTTTGCACGTTGTAAAAAACTGCGGACATGTTCGCAATGGATTATATAATTGCAAGGCTTCCTTTATTAATATGTTTTTTGCATGTCCGCAGAATCCGAATTAATTCGGATTATCCGAAAAAAATAAAAAAACGGGTCAAAAGCGGCTCATCTGCTCCCTGGTTAAAGCCACCTTACCACGGATTTGAAGATTAGTTGAAGGATTTTTGGGCACATAAATAATCTCAAATTTCGGATTGATCGGCCGCAGTTCATAGTGATCAGGGAAATTATAGAACTTCTTACAAGTGACTTCCCCGTCTACGGAAATGATGCCGATCTCTCCCTGTTCAAGGACATTTTGACTGATAACCTCAATAGTCTCCTTATCCAGTATGACCGGATGCATGCTGTCACCCTGTGTAATGAGGGCATAGGAAGCGGAAGGATTTTCAGGAATGATGGTACCATAGTCAATCTCGTAGGAGAGTATAGGGGTACCAGCAGCCACTATTCCCAGGATGGCTATTGGATTCCGGGGCCCATAGCGGGGAGGTTCCTTGAAGAGCGGTGAAACTACTTCTTTCTTATCATATGTAGAGTTGGATATTGTGGTATCATCAGCATTTTTCTTATTAATATCAGGAATATCGGTTCGACCGAGGAGATAATCGACAGAGCAGTCGAAATAATCTGCAATTTGTTCAAAAATTTCTGCGGATGGGATTTTATTACGCTTTTCCATATCATAAATTAATCCTTTTCTGATATTGCAGGCTAGTAATAAATTACTAATTGAAACCCCTCTTTCTTTACAAAGAGTTTTTATAATGTCGGCTGATTGTATGTTGTTCATAAAAATTCACCTCAAAAAACGCCTATAGACGCAAAAAGTATTGACTTACGTCAATAGACGTAATATAATTAATATAACTATAGATATCTGCTATCTACAGAATATCACAGAAAGGAGGAAAAACCTATGGAAGAATTAAAAATAATCCATCACAAAGAGTTTGGTGTATTAAACGTGGCGGTTATCAATGGAAAAGAATATTTTCCGGCAACCGCATGTGCGGGAAATCTGGGATATAAAAGTCCGGCAGATGCAGTAAGAAAGCACTGCAAAGGGGTCTTCGAAATAGCGACCCCCACAAACGGCGGCATACAGAAAGTCAAATACATATCAGAAGGCGACCTGTACCGCCTGATCGTACATTCAAGGCTTGCGTCTGCTGAAAGGTTTGAAAGATGGGTATTTGATGAAGTGCTCCCGGAGATCAGAAAGAACGGCGTTTATGGGAGCGGATCACTGGAAAGGGTGCCGGAGATCGTGTCAGCGACGGTGCGGGAAATCCTTCCCGGGATGCTGGAAGGGATGCTGAAAGAGATGCCGGGGAAGGAAGGGAAAAGGAAAAAACCGAACAGGGCCCATGGAAAGATAGACAGACTGCCAAAAGAGATCAGGGAGAAAGTCATCTACATGCTCTGCGTGGAAAAAGATACTTATAAAGAAATACAGACATTTTTAAGCAGAAACGGGTACAATGTCCATCTTTCTTCGGTGGGAAGATTCAACCGGCGCATGGAGAATGAAATCACGGATTTTTTAAAAGAAAGGGGGTAAAACATATGGATATTGGCGGAAATATCAGGAAAAAGCGTAATGAGAACGGGATATCCCAAAAGGAACTTGCCGCCATGGTAAATGTTAAGCAGCCCATGATCTGCCAGATTGAAAGAGGGACAAAGATTCCGTCAATGGCACTGGGGAAAGAAATCGCGGATGCACTGAAGTGCAGCATGGAAAGCCTTACCATCTGAGGGCGGAAGGAGTGCAGGGTATGGGAAAAGGGGATAAGGCATCCGGCGGAAGCATTGCAGCAGTGGGATATTACAGTACTGCAAGGGAAATGGCCAGGGTAGTACAGTGTGCCGGGACTGCCAGGGGTTTGCGCTGTTATACGGGCTACTGCGGCAGGACAGGGCTGTGGTGCAGCCGGGTATACCGGGGAGGTGGAGCCAGTGAAAAATAAAGAAATTTTACACAAAGGGATAGAGGCGGTGCGGTTCCAGATCAGAGTTACCACTTATATTCTTGAAAATGAGGGAAAATCAAGGGCATATGAATATGCGCGGACAAAGCTTATGGCGTATAACCAGATGCTGCAAATACTCGGTATGTACGGCGAAGACAAACACAGCCTGATGCGCAGGATCATCTCAAACGCCGTGGACTGAGCGGGGGAAAGGACAGGTTTTATGATATTTGATTTTACGAAACTCATAAAGGAATATCCGTTAGGAAGACGTGTGACGGTCGTAGAGGACGGTCATGAGGTGAAGTACACGGTGGCCGGGTATTCATTCAGTGACGGCAGATGGTTTGTTGCCATGGAAGAGGGAGGTGCATTCCTTCTTTCCAGACTCCGGCTCCTGGAGGTAAAAAACGAGACCCCGCCTACTGTTGGTAAGATAATGGATGCCGTGAAAACATCCATCTGCAGCAGGTACTGCAGGTACCCGGACTGTTATGAGGACGAAGACATGCTCTGGACATGTCATTGCTCCGGATGTCCGCTGAACTGTCTGAAATAGACGGATGGATATATATGAAAGAAAAATGATACAGGCCGGATGGTCCGGCGGAAAGGGGAAAATGAAAGAAACGTTGGGTATATCAGAAAGAAGTGTGCTTGAAAAGATATATCAGGAATTGGTGCTTATAAGAAAAGAACTCCAGAGCATTAAAGAAGCTCTGGAGCCGGGAGGCATCAATATTAATACGATTATTGATCGATTTGAAGAAAATCTGAAAGAACTGACTGCATGACTTTTTTGTTGATCTGAATGGAAAGGAGCAAGATCGTGGAGGCAAGATCTTCATAAGATATTTTACCATTTCCATTTGCATTTTTATTCAGTTCCTGTTGGATCAGCTCTGGAAAATCCACGGAACGCATAGCGTCAGAAAAGGTCTGGGAAAACCTTTTGTCAAATTCATCTTTACTCATTGCCAAACCTCCTTTCTTAATATACTGAGTTGTGGTAGCAACCTGTATTTTAAGTATAAAGGAATGAGGAAATTCTGGCAACAAATAGGCTAATGGATATATATATGAAAGAAAAATGATACAGGCCGGATGGTCCGGCGGAAAGGGGAAAAATGAAAGAACTACTGCTTAATGTTGAAGTAGAAGGTGGGGAACTTGAAAAGATACTTGGAGATATGGTGTAACGCGGCACTTTATAGTAGACGGAAAAAGCATTTTATATTCGACAGCATT
>CAJULA010000024.1 GCA_910587155.1 uncultured Lachnospiraceae bacterium
CGAGAGGGGCAGGAAAAGCAGGGGTAAAGCGCATTAGAATCCACGATTTAAGGCACCCGTATGTCAAGCACAAACTAAAAAATTTATCAGATTATTGGCCGGACAGGTTATCCGCAAAGGACAAACCCGCCCGGCCAGTCTTTTTGCTTTCATTTCAGGTGCTTTTTATGCTGTCGCAATCCCTGAATCCATAATCGGATTCACAAAACCGTCTGCCACTGTACAGAGGCGGACTTCGTTCTGCTTGAGGAAGTTCCAGTATCGGATCATGTCCTCAGTGTGCCGGCAAAGGCGATTAAGATTGAATACAAGAACGATATCCACCAGATGTTCTTCAACTGCCCGGTTTACTTCCAGCAGGCCGGGACGGTCAAAATTTATGCCATTCTGTATATCTCTGGAAATTCCCATGATAGATAATCCATGCTCCGCTGCATATTCTTCAAGGCGATACCTATGTGTTTCCAGCAGTTCTTCACTCATATTACCGCCTTTATCTATGCGACAGTAAAGCCATACTTTTTCTCTGTTCATTGTCAGCCTCCTTATTCCATTCAGGAAATCTCCCTGCAAAAATCTTTCATTTTCCATTCAATTTTTATCTGGCTGTCTGGGAATACGCTAATCCTTTCAATCAGCACATTAGCAAACGTCTCCGTCAGACCATCCGCGCCACTAATATCACTGGCAATGGATTTCAGCTGTGATTTTGTGTCGCTATCCATTTGCTTTTGGCTGATCTCCGCAGAGAGCGCGGAATGTGCCTGCTTCAGACGGTTTAATTCTTTATCACACACGGATTTCTGTTCCAGATAGCTGTCCTTGTCAATCTCTTTCAGAAGAAAGCGCTCATAAAGCAGGCGTTTTTCTGTCTGGCACTGCCGGATCCGGTTCTGGTATTCTGTCTGCTCCGCAAGCTGGACATCCAGGCCGCCGGCTACGGAAAGACTGTCAATGTTTAAAATAATGCCTGCCTGCTTTAAAAGGATTTCGTAGATCAGGCTTTCCAGTTCCGCTTCCAGGATCCGCATACCGTGGCACGGCGACATGCTGTCAACGGAAGTATAACGGCAGATAAAATAGGGTTTTTTAGCCGGTATGCGTCCCATGGCGTGTTTACAGCATCCGCAGAACACTTTGCCGCGCAGGGGATACTGGTGTACCTTCCTCTTGACGCTCTTAAAATGCAGCAGCTTTGCCTGAACCTGCTCATATGTGGATTTATCAATAATGGGCGGATGGTGGTCAGGGATTTTAAACCACTCGCTTTCATCTTTTAAATGGAGGCACCTTCCGCCGATCTCCCTTACCTTCCGTTTTCCCATGATGTAAGTGCCTGCATAGCGTTCATCGCCTAAAATCCGCAGGATTGTGGTACGCTGCCATATTCCCTGGCATCTGGAAACATCATGGTAATGTTTTCCTTTGGACGCTTTATATTCGCCCGGAGTGACTATCCCTTTTTGGAAAAGCACTTCGGCTATCTGGTGGGCGTCGTGTCCGTCAAGGGCCATCTGGAAAATCAGACGGACGTTCGGTGCGGTTTCTTCATCAATTTCCATCCTGCCATCTGCCCCTTTCTGATAACCATAAGGGCAGACAACACTCTGGTATTCCCCGCGCTTCATTTTTACATATTTGGCCGTTCTTGTTTTTACAGACATATCCCGGCTGTAAAATTCACTGATCAGATATTTTACAGCCATGCCGATACCGCCGGTATCACCCTGGTGCTGTGCGCTGTCAAAACCGTCCTCAACAGAGATAAAGCGGACGCCGAATACCGGGAATACACGCTCCATAAAGTATCCTACTTCAATCATGTTGCGCCCGAATCGGGAAAAATCTTTTACAAGGATGCAGTGGATCTCCCCTGCCCGTACCCGGTCAAGCAGTTTCTGGACAGCCGGACGCTCAAAATTGGTTCCGCTGTGTCCGTTGTCGATAAATTCTTCCACCTGGGCATTTGGGATCCCTTCCATATCGTCCGCATAGCTGTGAAGCAGGGCAAGCTGGCTCTGGATGCTCAGGCTGTCCACCTTTAAATCCTCAATCGAAAGCCGCACATAAAGGGCGATCACATAATCCATGGAAGCATTATTCATGTGCCAGCACCTCCCACACTTGTTCAAAGCCGCATCTGAAGCGGAAAACGATCTCAACATTCTGCCGATCCCGGACAATGACTTTTTCAATCAGTTCATCCACAAGACGCGCTGTAAGCTTTGTATTGCCGTCAATCATGGCCAGCTTTTTGGCAAGGCTGGAAAATTTGTGCAGCTGTTTCTGCAATTCTTTCTGCTGCTCATCCAGAGCCTGCGCCTGCGCCATATCAGCCGTTATACGGCTTTCATAATCCTGCTTCAGTTCCGCATATTCCCCGCTGGTCAGTATGCCCGTCACAAGGTTCTCATAGAGGCTTCGGAGGAAGCTTCTGTTTTGTTCCACTGACGCAAGGAGGCGTTTCTGTTCCTTCTCTGCCGAGGCTTTCCGTTCTGCTATTCTGGGATCCTGCTCTTTCAGGCGTAAGTTATTCCCGATAACAGTTTCTGCTTCCTTCATGATGTAAGCAAGGATAATATCAAACAGGTCGGTTTCCTTTAAACATACGCCGGGGCAGTAGTCTTTGGCAATCCTGCCGTTGGAGATGCAGTGGAAATAATATACCCCATGGGAGCGTTTGCGGTGGAGGTTCTTTCCGCAATGGCCGCAGAAGATACGGCCGCGCAGGACATTTTCTGTATAAGGGATACCGGTCTGATCTCTGCTTTTTTCGGCTGCCTGCCTGCGCAGTTCCTGAACCTTTTCAAATAATTCACGGCGGATCAGCGGCTCATGGGTATCACGCACAACGATCCATTCCTCCGGCTCCGTTGGAACCTGTTTGTGGCCTATTGTTTTTGTTTTTCCCTGCACCATATCGCCGACATAAACTTCATCGGCAAGTATTTTTGTTATCGTCCATGTCTGCCAGTTCCCGCTTCCCATCAGGCGGCTTGGTTTGATCAGGCCGCATTTCACCAGATAAAATCCGGGAGTGATGATCCCCTGCTCATTCAGCCGTGTGGCAATCCTGTTCAGGGATACCCCGTCTGCCGCCCATTGGAAGATGTCACGGACAGCCGGCGCGGTTTCTTCATTCACGATCAGCTTGTGGCAGTTCTCCGGATCTTTGCGGTAGCCATAGGGAGGACGTGCGCCGACATAATCGCCGGATTTCATGCTCTGGCGGGTCTGCGACCGGACTTTGCGGCTGATGTCGGCGGCGTATGCCTCGTTTACCATGTTTTTGAACGGCAGGATAATATGCTCCCCGCTGTTCTGGTCTGCTTCACTGTCATACTGGTCATTGACGGCGATAAAACGTACCTGCCGGACAGGAAAATATTTCTCGATATAGTAGCCGGTGTCTATCGTGCTTCGCCCCAGTCTGGATAAATCCTTAACAATGATACAGTTAATCTTACCGGCCTCAACATCTGCTAACATCTGCTGGAAAGCCGCACGTTCAAACGTCCGTCCGGTTATCCCGTTATCCGTGTAGATCCCGGATACCTGGATATCGGGGTGGAGAGCAGCAAAGGATTCCATAATCTTCTTCTGTGTTTCCAGTGAATCCCCGCGCTGCCCGTTAAACTCCACGGAAAGGCGTATATAAAGGGCGGCCTTCCATACTTTCATGCCAGTTTTTACGGCAGGTGTCTGTGCGGTATTTTTTCTGCTTTTCCGTGCCATTTATACGGCCTCCTTTCCCCTGGTGTTTTGTCCGGGCAGCGGTGCGGCGGCATGGGCCGAGAGCCGTTCCACAACCGCCTGGTATTCCATCTGGTAGCGGAATGTAATCTGGAGGTCGTCTTTTTCCAGAACGCGGATCGACTGTATCAAAGCGATCACAGCCCTCCGGTCAATTTCTTCCATGCCGGAAAACCGCTTAAAATGCTGGATCCACCGTAAACGGTCATGGGAGCTTCCTTTTACAGCGTCCATTTCCTCCCGGAGTTTAGAAGCTGCTTCTTTCAAGCGGCTGATATCCGCATGGTAACTGTTTTTCAGAGATTTATATTCTTCCTTATCCAGCAGCCCCGTCACGAAGTTTTCATACAGGGTGGACTGGAAGCGTGTCAGGCTGGCGAGCTGTTCCTCATTTTCCATAAGCCGGGCCTTATATTCAGCCACCAGTTCCTGATTGACCTGTTCTTCACTGATGTCCCGCAGCAGCTCTTCCAGGGAAACCACATTCCCGATGTGCGCTTTCAGGCTTTCCGTAATGCAGTCTGTCAGATCCTGTTCGCGGAGCATGACCGGGTGGGTGCATCCGTTCTTTTTCCCGGTCGGGCAGTAATAATAAAAATATTTGCCATTCTTGTAAGGTACTGTTTTCCGCGTCATACGGGCACCGCAGGAGCCGCAGATCAGGATGCCGGAAAAAAGATATACTTTATTGCCGTTGGGGGCGGTGCGCGTGTCAAGCCCCAGGATTTTCTGCACAAGGTCATAATCCTGCCTGCGTATAATCGGCTCATGCGCGTTCTCCGTCCGTATCCATTCCGCAGAAGGCTTCTCAACCAAATCTTTTACTTTATGGTTGTAGGTGGTCTGCCGCCCCTGCACAAGTGTACCGGTATAAGTTTCATCTTTCAGAATACGGATAATTGTGGTAGCCGACCACTTCGTTTTTTCCTTGTCAGTAAAGCCGCCGCTGGGATGGGGAAGCCCCCTGCTTTCCTTATAGGCCAGCGGGGAGAGTATGCCGGACTGGTTCAGGCTTTCCGCGATTTTAGCGGCGCTGTAGCCGTCTATCTTCTTGCGGAAGATATCCTGCACCACTTTGGCGGCAAAACTGTCCACAATCAGCTGATTGTGGTTTTCCTTTGATTTCTGATAGCCGTATATAGGGCAGGCTCCCACAAAGTCGCCATTTTTCCGCTTCGTCAGAAGGGCGCTCCGGGTTTTTACAGAAATGTCATGGCAGTAAGCGTCATTCAGGATGGTTTTCAAAGAAATATTCAAGTCATCGCCATTGTTTTCATGGGCGGTATCTATCCCATCCGTGATCGCTATAAAACGGACGCCGTAAGCCGGGAATATCTGGCGGAGGTAGCGGCCTGTTTCTATGTATTCGCGTCCAAGGCGGGAGAGGTCTTTTACGATTACGCAGTTAATTTTCCCCTCCCGTATGTCCTGCATCATGGCCTGGAACTGGGGCCGGTCGAACAGGATTCCGCTGTAGCCGTCGTCTACATGTTCCGATACAAGCTCGATTTCCGGATGCCCTTTCAGGAAATCTTCAATCAGTTTTTTCTGGTTGGTAATGCTGTCGCTTTCGTTCTCCCTGTCCATGGAGTAGGAAAGCCGCAGGTATTCCGTTGCTCTGTATTCAGGCATTAAAAAATCACTCCTTTTCTTTTTACGGACTTCCCCCATAAATCAAAGAGTGATTCGGATTTGCCTTATTCAGTTTATTCTTTTTCCAATTCCGATGATAGCATAATCCCATGGGAAAGTCAACGCTTTAAAGCGTCAAATTAAAATCCGTTTCAGACAGTCCTCCAGCGAAGCACCGTTTTCCGCGAATTGCGCCCGGACGGTAAACCTGCCGCACTTGAAACAGTAGGGGTTTTTGATCTGCCGGATAAATTCGGCAACTCTTTCCTCTCTGGTAAGATTTTTGTCTACGGATACGTCCCTGATGTCAACAAGGGGCGCAGTATCCATACTTGCTGTTTCCTTCATATCCATACCTCCGATCTGATTACCCACGGAAGCGGTAAGGGAGTTTCCTGCCCCCACGCTGTCCGTTATACTTCTCTAAAATGACACGGGCGAAACGGAGGGCTGTGTTGCTTGTGGAAAAATCTGCCCGTCCCCGGCGGTTGATTTCGTCCGGGTCGCACTGGGAAAGCCGGGAGACAAAGGTCTTGTCGTTTAACTCTGTGTCATAAGTTTTTATGAAGAGCGCCATGCCTGCCAGAACAGCAGCGGTCAGGGAACGCGGATCCCCCTCCCAGGTGTCCCAGAGAAGCTGCAACATGCGGGTGAAGGACGCCCCACCCAGCAGCCGGTAAGCGTTCACCAGCGCACGGGTTGACACGATCTCCCCGGTCTTTCCATGGCTTTTTCCCAATGCCCATATAAAGCCGCAGTTTTCGATCAGCCGCTTGACTTCCGTGATCTCCGCGTCCGCCCCGGATTCCGCCAGTACGTTCGTGGACTGTGACAGGCTCAGGCGTTTCTTGGCCTTGTCCAGTTTGTAGCACAGATCGGCTTCCTGCTCATAGGTCAGGCCGTCATAGACCTTGCAGTCCACCATGACGCCCCGCCCGCCGTTCATCCGGCGCATGGCAGAGATGCGGTGCTGACCGTCCACTACATAGAATTTACCGTCGCGGAAGCTGACCGTGATCGGGTCAAGGAGCCGCTCGTCCCATTCCCGGATCAGCCGGTCAACCTCCTTCGGGTTTACCGGGCGCTGGTAAGGCAGGCCGGAAGTCAGCCGGTCTGTATGGATAGAGCGCTCCACGCCGGGATTAGTGTACTCCGGGTCTGGCTGTGTCATCTGTTCTGGCTTTGGCTTTATCGGTTTGGTTGAATTTCGTTTTTTTCTGTAACTGCTCATGTCTTCATTGTCCTTTCTACTTTATGGAATAATTGTCCGGCGGCGGAACAGATGGAATCCGTCAGCTGGCGGAGATGGGAGAGCTGCTCCGGGCTGACAAAGGGAAATACCGCGTCATAATACGGGTCGCTGTACCAGCCGATCTCTTTATGGAATTTCCGGACAAATGCCTCATATTCTTCTAGGAAGCTGTCCGGGGTGCCGCTGCAATCTTTGTCCGGGTCTTTCAGTTCCGCTACCACATCTTTTAAACTGGCGGCAGGGGCTTTCTGCGAGACCGGCTGAGAAAGAGGAGCTGATGCCACAGATCCTGCCGCCTTTTCTGTCCGGTTTTCCGTTTCGGGCTGTCCTGCTGCTCCGGTCTCCGGAGCTTTAAGTCTTTCATTGCCGTCATCCGGTGTTGTCTCCCTCTTTCTGGTATATTCATCCACCGTGCGTATCTCTTTTGCGGCAAGGAGCGCGGCGGCTTCTTTCTGCTGTTCCGGTTTCAGATTAGAGAGCTTCATTGCAGCTTTTTTTGATATTTTTGTGTCTGTCCCTTTGATGATTTCTTTGGTTTCCGGTGTCAGGTTTTTTGCCGTCTGTATCTGCCGCCGGACGGTACGGGGATTAACTCCTAATTTGTCGGCAGTATCATCAACAAAAGATTTTGCCGGATCAAACGGACATTTTGTCCGTTTGATTTCTTCGCTTTTTCTGTCGCCTCCCCGCTTTGTTTCCGGGTGCAGTGTTTCATAAATTTCCTTGCGGCGCAGAAGCATCTCCCCATATTCCACGGGTGACAGGTCATTGCGTATAAAATTCTCGTCAATCTCCGCCAGTTCTGCCGCCAGCCCTTCCAGGCTGCTGACAGTGCATTCCACATCCGTCCATCCCAGTGCTTTCACTGCTTCCAGGCGGTGCAGCCCTGCGATCAGAAAATTCTCCCTGTCTATGGTCAGGGGATTCAAAAGCCCAAGCTCTCGTATGCTGTCTGTCAGTTCTTTTACATGCCCCATATCAAGGCTGCGCCTCCCTTCCCTTATCTGGATTCTCTTTATGGAAACCTGCATATAAGCGGCACCCCCTTTATTTTCCTTTTGTTTTATCTCAGTGCCTGCTGGATGAAACACCATGCGCCACAAGCCGATGTACCGCTATAGAAACGGATACGCCAGCAGCTTATGGCGGCAGGTCTTGCATCCCGCAAGAATCCGGCAGGCGCATTTTGCGTTGGCTGCCGGAGCTATCGCAAACAGGAACCTCCGGTCAGGACAAAGAATATGCCCTGTTCCTCGGTACGGGTTCCCATAATTCCATCAAATCTCATTCTTGTGCCGTATTATCAGGCGACGGGATCGCCCTGCTTCTCACCCCCGGCACGGGAATATCCAAGCCGCTTATGGTTAGTAAGCGCCATGATACCGACGGCAGGTGGCGGCAGGTGACTAAGCTGCCCAGGCCATGCCCACAGTATCCCCCTTTCACCCTGCGGTACGGGAATTTTCTGGTTCTCCACTCACTGGCGGCTCATGGCGGTTCCGGCATTACCAGTGCCGGTCACAGGCCCTCCGGGTTCCCGCTCGTACCTTTGATGTTATCTTATTGACGGAGCAGGGCAGGGAGGGGCAGAAGATAAGCCCTTTCCCCGTCCGTTCCCGCAGGCAGTCGTCGCGTCCGTGCCTGGGCCGCTTGCTTTACAGCCCCGCGCAGTGGGAGAAACTTGAATACTGATTATCCATGAACAGAAACTTGTCCTGTTGTTTTTCAATGTGCATGAAGAGGGAATAAAAATATCCCCTCATAAGGTTCGGTAACGAAAAAGCAGTTTGAAAACCAGATTTTTAAAAAAACTTTTTTAATTTTTCCAAAATCTTCTTTTTCCGCTTGTGGATAGCTGCCTGTGTGAGATTGTAAACCGCGCTTATTTCCCGTTCTGATTTCTCCAGATAGAAGATCTCATGGATCAGTTCCCTTTCTTCATCCGTCAGGCTCTGCAATGCCCTGTCCAGCGTTTCCAGCGTCTGTGCTTTTATTACAGCACCGTCCACCGGCTCGTCCGGAGCAGGGAAATCCCAGTCTGCTTCCAAAAGATGCTCATATGATGCTTCACGGCTGGGAACGTATTCTACCGTCTGTTTTTCCGGATCCACAACAAACTTTCCTTTTTTCAGCCGCTTCATAAAATACCGCTCTTTTTCTTCCGCATGTTTATATTCCCGGTAGACTTCCTCACTGACCTTCACGGGTTGTCCCTCTATGTATAAATAAAAATCCTTTTCTGCCATATATTCCTCCGAAATTCTGAAATGTTGACGGGTTTCAGAATCCCAGAGGCGGAGAACGGCATCTTGGAACAATGACAAGTTCCTGCATAAAACGACATGAAAAAAGCCGCGCCTGGCAGATACCAGACACGGCCGAAAATACATCTCGTCGTATTCGCTTTTTATGAACGCATTGTAATATAAAAATATCCGTATAGTTAGCGGCTATACGGATATGGCAAATTATATGTTTAATTGACAGAAAGACTGTTTTTTCGCACGGATATGTAAAATTGTCCTCTATGGAAGCTAAGATTTTTTTAACGAATCACAGGCATGTAATATGTAATCGGACACGGCTTTCCTTTCATTATGCCGCATCATCATAAAATAATAACGGCTTTTGAATCACTCAAAACCGCTACTATGTTACATCGTCCTGTATAACGCAAAGCTACCCAGAACCAATTAACGGTCTTACTATGTCAACGTCTCTGAGAAATATGCGTTTTTTGGTTATATGTCAGTATAACTCATTTTCTGATAAATGTCACTGTTTTATTCTCAATTTTGGCAACATGCAGGAGAAATTATGAAACAAATAGACATGAAAAGACAGAGAATTTGACGATAAACATATCAAATCCCGGCAATTCTCAAAAAAATCAGAAAAGCCGGGATACTTATTACAATAGATCGTTAAGTAAATTCATGCACTTTACTTTCTGTTGCAGATTAGCGCTGCCATAGACATTAAGTGTGAATGATACATTTTTGTGACCGAGAATTTCTGAAAGTGACTTGATGTCAAATTCCGGTATCTCAATCGCCCTTACTGCAAAAGTATGGCGGATTTCATGAAATTTCACTTTTTCCAGTCCATTCCTTTTCAGGAAACGTGAAAAAAACTGTCTGTAGGTGCGAGGTTCACTAGGTTTGGTTTTACCGGTCAGGAAATAGTGGTTCGGATTGTCCGTATAAAACTTTTTAATGATGTTCATGAGCAGAGACGGAACCGGTATTGTCCTTGCGGAAGTCTTTGTTTTTGGAGGCCCGATGTGAAGGTAGGAGCTTTTCTTCCTTTTGTCATAGATTCTCTGAACCGTCTTATTGATATTGATTGTTTTGTCGGTAAGAGAAATGTCCTTCATCTGAAGCCCGCATAATTCCCCAATACGCACTCCTGTAAACAGGGCAATGAGGATTCCGGCCGTTTTCCGGTTTAAATCCAAGTAAATGCACTGAATCAACGCCTGCTCCTGGTCTTTAGACAGGGAAACCACCTTTTTAATGCCGAGTTCCTTTGGGTATTCAATCAGATCCCAATTCAGCAGAGGGATGGCCCGTTCTTTGTAAGCGTATTCCATCGACAATCTGAACACAAGAATAATATCGCGGATTGTCTTGACGGTCAGCCCTCCGGTTTTGTCCAGCCTGCCCTCATTATGGAGTGTAGATATGTAATTTTGCACATCTGCCTCCGTGATTGTGCCAATTTTGCGCTTGCCGAACTGAGGAATCAGGTGATTTTCGGCAATGAGCGTAAAGCTGGCGTGTGTTGACGGGGTAATCATTGGCTTCTTCTTATTGAGCCATTCATTAACCAACGTCTTAAATTGTGTATTATTAGTCATATTGACCACCTCCACAGATATTATCAGTGAAGGGGGAATTATAGCACCATATAATCCTTGAGTAACGGTCTCGAAAAGTATCCGAAGCTGCGGTTTCCGGGGTTTGGGGAACCTATCCAGGCGAAAAAACTATCACGTTATCTCATTGAAAACACAGACAGAAATAAAGCGTTAAAGTATGATAAAAGTGATGTTCTCTCTGTTTCAGGTGAATTTGGAATTGTAAATCAAATAGCATTTCAAGGACGATCCTTCGCCGGAGAAAGTGTCGCTGAATATCATATTGTAGAGACCGATGATATTGTATATACTAAAAGTCCATTGAAGGCTAATCCATACGGCATAATTAAAGTTAATAACGGAAATCCTGGCATTGTATCGACTTTATACGCAGTGTATCATCCTATAGATGTAATTCCACAATACATTGACTACTATTTTTGTAATGATTTGCGATTGAACAAATATCTGAAACCATTAGTTAATATAGGAGCTAAACATGATATGAAGGTCAACAATGCGGCCGTCTTATTTGGAGATGTGTATTTTCCTAATGCCACTGAACAAAGCAAAATTGTTGAGTTTCTACAGATTTTAGATTACCGTATCAAGAAACAACGCGCGCTTGTAGAATCCCTCAAGAAGTATAAAAGAGGACTTTCCGATAAGATTTTTTCTACTATTGTCATTACTTCAAATTGTAAAAAAATATCTTGGAAAAACGTATTTTTACCACTTCAAAATAACACTTTTTCAAGAGACGATCTAATTCAATATGGTGGAACAGTGCGTGATATACATTATGGAGATATATTAGTTAAATATGGTGCAACAGTCAATTTGTCATCCGTAGATGTTCCATGTATTAAACCTGAAAAAGACATAAGTAAATTTTCAATAAATAGCTATCTTCAAAATGGAGACATTGTTATTGCTGATACTGCCGAAGATTATTCTGTCGGAAAAGCAACTGAAATTATCGGTTCAAATGGAATTATGGCATTGTCAGGATTACATACCATACCTTGTCGTCCGTGTATTGAATTTGTACCTATGTATCTCGGATACTATTTAAATTCATCATATTTTAGAAAACAAATATATCCCATGGTACAAGGAACAAAGGTTTCATCTATAAGTAAAAGTGAAATTGCAAAAACAGAAATCCTTGTTCCATCCCAGTTAGAACAGCAAAGAGTTGCCTCTATTCTCTATGGACTTGATCAGAAGATTGGGTATGAGGAAAATCAAATCAACGCACTTGTTCATATAAAATCAGCTTTTTTACAGCAGCTCTTTATATAAAGAGCTGCTGTAAAAAACCATTTTTCAAAAACATAAGCATGTCTAATTCTTGCAGTGCTACATCGTATTTATATTGAATGAGTTCTAAATATCGTGCTATTGCCATTTGCTCAACCGGATCTGAGGGTAACATATGAATAGTATTGAAAAAACCATTTGTTGGTACATTCAATAGTCCATGGTTTCTCGCACCTTCTGCACATATTTCTTGTACAGTACGGTGCCATTTTGATGATTCAAAATACCACTTTATAAGATCACTCAAAATAATGTCATTATTCACTGTAAAACACAGGTATAATGTTGATACTGCGCCCATTGGATATAATTCAAGTCTTTTTACTGATCCAAAAGGATAATCGCTAGAAGTGCTTCGATTATAAGCATATTCACCTTTATGAAGCAAATAATAATTACTCATATCTGCACTTGCAACTGTTTTTGAAAAAAAGTCACGTTGGTCGATCAATCCATATTGAGCAGATATAGTTAATGGTATATCACTCTGCACACCATTTTTTCTTGTAATCCGTGATGCAAAATCAGATAGTTTATAAGATCTCCATTCTCTTTGTTGTGGTTTTGGGATGAGGCGTATTTTTTGTGAGAAAACAGCGTCAAATGTTCCTCTTTTATACTTCTTGAGACTATCGACAAGGGTGCGCTGTTTTTCTATCCTTGATTCAAGTATATCTAAAAATGAAGCAATTCTCCTTTGTTCATTTTCTGATGGAAGATGAATGGGCATAGCAAAAAAAGTATCATCTTTTATACTCACTCTGTCATGCCGCGCTCCGCTGTCACCAGACATATAAATATATCTATGCCATACAGAAGATTTAAAATACCATTCATAATAGCGAGGATTGATTATGGATTTTGCTCTAAAACACAGATAAAGTGGAGAAACAATGCCGGGATCTACATACTTGTAGCTACTTATAGGGCCATATGGAGCGTCAGCTGATTTACGGGGATTATATACAAAATCATTCTGTTCGATAATGTAATAACCAGCAGTATTATCACTATTGGCTATATCTTTGTCAAAATATTCTCTTTGAGGGATTAATCCTTGTTTTGCAGAATTACAAATCACGTTACTAATGGCACCATCAGAATTTTTTTTCGTATTTTTTTCAAAAATTGCTGATAACACAGTCGTTTTCCACGGTTCCTCAAACCCCGGAAACCGCAGCTTCGGATACTTTTCGAGACCGTTACTTGAGGTTTATTTTCTCTTCTAAAATATGATATAGACATAATAATAAATCCCTTGCAGTAGCAGAGATATTCCACTATTGCAGGGGATTTCATCCGTTCGGGAAATATTTTGTTTGCTTGCTTAGAAGTATAAAAGAGGTGTCATTCGTACACTTCTCACACCAGAATATTGCAAATTCAAAGATGCAAAATGGACATCCGCAAGAATTGGTGATTTAGGCAGTTTTATAAAAGGTGCGCCCTTGTCAAAAGCCGATATTGCTGATGAAGGAACACCATTTATTCTTTATGGCGAGCTTTACACAACTTACAACGAGGTTATTACACAAATAGTTCGTAAAACAAAGGCAAATGTAGAACAACAGTATTTCAGTCAAATTGGAGATGTTATTATCCCAACCTCCGGAGAAACACCCGAAGAAATTTCTACAGCATCCTGTGTTATGGTACCCGGGGTTATCCTTGGTGGGGATCTTAATATTTTCCGTTGTTCAAAAGTTGATGGTAGAATTATAAGTTATATTCTAAATCATGTGGTAAGCAGGAATATTGCTCGCATAGCACAAGGAAAATCAGTTGTTCATGTTCAAGCAAATGAATTAGCTAAAATTGAAATAGCATATCCTGATTTTAAGACACAGGAAAATATGGTTACATTATTTGAAGCTATCAATGCAAAGATAGCTCAAAGAACGAAAGAGCTTGAACTATTACTGGAGCAGAGAAGGGCGTTATTGCAACAGGTCTTTATATGAAAAGCTGTTGCATAAATCCCTTTCGTACTTTTTCCAAAAGAGCATATTCACTCTGAAACGCTAATAGTCGAGTTTCAACGGTATCAAGCATTCGAGCAATTTTCCTTTGATTATCAGCTGATGGAATGGCTACTGGAATACCCATAAGTAAGTCATCTGTCATTGAAACTCGATCATGTCTTACTCCTTGTGAACCGTTATCATAAATGTACCGGTGCCATGCATCACTTTTGAAATACCAAGCGAGGTACGATGGATTAATATCGGCTTGCAAAACAAGACAAGTATATAGTGGAGAAATGATACCATTATCTTTTAGCGTATAACGATTGAACGGCCCATATGGAGCATTGTTGGATTTCCGTGGGTTATAAACAAAATCGCCCGTTTTGATTACAAAGTAATTTAAGGTATTCCCATCGACTGCGATGTTCTTATCAAAAAAGTCTCGTTGCGGTATTAGACCATATTCAGCGGAATTAGTTATAACATTCTTAATCTTGCCATCAATATTTCTGCGTGACGCTTTTTTAAAAATGTTTCCAAGTTTGACATAAGACCACCCCACTCCTGATGAAGAATGAAAAATGTGCTGTATGACACCTCTTTTATACTTCTTGAGGGATTCTACAAGCGCACGTTGTAATTCAATCCGCCGATCTATTGTGTTTAGAAAATCAGCAATTTTCATTTGTTCAAAATAAGAGGGCAGAGTTAATCTCACGCTCATATAATCATCAAAGGATATATTCAATAGTCCATCCATACGCGCACTTGAAGAAACAAGACGCTTTAGCTGCTTATCCATTTTAGGATTATTAAGCTCCAACGCAACATAAGGTGTGAACTCTTTTTCGTCTATTTTAAAGCAATGATAAACATAAGGGATTCTAGCTTCATCTTCAAGCAGTTCATAACAACAGCCATATTGTTTTGCCTTTGAGGCCCCATGATTATATGCCAATTCACCCTTTTTCAGAAGGATATATTTTTTGAGGCTTTGACCAGCATTATCTCTGGAATACTTATCAGATTGCATAATAAAGCCCTTTCCTGCACTCAACATCATAATATTAGCCATTGATTCTGGATCAGTACGATTGACCGAAGTAGCAATATTTCCTAAACATAGTGCTCTATACGGTTCCTCAAACCCCGGAAACCGCAGCTTCGGATACTTTTCGAGACCGTTACTTGAGGATACATTTGCCATAGTTATCTTCCCTCCACATCAAAGGGAAAATCAAGTCCCAGCTCGTCAAAATAAGGTTTCAGCTGGGCATCAATATCTTTGATTTCACCCTGTAATTTTCGTATTTCCGCAGCCACTTCATTCAGATCAATTTCTTCTTCCGGTTCAAAAGTATCCACATATCGGGGAATATTGAGATTGAATCCATTTTCCTCAATTTCCTGCATAGTAGCAACATGAGCAAACTTATCTATATCAATGCGAGCCTCATATGCAGACGCAATCTTATCAATATCGCATTCACGAAGGATATTCTGATTTTTACCCGCTTCAAATTCCTTTGATGCGTCAATAAAGAAAATATTATCAGAATTTCCGTTTCTCTCTCTTTTCAGGACAAGGACACAAACGGGAATCCCTGTTCCGAAAAATAAGTTAGCCGGAAGGCCGATAACAGCATCCAAAACATTCATTTTCTGGATAAGATACTTACGAATCACTTCCTCCGCAGCACCCCGGAACAAAACACCATGGGGCAGTAAGACAACTGCACGGCCATCCTCGTCCATATGGTAAACCATATGCTGTACAAAAGCAAAATCCGCTTTGCTTTTGGGAGCCAGCTTGCCATACTCGTTGAATCGCTCGTCCTCCAGAAATTTTGAATCCGCAGACCAATTTGCCGAGTATGGAGGATTAGCCACCTGCACACGGAATTTCTTTTCTCCAAAATAATCATGTTCCAGTGTGTTTCCGTTATAAATATTGAAATTACGGTATGGGATACCACGCAGAATCATGTTCATACGAGCCAGGTTATATGTTGTTGATGTTAGCTCCTGTCCATAATAATTCCTTACATTCGCGTAATTCTTCAAACGAAGGAGAAGCGAACCGGATCCACAGGTTGGATCGGCGGCATCTTTTACATCTGTAAGTCCCAGGCAGGCTAACCGGCATAGCAGTTCTGCAGGGCCGGAAGGAGTATAAAATTCCCCTGCCTTCTTTCCGGCAGTCGCCGCAAACTGGCCAATCAGATACTCATACGCATTTCCAAGTATATCAATCTTCGTATCTTCCACATTAAAATTGATTTCATCCAGAGCTGCGATAATTTTAGCCATAACCGCACTTCTGTCCTTTACCGTATGCCCCAATCTGGTAGAATCAAGCTGCATATCAGAAAACAGTCCTTCAAAATCTTCCTGTGATTCGTTCCCTATGGTAGATTCCATCAACGCGTTAATCGCTTTTTGCAAAAATTCAATATCAAAAGAACGGTTTTCAACCATTTTGACCATTTGGCCGAAAAGATACTGCGGTTCAATTATATAGCCAAGGTCGCGCAATGCTTCTTCTACAACAGCTTCCTGATATTCTTCATCCGCCCATGCGTCCGTATAGGTAATTCCATCATCCTTCAAAAGATTTTCCATGTACTTTTCTGTCCTGTTCGACAGATAATAATAGAAAATCATGCCAAGAATATAGTTTTTAAATTCATAAGCTTCCATGTTTCCTCTGAGAGCATTTGCCATGGCCCAAAGTTTTGTGCAAAGCTCTTTCTGGTGGTTTTGAATTGAGTTATCCATTTTTATCTGTCTCCTTATTCATATTTTTCAGAATGTTTTCTAATGAAATCAGTAATGCGGTTTACAAGCGATCTTTTTTTCAGCAGCGGCATAGGTTTCTCTATGCGGTCGCGGATATTGCCGACATCCAGCGTACCAGAAAATTCATACTCAGAGATTATATCCGTAAGCATTTTGGAATCAATATCTTCCGTTTCGGCAAAAGCAGCAATTTCTTTCCTCTTTTCTTCATTCTCAAAATCATTATAAGCCGCATCAATTTCATCCGCACTGTTCAAAGCAACAACAACATCATCCAGGAAAGCCTGCAAAATTTCCACCTTGCGGAGAAGCTGGGGATTGTCCGTTCTCGAAAGTTCTTCTTTGATCTGCCTAATATCATAATCTTTCTGTTCGGCATCATCAAAATGAATATTGCGGATCAAGTTCATGATATAAGCAACGTTAATCCGGTCACTTTCCATTAGCTCGATACAAAAATCGACGTCATTTAATACGGATACCACAGTACGGTCGTTCGTAATCCTTGCATGGAGTGCCTTGTATTTACTTTTATAATCCTCATGTTCCTGCTCTGTCATAAGCAGCTGATCTTTGTCAAAACTAAATTCAACAAAGGTTTTCAGAGATTGCAGATACTTTGTCAGTTCCCGGAAGGTCAGAACAAAAGTACGCTGATCATTTTCATCCTGCATGGTATCAATGGCTTCTGGAGTAGGTGCGATCTCCCGGAGTTTAATCACCATCTCATTGAATTTTTCAACAAAATACTCATAAGAAGGAACCAGAGCGGCTTCTGGATGCCCCATTGAAAATAGTGTGAGAGCGTCATCCGTCTGCTTTTTCAAATTACGGTAACAGATAATAATACCAAATGGCTTTGTTTCCTTTTCCACTCTGTTAGTACGGGAATAAGCCTGAAGCAGATCATGATACTTCAAATCCTTATCTACATAAAGAACCTGGAGTGGCTTGCTGTCAAATCCGGTTAGGAACATATTTACAACAATCAGAATGTCCAGCGGTTTTGTTTTCTTCCCTTTTACCCTGTCTGATATATCTTTATGGTAAGCAGAAAAGGTATCCGTAGAGAAATTAGTATTGTACATGCCATTGTAGTCATCAATGATACGCTCCAGCGCATCACGGCTGTGTTCATCTTTGCCTTCGGATTCTTCGTTTTGTCCAAAAGAAAAAATACCCGCAATGTTCAGGTCATGTTTAATCTGTTTAAATATATCATAATATTTTATCAGAGCTTCTATGGAAGAAACCGCAAAAATAGCTGTGTATTGTCCGTTTCGTGTTTTTGATTTATGGTTCTGGACAATATGGTTTGCAATCAATGACATCCGTTCTTCCGAAAGATATAATTCACCCACATCAATCGCATCCGCTGTAGTGGGATCATCCCAGTCAAAGTCCCCTTTCAGCGTGTTGATATACTCCACATGAAATCCCAGGACATTATTATCAAAAATCGCATCTTTAATCAAATAATTATGCAGGCATTCTCCGAAAAGCATTTCCGTTGTCTGCGTAATCTTTCCTTCGACTTTCCCATTTTCCGGGAAACGCGGAGTGCCGGTAAAACCAAAAAACTGTGCTTTTTGAAAGTGCCGGACAATATCTTTGTGCATATCCCCAAACTGACTGCGGTGACATTCATCAACGATGAATACAACTTTTTCATCCTTATATGCATCCATAATCCTTGCATATTGCGGACGCTTAACAGCGTTGGCCATCTTCTGTATCGTTGTGACGATCAACTGTTTATTTTTATCCTGCATTTGCTTGACAAGTATGTTTGTCCTGTCAGTGGCATCAACGGATCCGGATTCAAATTTATTAAATTCCTCTGTTGTCTGGGAATCCAGATCTTTACGGTCAACCAGAAATATAACCTTCTTGATATTTGGATTTGCAGCAAGTATTTGTGCCGTCTTAAAGGAAGTCAATGTTTTTCCTGCACCGGTAGTATGCCAGATATAGGCGTTTCGGTTTGTCAAAGTAGCCTGACGCACAAGAGCTTCAACTGCATATACCTGATATGGCCGCATTACCATCAAGTTCTTATCGGTATCATTCAATATCATATAGCGTGTAAACATCTTGATGATATGATCCCGCGCAAGAAAATTAAGGGAAAAATCTTTCAAATTCGTGATTCGGACATTATCAAAATCAGTCCAGAAAAAAGCAAGGCTATGCATCCATTCCTTATCAGAATTTGCAAAGTATTTTGTATCAACTCCGTTGGAAACAACAAAAAGTTGTATGTAGTGGTACAAACCGGTAAATGAATGCTTTTTGTATCTTCCCATAATTTGATTTACGGCTTCCCGAATATCAATTCCCCTGCGTTTTAATTCTACATGAATCAGCGGAAGACCGTTTACTAAAATCGTAACATCATAGCGATTTACATATTTTCCAACTACTGTTGTCTGGTGCGTTACCTGAAAAATATTTTTGGTATGGTCGGCATCATAAAAGGACAAATAAACCTTTGTACCATCCTCACGCTCCAAAACAAACTTATCCCTTAAAATTTTTGCACTCTGAAAAACGGATTTTCCAAGCATATGATTAAAAATCCGCTCCCATTCCTTTTCTGTCAACGAAGTATCCAGCTTTGATTCATTGAATTTTTCAAACTGTGCTTTAAAATTTTCAACAAGGGCATCATAGTCAGGTATCTGAACCGATTCATACCCTTGTTTATTCAGCTGCTCAATAAATTGCAGCTCTAATTCTGCTTCGCTCTGGTACGCCATATCTTCATCTCCATTACTTGAGGATTATTTGGGGCTGCACGAATAATTACTGATTTTCGGCTTGCGTTTTAAAATTTATTGTCTGCCGTCCTTCACGGCTTCGCAAATATCACCAATGTCACAGTTTAAGTAGTCGCAGATACGCAGAAGGACGGAAAGAGCTACTTCCTCCCCTTTTGTAAGTTTGCTCACCGTACTCGGAGACAGCCCGATCTCCAGCCGTAAAGCTGATTTCGGAATGTCCCTCTCAATTAACAGCACCCATAATTTTTTATAGCTTATCTTCATCAAATCATACCCCGCTCATTCAATGATAGTGAGAGTTATTCTATTATACCCGATAAATTCCGCGAGTTCAAGATTTGTGTACGATTATCCGTAAAATAATCCGCATTCTCGAAACATTTGGGGCAGCGTTAGTTCCATTTGATTCAATTTCGGTATAACAGCGGCAAGCAATGGATTAGAATATCCTTTACGGATATTCCAATCCACCACTTGCCCGCCTGCGGCGTTCTCGTTTTGCTTGTTGGGGACACCCCAAGCCCCGGCAAAATGCGCTGCCGCTTTTTTGCGAACACACCTTGCGGTGTGGCTTTTCACACAGGCAGGGCCCGTGTGTACTCCCTCCGGTCGCCCCTGCCGCACTCCGCGCGGCAGATTCAGTCCTGATACCGTTCAGGACAATAAAAAATCAGCAGGTCTATCTCTCTTAAATCACCTTCATCCATATCGCGGCTGTCACAGGAAATATAATAATTTCCAAAAGTAAAAGCCGTGATCTTTTCTTCAAAAAGCCGTATTTCCCCAGTGCTGAAGTCAATCACTCCCATACAGAAAGGCACGTCCGACCAGCAATGTTCCATCATCTGATTCAGGCAGTCCGAACACAGGTGGGAAGCTGTTTTTTCCATATCCAGTGCTTTATTTTTATCGAAAGACAAGTGCCCATGGGCGTACCCTCTGTTTGTATCTGCCGTCACGGAAAGGAAGAATCCGCCTTCTCCGGTATTGGTGATATGAGTAGACGAGCCTTGTTCCGCTTCCTCAATCAGTTTCCCAAAATCATCATAGCGGTTGATCGTGACAGGAGCCAGGTCAAAAGAGTTCAGATTGACAATACCGAGATTTTCCTGCCCACGGTACAAAGGCAGAACGGTTCCCTTCCCTTCGCCGCAGACAATACAGTCTTCCGGTGATGTGTCAGAAACATATTGCGGTGGGTTTTCTGTCTCTATGATTTCTGTCTGGCCCGTGCTTTCCGGCTGGTTTTCTGCGTGGCTTTCTGGCTGGCATCCGGCTGCAAGAAGCACAAAGAAAAATGCAGATACCGTCAGGCAGCTGTGCCAGCTTCTTGCGAAAAAACTCCTGTTTTTCATCAGATCATCCTCCTGTCGTGTCAAATCGTTCATATTTAATATTATATCCAGTATAACTGGATAACTCAATCAAAATATACAGTTTGTCCAGATATAAATACCATAGGTGTAGGGTACAATTATACAAAAGGGGCGGCATGTTATGTTTGAGGACTTATTTTACGACAGACTGATAAAATTGAGAGAGCGGAAGGGAGTGTCCGCAAGAGAAATGAGCCTTGCCATCGGGCAAAGCCCCGGATATATCAACGGGCTTGAAAACCGGAACGGCTTTCCGTCCATGCAGGTATTTTTCTATATCTGTGAATACCTGGATGTCACGCCGTCGGAATTTTTTGACGACGGCAACAGCCATCCGTCAGAATACCGCGAGATGCAGAAAGACATGGAGGCGCTGGACGAAAAAAGCCGCCAGAATGTACTGGCGATCATCAAAGGGCTGAAACGCTGAGCGGCGGCAGACAGAGAGAAAAAGACACGGGCGTATCAATTCCCGTGTCCTCTTTATTACCTTTCACATATTTCCAGCAGATCCGCAATATCGCAGTCAAAATAATCGCACAGCCTGATGATCAGGTTCGCATCCACACGTTGAAATTCGTCCCTGCAATATCGGTTAAAATTCCCTCTCTGAAGGTCTAAATCTTTGCAGATTTTTGTCTTGCTTATTTTCTTTTCCTGCAGCAATTCCATGATCCTGATGTGTAAATATTTCATTTCCATACCTCTCCTGTCAAAATTATTATAGACATATATTTTAAAAATAAATACTTACGGTATAGACAGGAAAAGAATATATACTATATAATTAAACAGTATATAAATATGCACACCAGACAAGGAGAAACTCTATGCAGGCATATGAGATAACGCATATAATAGATAACGAAGAGTGGGAAAGCAGGCTGACAGAACTGGCCCATAGATGCAGTAAGCTGAACGGCTGGACGGAAAAAGATCTGTTACAGTTTGCGGTAACTTCCATGCCGATGTACCGGGTGTGGCTGATGCACCTGGAAGATACCGTGACCGATATGGAACAGGAAGGAAAGCGTAAAGGCTTTTTGGAAAAACTGCTCAAACAAAAAGAAGGGAATACATCTGTATGAAGTGGATTTTTGATTTATTTGCCGCCGGTTCGGCTGTACTGATTTTTGCATATATCATTGTATGGGACATTGCCAGAATTGTATATTTCATCAAGTGTGCCGGCGTAAAAAAATGTTCAGACAAAAAGTGCTTTGCAAAAGATACCTGCCGAAAATATGCGCCTGTGTGGACAAAAGAAGATATAGAGGAATTGTATAGGCTGATAGACGGCCTGGACGAATTATAATAAAGTGTGGATACCAGACAGGCTGTCGGATACCCACACTGAAAAATCCGAATTTTTATTTGTCGGCAGATTCCTTCTCTATGGCTTTCCAGTAATCGTCCAGCGTGATAACATCCGGACGGTTTTCACGCCACCGCCTGATATGGCTGACAGACCTGCACAGCCTGTCAAACTGTTCCGGCGTCAGTGTCTGGAGTTCGCGGAAGAGACGGTTCATCCGCAATGCGTCTTCTGCATTATCTTCATACATCGTAATATCCGGAGAGATATTCAGCAGGAAAAAATATCCCGCTGTTTCTGTCATAGACGGATCTGCATTACCATTTTCAAGTTCTGTCACTTTATCAACAGGGATTCCCATTTTGTCGGCCAGTTCCTGCTGTGTCCAGTTCTTTTCTTCCCTTGCCTGCCGGACGATCAGGCCAAGCATTTTACCTTTTTTCATTTTCGTATACCCCCTTCTGGCAGTTATAATAGTTTTTAAAATTATCTGTAGACCGCCTTTTATATTGTCCGTATAATACGGCAAAATCCCTGTCAATCATGGCGATCACATCATTCCCGTCAATGCTGTTTTCTATATCCAATTCCCCGCACAGCAGTAAAAACGTACTGCGGATCACATAATAGAGCATGATTGAGATTTCAAAATAGTGCAGTACAGGATAAATGGCCGTCTGCACACTTCCATGGGTATAGGCATGGCACGATTTATAAAAATATTCCAGCTGTTCCAGCTCCGGATTTCTGTCAGTATCTTTACATTTCAGGTAAGCCAGGATCCCATATACAGAGTAAGGAGTTTTTGTCACTATGGAATGGTATCCGTCAATGGAATCCACCCATCCAAAATGGAGATAGTCCGCTCTGCTTTTTGCACTCTGGCAGATGCGTTTCTTAAAAAGCGTATGAAATTCTTCCGGATACCTCTGGCTGCAACAGGACTGTTCCACTTCATACATCCGGAATTTTTCATAATCGGCACAAAGAGCCTCCGGCCTGTTTAACAGCAGAAACTTTACATATATCTCAATCATGCCCCGGCATAAGGGATATGCGCCGCCGGGAAGATTATCTTCCATGAGTGTCAGGGCGGAAAGCCCGTTATGCAGTATGCCGTAATAGAACTGCCAGCGCTTCAGCCCATAGTTATCTTTCAGCAGCAGGCTCATTTTAACCGCGACTGCAAAAAGCTCATAGGGCAGAGGATAATATAAAAATTCCTCTCCTGAAAATAGTGTCATCTTTCTGAAATAGGAACCGGCATACCGGCGGAACCGGATTTTCTCTAACGTCTCGGAAATAAGCCGCCTCCTGTAGGAATCGTTTCTTTCATTATCCCGTACTTCCTGCCTGGTAAGGAAAATGGAATATGCCCGGTGTATCCCGACAACCATCCTGCATATATCGTATTCCGGGGCTTCGCCTGCCCCTGTGACCATTTCCGCATCTGACCAGCGGAAATCATAATATTTTATGAGATTATCAAATCCCAGTTCTTTCAGAACCTGATCTTTTATCTGTATCAGAAAGTTTTTGCGTATTTTTTCGCCAAATAGCTGCTTCAATGCGGTATTGTTCTGTTCAGCAATATTTTTTATTGTATGCGAATCCATAAAGGGCAGTGGTGTAAACCTTTGATTTTCCAAATAATCGCCTCGCTTCGTTCCCCGGCGTTCCGATCACAGGCCGAATTTGCGCCGGTATTCTTCTGGATTGTCCTTATATTCCTGGTACTGCTTCCGCATACAATTCCCGCATGGACGGTATCCGGCGGCAAGAGCCGTTTTCTCGTCGGCAAAGAATACGCGGTATTCTTCATAGCTGCCAGGAAATCTCCTGATTGTGGAGAGGGCAGAGCGGCAGTCAAGACGGCCATAGATTTTCTGCTTGCTGTTCCCGCCGAAAGCGCCCGGCGTTTCAGAGAGATACTGTTTTCCATCTGCTCCAAGTAATTTGTACATAATTGTTTCTCCTAAGATTTTAAATGGTATCATTCATATGCCGGAATTAACCGCAAATCTGCAAATAAATCTAAACTTTTGGTTAATCATCCTCAGACAAATACCAGCCATGCTCACCGTGCTTTGGATAACCATATTCTTTCTTGTCTTTCCAGGCTCTTTTGCTCATTTCTTTATCGAACTGATTTAATATACTCTCTAATTTTACGGCCATTGAAAAATCTTTCTCCGCGGAACACCAGTCTTGCCTGACTTTTTCGCGTTCAGATTCAAGTTCTTCATCGGATAATGATTCCATCCAGTCATTACTATATTTTTCTTCCCCGCTTAAAAACTTAAACAGCTTCGTTCCAACAATAGCAATCGCACATAAACCCGTAATTACCCCAATTCCTTTTTTCTTATCCATAAAACACCTCTTTATTCAAACAGAATCCTGTCCCCCCGGTTAAGGTTGTCATCATCTATATTTCGCCTTATCATAAACCTTCGGTCTAATGTTCGTACTCATATGGGCTACGGTATCTTTTCGACATTTCTTTATCTGTCTGTATGCTTGCCGCAGCTTCTTCCTGAGAGACAAATAATCTATGTCCCCGAACCTGAATACCGCCTCCTTCAGCAAATCTGATAAGATACATTCCACCGGAATGTCTTATTACAGTTACCTCCCGCACAGTGCGGTTTGATTCCACTATAAAAGCCTTGTCTCCCGGCTTGAAATTTCCCATTCGTATCACCTCTGATTTTTCATGAAAATATTTCTGTTATCAGCCTTGCAAACTGCAATTTAATCCGCTCCTCTCCAGCAGAAAAAGCCTTCAGACAATGCAATCTTTCCTACTATTTCTTTCATGTTTTCTGATAAGTTATAAGCACTTAAATTTAGACAGTCCCATTCAAAAACCAATAAAGCATTTTCCTCTGAAAACAGGATATTTAGTGTTCCGGAATGATTTTCCATAATCTCACTGACAGCAGCATCGATATCTTCTGGTTTCGGATTATCATTCCACCCATTCCATAAAATGGAAGTACGGTAATAGCACATCAACTTCAATATGATATTAACATATTTATTTTTCATTTCATGGCGCTTTTCGCTGTTAAGCAAATAATACTCAACATCAAAAAAATGTCCGTTAGATGTCTTAGATACCTTTTGAGGTAAAAAGTCAATGACATAACACGGTTTATTAAGTAACGCATCAATTTTGTTGTCCATTAGTCTGCTCCTTCAAACTGGGATTTGTCAAACCCATTCAAAATTATCTTTGCCTGCCCCCACTTCAAAATGGTACTTGCCAATCCCAAGATCAATTCCCGCAAAGTGTCCGCTATCGCATTCAATAGAAACCTTATTTCCGCTGCCCGCTACCTTGAATGCCTGTTTGTTTAATGCAGTAGGGGCATACAGCAGAGCGTCAACGCCGTCAAGAAACCACTGTGGCGGCTTTCCATCGTACTTGCTTACCTCTTCTGCGGTTTTAGATTTGTGCTGAACCCCTTGCGTTAAGCCATACCCAATGGCAATAACCCCGTTCACTCTGACAGAAGGATCGTCAAGATTTTTCTTTGCACCTTTGCCGTTATACATACCGCCTACCCACCAAGTATTAAGGCCAAGTGTCTGAGCATACAAAACGATATCAGCACCGCAGTATCCGAGTTTTTCATCTAACCCAGATGTATCAAGACCGGCAAGGACAATATAATTATTTACTCCCTTTGCTAAAAGCAGTTTTGCGACACCCGAAAGCCCATCCGAATTGCCTGTAACAAGTGCCAGCCTTAAATCATGGAGTTTATTATTTTCAGCAATTCTTTCCTCTAATAGCTTCACAATATCTATTGGAATTGGCTTATCGGTGTATTTCCGAACCATATGCCTCTCCCTGACAGCTTCTTTAATCGTCATAATATAACCCTCCTGGACTTAATAAATTCCGATTTTCCAACATCTCCATTATACTATAACACATCTCATCAGTGAATATATTTTTACGCAAAAAAAGAAAGGGTACAGCCGCCATACCGGCAAACTGTATCCTTTCTTCCGTTCCCGATTCGTCCGGCGGCCAGCTCAACGCTCCGTTTCCTGCTTTTTCTGCTGTCCGTTTTCCGCCGGTTCCAGCCCCAGGATCCGGTCAACATTCTGCTTCGCAGTCTGGTAGTCGATCATGTCCTTCCGGGCTGCTTTGTATTCCTCATACCGTTCTTTTTTCTCCGCCAGCAGTGCGGCATATTCTTCCGACAGCTGCGCCACTTTAGGAATCGGTTTCCCTCCCAGGGCGTCGAACGCCGTCTTTGCTGCTTCGTGCTTTCTGATCTCGTCCGCATGTTCCGCCCGGTATTCTTTCTTATGACGGGATTTTTTGTACTCTTTGTAAATGTCCCGCGTTTTAGAATAGTTTATGATGTGCGTTTTCAGCTGCGCTACCTCTGCCATGCGTCCTTCCAGCTGTTTGATACGGAGGGAGAGTGTATCAAAAGTTTCCCCGGCAGTTTCTGCCCGCGTTTCCAGTTCACCGTAGTCGGTGACGCCGTTTTCCACAAGAAAATTCAGGGTCTTTGCCGCCTCCTTCAGATTGAACACTTTTGCCCAGCGTTCGTAGCCTTTCCCTTTGCCGGCCTGCATCTTTGCCTGGATATCCACAAGGAGATTGACGTTTCTGCCTGCTGTCCGGCGTTTCGGTTTTACCGGTGCGGGTCTTGTGCGTGTTCCGGAGAGCCGTTCCTGCAGGGCCTCTTTTGTATAAGCGTCCCCCAGACGCTGGGAGCGGGTGAACCGCTGCTGTCCGGGAGCTAAAAATTCCAGGGACTTTCCACGGTGTTTGATTTCGTACCCTTCCTTCCTCATGCGCGACAGAAAGTCCTCAAAGTTCCTGCTGTCTGGCAGTACCCGGTCAATGGCCTGCCGCAGCTGCTCCTTATAGCTGCGCCCGCGCTTTGCCGCCGCCTTTTCCTGATACCTCTGTCCCCTGGCTTTCGGCTTTTCAATCACCGAATATCCGTGTTCCCGGCAGATCTGGTCGTTCAGACGGCGGAGGATGAGGGCAGAATTATAAAAATTATTGAATTTGCCGTCACATTCCAGGTTGGTGCTGTTAAATTCCACATGGTTATGGATATGGGCTTTGTCTACATGGGTGGCGACAAGAAACTGGTGTTTTCCCTTCGTGAATTTCATGGCCAGCTCATAGCCCAGTTTGTTGGCTTCCTCCGGCGTAATTTCACCCGGCTTGAAGGACTGGATGATACGGTAGGAGATGATGTCCCGCTCCTTCGGCTGGCTCCGCCCGGTGGCGGTTTCGTAGAGCAGCTTGCTCATTTCAAATTCTTCAGCGGCGGTTTCCGGGCTGCACATATAGGAAGACACCAGTTCCCCGTCTTTGGTCTTTTTTTCTTTCTGGTCGTAATCCAGACGGTCATGGAGCGTCTGCCTGCGGGATTTGCTCCCCATGCTTTTACGCGGGAGCAGGTCGGAAACCGCCATGCGGATCCCCCCTTTCTATAGTTTATTTGGATTCATTGACAGTTTGCTGTTCCCCTATGTTTCCTGCCTATGCCCGTTCTTCATATCGGGAAGCGGGACGCAGGGCCGCCGCCCTCTGGCAGAGCAGCTCATTATAGTCTTTCCCACCGGCGGCAGGCGGATTGTCCGCAATCACCTGGATGCGCCGGGAAAGTGTGGCATCTTCCCGGACTGCCTCCCGGATCTTCTCTATCCCCAAAATTCCGGCCCGGTCATTGTCCAGGCAGAGGCTGATATGGGTGACGGCTTCATGGTCGCGGAGGAACCGGAGCAGGGCGCGTGGGGCAGTGCCGCCAAGGGACAGGTAATGGTTCCTCCCAAAATCTTCTCCCTGGAGCTTTAAAAGGGTAGCGACTGAGAGCGCGTCAATGGGGCTTTCCGCCACCGCAAGGAACGGGCTTTCCTGATCCGACGCGGGCAGGCAGAATCCATACCGCTTGTCGCTCCCGTCCACATCCATCTTAAAATCTCCATGGGTTCCCCGCAGGCAGGCATAGCGCGCTTTTCCTTCCGGATCGCGCCCCACAAAGACACAGTTCTGGTAACGGCGGCTCTCATACAAAATTTTTTCCCCGATGCACTGGCTGATGATGTCCGCGTCTATGCCGCGTTTTTGTAAATAGGACACCATCGCCTTCCCGCACCGGTTTTCTTCCGGGAGGGAAAATGGCTTCTGCTGCCGTTCCTTTTGCCCCGGTTCCGGCCTTTCCCATGCAGCCGCCCCGCGTTCGCCGCAAAGCAGTTCCACGGCAGGGACAAAGCCCATTCCCCGCACTTTGATCAGGTAGTCCAGGGCCGTCCTGCCCCCGATCCCCCGGCTGTGCCAGTGCCATTTCCCGTTGGATATCTTTAAACTGTCATGGGTCACGGTGCGGTATTCACTGCCGCCGCACCTCCTTAATTCCTGCGGCTCATAAGCCTGTAGATAGGAAAGCAGATCCCACTCCTTTGCCCGCCCGATCTGTTCTTTTGTCACTCCGGGCATATGTTTCACCTCCAAACTGTTTTGAAATAAAAAAAGACGGACGCAGGAAGATACATTCCTCCCGCGCCCGTCCATTCACAGGCTGGCAAACTTCCGGAGCAGTCCCAGAAGCCCGGCCTGCGCCGCCGCATATCCTTTTTTTAGATCCTCCACATCCTCTGCATAGAGGTTCCGTGTTTCGTTGCAGCGGCGGGCGATCTGGTTTGTGTTTGCGGATATGGAGCGCAGGAGCTTACACAGTTCCTTTACGCTTTCCATATCCAGGTGTACGATATAGCCGTCTACCGCCATTTTCCTGAGATAAGCGCGTTTATTCTGTGTTCCTGCCTGCGCCATCTTCTTTTCAATCAGTTCCATTTCTTCCGGAGAAACTTTAAAGAAAAGCCCGATTGTGCGCCCTTCGCTTTTCCGCACTAGATCACCTCCCGTTCCTGGCTTTTCTCCCTGCCGGAAATGACCGGCGTGGGGCGTTCGTATTCCTTTAAAGATTTCAATATGGACGGTTTACCGGCGGCTCTCTCCGGCGTTTCGCTTTCTTCCCGCCTCGGTTCTTCCTCCGGCGTTTCCTTCCCGGAGCCGCGCCCTTTTTCCTCATTGTCAAGAACGGTGTTCAGTTCCGCAAGACGGGCGGATTTCTCCGCCAGTTCTTCCTCCTGGGGGAAGGGCCTTTCCGCTTCCTCCTTTGCGCTCTCAAGTTCCGTATGCAGCCGCTCTAAATTCTCCTGGTGGTTTTTCAGGCTCTGGGGGATCTTCTCCAGTGCGTTGTTGATACGGGTGATGTTCCCCACCACATCGCTGGATAATTCCGCCGTATGGGTCAGGTGCTGTTTCATGGTGACTTTAAATTTCGTGCCGTCAAAAGACAGCTTCATCGGAAAGCCCCGGTAACTGCCCAGCTCCACATCCCTGTCCGGGTCGTCCATCAGGCGGCAGGCGGCAACGATGGCCTGTCCCGCTTCCTTCCGGTCTGTGTAGACAGTCCCCATAACCTCCATGTTGAAAGCGTCCTCTTTGACAGGATGCGCCTCCAAAAGAGGCAGGTCGGCCTTCAGGCAGTCGATGAGCAGCTCTGTTTCCTTGATTTTATTGGGATAATAGCCCCTCACTTTATCCTGCATTTCATACTGCTGTGCCGTGTGGTTGGATTTGAGCATTTTCAGCTTTGTCACCTGGATATCCAGATCCATCTTTTCTTTAATTCTTTGGTCGCCGGTAGCCAGCATTTTCACTTCCGCGTAGGAAAGGGCAGTGGCGTCCACATCCTCAATGGAGCGGGCCGGGGACTTGCTGGTCATGATCTGGCCGATGAATTTCTGCTTCGATTCCACCAGCCCCCAGGTGTATGCGTCAAAGGTTCCTTTTGTCACATAGCGGAAGATCTTTACATGGCTGTTCTCATTGCCCCTGCGGACGATACGGCCGGCGCGCTGCTCTAAATCCGCAGGACGCCAGGGGCAGTCCAGGTCATGGGAAGCGATGAGCTTCGTCTGCACGTTGGTTCCTGCGCCCATTTTCTGGGTGCTTCCTAAGAGGACGCGCACCTGGCCGCTGCGGACTTTGGCGAACAATTCCGCTTTCTGGTTTTCCGTATTGGCGTCATGGATAAAAGCGATCTCTTCCGCAGGGATTCCCTTTGCAATCAGTTTCTTGCGTATATCTTCGTAAACACTGGCTTCCATAACGGTTTCTTCACCGGTTTCCGGCTCTTTCCCATCATCCGGCCCTTCTGTTTCTTTTTCCGTTTCCTTTTTCTGATCCGCCCGCCCTTTTGGGGTGGAGAGGTCGGAAAAGATAAGCTGTGTGCCTTTTGACGGGGTGCTTTCCTGCCAGATTTGGAACACGTTCTCCACACAGGCGTTGACTTTGCTGCCGGGGTCATCAGGAAGCAGCGGGTTCATGATACGCTGGTCTAAGGCCAGTTTCCGCCCATCCGATGTGATTTTCAACATGTTATCCAGACTGGGGTCTATTTTTTCCCTTCGTATCTTTTCCGCCCGTTCCGCCAGTCCCTCTACCATTTTTTTCTGTGCTTCGCTTGGCTCCGTCTGGATCGTAATATATTCCGCCTCCGGAACCGGAAGCTTCAGCATGTCGGCGGTCTGGATATCGGCGGCCTCTTTCCAGAGGTTCATCAGTTCTGGCAGGTTGTAGAACCTTGCAAATCGTGTTTTTAACCGGAATCCGGTTCCCTCCGGCTTTAATTCCACCGCTGTCACCTGTTCCCCAAATGTCGCCGCCCAGTTGTCAAAGTGTTTCAGGCTGCGTGTCTTTCCGGTGCTGTCCTGGTAGCCCTGCTCCAGCATATTGTACTGGAGGTAACGCATCATAGTGTACAGCTCCACCATGGAATTGCTTACGGGGGTTCCGGTGGCGAATACAACGCCGCGCCCGCCGGTGATCTCGTCCATGTAACGGCACTTGGCGAACATGTCGCTGGATTTCTGTGCTTTTGTCTGGCTGATGCCGGCCACATTCCTCATTTTTGTATGCATGTAAAGGTTTTTGAACGAATGCGCCTCGTCTACAAACAGGCGGTCAACGCCCAGTTCTTCAAAATATACGGTGTCGTCTTTTTTCTTGTCATGGAGTTTTTTCAGATCTGCGGTCAGGTTCTTTTTCGTGCGCTCCATCTGCTTGATCGTAAATTTTTCATCCTTATTTGCTTTTGCTTCCGCGATTGCGTCTACGATTTCGTTAATCTGTTCCTCAATAATCGCTTTCTGCCGCTCCGGGGAGATCGGGATTTTTTCAAACTGCGAATGGCCGATAATCACCGCGTCAAAATCGCCGGTGGCGATACGGGCGCAGAACTTTTTCCGGTTCTTCGGTTCAAAATCCTTTTTTGTAGCTACCAGCACATTTGCGCCGGGATAGAGCGCCAGGAAATCGCCGCCCCATTGTTCCGTTAAATGGTTCGGCACGACGATCATGGATTTTTTGCACAGACCCAGCCGCTTGCTTTCCATGGCGGTAGCTACCATTTCATAGGTTTTCCCCGCGCCTACCACATGGGCCAGCAGGCTGTTCCCTCCGTAAAGGGAGCGGGCGACGGCATTCCTCTGGTGGCGTTCCATATGGATCTCCGGGTTCATGCCGATAAAATTGATGTGCTGCCCGTCATATTCGCGGGGGCGCATGGAATTAAACATCCGGTTGTAAGTAGCGCACAGGTCAGTCCGCCGGTCGGGGTCTTTGAATATCCAGTTCTGGAATGCTTCTTTCATGGCTTCCTGCTTCTGCTGGGCGATTGCCGTTTCTTTCTCATTCAGCACGCGGGTCTCCTTGCCGTCCGCGTCATAATGGGTGTCGAAGATCTGGACACTCCGCTGGTTCAGGCTGGCTTCTAAAATTGCATACGCATTGATACGCTTCGTACCGTAAGTGTTCCAGACGCGGGTGTTTGTCCGGCTGTCCTCACTTTTCCCGCGGACGCTCCATTCACCGGAAACGTCCGAATAGACAATATTGATTTTCCTTCCCTGTAAATGATACGGGGTCTGGAACAGTTCAAACATAAACTGCTTATAATATTTTGTATCTATCCAAGGGGATCCGATGCGGACGCTGATTTCCGGTGCAGTCAGGTCTTTAGGCTGAACCTTTTCCAGTTCTTCCACATTTACAGCAAATTCCGGGTATTTTTCGGCGGCGGCGCGGGCAGTTTCCAGTTTCCGGCGCACATTCCCGGAAAGGTATTCGTCAGCCGCCTGCCATCCTTTGTACCAGCCGTCACTTTCCATATCAAAGGGGCCGCTTTTTGGGTCTTTGAAGATAATGCCTTTTAAGTCGGAAACAATCTGCGGTATTTTTTCCATTCCTCCCATAAGGGAAGCCATAAAGCCCAGATCTACACAGGCCCGTTCTCCGATGGATACTCCCAGGGCTTCGACCGCCGTGTCCACGCTGGTCACAGGCTTCCGGTGCTGTATGGTGCGTTTATTGAACATATCGGCCTTGCGCTTTAAATTTCCTTCTTCGTCCAGTACCTCTAAGGAGCAGAGCAGGGGATAGGAAGAATCCTGCCGGAAGGCCAGCCGGTTCCCGGCGCTGTTTAAGATCCCGTATTTTTCCTGGAACCGGTCATAAAGACGGTTTAAGTTCGCCTGTTCTGCCTGGATTGCTTCATCATCGGCTCCGTTCATCTGAAGGTCAATGAGTTTCCTTGCGCTGTCGCGGATCCCGATCATCCCCCGGATCCGGGCAGCCTGTGTCTTTCCCGGCTCCGCCAGCTTCATGCGGGAATTTTCCCGGAAATAAAGTTTCCCTCCTTTCTCCGTAAAACTGAAATTCCGCACGTTGGGGTCTGCCGGTATGGTTTCCGCCTTTTCCCCGGCCTCCGGCTCCGGCGTATCCATATGCAGGAGTTCCCGGTCAGGGGGCGCGATATGGTTAATGGCCTGGGCCAGCTGCTCTTTTAAGTCCGCTCCTTCGATGGGCAGGCAGGCCGTCTCCGTGGCGTTGCCGTACATATTCTCATAAAATGCCATCTTCCCCAGTACCATCTCCGGGTGCTGGAGAAAATAATTATTTAAGGGTACGCCGTCCTCTGTCTGCCCGATAGTCACCCAGTCCGGCAGTTTCTCCGGCGCACTTCCACGTTTTTGGAAAAAGAGGATATCCGCCGTCACAGAGGTTCCAGCGTTGGCTTTGAAAGCTGTGTTCGGCAGGCGGATCGCGCCTAAGAGGTCTGCTTTCTGCGCCAGTTCCTCTCGTGCCTTGCTTCCCAGCTTATCCATGGTTCCCTTGGTGGTGATGAAAGCGGCGATGCCGCCAGGGCGCAGTTTATCCAGGGATTTTGTGAGGAAATAGTCATGGATCAGAAGATTCTGTCGGTCATAGCGCCGGTCATGCACCTTGTATTCCCCGAAGGGCACGTTCCCCACCGCAAGATCGAAGAAGTCGTCCGGGTGGCTGCTGTCCTCAAACCCGCTGATCGCAATGTCGGCTTTCTGGTAAAGCTGTCTGGCAATGCGTCCGGTCAGGTGGTCAAGCTCCACACCGTACAGATTTGCCTTTCCGTATCCTTCCGGCACCAGCCCGAAAAAGTTCCCGATGCCGCAGGAAGGTTCCAGGATATTCCCTGGCACAAAATCCATGCGGCTGACTGCTTCATACATCGCCTTGATGACAGTGGGGCTGGTATAGTGGGCGTTCAGCACCGTGCTTTGTGCGGAAGCGTATTCTTCCGGCAATAAAAGTTCCTTTAATTCCGCGTGTTCCCGGTTCCATTTTTCATTATCCGGGTCGAATGCCTGGGCAAGCCCGCCCCAGCCTACATAGTTGGATAAAACCTCCTGCTCCTGGGGCGTGGCAAGGCGGTTCTCCGCCTCAATCTGCTTTAAGGTGCGGATCGCCGCCACATTGTTCTGGCATTTTGTTCTCTGCCCGCCGGTTCCCAGTTCATCATCGGTGATATGGAAATTTACCCGTTCGGGGCCTGTGCGGAGTTTTTCAATCACAATATCATAGGGCAGACGCGGGCTGGAAAAGAGCAGGGGATCATCCCCGCCGATCGTGCCGCCCTCAATCTCCACCATTTCCGGAGGTTCTTCCTGCCTGTCAGGCATTCCCGGTTCCATCGTCCTGTCCTGTCTGTCAGGCGTTTCCGGCTCCCGGTCTGTTTCCGTCCCGGAGGTTGTTTCCGGCTCCGCAGGCGTTTCCCATCCGGCAAAAGCATCCGGCTCCGTCGGCTCCACGCCTTCCCTTGCGCCTGCCGTCTGTTCCCACATGATTCGTTCGTTTAAGTCAGCTTCCAGCTGATCTTCAATGTGCGGCTCCAGGTAAAGGAGCTGGTCATAGTCAAGGAAAGCCAACTCCATGTCAATCAGTTCCCGCAGGCTGTCATACTGCCGTGTTTCCACAACTTTTCCGTCTACAGTCTGGCTGATAGAGAAATCCAGCAGGTTCACGTCCACCTGGACTTCAAAACCGTTCTTGTCTGTCACGCCGTAGGCAATCCCTACCTGGCGCGGATTGCGGATATCTACGCTGTCCTCGTTGTATTCCTCCAGGATAAAATCCTCGATCAGCCCTATGGCTTCCTGCATTTCCGGGTTGGCCATCAGCTGGGAAACTTCTTCTTCCGTCAGTTTTTCCGTAACCGTTTCCGGTTCTATGGGTTGTGTCTGCGGTTCATCCTCCACAGTTTCCAGAACATCTGTCACAAATCCGGTTCGTTCCCATTCCTGCTCTATACAGTCGCGGACAAAAGGAACCGCTTCCTGCCGGAAAATGGGGAACCATCCCTGCATTTCCAGGTCTCTTAAACTCACATGCCCGTTTTCGTAATCAACGCTGTCAATCTCCATACGCCGCCCATCCATGGTAAGCTGCATACCGAGAGGAATGTAGTCGGCAATATCGCGTTCTTTTATGATCTGGTAAGAAGCGGCTTCTCCATGTTCCGGATCCAGGCCGGCGATCACAGTGCTGTGCCCATGTTCCAGCAGCTTTTTAAGAATAGTCTGCCATGTCCCGCCGCCTGTGACGGATGTCTCTCCAAGTCCGGGTATCTCCCTTGTCTCCAGCTTTGTGCCAAGGGCGGCAGCGGCAGTTTTGGCGTCCTCCCCATAAAACAGGTAATAGCTGCCTGCCTGCACACCCACCAGTTTATCCGGGTGCTGTGCTTTCAGGTTCAGGTATTCCTCTACATTGGGGGTTAAGTCAGGCTCTGCAGGTTCCGTGTAGGTGTTTTCAGGCTCTCTGACAGTATCTGGCGCAGATTTCTCTACATGCTCGTTTTCCGGTTCCTGGACAGGCAGTTCCCTGGTAACGGTTTCCGCTACAGGCTGTTCCTGTTTCAACGGTTCCCCCGCCCATTCCGGGAAATCTGTTTCCCCTGCATGGCGTAAGAGTGCGTCACGGCTGTCGATGAGTACGTCATCATAAGTAAGCTGAAGAATGTCCTCTACCATCCATTCACGGAACTTTGGAAGAGAGTGGAAGGCTTCATATAATTCCGGCCGGCTGTTTGCAATATCTTCTATAAAATAAGAGAGTTCGCCGTTCAGTTCAGTAGCTGCACTGTCATAATCGGTTTCCCGGTCACGCAGGTAATCGTAAAAACTGCTCTGCCGGATCACGTCTGTCAGGGTGGCAAGCGTCTCCCGGTAGAGTGCCGCCGCTGTCTTTTTCTGTTTCACTGTTTCCGGGATTTTCTCTGCGGGAATTTCCCTGTTTTCCCCTGGCCGGTCTTTTCTTTCCGTATTTTCTCCGGCCTCATGTTCTCCGGTTTCTTTTTCTTCCGTCCGTTCCGTTTCCTCTTCCGGCGGCTCCGTAAACACGGGCGCATTCTGGGTAGCGGAAATGGTCAATTCTGCTGTAGCGGCGACCTGCCGGATCTGCTCTTTGATGATCTCCGGGAGATTATCGTCCCAGAAATCCACACTGCGGTCAGCATTTATATGGGCGACCGTTTTATAATCGCCATATACTTCTTCCAGACGGTTCCACACAGTCAGGCCGTTGCCCAGATAGCCGTACCCAAGGTCATACTGGGAGAGGATCGCTTCCTTTTCATCCCGGTGCAGGGCTTCCTCCGTCCGGCGGGCAAGGACTTCCCCATTTACCGGTTCCTGCTTGGCCTCTTCCAGAACGGTGTCCAGCATTTCATCAGAAACCGCAAATCCCTGTTCTTCCAGTATTCTGGAGGCATCCGCTTTTATGTTTTCCCGTTCTGCCAGTTCCTGCCCGTTCGGTTCCGGTTCAGCTTCTTCCGGAACATTGGCGGAAAAATCAAAGGAGAGCTGCCCGTTAGAATCTTCTTTTGCCTTCTGGCGCTGTTTTTTCGCCAGTGCGCGGGCTGCCGCTTCCAGTTCATCCAGCGGTTTTGCTTCTTTTTTGGCGGAAGATTTTTCCGCTTCTTTCTTTTTCTGCCGCTGTTCCTGCAAAGTTTCCGCTGAAAGAGGGGTGAACAGGGAATATTCGCCCCTCTGGTATGCGCCCATGTTGTCCACGGCTCTCTGCATGAGATGGTAATTGCGCTCGTCCGGCTGCACCAGTGCGAACCGCTTTATTATGTCCTCATACATCGCCGCGCTTTTCTCCGGATCACCCAACGCAGTGAGGATCTTTTTCTGCGCCTCATCATAGCTCCGGTCATAGGGGGAAATATCCGTTTCACGGTTAGGGTCGCAGGAATAGAACGTGACGATGTTCCGGGCAAGCTGTATCTTTTCATACTGGGCGGTATAGGTCATTTCTTTTGAAGTCAGATATCTGCCGCTGTCAACAAGCTGCCCGATCCGTTTCTGCACCTTGTCCCAGTTCAGCCGTACGGTGTCATAGCCTTCATAGCCGGAATTTTCATCGCTCCGGGTAAGCTTTATCCCTTTTGAATCGTGCCATTCATTGTATCCGGTACGGCCATGTCCTCCGGTTCCATATTCATCCCGCAGAAATGCGGCTCGCTCTTTTGCGTCATGTCCCTGCACAAAATAGGAATAGATCCGCATCTTTCCTTCCGATATGCCGCTGCCCCCGGTGAGCATACGGTCGATCTCGTCCTCCGTGATAAAGCTGGCCCTTGCAGGCTCAAAACCTTCCAGCGCGGTAAATTCCTTTGGCTCATGGGACAGAAGCGAGATGCGGGCGGCAAGCCTGGACGGTTCATGGAAATGGAAGCGGAGAAGATCGCGGTTCCCGGCATATTCCCTGGCAAACCCGTCAACCTCGTACATCAGACGCTTCCGTGTTTCCGGATCCGCCAGGCATTCCGCCAGCTTCTCCGTACAGTCAGGAAATCCGTGGTAAGTATCATAAAGTTCCGAAAGGAAAGGCAGCGCATCCATTTCCTTTCCCACATCACTCAGATCCTGCCTTAAATACCACAGCTTTTCCGCCAGTTCCCGGTACTCGTTCTGCCTTGCGGAATCTAAAGTTTCCTGGGCGGCATAGCGCCCTTCTTCCAAAAGACCGGACACCATTTCTGCCGCCTTTTCCCAGGAAATAAGCGCAGCGCCGGGGATATTGGCAGTGTGCCCCTGTGCAATACGGATACCGTCCCGGTCAAACCACATGGCATAATCCCTGCCGCCAATGGAAAGTCCCTTGCCGCCGGATTTGTATTCCTCTGCGAGAAACGCAGCGGCCTGTCCCACATCGGGATCTTTTTGATAAAATGCGGCGATCCGCAAGATACTGTTTTTTTCATTCCCGCCGCTGGTAAGGGCGCGGCCGATCACTGCGTCCGTCACCTGCGGAGCTGTCCTGTCTGTTGTATGTGCGGCTTTTTTCGCCTGTCTGTCTTTTTCCTGCGCCTCTGCGATACGTTCTGCCTGTTCCTCTACGGTAGGGAAAAGGGAAAACTGAAAATACTGCGGTTCCTTTATCTCTTTTTCCCCGGACGCAGAAACGGCAGGTTCCTCACCCGCCGTTTCCTGTCTGTCTGTATTCAGTTGTCCGTTTATTATTTCCTGTCCGTCCTTTTCCGGACTTACCGGTAGACGATCTCCTTCAGCACCACTTCCTCCGCCTGTGCCGTGAAGCTGTTGACCGCCTGCACCCAGGCCATCTGGTCGCGCTCCTTCAGTCCCTCGTCCACTCCGCTCTGCTTCATCATTGTGGCTACCATCTGGTCTGTCTGCTCCTGTGCCTGCTCGTCGATCTGTTTCAGGTGCGGCATAAGCCTCCCCGTCAGCAACATGGAGGTGTACGTCCCGTGGTGGTGTTCCTTCAGGAAGGTCTGCCTCAGAAGCCCGTATTTCCCTAACAGGATTTCCTCCGCTTCTTCCTCCCCGTCCATCACCAGATCCGGTATCAGATAATCCCCGTTCTTCCTGTATGTCAGCTCTGTCATGTTGTATGCTCCTTTCCTGATTTTCACGCTTTAAAGTGTTAAAGTTCCTTGTGTCTTTAGTATAACCGATGTCAGCGGCATTTTCAAGCGGTTTTTCTTTCTTTTTCTGCTGTTCGTTTATCTGTTCCCGGTCAAAGCTCCGGATCGTCCGCCCGATCTCCTGGAGGATTCCCATGGAGATAGTGCTTGCGGCATCGCCCAGATGGTGCAGGGCGGCAGGGGTGGAAAATTCCGTGATTCCCCGGAGATCGTCATCCTCCAGATAGTCAGAAGCGTCCAGGCCGCAGCGGGTAAGGAGCGTGTACTGGACGCTGGCCGTCAGGGTGTCCCGGAAGCATACTTCCCGGTTGAGGTCGTCCATCTCTTCCAGGAAGCTGTTCTCTGCGTCATAGGCCAGATCACGCAGATATTCCGGGTAGGCTTCTTCTACAATACTGGAAGCTGTCTCCATCAGGCGGCTTCCCAGATCCTGCTGGCTTCCCACTCCGTACTGTTTCTCCAGTGCGGCAACAACAGCCGGGTGGTGTTCTTCCCTCATTTCCCACAGGTAAGGCATCCTTGCGCCGCGCACAGGCCGGGTATCGGACACGTCAAAGACATATTCCAGTCGGGGTCTGCCGTTTTCGTTTTCATGGATCAGGGCGATGCCTTTAGAGCCTGCCTTCACCCAGCGGCGCATTTTTTCATTCCACAGTTCCATCGACGCACAGGCCGTGGCATCCGGCCGCTGTGCGTAGATCAGGAGCTGGTCTTCAAACTTGTACTTATAGAGCCGTGACGCGCTGTCCAGATAATTCTTCCAGTTGTCTACGCCCCGCGTGACATCATGGGCGGTCTGGTCTGCCAGCTGCGACACAAGCTGTAACTTTCTTGCCATGCGTAACCTCCTTCTTATATGGTTTCTGACATAAGGAAAGCCCATGTCCGGTTCCACACCGTTTTCATGGGCTTTCCTGCTTTTTATTCTTTTTTACGGCTGTCTGTTTTGTGCATGGGACAGTTTCATCCTGCCTGTCTCCGGATCTCTGCCGCAGCATACCGGATCAGTTCTTCCGGCGTAGGGACTTCCCCTTTGCACGGCACCTTCCTCTGGTACGCCGCTGTCACGCCGCCGTCCGCCGGAGGGTTCTTCCATGCTTCGGTTATGGCTTTCTGCATTTCTTCCCTCACTTCCTCTACCGTAACGCCGTTTTCTTTCGCGATCCGTTTCAGTATCTTCTTCATATTCATAACTGTTCTCCTTATGATTTGTTAGGCGTTTTATATGTTCTGTTAGTTCATAAACATATCATAAACCATAAAAAGCGCATAATCTGTCGAAGTCTGTTGTTTATAAAAATTTTATGATTTAATGGTTCATAAAATACAATTTTTCACGTCTATTGAATCATTTCAAGAAATCCGTGCGCTATCTATACTTTATATGTGCCAGTAGTTCATGGAACACGAACATAATATAAGGAGAGATCAGTCATGGAACAACCATTCAATATACTGCTCATGGGAGAGCGGCTCCGTTCCTGCCGGGTCGCCAGAAAGCTGACCATGAAAGAATTTGCGGAGCAGTGCGGCATTTCCGAACGGTATCTTGCGGATATCGAGAGAGGCATCAAAGCGCCGAAGCTGGAAACCTTTGTCGGGATCGTCAATGCAGCAGGCGTTTCCCCGGAATATCTGCTCCAGGACAGCTTAAAAGCGGTAGACACAGGCAATCTTGTGAGGGATGCTTTAAACACGCTGCCTGACGAACAGCAGGAATTGTTTAAGGATTTTATCCTGCGCCTGGTAAAGAGCATGGGATAACGGTCTATTCTCTGCCCCAGCGGCTCCGGTTCATTTTTTCCAGCACTTCTTTTTGTGCCGCAGACAGGACGCGGGGCGGGACTATTTTCAGCCACTTCTTCGGCAGTTCAAAAGTCAGTCCTCCGCAGCCGTTATCTCCGGTGCGTTTTACCTGCTCCGGATGGGAGCCGCACAGCGTTGTCAGCTGCCGGATCAGGGCGGCATTATGGGTATAGATGCTTGCCGTCCGGTCTGCTTCATTAAAGAGAAAGACGCTCTCTTTTTCATAGTTTGTCAGCTTCATTTTCCCTACCTTTCCAGCCCCCGTTTTACATGATCCATGGCGGGCAGTTCCTGAATGGAACGGGCGGCTTCTTTCTGATCCTGCCGCAGCATGTCGAGGAGCGACGGGCGGCTTTCCCGTAAATAATCCCGCTGTTCATCCGCCCTTGCGTGGAAGTCTTTGGCTGCCGCTTCCGGGTCGCAAAAATAATGGCCCCAGAAGAAATTTTCATCCCCCCGCTGTTCATCGTTTTTTATGTTCCGCGCCCATGTTGCGTAGGGCTGGGGCGCGTCCTGATTTTCGGCGAGGACATATTCCATGTGGCCGACAGTTTCACTTTCCAGTATGGTATAACCCTGGTTGACACGGGGCGGCTCATTGTTGGGGATCCCGTCGATCATGTTCATATTCTGCTCCGTGGAAAGCTCTGTCGCCCGCAGGTGGTTTCCATTTTCTGATGCGGGTACAAGGGCGTATTCCTTTTCCTGCTCTTTTGCCAGCGGCCTGGGGTATTCCACATACCCGAAGGCTTTGACTGTGCCGTTCTCTACAAGGACAGGCGCGATCTCCTTAATCTCCACCAGCTTCATGTCCTCCATGTGGGGGCAGGTTCCTTTCTGCAGGGCCTCATTGGTAATGTAATAACGGTATCTGTCCGGCTGCTGCGCGGCAAATTCCTCCAGTTTCTGTTTTGGTTCCAAACGGGTCGCCTCCTTCTTTTATTTTTTATCAAATTCCAGCTTAAAGTTCACATATTTTCCGCCTGTGTCCTCCATGACGATCGTAGCGTCATAGAAGATCCCTTTCTTTTCCGAATACAGGCCGGTCATTTTGACCTTCCCTTTTTTCAGCAGGGCGGCGGCAGTCTTTTTTGTCAGTTCCTTCCGCTTGCTCCTGAAATACGGGTTGTCTTTCCACAGGGCAAAGCCGCAGGAGGGTGACGCTTTATATCCGGAGCAGTAGAAGCTCTTTTTTCCCTCATAGACCGGCCTGCCGCAGCGGGGGCAGATGCCAACGGCCTCTTTTGCGGAGCCGGAGAGGGCGCTGCCGGTATCTGCCGCTGCATCTTTATAAGATTCCACCAGCCCGCAGACCATACGGGTGATCCCGTCCATAAATTCCTCCGGCTTCCGTTCCCCGCGTTCCACTTCTTTTAAGGCTTCTTCCCAATCAGCGGTCAGCTTTGCGCTCTTTACGGCGTCCGGCAGCACGTTTATCAGTTCCATGCCTTTTTTTGTGGGGATCAGCAGCTTGTTTTTCCGCTCCACGAATCCGCCCTTTACCAGCTTTTCGATCACGCCCGCGCGGGTGGCCGGCGTCCCCAGCCCTTTGCGCTCCACATCTTCGATCTGTGCAAATTCTTCCGCCCCGGCGTTTTCCATGGCGGAAAGGAGGGAATCTTCGGTGTACCGTTTGGGAGGGCTTGTCGTCCCCTCATGGAGCGCGGCGGCTTCCGCAGTAAGGATCTGCCCTTCGGATAATCCCGGCAGGGGCGGGGCTTCGGTTTTATCCTCCGTTTTTTTTCCTGACGCTTCCAAAAACGGGCGTTCCACGGCTCTCCAGCCCCCGGAAAGCTCCGTGCGGCCTTTTACAGTAAAGGTCTCCCCTTCACACAAAAGCGCCACCTCCGTATCCGCATAGGAATATTTTTCCGGGCAGACGGCGCATAAAAGACGTATGGAAATGAGGGAGAGGATATTTTTCTCCCCGGTAGGGAGGGCAGTCAGATCTGTCCGTGCGGTTTCTTTTGTGGGAAGTATGGCATGGTGGTCGCTGACTTTGGAATTGTCAGTCACAAGGGCCGCGTTCACGCCGCCCCGGAATCCCGAAGCAGACGGGAACGCGCCGGCGATCTCCCGGCACAGTTCCGGCAGCATACAGGCCATGTCTTCCGTCAGATACCGGGAATCCGTGCGCGGGTAGGTCGCCAGTTTCTTCTCATACAAAAGCTGGATATAGTCCAGCGTCTGCTGTGCGGTATAGCCGTACATCCGGTTGGCTTCCCTTTGCAGGGTGGTAAGGTCATAGAGTTTCGGCGGCTTTTCCGTCTTTTCCCGGCGGTTTACAGCCTGTACTGCGGCCTGTTTTCCCAGGCAGGTCCTCCGCAGCTTCTCCGCGTCCGTCCGGCTTGGAAAGCGGCGGCTTGATACGGACAGGGAGCCGCAGTCCAGCTCCACCGTATAAAATTTTTCTTTTTTAAATCCGCTGACCGCCTGTTCCCGCTCCGCCAGGAGTGCGAGAGTGGGCGTCATCACACGGCCTACATTCAGGGTCTTTCCCCGGTAAAGGGTGGTAAAAAGCCTTGTGCCGTTAATCCCCACCAGCCAGTCCGCCTTGGCGCGGCACAGGGCGGCTTCATAAAGCAGGCCGTAATCTTCTCCGGGGCGCAGATGTTCCATGCCCTCCCGGATGGCGGAATCCTCCATGGACGAGATCCAGAGCCGCCGGAATGGTTTTTTACATCCCGCCTGGTGGTAGACCAGCCGGAAGATCAGTTCCCCTTCCCGGCCTGCATCTGTTGAATAGTTGGAATAGGTGACTTAGAAAATATCCATTATTCAAGGGTTTCCAATGCCCCTATGAATTTGTAATGGATAGTAAGTCGTTGAATTTTCTGCCCGTCAACTTCTACGGGTTCAGAAACAAGAATTTTTTCTATAAGTTGGTTGATTATCTTAAAATTGAGTTCCGTTATTCCTGCATAACCGCTTATCTGCTCCGCAAAATGCTCAATGGAAGATAACTGTTCTTTGTCCGCTATGGCACTTTTTTCAAGTTCCTTTATCTTGGCTGTCAGTTCTTCCTGCTCGCTGTCATACCTTGCCGACAACATTTGGAAACGCTTTTCGGTTATCAGTTCCCTTGTCAAATCCTCATACAGTTTGGCATACAGGTTTTCTATTTCCGACACTCGCTGTTTACATTGCCTTAGTTCCTTTTTCTGCTGTTCCCTGTCCGCTGACATTTGGAGATTAAGACGCTCCGCAATTTCCGTTACCATTGCTTTCCTGTCCGTCAGTGCCTGTCCTGCGTGTTTCTGAATGTCTGCAAGCACAACTTCGTGAACCGTCCTCGCCTCAATGTTGTGTGATGAACAACTTTCTTTCCCGAATTTACGGTACTTGGTACAGCAGTAGAAAGTCTTGTCCAGTACGTTGTTCCGCTTTCTTTTCTGCTCGACTTTGGCAAGCATGGCACTCCCACAATCAGCGCATTTGATAATCCCTCGGAAAATGTTATCATATCCGCTTGAACTTTCCCCGATAACAGGCGGTCGGCTCTGTAAAATCTTTTGCACATTGTTCCAGCGGTTCTGTTCAATGATTGGCTCATGTGTGCCATAGATAACTTCACGCTCTGCAAACGGAATATACTGTCTTT
>CAJULA010000025.1 GCA_910587155.1 uncultured Lachnospiraceae bacterium
CAAAAGCCCAGAAGTAGAGACATTGATGGCTATGGGCATTAATTTGCTATTTATCTCACCAAATCACATAACAAAAATCTGTATCTTATTTTCGCATTTATCTTATAGTGTAATGAAAATAAAAGTTTTTTATAAAGCATTTGTGATGAGGGGAGAAAGTCAGGAAAGCGGATATTACAAAGAAGGATTGCCGGACATTCAAGTCGTCACGTCTTGCATCTGCTTGAGTAAGCACAAGCAAAAAACGGATTTTTTGTAAAACATTCAGGATATTGTGTCTTTTGAATGTTTCAAATAGATTGCTTTCAAAAAGGAGTCGGTTTCCCAATGTGTACATGAGGACTTCTTTGCATTGAAGATGATGGTAAGGCACATATGCAGTAAGCTGCATGGCGCGTGTACGGACAGTGCAGCAAGTGCGCAATCCTGATGGAAGGTTGAGATTTTTACAGAATCATAAGTTCTGGGACGGAGCCGTATTTAGTGACAAGGGGGAGAGTTGGCAGGTGGTATGTCTGCGGCTGGCAGGCAGCTAATCAAATTCCTCCTTATGCATCTGCGCATAATAAAAAAGATACTGTTGCATGATCCCGGCCATATCCCCGTATTGCGGAAAAGGATTGCTGCCGCAGTATTTTTCATCAATGATTCGTCTGATCCAGGTGTCTACAGGGGCGAGGCAGGTACGGCCATAGGCGAACAGGCTGATACAGCTTGCCACTTTTTTCCCTATTCCATGGATGCTTTTCAGTGCTGCCAGCAGGGAATCATCATCATAACTGTAAAGAGCCAGCGGATCAAGTGTGCCGTCGCAGACTTTTTGCGCGGCATCTGCTATGTATGGGATTCGGTAACCCAGGCCACATTGCTGCAGAGCTTCCAGTGAGGCATGGGTAAGTGCTTCCGCGGAAGGAAAACCATAGAGGATCTCATTTCCAGTGTCAATCTTTTCCCCGAACCTTGCTGCCAGCAGTTCGATACAGTGTCGGATGGCAGGGATGCTTTTTCGCTGGGAAATGATAAAAGTGACCATCATTTCCCACGGTTCCTGACGGAGAATCCGTATGCCTGCCCCACTGTCTGCAGCGGCCTGCAAATAGGAATCTTCCGGACGGACTGCTTTTCTGATTTTGCGATAGTCCCGGCTAAGATCAAAATAGTTATACCAGAAATCGTTCCAGTCTTCGGGCGTGCAGTCTGCTTCATAGGCCGAAGGGCCAGATTTTCTCAGATGAAGATAGCGGCTGCCGCACTGGAATCGCCAGGTTCCGCTTTCCAGGTATGTGATACGGAAACACTGGCCGCTGTCAGCAATCTTTTTCGGGTCAAAATCATCATATATTGTAACTCGCAACATTGTGTCTCTTCCTATGTTTCTTTAACTTGATTTATTTATAAGATCGTAACTGCATCGTTTCTTTTCGTACCCGCGCATGCACTTGCTCCATGGCGTCGGAGCCAGTGCTAAAATGCCTGTTTCCGCATATTTTATGTACATTAATTGTTTCCATTTACATCCTATGACACAAATTCGCGTAAAATCCGGCGTGGGTGTGACTGGCAACACGGCACCTGCATTGGCATCTTCCGACCTTCACTATATCAAATTTTTTTGTTCTATGCTATAGTATGATTATGGGAAACTGCGAAACCATATAAGGAAAGGAGAAGGTTATGGACAAGATGAAAGCGGTCAGAAAAATGTGTGAGGAAAATCAGATTCGTATGATCGACTTTAAAATGACAGATATTGACGGGCGGTGGCGTCATATTACGATTCCGGTGGAGCGCTTCGGGGAAAGTACTTTTACCTATGGAATCGGGTTTGACGGTTCCAATTACGGGTATGCACCCATTGAAAAGAGTGATATGGTATTTCTGCCGGACCCTGATACGGCGTATGTGGATCCGTTTGCCGAGGTGCCCACACTGACTATGTGTGGCAATGTGTGTACGATCGGCAAAGGAGAAAACAAACCTTTTGATCAGTACCCCAAGAATGTCAGCCTGCGGGCGGTGGAATATATGAAAGAAAGCGGGATTGCGGATCGCATGATCATTGGGCCGGAATTTGAATTTTACCTGTTTGATCAGGCGCGCTATGAGGTGACACCACAGCAATGCGGATACCGGATCGATACGCGGCAGGCAGACTGGAACTGCAGTCTGGATGTGCCGGGCAATAATGGCTATGAGGTGCCTTATAAGGGCGGTTATCATGTTGCTGCGCCCCAGGATGTGGGATATGATCTGCGCAGCCGTATGTGTATGATGATGGAAGACTGGGGAATTCAGGTCAAATATCATCACCACGAAGTGGGTGGGCCGGGACAGATGGAGATCGAAGTGGAACTGGCGGATATGCCGGCCATGGCCGACAACACGATGATTATCAAATATATTATTAAAAATATGGCGGCCAGGGAGGGAAAGACTGCTACCTTCCTGCCTAAACCGATTTATCAGGAGGCCGGCAGTGGTATGCATGTACATATGCTGCTGCTCAAAGACGGGAAGCCGCTTTTTTATGACGAAGAAGGTTATTCCGGCTTGAGCCGTACGGCACATTATTTTATCGGCGGTCTGCTCAGACACATTGCGTCTTTGTGTGCCTTTACCAACCCTTCCACCAATTCATTCAAGCGTCTGGTGCCTGGGTATGAGGCACCTGTGACGATAGGTTATGCCACTTCCAACCGCAGTGCGGTGATTCGTATTCCGGCCTATGCCAAGTCGCCGGAGACAAAGCGTTTTGAACTGCGTAACCCGGATGCCACGGCCAATCCCTATTATGCCTATGCTGCCATCCTGATGGCCGGACTTGACGGCATTGAGAATCAGATTGATCCTGCGGCAAATGGCTGGGGACCTTATGATTTCAATCTCTACAGCCTGTCGGAAGAAGAGCAGAAAAAGATCAAAGGTTTGCCAAAGTCTCTGGGAGAGGCACTTGACGCCCTGGAAGCTGATCACGCATATCTGACCAGGGGCGGTGTATTCCCGCAGCGTCTGATTGATGTGTGGATTGCCAGAAAACGCGTGGAACTGAAAAAACTGGAACAGATTCCCAATCCGGCCGAATTTAAGATGTATTTTGATCTGTGATCTGACAGATGATCTGACAGAGACATGATATTTATCAAAGGTAGAACAGCCAGGCAGACCGACCGACTAAAGAAGTGGATAATTGCGAAACTCATATTTTTTGTGATCAGCCTGGGCAAAACATACAAAACGGAGCTCAAAAACGTTTTAAATTCGCTTCTTATTTGTATGTTTTGCCCAAACTCAGAGTTCAGGATTGCTGTTTCGCAATTATCTAACTAAAGAACAAGAGAAAGCATATGACAACAGAAAAGTTGCTTGCCATATTTAGGTAAATAGAATAAAATATGTGAAAGGAGGCGGCAAAATGGGAATGTTAAAAGATAAGGTTGCCATCATAACAGGGGCAGGGCGTGCGGTTCTGCAAAATGGCGGCTGTGGTTCTATTGGCTATGGTATTGCAACAGCTTACGCCAAGGAGGGCGCAGATCTTGTAATTACCGGCCGGAATGTAAAAAAACTTGAGGATGCCAAAGAAGAACTGGAACGTCTTTATGGCATCCGTGTACTGCCATGTCCTGCGGATGTGTGTGCGGACGGGGACAATGAATTGGTGGTACGGGATGTTGTCAGAAAGACTGTGGATACATTCGGGAGGATTGATGTGCTGATTAATGTTGCACAGGCCTCCGCGTCAGGTGTTCCGCTTCAGGACCACACGAAAGAGCAGTTTGACCTGGCACTGTATTCCGGACTCTACGCTACTTTTTATTATATGAGGGAATGTTACCCTTTTCTGGTCAAAACGAAGGGCACTGTCATTAATTTTGCTTCGGGGGCAGGGTTGTTCGGCAATTTCGGACAGTGTGCCTATGCGGCGGCAAAAGAAGGAATTCGGGGATTGTCACGTGTGGCTGCCACGGAATGGGCAAAGGATGGTGTGAATGTAAATATCATATGTCCTCTTGCATGGACGGCGCAGCTTGAAAAGTTTCAACAGCAGTATCCGGATGCCTTTGACGCCAATGTAAAGATGCCTCCTGCGGGCCACTATGGCGATGCGGAAAAAGAAATCGGACGTGTCTGCGTACAGCTGGCTTCTCCCGATTTTAAATATATGACCGGGGAGACGATCACGCTGGAAGGCGGTATGGGACAAAGACCATAGCGCCGGGACAAAAACGTAAAAAGGAGACAGAAAGATGGAGCATGTAACAGAAACAATTATAAATGTGGGGGTCAATGACAGGAACGTTACGGTATTTGAGGGGCAGTATGCGGTTGATAACGGTATGGCATATAATTCTTATGTAATACTGGATGAAAAAACGGCGGTCATGGATACTGTGGATGCCGGTTCCACAGACGACTGGATGTCTGATCTGATGCTGGCATTAAACGGAAGAGCAGTGGACTATCTTGTGGTACAGCATATGGAACCGGATCATTCGGGCAGTGTGCTGGAACTGGCGGACAGATTTCCGGAGATGAAAATTGTGGCCAGCAATGCCGCTGTCACAATGATGAAACAGTTTTTTGAAGTGGATCTGTCGGGTCGGGCGATGGTGATCAAAGAAGGTGATACACTGAGCCTGGGGCAGCACACCCTGCAGTTTTTCTCTGCGCCGATGGTACATTGGCCGGAAGTTATGGTGACTTATGAACAGTCGGAAAAGATTATCTTCAGCGCGGACGGCTTTGGCAAGTTCGGTACAAGAGATACAGACGAGGCGTGGACATGTGAAGCCAGAAGATATTATTTCAATATCTGCGGAAAATATGGCGCACAGGTGCAGGCGCTTTTGAAAAAGCTGTCTGCCCTGGATATCGCGGCTATCTGTCCGCTGCATGGGCCGGTGTTAACAGAAAATCTGGGTTACTATATTGATAAATATGCTGTCTGGAGCAGCTATGAACCGGAGGAAAAAGGGATATTTATCGCCTATGCTTCTGTTTACGGGCATACGGAAGAAGCCGTTATGCGGCTGAAAGAGATTCTGCGTTTAAAGAGCAGAACAAAGGTGACTATATGCAATCTGGGCAACGGGGATATTCATGAAGCACTGGAGGATGCTTTCCGGTATGACCGGATAGTCCTCGCAGCAATTTCCTATGATGCGGGCGTATTTCCGGTGATGGATGATTTCCTGCATCACCTCAAAGCCAAAAACTTCCAGAAACGGACGGCGGCCATCATCGAAAATGGCTCCTGGGCTCCCAGTGCAGGAAAGACGATGAAAGCAGCCCTGGAAAGTATGAAGGAAATCAGGATCATTGACCCGATGGTTACCATTCGATCAGCGGTGAAACCGGAGGATATCACACATCTGGAAGAACTTGCGGACGCTTTGCTGGAGGCGTAAATAACGGAGGATGAGGAAGGGCGGCCATGACTGACAGTGGACATGCCTGTATTTGGCCGTCCTGCATATTCATAAAAAACATTTTTTTGAATAATTATTTATAAGGAAGTAAATAATATGTCTGACTAAAATGCTCTTGACAATTTAGTTGTAGCCCGTTAAAGTAAATGTAATATTAAAGTAGTTTGTTCGTCTTGCATTTTAGGGGAATGAATAACAGAAGAGAAATACTGGAATATTCTATTTTATGAGTATTATCATGAGGGATTTTTATGAGAGAGAAAAAACAAAATATAAACACTAAGTGTGGTGGTGGTACGGTTAATTACTTACATTCTCCAAATAAAGGAATGAAAATGCCTGAATTAAAGATAGCAAAAGGTACAAAAGGTCCGGCTCATGCTACAAAGGGAGTCCTGGGGGTTTCTTATCGATATAAGTAATGGCAGAGGTACATGCAGATGCAAGATGATTTTAAAGGAATATTATTTACACTGAAGAAAAGGATGCAGAATCCGTCCTTGGATGATAATTTTCAATATGATTACCTTATATTTGGATATTATGATGGGCTGGATATCAGATGTGTAGATAAGTGGTTTGAATACAGGCCGAAAGGACTGATTAAAAAAGGGCTGGCATTGGATATAAAAGACGAGTTTATAGACTTATACACCATAAAAGCCTTGTTCCCAAAGAACGTGAACGCTCTTGAGGAACAGGGCTTTTTTTATACACCAGTTTTGAATGGGGAGAAATCAGAGTATCCCTGTATAACTATGTCATTGATCAATATAAGTGGCAGGTTTGCTGATCGCTATCTGTCATATGAAGATATGAATGGAGCCATGTATGATTTTGCAAGGGCGGCCTGCAAGGACTGTGGATGTGACAGCTTAAAATGTACGGTTTTTCCATCAATTGGATATTCAGATTATATTATGTTATGTTTTGCCAATGGTTTCTCAGAGCCGGCTGTTGTAATAGATCGACTTAGAAAGACAAGACTGGATAATGGGCATATTGCATATTCGGGTTGTTATACTGTCTGTGGGATAAATATGAGCCAGCACAGTACTTATAATGTTTTAGAAGAAGAGGATGTTAAGCTTTCCGTAAAAGTCAACTTGAAAAGCGGAAAATCTGCTAATGAATTTATTAGCACATTTATAGAAGAAATGAAAGCGTTATCATACACTAGCCCTATATATGATGTGGATAACATGAAGATTGAAAATGACTGGAAGTATAATTATCATACTTTTGGAAATTCTGATCATTTATTTATTCCCGATTATTACCTTAAAATTTATCTGCAACTTTACAGTAAGGGGCAGTTATTTAATCCTGAGAGTAGATTTTTTAAAGATTATATAACGAATATCCATTCGACGATCCGGGTAAAAGAAAAAAGAATTTCTGATGCAATCAGCGTTTGTGAGTGTGAGGAGACTGAAAAAAAGAAAGAAAGGATACGGAGATATCAAATCAGATACGCGGAATTTATAAGAAAATTCAATTTATTTATTCAGAGCAATAATTTACATAAGCGCAATTTAAAATCACTGGAACAGGTAATGAAGAATTATCTGAACCTCGTTCAGCTTTTGCATAGTTTTGATGTGGAGGTAATTGTTGGACAGATATTTGACGCATTGATAAAAAACTTAGACTATGTGATGGATTTGTATCAGAATGATAGTGAGCAAATTGATTTATTGGCTGTGATGGAATCATTGAATGAATTTAATGAAATAATGAGAGTGTATATAACCGATATGGCGCATTCTGATAAATTGTTTATTGAAGGTCAGACGCTTACGCATCCCTCTGCTGGTTCTGCTACGAAACTTTTGTTTGCATATAATGGTATGATGCGCAAACTGATGAACATAATGCGGACATCTGAAAAGGAGAAGGCATTAAGTGATTTTACAATATTGGTGACAAGCGGCGGTCGTGATCGGACAAATGTAAAAGACCTGTTTAGTCATTTGGGAAATCATAAGGAATGCCCTAAAATATTAATTGCTACAATTCCTGAAATCAGTATATATGATGTAAAAGGCACGGCTTTCCGCTTATTTCATGAATGTATGCATTTTTGTGGAAAAAGGCACAGAAGAGAAAGATATACCTCGCTGCTTAACACAATGGGAAGATTTTTGGCTCATAATATTGTTGAACTTTTATATGATGATGACAAGCTTAAAATGTATTTTTCAGAGATTGCTATATTTTTTGACAAGAATTGTCAGGAACGGACGATCGCAGAAAAAGAAGTCAATGATATATATGAAAGAAACGCAAATAATTTAAGAATGGATTTACGTCGGACAATAGTAAGCAATCAATATTTTGATTTTACGGGAAGAGAGGAAATTGATTACTATTTCAGTCGTCTGGAATCTGAATTATTCGAATTAGATAAGATATCGGAAGTTTTTCTTTCAGACATCTATGAAAAAGATACACTAAGGAATAATATCTATTCTTGTATTAAAAACAGTCAGATTGTTCTTTTTAAAGCTCTGTCTGCCTATGCGAAAAACAGAAAAATAAATTATACTGTATATGACAGTTATATAAAACAGTTTGAATACTTTAATCAAAAGAATCTGATGGATGAAGTCACAGTTAGTTTTTTACGCGAATATTTTGAACTGTTTACGCATGGGTATTGTGATGGTAAAATTACCAGAATTTGTGACCCGGGTTATGTGTGGCGATATGAAGAACTGTATGAAGCAGTGAGTGGAGTTCTTAAAGAAGGATTTGCCGATTGCTTTGCCATGAAGGCTTTGCAAATGGACTTTGCGGATTTTCTTTTGAGCTTTATCTATGAGGAATGGGAGATAGATCTGGCATTGCCGAATTATTTGCTCAATATTATGCGAATAGGTGCAGATTTATTTGTAACATATGAGATTGAAGGTTCACTTGATGAAAGTCAGAACGAGAAAATAATTTCAAGGGCAGAATATTGGAAAACTCAGGGATATGAATACCAGAATATAGATAAGTTAGTTGAACGGGTAAATACAATCTTAGTTAATTATCAGGAACTTAGAAGAAGCGGGTTGACATCGGATATCGAGAAATACTTATATCTGTGTATTAAAGATATTGATTTTCCAATATGTAATGAATTGGTTAATTTTTACAGAAACTGTGGTTTTAACAATAAAGAAAAAGTGTATGAGATGATGAATTACATGATATATGAATGGAAAGGACTGAAGGATGAAAACAGAGAACCTGTTATTGGATGAAGTTTGCAAACTTAACAGTGACAATTTTAATAAACTAATACAAGATATTAAAAGGAAGCTGGCAGACAATACAAAAAACAGGAAAGGCGAGGACAGAGTCAGCGAAGACCCCTATACATTTTGTTTAGGAGCGGGTGTCAGCATATCGGCAGGTCTTCCGGATTGGTATACGCTTCTTTCCAAAATAGCAGGCAGACTGTTGTATTTGCCATATAATAAGCGCTCTGGTGATAGTAATAATGATAAATCAGGACAGAAGAGTGAAAAGCAAAACAGTTATAGAGCATACACAACGGCAAAGAATGAAATATTTGAAAAGTATGCATATGATGATATGTTTAAAATGAAGCTGGAAGCAGCTTATGAGGGAAAATATAAATATATATTTCAGGGTGAAGATACATTAGAACTTGCAGAGGCGATTTATGAATTTATTTTTGAGGGAGCAGTCAAAGATGGATGTAATACAGAAGTAGCTGGTGATTCTGGAAGGGGAAAGATCGATGAGAAGGAAATGGCAGATTTTTATGTTAAACAATTTGTGAAAGATATTTGTACGCCATGTGTTGGTGATTTTTATTTACAAGGGAGTGTGTTGGGTGCCATTGTTGCGATATTGACAGAAATTAATCCGTTATCCAAGAAAGAAATTATTACATACAATTATGATGATTTATTGGAAAAGAGCTTGTGTCAGGTCGGGGGAATAAAGACGGATGAAATCAATTCTTATGGGTTAACTGGAGAAGTTGATTCTAAAAATAATAAAGGGCAGTATCATATTTATCATGTACATGGATATCTGCCTATTACAGAAGAGGCGAATGGACAGGAATCGGACAAGATTATTTTAACTGAAAGCAGTTATATGAATATTGAGAAGATCGGGTATCATTGGATTCATGTTATACAATCTTATAAATACCATACAAATATTTTGATTTTTGTGGGGTTTTCGGGACAAGATTATAATTTTAGAAGGATATTGAGAAATTTAAGTAGTGGAGAAGCGGCACATCACTACATATTTATATGTATTGATGACATTGTGGATCGGGTTTTTAAGAAACAAAAAGACTTTTTGGATGAAAACGAATATTCACAGTTCATAAATGATAGGAAAAAACTGAAGGAGGAATATTCGTTTGAATTGGTTATGCTGAATCAAATTTTGAGTGCGAAAAGCCTATATTGGGAGAAACATGGATTAATAACTATTTGGACTACTATCTCCGAACTGCCAGGGATGTTATTGAAACTTAAAGAAGGGATACAAAAAAGATAGGAGCGTATTGGGACATAGTTACATAAATAATCCCCGGCTGCCGGATCAGGTTACTTTTGATCCATTGGCAGCTGGGGATATTGTATTTTGGTTAATGAGGGCACTTTACATATTGATATGTACTTGCCAATACTCTGTCAGTAATGGCGCCACATTTAGTGCAGCGTTTCGCGTCATAATTTCTGACAATACAACTTCCGTCATCGTTTTTGATGTGTGTGGTATAAGTCCCGGTTATAAATGAGTGCTTACACTCTGCATGACTGGAAGGTTCGCCGGCAGGATAAATATTGCCATATTTATCTGTAAATTGGAAATCATACTTGATATATTTTACAGGTACGGTAGTTGTTTGAGCAGAACTACCACTCGCAGTGAATTCAACAAAATTATCAGATGAAACTATGGATATGTTATCCTCGGTGACAGAATCCAACAGCTTCAATTCCTTCGGCGGTTCATACGCAAATACAGGAAATGTACTTGTCAACAGGATTCCCGCCGATAAAATAACCGGTGCGAGGCGGAATCTGTTTTTTCTTCTTTTGTCTGTCATAATAAAATCAATCCTTTCTTTTATAATTTTCTGATTTTTACTAAACGGTGTAATATGTCGGGACGACAGGGTGGAAGTATCGGCAGCACTGATGATCAGTCTGCTGTAATTCAGTTTTTCTTCCTTCTCCATATTTCTGATTACGATTTCATCACAGGACAGTTCACATAGCGAATTTATTTTGCGGTAAATAAAGAATACAAGTGGGTTAAACCAGTAGATGCCCATGGTAAGCGTGCGCAGAAAAAAGATAAAGGAATCTTTTCTCTTTATATGAACCAGCTCGTGATAAACGGTCAGCTCCAATGCCTGTATGTCATATGTATGAGGAATCACAATCATCGGATGGAACAGTCCATAGGTAAAGGGCGAGACATCTGCCTCTACAGAATAAATCCGGATTTTTCCCTTTATATTCAGCCGACTCTGCCCTCTGGCAAGAATCTGCAATACTTCGTCGGATGTCAGCTCATCAGAGAAATTCAGAATCAGCTTCCGCAGTTTGTTGCGAACCCAGAGGGCATTCAGGAAAATAGCGGCGGCAATCAGAAACCAGATACCAATGATCAGCGTATGATTGCGATAGGCGGCATTGATGTACCTTTCACTGGGCGTAAAGATAACTGCAGGTTTTGAGCCATTCACAAATGTGTCTCCGTAAGCCTGACCGGATTTTGAAAGAAAAAACCGGGAAAGCTTTCTGGAAAGGTATCCCATGGGGATAAAATGAAAAAACAGAATGGCCTTTAATATAAAATAACGATTCCGGGGTGAGAAGTAAACGATTCTGATGAATTCAAAAAAGCGATACACAATATATACGATGGAGCCGGACAACGTCATTGACAAAATAATATTCATGTTTTGACGTCTATTTGAGCTTGTCCAGATAATTCCTTAATTCGGAAGCCTCATCAGGGCTTATTTTTATATTACCTGTCAATGCGGTCAGGAAATTTTTCAGTGATCCATTGTACATTGTGTTTAATACTTCGGCAGCTCGTTTTTCTTCAAATTCCTCTTTGGTAAAAGCGTAGATATATTTGGTCTTATTTTTGATCAGCAGTCCTTTGTCACTCATACGGGATAAGTAGGTGTTGACTGTCTGGCGTTTGAAACTTCGGCCCTGTTCATTTAACTGACTCCAGAACTCTGCCCCCGCCATCCAACATTTTCTTGACCATGAAAGTTCAAGAATAGATTTTTCAGTTTCTGATAAGTCAAATCGCATAGCGAGCAGCTCCTTTTCTTTTGTAATAATATTACTACCTGCCAGTAGCAATGTCAATTGAAATAACATAAATTTGTACGAGAAACAGCATTTTCGTTACTTATTACGCCCACGCCGGCTTTTACACAAATTTTTGGCCATATGGCGGGAAAAGACAGATAATGGATTGACAGGAAAATAAAGGTATGATAGCATATGGCTACTACAAAAGGTGGTATAATAAAAAACAAATTTGACTGGAAATACAAAAGATTATCAAACAGGGAGGACAAAAGAAATGATCACTAAGACAGAGGCGATTTCTTTTCTTCGAACGCATCAGCCTATGCCGGATGACGGGGAAGTGACAAAAGAGGAACTGGGACAATATGAAGAGGTGGGGACGTTTTTTCTCGGACACAGGGATGAGGTATGTATTCCTCTGTTTTTGAATTCCTTTGGCGGAAAAGCCGGGTTTGGTGTATACAAAATGGTGGAAAACGTCATCATGATGTATGATAAGGAAACGGTATTGCCTTATATTCTGAAGGCTCTTGACAGTCCATACACAGGTGTAAGACTGTGGTGTGCCAGAATTGCGTCAAATTTCCCGGATGATCGGCTGTTTGATCCTCTGACACGGTTGCTGGGATCAGGGGATGAAGATATCCAGGCAGCGGCTGTCACGGCCCTGTCAAAGCTGGCGATGCACAGGATCAGGATTGGTATGGTCATGCAAGTGCTGCAGGATGCGGTTGCAGGTATGCGGGATGAGGAACTGAGGGAATTTGCGGAGAAAACATTGACTGATATTCACAATTGTAAACAGTAATTGGCCGCTGTCCACGACTGGCGCAGGAGCTGGCGCCTGTCAGTGTGCGGCCAGTGTATTCGAAATTTTGTTCCCGGAATTGGATGTATTTTTCTGTCGAACTCTATCTGAATATCTGAATATGATAGATAGTAAATGATGAATACGGAAATTTCCGGGAGCGTTTTATGCATATCATTTCTTCTGTCATATTTGCACTTTCCGTCAATATAGATGCTTTTCTCGTGGGAATGTCTTACGGCATCCGAAAAATACACATTACTTTTTTTCAGAATCTGTTGATCAGCCTGATTTCATTTGTCGGCACAGTGTTGTCGCTCTTTCTTGGACGCCGGATTCTGCTTATCCTGCCGTCTTTTCTGGCAGATTATATCGGCAGCGGCATTTTGTTTGCCCTTGGTATCTATTATATGCTGAAATCTTTTCATATGCCTGAAAACAGCCTTCATTCGGAAAGCATCCGGCCCGCGCTGCCGGTGAAGGAAGTACTCCTGCTGGGCGCAGCACTTTCTTTTAACAATATCGGTATCGGTATTGGCGCCAGTATATCAGGCACATTGCTCCTTCCCGCTGCATTTTTGACGTTTGTTACTTCGATCGTTTTTTTGCTGACGGGAAATCAACTGGGTAATGTCTCTCTTTTTCGTCTTTCCGACCGGTATGCGGATCTGTTATCCGGTGCGGCTCTTGTGGTGCTGGGGGGATGCAATCTTGTACTGTGATGGCAGCCACTGTTACCATTCGCACCCACGCCGGCTTTTGCACGAATTTATGGTTATATGGTGTGAATTTGTAGCGCATCTGTTGGGCTGCAGAATTGAAATTGTATAAAAAATGGCATATACTATAGAGGACTGAATACAAAGTACAGACAGTGCGCTGTGGCCGGGAGCCGGATTGCAGATTTATGGGGAGGACGGATCAATGAGTGTGGAAAAGGATAGAAAACTGATCAGGGACCGGGAGTTTCTTCTGGGACAGGGAAGGCTGCTTCTTGGCGGTGTGGCCGGGGTTTTGCTTTACGCGATAGGAATGAATCTGTTTATTGTTCCGGTAGGACTTTACAGTGGCGGGCTGATGGGGTTCTGCCAGCTGATCAGGACGATCCTGACAAGATATTTTCACCTGTCTTTTGCCGGCATTGATATATCGGGTGTTATTTATTATTTGCTCAACATACCTCTTTTTATCATAGCGGTCAGGAAGATCGGACGGAAATTTTTTATTAAAACAATCGTCTGTGTTTCCGCCATGACGCTGTTCTTATCCGTGGTGCCGATTCCGGCTGAGCCGATCATGGGGGAAGATGTGCTGGCATCCTGTCTGATTGGCGGTATTATCTGCGGTGCGGGCATTGGGATTCCGCTTCGGATGGGATGTTCCGGGGGCGGTATGGATATTCTGGGGCTGGCATTGATCAAATGGAAGAAGGATTTCAGTGTAGGCAGACTGAATCTGATGGTGAATGCGGTCTTATATGGGATTTGCCTGTTTCTTTTTGATATCCCAACGGTGATCTATTCATTGATTTATGCATCGGTGAATTCCACAGCCGTGGACAGGCTTCATTCGCAGAATATCAATGTGGAAGTGAAGGTCGTGACAGGTGCGGACAATGAGGAAATGGAAGCGGAGATCATGCGTGAACTGGGACGCGGGCTGACCAAGTGGGATGCCAGGGGCGCCTATACGGAAGAAGGCAAACAGATCCTTTACATCCTGCTTTCCAAATATGAACTGGGCCATCTGCGTTATCTTATCAGAAAATATGATCCGCATGCTTTTATCGTAGTAAACGAAGGGGTTCATATTGGCGGAAACTTCGAGAAAAAACTATGAGGAAATCAAAGGGCGCCTGCGCTGCTTGTGGCAATGAGTCAAAGCTCGTGCAAACACGGCATTTGATTCATTGCCCGCAGGAATAAAAAGGTATTGTCGGATGCTGATTTAATGTCCGCCTTTCTTTGCCACTGCCGCCGCGATAAATCCGCTGAACAGGGGATGCGGGCGGTTGGGCCGGGATTTCAGCTCCGGATGTGCCTGGGTGGCAATAAAGAACGGATGCTCTGGCAGTTCGCACATCTCCACAATACGCCCGTCAGGGGAAAGACCGGACAGCTTCATCCCGTGCTCGGTGAGAACGAGGCGGAAATCGTTGTTTACCTCGTATCTGTGGCGGTGACGCTCATGGATGGTCTTATGCCTGTACAGTGCATAGGCCCTGGAGGATTCGTCCAGGACACAGGGATAGGAACCAAGGCGCAGGGTGCCGCCGATATCTTCCACACCGTTCTGATCCGGCATCAGGGCGATGACAGGATGAGTGGTCGAAGGATTAAGCTCCACACTGTGCGCATCCGAAAAGCCGATCACATTTCTTGCAAATTCCACAATGGCAAGCTGCATGCCCAGACACAGGCCAAGATAGGGGACTCCATGTTCCCGGGCATAAGTGATGGCGCGGATTTTGCCGTCTATCCCTCTGTCGCCAAAACCGCCGGGGACAAGGATGCCCTGGACATCTGACAGAAGCCCGTCCACATTTTCATCGGTAACGGTTTCGGAATCAATCCATTTGATATTGACCGTGGCACGATGGGCGATCCCGCCGTGCTTGAGAGCCTCTACGACACTGATATAAGCGTCGTGAAGCTGGATATATTTTCCCACCAGCGCAATGGTGACTTCCTGCGTGGGAGAACGGAGCGCGTCCACCATCTCTTCCCAGTCGCGCAGATCGGGCTGGGGACAGGGCAGGCCCAGACATTCACAGACTACCTGCGCCAGAGATTCTTTTTCCATGGCCAGAGGCGCTTCATACAGATATTCCACATCAAGATTCTGTAATACCCGGTTATGGGGGACATTACAGAACAGCGCAATCTTGTCTTTCAGGCTCTGCCCCAGGGGATACTCGCTGCGGCAGACGATGATATCAGGCCAGAGCCCCATGCCCTGCAGCTCCTTGACGCTGGCCTGTGTGGGTTTGGTTTTCATTTCCTGAGAAGCCCGCAGGTAGGGGATTAAAGTCACATGGATTAAAATGGCGTTTCCCCGTCCCACTTCGTGCTGGAACTGGCGGATGGATTCCAGAAATGGCTGGCTCTCGATATCGCCGACCGTGCCGCCGACTTCGATGATGGCGATACGTGTCTCCGTATCCGTGAAGTTGCGGTAGAATCGGCTTTTAATCTCATTCGTAATATGGGGGATGACCTGCACTGTCCCGCCGCCATAGTCTCCCCGGCGTTCTTTCAGCAGTACAGACCAGTATACCTTGCCGGTCGTGACATTGGAATTTTTATCCAGACTTTCGTCGATAAAACGTTCATAGTGTCCCAGATCAAGGTCAGTTTCCGCGCCGTCGTCCGTGACAAATACTTCTCCATGCTGGATGGGATTCATGGTGCCCGGGTCGATATTGATATAAGGATCAAATTTCTGCATCGTCACTTTGTATCCGCGGGCTTTTAACAGCCGTCCGAGAGACGCGGCCGTGATCCCCTTGCCCAGCCCGGACACGACGCCTCCTGTTACAAATACATATTTTACTGGCATGGTGATTTCCTCCTCAAATGATGCTCCGCTTTGCCATCAAGACAGATAACTGAACTGTACCGATTTTACCATGGGCAGGTGGAAAAAACCACTGTTTTATACAAAATTATCTAATATTTTTAATGGTTTTTTCATGGAATGGAACTTGATTTATGACAATACTGTCTCTATAATAGACACTGATGGTCTTTCACAGAATCGAAAGACAGGAGGTATATATGGATAACGGAAACTTGAACCAGTATGAAAACGGAAACAACAATGGAAATAGAGGCGGAAATAACGGAAACGGCAACCGCGGCGGCGGATCGGGAGATCAGAATCCCAGACGCCAGAGTCTGCTGATCCTGCTGGTGGCCGCCATTGTCACACTGCTGGCCATGAGCTACTTTATGAAGGTCATGAACCATGCGACGAACAGAGAAATTCCCTACAACGAATTTATCGAAAAGCTGGAAAACGGCGAAGTGGAAAGCGTGGAGATCGGGCAGGATAAAATTATCATCAAAGAGGCGGATAAGGATAAGGACAAAAAGGAAAAGGAGAGCCTGTTGTATCCGGTGCCCCCCATCACCTACTATACAGGGAAGATCGAAGATGACGATACACTGACGCAGAGGCTTCTTGAGTATCATGTGGAAGTGTCAGGGGATATTCCGGACAATTCCAGCCTGCTGCTGTCTATTTTGCTTACTTATGTGCTGCCGGTGGTTTTGTGCTGGGTGCTGCTCAGTTTTCTGATGCGCAAGATGTCAGGAAGCGGGGGCCCGATGGGAGTGGGCAAGAGCAATGCCAAAGTATATGTCCAGAAAGAGACGGGCGTGACGTTTAAAGATGTGGCCGGAGAAGACGAAGCCAAGGAATCTCTGCAGGAAGTGGTTGATTTTCTGCATAATCCGGGCCGCTATGTAAAGATCGGCGCAAAACTGCCAAAAGGCGCCCTGCTGGTGGGGCCTCCCGGAACAGGTAAGACGCTGCTGGCCAAGGCGGTGGCGGGAGAAGCACATGTGCCGTTTTTCTCCCTGACCGGTTCAGACTTTATCGAATTGTATGTGGGTGTTGGCGCCTCCCGCGTTCGTGATCTGTTCAAGGAGGCGAATAAAAATGCGCCCTGTATCGTATTCATTGACGAGATTGATGCCATCGGGCGGAGCCGTGATTCCAAATACGGCGGAGGCAATGAGGAACGTGAACAGACGCTCAATCAGCTTCTTTCCGAGATGGACGGATTTGATACCTCCAAAGGGATTCTGATATTGGGAGCCACGAACAGACCGGAAATACTGGACAAGGCGCTGCTGCGTCCCGGACGGTTTGACCGACGGATCATTGTGGATAAGCCGGATCTGAAAGGCCGTGTGGAAATACTCAAGGTTCACGCCAAAGATGTACTGATGGATGACAGCGTGGATCTGGATGCCATCGCCCTGGCTACGAGCGGTGCGGTGGGCTCTGACCTTGCCAATATGATCAACGAAGCCGCCATCAATGCGGTGAAGGAAGGCAGAGAATATGTATGCCAGAAGGATCTCTTTAATGCGGTAGAGATCGTTCTTGTGGGAAAAGAAAAGAAAGACCGCATTATGAGCAAAGAAGAACGTAAGATTGTTTCTTATCATGAAGTGGGCCATGCCCTGATCAGCGCACTTCAGAAAAATTCGGAACCGGTGCAGAAGATTACCATAGTTCCCCGTACAATGGGGGCACTTGGTTATGTGATGCATGTGCCGGAAGAAGAGAAATACCTGAACACACAGGCGGAGCTGCATGATATGCTAGTAAGCCTGCTGGGTGGACGGGCAGCGGAAGAGATCGTATTTGAAACCGTGACGACGGGGGCCGCCAATGATATTGAAAAAGCTACCAACATCGCCAGAAGTATGGTAACACAGTATGGCATGAGTAAAAAATTCGGCCTGATGGGACTGGAATCTGTCGAAAGCCGTTATCTGGACGGACGGACTGTTATGAACTGTGCCGATGTCACTGCCTCGGCGGTTGACGCGGAAGTGATGAAATTACTGAAAGCATGTTATAAAGAGGCAAAGCGCCTGTTAAAGGAAAATCGTAAGGTAATGGATGAGCTGGCCGATTTCCTCATCCAAAAAGAAACGATAACGGGTAAGGAATTTATGAAGATCTTCCGCAGGATTAAGGGGATACCGGAACCTGAACCTGAGAAAGAAGAGAAAAAAGAAAAGCTGTCTCTCACAGCACCTGCAGCCGGACAGACATCCGACAGCCAGGACACCGGAAAGAGAGCAGAGGAGGACAGCAAGCCTTTGGCAAGACAGCGCATTATTGTCCGGGACGGCACTTATACCGCGGAAAACTGGGTTCCGCCCAGACAGCAATACCCAACCGCACCGGATACGGAAAAGCAGCCCGATTCAGAATCGGATGAAAAACGGTAACAGGCGGGAACCGACGCTGTTACGGCAGGGCATTTGACACAGGTGAGAGCACCCCGGCCTGCCAGGGGTGCTCTCATTGCTTTTGTCGGCGGCACGCTCCGGCTATCCATCACTCCGGCAAAAACATATGGAAGAGGACACATTATGTTTCAGATCGAAGAGGAACTGAAAAAGCTGCCCAAATCCCCCGGTGTCTATCTGATGCGTGATGCCCGGGACACCATCCTTTATGTGGGGAAGGCGGTCAATCTGCACAACAGGGTTCGCTCCTATTTCCGGCCCAATATCGGGCGGGGGCCGCAGATTGACAGGATGGTCAGCCTGATCGACCATTTTGAATATATTGTCACGGATTCGGAACTGGAAGCTCTGGTACTGGAAAATAATCTGATTAAGGAATACAGCCCCAAATATAACACACTGCTCAAAGATGATAAGACTTACCCTTATATCAAAGTGACATTGGGAGAATCCTATCCGCGGGTGATGTTTTCCCGGGAGATGAAAAAGGACAGATCACGGTATTTTGGCCCTTATACCAGTGCGGCTGCGGTAAAGGATACGATAGAACTGATCAATAAGCTGTACCGGCTGCGCACCTGCCACAAAAAATTCCCGCGGGATATGGGGACTGACCGGCCCTGCCTGAACTATCATATCGGCAAGTGTATGGCGCCCTGCCAGGGCAATCTGACGGAGGAAGAATACGGGCGGCAGCTGGAGCAGGCTATGGATTTTCTCAATGGTAATTATGGCGCGATTCTCAGGGAACTGGAAGAAAAAATGACACAAGCGTCGGAAAATATGGAATTTGAGGAAGCCATAACATATCGGGAATTGTTGCAGAGTGTCCGCTCTGTCGCTCAGAAACAGAAGATGACTGACAGCGATGGTGAAGATAAGGATATTATAGCGCTGGCAAAAGATGAAAATGATGCGGTGGTACAGGTTTTTTTTGTCAGGGGAGGCAGGCTGATCGGCAGGGAACACTTCTATATGACACATGTGTCGGATAATACGAAGGCGGAAATTCTTCAGAGCTTTGTCAAGCAGTTTTATGCGGGCACGCCTTTTATTCCGAGAGAGCTGATGCTGCAGGAGGAGATCGAAGAGGGAACGATTATCGAGACATGGCTGAGCAGGCGAAAAGGGAACCGTGTACGGATCAGAGTGCCAAAGATCGGTGCCAGAGAAAAGCTGGTAGAGCTGGCGGCTCAGAATGCGGCACTGGTGCTTAGTCAGGACCGGGAGCGGATCAGGAGGGAAGAGGGACGGACGATAGGTGCGGCCAGGGAGATTGCCGCGCTGCTGGGCCTTACCGGGATTGGCCGTATGGAAGCATTTGATATTTCCAATATCAGTGGTTTTGCCAATGTCGGTTCCATGGTTGTATTTGAGAAAGGAAAAGCGAAACGGAGTGATTACCGTAAGTTTCGGATCAAATCGGTCAGCGGGCCGGATGATTATGCCTGTATGAGAGAGGTATTGGAGCGGCGTTTCCTCCACGGCATGGAAGAGCGGGAGGAGCGAAAGGAAAAAAGTCTGGATCAGGAATTGGGCAGTTTTACCCGCTTCCCGGATCTGCTGTTGATGGACGGCGGCCGGGGACAGGTGAATATTGCATTGGAGGTGCTTCGCGACCTGGGGCTGGACATACCGGTTTGTGGTATGGTCAAAGACGACAGTCACCGTACAAGAGGACTCTATTATAATAATGAAGAGATACCCATAGACCACCGCTCAGAAGGGTTCAAGCTCATTACGAGGATTCAGGATGAAGCTCACCGCTTTGCCATAGAGTATCACCGTTCGCTGAGAAGCAAGAGCCAGGTCAAAAGTGTGCTGGACGATATTCCCGGCGTGGGACCTGCCAGAAGGAAGGCGCTTATGCGACATTTTGGTTCTTTGGATGAGATCCGGCAGGCGGACATTGATCAATTATGCGAAATACCGGAAATAAACAGGCGCTGCGGACAGGAAATATACAATTTTTTCCATGAGAAAAATTGATAAGAACACGGCTTTATGTTACACTAAAGGAAAAGCCGGATAAGGCGGAAACTGGCAGGACGAAAACGGTGAGCCGTCCGCACAATGATAAAAAGAATAGAGGGGCATGCAGATATGGCTGTTGTAAAATTATCAAGAGTGATAGAAAAAATGAAGCTGGAAAACCTGACGCCGGAGATCGACCTGAAAGGGATTAAGATCACCCAGCCGGATATCAACAGACCCGGCATCCAGATGACGGGATACTTCGAACATTTTGAAGCCTCCCGTATCCAGATCATCGGGTTTGTGGAATATACCTACATGCAGGGGCTGAGTGAGGACAAAAAGGAAGAAGTCTATTCCAAGTTTCTTTCCCATGAGATCCCGGCCGTGATTTTCTGCCGGGAGCTGCAGCCGGATGAATGTTTCAGGCAGCAGGCGATTCAGTGTGGTGTTCCGCTTCTGATGACCAAAAAAGGGACTTCGGTTTTTATGGCGGAGATTATCCGCTGGCTGAATGTCAAGCTGGCACCCTGTATTTCCGTACACGGCGTCCTGGTGGATGTATACGGTGAGGGAGTACTCATCACTGGTGAGAGCGGCATTGGTAAATCGGAGGCGGCGCTGGAGCTGATCAAGAGAGGGCATCGTCTGGTGACGGATGACGTAGTGGAGCTGCGCAAAGTCAGTGATGATACCCTGGTGGGTTCTGCGCCGGATATTACCAAACACTTTATTGAACTGCGCGGTATCGGTATTGTGGACGTGAAAGCGATGTTCGGTGTGTCGTCTGTCAAAGATACCCAGTCTGTGGATCTGGTGATCAAACTGGAAGAGTGGGACAAAGACAAAGAATATGACAGACTGGGCCTGGAGGAGGAATATACGGAATATCTGGGGAATAAAATCGTATATCATAACATTCCCATCCGCCCGGGCAGGAATCTGGCGCTGATCTGTGAATCTGCGGCCATCAATCACCGCCAGAAGAAGATGGGGTACAATGCGGCACAGGAACTGTATACAAGGGTGCAGAATTCTCTGGCAAGGAAACGGGAAGAAGCAGAGGAATAAGGGGGTACACAATGAAAAAATATTGCTTTGGCGTGGATGTGGGAGGTACGACGGTAAAGATAGGCCTGTTTGACTGTGAGGGAAACATTCTGGAAAAATGGGAGATACCAACCAGAACAGAGGACAGCGGGGCGGGCATCCTGCCGGATATCGCGCAGGCTCTTTTAAAAAAGATGGCGGAAAAAGGACTGAAAAAAGAAGAGATGGCCGGTGTGGGGATTGGGACGCCGGGGCCGGTGGACAGAGACGGCATCGTACATGAAGCAGTCAATCTGGGTTGGGGCGTATTCAACCTTCGGGAGCGCATGGAAGAATTGTGCGGTATGCCGGTGCGGGCAGGCAACGATGCCAATGTGGCAGCTCTGGGAGAGATGTGGAAAGGCGGCGGCCGGGGGTATAAGAACCTGGTGCTTGTGACGCTGGGCACAGGAGTGGGCGGCGGTATTATCGTAAATGGGGAAATACTGACCGGTGCTGTGGGCGCAGGCGGTGAGATCGGCCATATCCATATTCAGGATGAGGAAGTGGATGCTTGTAACTGCGGCAATCACGGCTGCCTGGAACAGTATGCGTCCGCAACAGGCGTTGTCAGACTGGCGGGCCATATTCTGGAAGAGACACAGGAGGAATCCATACTGCGCGGAGGACAGGTCACAGCCAAGGCCGTGTTCGATGCGGTCAAAGCCGGCGACCGTGTGGCGATACGGATCGCGGAAACCTTTGGCGAATATCTTGGCAAGGGACTGGCGGCAGTTGCAGGCGTAGTCAATCCGGAAGCCTTTGTCATTGGCGGCGGTGTATCCAAGGCCGGGGACATCCTTTTTTCCTTTATCGAAAAAAACTACAGAAACTACGTATTCCACGGAAGCCGGGATGCGAAGTTTGTACTTGCCACCCTGGGCAATGATGCGGGGATCTGCGGAGCGGCGAAACTGATCCTTGAATAGGGGCAGTACTGCCTTTTGCCGGGGCCGGGCCGGCTGCTGCAAAAGCGGAAGCCTGACGATGCTGCAGCTGCCCGGCTGCGGGAATAAGAAATCATATGGCAGCATATGCTGAAAAAAATAATACAGGTGAAGAACAGTGAATTATGCAATGAAAGAATATGTGGAATCCATTCTGAAGGAGGAACAAATCAGATTCCGGGAGCCAATGCACAAATATACCAGCTTCCGTACCGGAGGAGAGGCCGACTGTATGTTGTTTGTTGATAATGCCGAACAGTTGGGCAAGATACTCCACTATATGCATTTGACGGGTAATGAATATTTCCTGCTCGGAAACGGAACCAACCTGCTCGTAAGTGATAAAGGATATGACGGTACTGTCATAAAGCTGGGCCAGGGCATGAGCCGTATGCATGTGGAAGGGGAGCGCATTTATGTGGAAGCGGGCGCACTCCTGTCTCAGACGGCGAGGCGGGCACAGGAAGCAGGGCTTACGGGAATGGAGTTCGCTTCTGGCATACCCGGCAGTATAGGCGGCGGACTGGTAATGAATGCAGGGGCCTACGACGGAGAGATGAGTCAGATCGTGGAAAGCGTTACCGTTATGAATGAAGACGGTGAGATTATGGAGCTGGACTGTGATACGATGGAATTTGGCTACCGGACAAGTGCCATTAAGAATCGTTCCTTTGTGGTCGTGGAGACAGCGCTGCATCTGAAGAAAGGAGAGCCGGACAGCATCCGGGCCAGGATGGATGAGTTTGCGGTTCGCCGTAAGGCCAAACAGCCGTTGGAATATCCAAGCGCAGGCAGTATATTCAAACGGCCGGAAGGATACTATGCCGGAAAGCTGATTATGGATGCGGGTATGCGCGGATACCGCATTGGGGGCGCCCAGGTATCGGAAAAGCACTGCGGTTTTATTATTAATACAGGAAATGCCACATCCGAAGATATTGCGGAACTGATGGCAGAGGTGCAGGAACGAGTGAAAGAGAGGTTCCGGGTAGATCTGGAGCCGGAGATTGTCAGACTGGGGGTTTTCTGAATCGGATAAGGGGAGTGCAGGAGAATGAGATTTGTCATTGTGACAGGAATGAGCGGCGGCGGAAAGCGGACGGCACTTAAAATGCTCGAAGATGCCGGCTTTTTCTGTGTGGATAATTTGCCGATACCGCTTCTGGAAAAGTTTGTGGAACTGATCGCCATGCCCAATCGGGAAATATCCAAAGTGGCACTGGGGTTGGATGTCCGGACGGATCAGTCTTTTTCTGATGTGGGGCGTAGTTTCGAAAATCTGAAGCGGAATGGGTATCAGTTTGAAATTCTTTTTATGGAAGCCAGTGACAAGGTGCTGATCAGACGATACAAGGAGAGCCGGAGGATGCATCCTCTGGCTTCTTATGAAGGCGGACGAGTGGAAGACGGCATCCGGCGGGAACGCAAGGTGCTGGAAGATATGAAAAAAAAGGCTGATTATGTCATTGATACCTCGAATCTGCTGACAAGAGTGCTCAAAGAAGAACTTGACCGTATTTTTGTGCGGAATGAAGAATACAATAGTCTTATGGTTACAGTGATGTCCTTCGGTTTTAAAAATGGTATCCCTTCCGATGCGGATCTGGTTTTTGATGTGAGGTTTCTGCCCAATCCTTTTTATATTGATGAACTGAAACACCTTACCGGCGAGGATAAGGCAGTGCAGGATTATGTGATGGGATTTCCGGAGGCAGAGCAGTTTATAGCCAAACTGACGGACATGCTGTTGTTTCTGATTCCTAATTATGTAAAGGAAGGGAAATACCAGCTGATCGTCGGCATCGGATGCACCGGCGGAAAACACCGGAGTGTCACACTGGCGTCTCAGCTGTATGAGAAGCTGAAGGATCAGGGCAATTACGGGCTGTCCATCCAGCATCGTGATATCAGAAATGGAATATAGCGGGAGTTTGCAATGTCTTTTTCCGGTGAAGTAAAAGAAGAACTGTCAGCCGTGCTCAGTCCTTCCAGACATTGCCAGATTGCGGAGCTGGCGGCAATGGTCTGCTATGGAGGCAGACTGGAGGCGGGAGAGACAGGCCATATCAGGCTAATCGTGCAGACAGAAAATGAGAAGGTTATCAGAAAAGGCTTTACATTGCTCCAAAAATCATTTAATATATGTACTGGTGTAATTGGAAGCGGGCCTTATACGTTACAGGTTGAAGAGGAGGCTTCCGTCAGGCGTTTGTTCCAGACGCTGAAGCTGTCAGGACAATATCCGATGGCAGACGGCCGAATCGAAGCGGTCAATCCTCTTCTGATCAAAAATGCCTGCTGCAGGCGTGCTTTTTTAAGAGGTGCTTTTCTTGTGACAGGCTCCATGAGCGACCCGGAGAAAAGCTACCATCTGGAATTTGTCTGTCCTTATGAGGAACAGGCGCTGCAGCTGCAGGAGATTATAAGAGATTTTGGCATGGAAGCCAGGATCGTTATGAGAAAAAATCATTTTATCGTATACATGAAAGAAGGGGCGGGGATTGTAGATCTGCTGAATGTGACAGGCGCTCATATTTCGCTGATGAATCTGGAAAATCTGCGTATTGTAAAAGAAATGCGCAATTCCATCAACAGAAGGGTGAATTGTGAGACTGCCAATATTACAAAGACTGTGAATGCCTCTTCGAAACAGATTGAAGATATTATGCTGATTCAGGATACGCAGGGGCTGGGGACACTCCCTGACGGCCTGCGTGAAACAGCGCTGATACGTCTGGAATATCCGGATGCGACCCTGAAAGAACTGGGACAATACTTAAATCCGCCGGTGGGGAAATCAGGAGTCAATCACCGGCTGCGGAAGTTAAGTGAAATTGCGGAGAGTATCCGTGGATATAAGGAGGAGACATTATGATTAAAAAATCTGTTAAGATCCATTTGTCAAATGGATTGGAAGCGAGACCGGTCGCCATGCTGGTGCAGGTGGCCAGCCAGTTTGAAAGTACCATTTACCTGGAAACCAGTGACAAACGGGTCAATGCCAAAAGTATTATGGGCATGATGAATCTGGGACTTGACAATGGGGAAGAAGTTTCGGTAGTTTGTGAAGGTGTGGATGAAGAGTCTGCAATGGTGGATGTGGAAAAGTTTTTGCTTGGAGAGGCTTCATGAAGTAAATGAGGAAACTGCTATTTATCTTTAATCCTTATGCAGGAAAAGGAAAGATACGGAATAAGCTGCTCGATATCATAGAAGTGTTTGCCAGGAACGGGTATGAAGTGACCGTTTATCCTACGAAGGAGTCCGGCGATGCAGTGGGAGCTGCGAGAGAAAAAGGAGACGGCTATGATTTGATCGTATGCAGCGGTGGTGACGGCACGCTGGACGAAGTCGTGACCGGTTTGATGGGATGCGAAAGAAAGGTTCCCGTCGGGTATATTCCGGCAGGCAGTACGAATGATTTCGGAGTGAGTCTGGGACTTCCCAAGAATATGGTGGAAGCAGCCAGGATCGCCACAGGGGGCAGGAAATTTGCCTGTGATATCGGCGAATTTAATCGGGACACCTTTGTATATATTGCGGCGTTCGGTATTTTTACCGACGTTTCCTATGAGACCCCACAGAGTTATAAAAATGTATTGGGACATATGGCTTATATCCTGGAAGGGATGAAACGTCTTCCCAGCCTGCGTACATACCGGATCAAGGCGGTATTTAACGGCAGGGAGGTAGAAGAAGAATTCCTGTTCGGGATGGTCACCAATTCCTCTTCCGTCGGCGGCTTTAAAAAGATAACCGGGAAGTATGTGGAACTGAATGACGGCCTTTTTGAAGTGACACTGATCCGTAAGCCTAAAAATCCGCTGGAGCTGAATCAGATCATGACATCGCTGGTTACGGAAAATATGGAGACGGACTGTATCATTTGTGACAAAACAGACAGAATATTATTTGAGTCAGAGGAAAGCGTGGCATGGACGCTGGATGGAGAATATGGCGGCGAACATCTGCGGGCAGAGATTATAAACAGGCCCCAGGCCATTGAACTGATGGTGCCTGAAGAGGAGAGCCTGGGCTGGCAAATGCCATAGGAGCGAATCTGACTCGTTGCTTGCGAAGATAAAGCGCTTGGGATCTTGTAAAGCAGGATCCCAAGCGCTTGTTGGTTTTTAAAGGATGAGCACTGTTTGTCGCAGGAACGGCATATGCTTTCAGCCGACGGCGTAAACTGACAGACCGGCAAAGATCAGGATAGTCACCAGCGTATGCATGGACAGCGTCGTGGAGATATAAATACCCTCCGACTCCACGTCCGCATACAGCGGGATGATAAACGGCGCCGGAAGCGAAAACAGCAGGATCATTGCCATAAACAGATATTTGTCAAAAGGCAGGATGTGGAACATGACCAAAGCGGACAGAGCCAGCAGTGCGCCCATGACCAGCACGCGCAGCAGAATGGTCTTGCATACGGGAACGATCACATCCTTTTGCATGGAAAGCTCATATCCCACAATGATCAGTATCATACCGGAGGTGGGCAGAGTAATCATCTCGATGGTCTGGCTGAATATTCCGCCGGCAAAAGAGGCTGCGATCAGGCTTCCCAGACCGGTGATCCCCACGATGATGCCGGCAGCCACGCCCTGAAACGCAGGATTTCTGACCATGCCAAGAAGAATACCCTTTACATCCGTCTTCTGCCCGGCAGCGTTTTTCAGCAGTGTCAGATAGATTGTGTATACAAAAATGACCTGCCCCAGATCCACACTGGCCATGTAGGAGATATTGTCATTTCCGGCCAACAGGCCAAACAGGGCATAGCCCAACATACCCACTTCAAAACCGGACATGAGATAGGGCATCAGTCTGGAATTGCGGACAAAACGGTTGAGCAGATACCCGAGGCCCAGGGCGACGCAGCAGCTTGTAAAGATGACGGCGAAGCACAACAGGCTTTTCATAGAGTATGTAGTGGTGTAAAAGGCTTTGAACAGTACGACCGGAAGTGTAATATTGGAAATCACGCTTTTGATGCCGGCCAGTCCTTCACGGGATACCAGTCCCTTTGTACGGCACAGGTATCCGATCAGGATCATGACCACAACCGGCAGTACCATTTCCAACACGGAAATTGTCTGCTGCATGAACTTAATCTACCTCAACTTTATCTACTTCCTGATAGGGAGCAAGTGTGGAAACCATTTTGACTACTTCATCATAACGATTGATCACATAGTGCACTTCTTTCGGTTCGATATGGATCATCTGTCCTTTGGTCAGTGTATTGACCGTGCCGTCTACCTCAATGTCTACCTTGCCTTCCAGAATATAAAAGTTTTCTTCCATTATATTGTGGTAGTGGGCTTTGAAGTCCTGGCCGGCCTGGAACTGTACAATGGCAAAATTAGAGCGGGGGCCTTTCATCAGATATTTGGGGCCGCTGTCCCCAAAACGATACTCTTTGTCTTTTTCATCAATCACAAACATTTCTTATCCTCCTCTTTTCTTATTTTGTGGCAGTTTGGACTTTTCTCATACGCCAGGGGCAGACCACATATTTTTTGTCAGATTCCGGTTTGCCAGTTCCAGCTGGGACGGATAGATCTGACGCCAGTTGTCATAAAGTTCCTGGTAGACTTTTGCATTTTCGGCATTGGGATAATAGGTTTTTTCAATCTTCACAGTCTTTCTGACCGTTTCGGGAATATCCGTATAGATTCCCACACCTTTGCCGGCCAGCAGTGCTGCGCCCAGTGCGGTGGCTTCTTTTACCTTAGGTACATGCACCGGAATATTGAGCACATCCGATACGATCTGGCACCAGAGAGGGCTCTTGGATGCACCGGAAGCAAAGATGATTTCTTTTGGATATTCGTCGGTTACGGAAGCGACCAGCTCCACATTGCCCTTTGTCACCAGTGCGGAATTCTCCATAATGGCACGATAGAAAGTATAGCGGTTAAACTTCTCCGCATCCAGAGCAAAATTTGTAAAGGTAGGTGCTGCATGCTTCCAGGAAATATAGTTCATTACGTCGGAAAACGTACATTGCATGCCATAACAGCCGGCCGGGATTTTTTCCGCCTGTTCATTCATGATATCGTAAGTATCTCTGCCGCTTTCCTGTGCAAGCTGTTTCTCCGGCTGGCAGAAGGCATCACGATACCAGCGCATGATCAGGCCGGGATAAAAGGCAAGCGCTTCATACTGCCAGAGATCGGGCAGCGCATGGCAGTTCACACGTACGCGGCAGTCTTCATCCGTTTTGGCAACACTGGTATTGTATTCAAACTGCCAGAAGCTGCCGCCGAATACGGCGCCCTGGCCGGGGGATACCAGTCCCACGCCGATACATCCGAGTTGGGCGTCGCCGCCGCCGGCAACGACGGGAGTGCCGGCCGCAAGTCCGGTAAGGGCAGCCGCTTCTTCGCTGACAGAGGCCACGACTGTGCCGCTTTCGTACACCTGAGGAAAGATGTCGGTCTTCAAATCGCATTTTTCCATAATGGTTTTATCCCAGTCTCTTGTGGCCAGATTGAAAATGCCTGTCGTAGAGCCGTTGCTGGGTTCGATGGACATCACACCGGTAAGCTTTAAGATCAGCCAGTCGTTAAACATGCCCACATAAGCTGCCCGGTCATAAATTTCCGGCATTTTGTTTTTGACCCAGAGGATACGGGGCAGAGCGCCCAGGGCATAGGTCTGACCGGATACGCGGTAAATTTCCTTTTCGAGGTCAGGCGATTTCCTGATCAGCTCGATCACTTCGTCGTCGGAGCGGGCATCCACGTTGGCACAGGCCCAGATTTCCTGCAGATCCTTATCGTAGAGCAGGATGCCTTCCCGCATACAAGTAGTGGAAATGGCAGCGATGTCGGCAGCGTCAATCCCGGTCTGTGCCAGCACATCTCTGATACAGCCGCTGGCCAGCTCCCAGTTATGTACCCAGTCAAAATCCATGGAACCGGGGAAGCGGGGGTCCTCTTTATGCTCCCATTCCTGCTGAGAAACACCCAGCTGATTCCCGTCCAGATCAAAAAGTACAGCGCGGACGCTGCCTGTTCCGGCATCTAATGCCATTAAATATTTTCCCATCCTGTTACCTCCTGTAAAATTAGAGTTGCGGCCCCGCTACAGCAGTGCGGCGGTACTTTCGTCCGTGATCAGGACGTCCAGATAACCGCCTTTTAACGCGGCAGCTATGGCAGAGACTTTATGTTTTCCGGCGGCTACGCCGATTACATTTTTAAGCTGGTTGAGTGTGTTAAGAGGGACACTGATAAGGCGGGAATCAATATCGGTATCAACGAGATTGCCCTCCTTGTCAATGAAATGACAGATCAGGTCCCCCACCGCTCCTTTCATATTTAAAAGGAGAAAATCGTTGTGCCCCAATATGGAAGATTTTAATATGGTGGCACTGTTGTCCATGGCGCCGATGCCCACGATAGTCATACTGGCGAGTTTTATCATACTGGAGATTTCCCGCACGGAGCTTTCTTCCCGGATGGCAGTTGCCATCTCGCGGGAGGACATAATAAGCGGCGCGGGAATCAGATACAGTTTTGCGTTGAAAATATTGGACTCGGAACTGGGCAGATAGTATCCTACACCACCGGTCAGGGAAACAAAGGAGACGGAGGTCTCCAGATTCCGGGCCAGATATTCAATGGTGCGGGAAGAGGTGTCGCCGTAGCCGAAGTTGATATAGCAGTTACCGGTAATATGGTTGGCAATATATATGGAAGCTGCTTTGGCGATGGTATCGTTGACTCCGGACGGATCGGGATTGGTGGGAACCACATAGCAGTCTTTCAGATGCCAGGTCTCGATCAGCCGCGTCTCCATGGCGTGGCGGTTGTCAAAGGCGGAGGAGATTCGAAACTGAACCACACCGGTCTGCCTTGCCTTTTCCAATAGTTTGATCACCCGCATCCTGGAAATGCCAAGCTGGTCGGCAATCGTCTGCTGGGTCAGATTTTCCATATAATAATACCAGGCTGTCTTAATCATTAAATTTTCTTCAAAATCCGATGTGGCATCGTACATAATCGCTCTCTTTTCCTGTTATATTTGGAAGATTCTCTGTGCTGGAACTTAATGCGAAACAAAAGTTTTGAAGTTAATCAAATGTATCATGTAAACAGTATAACAATCGGCATGGAAAAAGTCAACGTGAAACTGAAAAATAATCTCTGACTTTCACCATATTATATAATATATGAAAAGACTTTTACGATCTATTGGAAAAAGTATACAATAATTGACGGGTGGAAGAGAATTATTATACTGAAAAGAGGTTTTGGGTATTGACAAAAAGAGGTTTAGCACGTATGATAATTCTAAGAAACAAAATATTTTTATATAAACAAATGTTTTGACTGGAAATGGGGGAAGAGAAATGCCGGCCGTTGGAACATCAAAGGAAAGAAACAGACTGCTGTCCATCCGCAACATACATAAATCATTTGGCATCAATCAGGTGCTGAAGGGGATCAATATGGAACTGGGCGAAGGGGAAGTGCTCTCTCTGATCGGAGGAAACGGTGCGGGCAAGAGTACCCTGATGAAAATTATTATGGGTATCTACCAGCCTGATGAGGGAGAGATCTCCATCAATGGTCAGGAGATTCATCTGACCAGACCGTCGGTGGCGCTGGCGCATGGAATTTATATGGTTCCTCAGGAACCCATGTTGTTCCCGAACATGACAGTGGAAGAGAATATCATTATCGGATTTGAGGAAAAGCCGGCCGAGCTTCACAAGAGGCTTCTGGAGCAGATGAAAGAAGTGGGCTGGCATATGGATCTGAACAGGAAAGCCAGCAGCCTGTCCATAGCGGAACAGCAGCTGGTGGAAATACTCAGAGGGCTTCTGCGGCAGGCTAAGATACTGATATTGGATGAGCCTACCAGTGCCCTTACTTTTGATGAAGCAGAGAGTCTCTTTACATGTGTGAATGACCTGCGCTCCAAAGGGATCGGCATTATTTATATTACCCATCGTCTGACGGAAGTATTTGAAATTTCCACCAGTGTGGCCATTATGCGTGACGGTGTTATCACACTGAGCGGTCAGGTCTCGGAATTTACGAAAGAAGCGCTGGTAAAAGGGCTGCTGCCCGCAGACAGCGATAAGGAAAAGGCAGGCCGGGAAGAGTCGGCCCATACGATAGACTACAGCAGTGAGCCGGTTCTGGAGCTGAGAGATTTCAGCGGTTTTGGGTTTAATCACATTTCTCTGAAGCTCTACCCGGGAGAGATACTGGGTGTAGCCGGTGTGGTGGGGGCGGGACGTACCGAACTGGCCACGACCATTTTTGGCAGAGACAAAGTGCTGGGCGGCAGCGTGATACTGGACGGAAAGGATATCACAGGCTTTTCCACCAGAAAGGTGATGGAAGCCGGACTGAATTATGTGCCGGAGGACAGGCATTTGCACGGCCTGTTCAAGATCGCGGATGTCGCGGTGAACACCACGTCGGCCCTTCTGTCTGAGAAAATCATGGGGAAATTCCTGCTCAACAGAAAGAAAGAAAAAGAAGTGACGCAGAAATATATTGATGATTTCCGGATCAAAGTAACGGGGCAGTCACAGCTTACCGGAAGTCTTTCGGGCGGTAATCAGCAGAAGATTGTCATCGGGCGCAGCCTGTCGACGTCTCCCCGGGTGGTCATACTGGATGAACCTACCCGTGGCATTGATGCGGGAGCCAGAGGTGATGTATATGCCATCATTCATCAGCTCCGGAAACAGGGGGTATCCGTATTGCTGATCTCCTCCGATATGGAAGAGATTGTGGAGCTTTCCGACAGGGTCGTATCCGTATTCCAGGGAAGGATCAACGGAGAGTTTCAGAAAGACGAGATCAATCAGGATACTCTGATGGCGGCGGCATTTGACGTGAAGACCAGGAATGAGGTGGGTGCATGAATTACATAAAAAAACTCACAAAAGCCCGGGAAGCAAGCAGTCTGTTATTTCTGATTGCGCTGTTCATCATCGTGGGCTGTATCAATACAAATTTTCTGGCGCCCTCCAGTATAGCGGCATGTTTTAATGACAGTGTGGTATTCACATTGCTGGCAGTGGGGATGGCGTTTGCGATATTTATCGGAGAGATTGATGTGTCGGTAGGGGCCAATCTTGGCTTTACGGCATCGGTGGTAGGTTCTCTGTTGCGTGACGGACACAACTGGCTGTTCTGCTTCAGTGTGGGGATTCTGATCGGTGCTGTGATCGGTCTGATCAACGGATGGGGCGTGGCGGTGCTGAATATTCCGTCACTGATCTTTACACTGGGGACAAACGGAGTCCTGCGCGGACTGATCTATGTTTATACGGACGGCGCCTGGGTGGAAAATCTGCCGGCTTCTTTCACGGCGTTTGCTTCAAAGCCTCTGATCGGTGATCTTACCATATTTTATACGGTGGCTATCATATCGGTAATCGTGATACATATTTTACTGACACGTACGAAAAAAGGAAAATATTTCATTGCCGTGGGGGACAATGTAAACGGTGCGCTGCTGGTGGGGATTCCTACCACACAGACAAAGATTATAGCTTATATTCTGTGTGGCATATTCGCTGCCGTTGCCAGTATTTTATACGCGTCCCGTATCGGATTTATTACAGCGATTGCGGGCAACGGCTATGAGATGAAGGCCATTGCTGCCTGCGTAATCGGCGGCATCAGCCTTTCCGGGGGTCTGGGCAGCGTGATCGGCGCTTCCATTGGCGCGGTTATCATGTCCAGTGTCAGCCGTATTCTTGTATTTATGGGCTTTTCTTCTGACTATGACAATACCATTACCGGCGTTATGCTGATCACGATCGTAGTGCTGGATGCGCTGATGCAAAGGCATGCAGCAGAACGGATCAGACGGGAACGTCTGAGAGCCAGAGCGGCAGGCGCGTCAGGAGACAAAGGAGGGGAAAGTCATGAATAAGCTGAAAAAGAATTTTCTGAACTGGGAGGCTTTTCTCTTGGGGATACTGGTGATGGAATTTATTGTCTTCGGCGCGAAGAACCCCAAGTTTCTGATGCCGAGGGTGCTGCTGGCCAGTGTCAATGATTTTATCGCGATCTGTTTTATCGCTTTATTCGTCACTTTTGTGATGATTACGGGGGGAATTGATATACAGGCAGCTTCCATTGTGGGGCTGACATCCATCATCATTGGTGTGGGCTGGCAGGATGGCGGGATGAATATCTGGACCGCAGCGCTGCTTGCCATTGTGGCGGCTGCAATCTGCGGCGCGCTGTCCGGTTTCTTTATTGCCTATTGCGGCGTGCAGGCGATGGTGGTCACGCTGGGAGGGAGTTTCCTCTATGCGGGCTTTGCCCTGCTGGTGTCCAATATTTCCGCTACGGAGGCATATCAGGGGATCAGCGGCTTCCCGGATGATTTTAAGATTATATCCAAATACAAGCTGTTTGATGTGATTCCCAGCCAGCTTCTGGCTTTCGGCATACTGATTGTGCTGGCCTACATTCTGCTTCACAAGACGAAGTACGGCAGAAGTATCTTTCTGGTAGGCATCAATCAGGAGGCGGCGGAGTATTCAGGGATCAATACGAGACTGGTTATATTGAGCACCTATGTATTATCGGCGGTGAGTGCGGCTCTTGCGGGCATTATGCTGACTTCTTATCTGGGGACGGCCAAGAGTGATCTGGGCGCGAACCTGACATTGAATATCATTACCGCAGTGGTGCTGGGCGGTACACTGAGTACAGGCGGAAAAGGGAGCGTGATCGGGACGGCGCTGGCCTCCCTCGTCATCGGTATCCTGCGCTTCGGACTTCCCCTGTGCTTTAAAGTCAATACGCAGTATCTGGATATCCCGGTGGGCATTCTGCTCCTGGTTGTGGTGATCGGACGATCTATTATTTCACGGCCGGAAACGGCAGCTCTGTTTCAGAAATTAAAAAAAGAAAGTTAAAGACGTTTATTCAAAGCATATGCTTTTGAATATAGAAAAAAAGGAGGAAAAAGTAATGAAAATGAAAAAAGTGATGTCACTCGTACTTGCACTGTCCATGGCTCTTTCGCTGACAGCGTGCGGCGGAAGCGGCGAGCAGGCAGCAGCGCCTGCAGCAGAACCGGAAGCAGCAGCTCCCGCAGAATCAGAGGCAGCTCCTGCTGAGGATGACGCGGCAGCACCGGCGGAGACAGAAGCAGCCGCAGAAGCAACAGGCGCAGATGTTTCCGGAAAAACAGTTGTATTTATCCCGAAGGTAACAGGAAACGCATTCTTTGAAGCAGCCAATGACGGCGCTCAGAAATATGCGGCTGACTGGGGCATTACCGTTGATTATCAGGGCAGTGCCACAGCAGGCGTTGCAGATCAGGTACAGGTAATCAACCAGGCAGTGGCAAGCGGCGCGGATGCAATCTGTATTTCCACCGTTGATGCAGCAGGCGTAAGAGACGCTCTTCTGGAAGCACAGGAAGCTGGCCTTGCTGTTTGTACATGGGACTCTGATGCACAGTCCGATGCACGTGCACTGATGGTATCCCAGGGGACACCGGAAATTCTCGGACAGATGCTGGTGGATATGTCCGTGGATGCTCTTGAGAAACGCGGTGTTGATCCTAAGAATGACGAAGTACAGTATGTATGGCACTATTCACAGGCAACCGTTACTGACCAGAACTCCTGGCAGGTAGCAGGCGAAGCAATTATCGCAAAAGATTATCCGAACTGGAAAAAGGTTGCTGACAACTATTATTCCAATCAGGACGCAGAGCAGGCAGTTTCCACAGGTGCGGCAATTCTGGATGCTTATCCGGATATCGACCTGATCATCTGCAATGACTCCACAGCTCTTCCCGGCCAGTTAAAGGCAGCACAGAACAAAGGCATCACAAAAGATGACATGACGATCACAGGCTTTGCAACTCCCATGGCAATCAAAGAATACTGTGACGCGGGCGTTCTCTACGAATGGGGCCTTTGGGACTGCGGTATCCAGGGTGCACTTGGTTGCTACCTTGCAGCATACATGGCAGCAGGAAACGAAGTGAAAGTCGGCGACAAGATCTCCGTACCCGGAATCGGTGACTGCGAAGTTATGGCAAACGACTGCCTGACAGAAGGCGACACAACAGCCGACACCAACAACGGCGTAGTACTCCTTCCCGAACGCGTAGTATTCGACGAATCCAACGTAAACGATTACAACTTCTAAAAGCAAAGCAGTGCACAGTCTTTCGAAGGAACAGGATGACTGCTTGCAGTCACTCCTGGTTCTTAGAAAGACTGTATAGGGCGCAGCCCGGGAGCGAGGGGCGCGAAAGCGTCCGGAGCGCACTGCTTTGGACAAGACGAAGAGGTGTCCGACACATTCAACATAGAAAATAAGGAGGTTACATAGAAAATGGCAGATGTAGATGGATTAAAAGTAGCAAAAGATTATAAGGTTTCCGTACCGTTTGCAAATCAGGGAGATTTCCACGTAAAAGGTGCAAACAACCTGGACTGGGGTATGAAAAAACATCTTTCCAATATTTTTGATCCGGTAAGTGGCAATACGGTAATGTTCGCTTTCGACCATGGATATTTTATGGGTTCAACGGCAGGACTGGAAAGACTGGACATCCTGATCCCGCAGCTGATACCCTATGTAGATGTACTCATGGGGACAAGAGGAGCACTTCGTACCTGCGTTCCGCCGCAGTGCCGTAAAGGTGTTGCGCTGCGCACGACTTCCGGTTCTTCTATGCTGAATGATGACCTTTCTCATGAGGTTGTGGCGGTAGATATTGAAGATGCCATTCGCATGAACGCAGACTGTATGGCAATCCAGACCTTTATCGGTGCAGACGGACAGCTCTCCAGCCTGGATAACCTGTCCCGTACCATCAATGCCGGAATCCGTTACAGCATTCCGACGATGGGTGTGGTAGCGGTCGGCAAGCAGATGGAACGCACGGACCGTTTCTTCAAACTGGCGACAAGGATTCTGGCGGAGCTGGGTGCCAATATTATTAAGACTTATAATTGTGAGAACTTTGAAGAGGTAGTGGCGGCATGTCCTGTACCCATCGTAGTGGCAGGCGGCAAGAAGCTGCCGGAAAAGGATGCGCTGACGCTGGCTTACGAAGTGATCAGCAAAGGTGCAAGAGGCGTGGACATGGGACGCAATATATTCCAGAGCCATGATCCGGTGGCTATGGCACAGGCAGTCAACATGGTAGTTCACAAAGGGGCTACCGACAAGGAAGCCTATGAATTTTTCCTTGATACAAAAAAAGCTGAGTAAACAGCAGAAACAGGTAACAGGTCGGCAGGAAGTTTGTCGGCCTGTTTTTTCGGGAAAAGAACTGTTTGGGCATAGAAATAGTATTTAATTTCGGATGAGGAAAGAAGGAGGAAACATGGTAAGTTCTATTTGTGGAATTGACTGCACGCAGTGCGGATTTCGTGACAGCTGCAATGGATGTGAGGAAACAGACGGCCGTCCTTTCGGCGCAGACTGTATTGTCGCCTTATGTTGTCAGAAGAGCAACGATGCGTTGCGTGAATTAAAAGAAAGACTTATTGCGCAATTTAATGCGCTCGGTATTGATGATATGGAGGAAGTGAAAGATTTAAATGCCCTCAAAGGTTCCTTTGTCAACCTTGCATACCCTTTTCCTGACGGGAAGATGGTTAAGTTCTGGGATGACAACAGAATTTATCTGGGAAATCAGCTTCACAAAACAGATAGTGACAGATGTTATGGAATTGTTGCAGATGAGAGATATCTTATGGTGTCTGAATATGGCCAGGGTGGTTCCGAAGCGGAAATAGTCCTGTTTAAGCGGTGGAATGAGAAGCGCTGAGGTGCGAATAAAAGTTCTTATTCCCGTGAGTGATGCGTCAGGTGTGTGTCTGCACGGGTATTTGATATATCCCCATATGTGCATCAAAGCCTGCCGGGATTTTTTAAGTTTATTCTCCCTTCCTATCTCTCAACAAATTATGCAATAATTGATTTAAGCCGTGTTGCTACATGCAAAACTTTATAAAATTTATATGTGACGTCAGAAATTTATGTGCCAGAATTATATTTTTATGGTCTGTAGCAGCAAGTATACAGATTTGTCAGAAATGTTGCCGGGTTGCAACTTTTATTTCACAGAAATAGGAATAATGCTTTAATTTTATGGAAAGGAATGCTATACTGATGGTATCAGTCTAAGAAATTACGGAGGGTGTAATTGGATGAAAAAATGGGTGTATTTATTTACAGAAGGAAATGCAGGAATGCGGAACCTTCTGGGCGGTAAGGGCGCGAATCTGGCGGAAATGACCAATCTGGGGCTGCCTGTACCGCAGGGCTTCACCATTACGACAGAAGCCTGCACACAGTACTATGAGGACGGCAGACAGATCAATGACGAGATCATGGGACAGATCATGGAACATATTTCCAAGATGGAAGAGATCACTGGCAAAAAGTTCGGAGACAAGGAAAATCCGCTGCTTGTATCAGTGCGTTCCGGCGCAAGGGCATCTATGCCGGGTATGATGGATACGATCCTCAATCTGGGTCTCAATGAGGAGGTTGTGGATGTACTTTCCACAAAGTCCGGAAATCCCCGCTGGGCATGGGACTGCTATAGAAGATTTATCCAGATGTATTCCGATGTGGTCATGGAAGTTGGCAAGAAATATTTTGAAGAGTTGATCGACAAGATGAAATCTCAGAAGGGAATTACGCTTGATGTGGATCTGACGGCGGATGACCTGAAGGAACTGGCAAATCAGTTCAAGGCAGAATATAAAGAGAAGATCGGGGAAGACTTCCCGGCTGATCCCAAGGAGCAGCTTCTTGGTGCGGTAAAGGCCGTGTTCCGTTCCTGGGACAATCCCCGTGCCAATGTATACCGCAGGGACAATGATATTCCGTATTCCTGGGGGACGGCTGTCAATGTACAGATGATGGCGTTTGGCAATATGGGCGAGACTTCCGGAACCGGTGTTGCATTTACCCGTAACCCTGCGACAGGCGAAAAGAAGCTGATGGGTGAATTCCTGATGAATGCCCAGGGTGAAGACGTGGTAGCCGGTGTACGTACGCCGCAACCCATTGCACAGCTTGAAGATACCATGCCGGAAGTGTTTGAACAGTTTGTGGGAATCTGCAATAAGTTGGAAGACCATTACAGAGACATGCAGGATATGGAGTTTACCATTGAGGACAAGCATCTGTATATGCTGCAGACCAGAAGCGGCAAGAGAACGGCCAAGGCTGCCCTCAAGATTGCCTGTGACCTGGTAGATGAAGGGATGATCAGCGAGGAAAAGGCAGTGTCTATGATTGATCCGAGAAATCTGGATTCCCTGCTGCATCCTCAGTTTGATGCAGATGCGCTGAAGGCGTCTCAGCCTATTGCCAAAGCACTGGCGGCAGCACCCGGCGCGGCATGCGGTAAGATCGTATTTTCTGCGGAAGATGCAAAAGCATGGGCGGCAAGAGGCGAAAAGGTCGTACTGGTGCGTCTTGAAACTTCACCGGAAGATATCGAGGGTATGAAAGTAGCACAAGGTATTCTGACGGTACGAGGCGGTATGACAAGTCATGCGGCGGTTGTAGCCAGGGGTATGGGTGCATGCTGTGTATCCGGCTGTTCCGCGATCAATATGGATGAAGAGAACAAGAAGTTTACTTTGGCGGGCAAGGAATATCATGAAGGTGATGTGATTTCTTTTGATGGTACGACGGGCAATATTTATGACGGCTCCATCAAGACAGTGGATGCTACCATCGCCGGAGAGTTTGGCCGCATTATGGCATGGGCGGACAAATACAGGACACTGAAAGTAAGAACCAATGCAGATACGCCTTCCGATGCGAAAAAGGCAAGAGAACTGGGGGCAGAAGGGATCGGCCTTTGCAGAACAGAGCATATGTTCTTTGAGGGAGACAGAATTGATGCTTTCCGTGAGATGATCTGTTCCGATACGCTGGAAGAGAGAGAAGAGGCTCTTGCGAAGATCCTTCCTCTGCAGCAGGGTGATTTTGAAAAATTATATGAAGCAATGGAAGGCAACCCCGTTACCATCAGATTCCTGGATCCGCCGCTGCATGAATTTGTGCCGACAGATGAGGCAGATATCCGTAAACTGGCAGAAGCAAAAGGCAAGTCTGTAGAAGACATCAAGGCTATGATAGATTCTTTGCATGAGATCAATCCTATGCTGGGCCATCGTGGATGCCGTCTGGCAGTTACCTATCCCGAGATTGCAAAGATGCAGACAAAGGCGGTAATCCGTGCAGCCATCAACGTGAAGAAAGCACATCCTGACTGGGAGATGGTTCCTGAAATTATGATTCCGCTCATCGGTGACAGCAAAGAGTTTAAGTTTGTCAAAAAGATTGTTACCGAGACGGCTGATGGAGAGATCTCCGCAGCAGGGGCAGATCTGAAATATGAAGTGGGCACGATGATAGAGATCCCCAGAGCGGCGCTGACTGCAGACGAGATTGCGGAAGATGCGGCATTCTTCTGTTTCGGAACCAATGATCTGACGCAGATGACCTATGGTTTCTCCCGTGATGATGCCGGCAAATTCTTGGAGTCTTACTATGATGCCAAGATATTTGAAAACGATCCCTTTGCGAAACTCGATCAGTCCGGTGTGGGCAAACTGATGGAGATGGCGATATCAAAAGGAAAAGAAGTAAATACGTCCATCCACTGCGGCATCTGCGGTGAGCACGGCGGCGATCCCACTTCTGTAGAATTCTGCCATAAGATCGGACTGGACTATGTATCCTGCAGCCCGTTCCGCGTACCTATTGCACGGTTGGCAGCGGCACAGGCGGCTATATCACAAAGATAGGCGAAAACCATTTTGGACTTTTACCATAAGTTTTGAGGAAGCACAGGCTTTCCGAAAAGCAAGTGGTGGCTATCTTAGAAAAAATCAATGGGAAGATTTGACTGTTGATGTTTATATCTAAATAATCATAAGCGTATCATTAGAGATAGTGGTACGCTTATTTTTTTGCCCCGATTTTGCATATTTGAGCCGACTGCCATTTCCTTATATAATGAAAGCAAAAAAGGACGGTGGCAATTATGAGGGAGAAACTGAATCATTTGTATGTAAACAGCCAAGAGAGGACAATCCTGTTACATAGCCTTGTCGAGCTGAAAAATCAGCTCATACAGCAAGGCAGATATACCGACCCTGTTGACGAGCTTATCTTCAAGGTCAGCAATGCTCCCATTAAGAAATTAAAGGTTGTGGCAGGTTAAGGGGAGGTCGTGAGGCATGGAGTTTGAAAAGTTGGTAACATTAGCATTGGAAAATCTGAAGGAAAACTCCGTATATCAGCTTTTGCAGTCAGACATGGATTTTCAGCAGGAAAGCAATGCGGAGGGCTGTGCGGAGCAAAGCTATATCCGACTTGATTTGACGGAGAAACAGCGGCAGATATGCAACCATCTTCTGGATTGCAGGGACAGTCAGAACATAGATTATTCCAACTGTTCTTATGTGGCAGGGCTTTATGATGCGTTCCGCATTATGGCAGTCCTGTTTCCAGAGAAATGGGATATAGAGCAGGTGCGGCAAGCCCTGTGCAAGAATTAAAAACTGAATATGGAAAGATAGAGATTACATAGCCGATTGGTACAAGCCAGTCGGCTTTTTTGCGTTCTCTGGTACTGTTACATAGCCGCCTTTGACAAAGCGGCTAAATTTATGCGAAAGGAGGACGCATCTATGTCAAATTGCAAAGTGATTGCTCTGACGAACCAGAAAGGCGGTGTTGGAAAGACCACAACGGCGGTCAACTTGGGTGTAGGTCTGGCAAGGCAAGGCTCTAAGGTGCTGCTCATTGATGCGGACGCACAGGCAAACCTCACAATGGCTCTGGGCTATAACCGACCAGACGACATCCCCGTCACGCTCCCCACCATTATGCAGGACATCATCGACGACAAGCCGCCTGATGTTTCGCAGGGGATTATCCGCAACAGCGAGGGCGTTGACCTGTTACCGTCCAACATTGAGCTGTCGGGCTTCGAGGTAAGGCTAATCAATGCCATGAGCCGTGAGCGTGTCCTAAAGACCTATGTAAATGCGGTCAAAAAGAATTACGACTATGTGCTTATCGACTGTATGCCGAGTTTGGGCATGATTACCATCAATGCACTTGTGGCGGCTGACAGCGTGGTTATCCCGACACAGCCCCACTATCTTTCTGCGAAAGGCTTAGAGCTGTTGCTTCGCTCCGTGTCAATGGTCAGGCGGCAGATAAACCCCAAGCTGCGGATTGATGGTATCTTAATGACGATGGTAATGCCCCGCACGAATATCTCTAAGGAGATTACCGCTACGGTAAAGAGTGCATACGGACAGAAAATCAAAGTCTTTGACAGCGAGATACCCCATTCCATCCGTGCGGTTGAAGCTACCGCAGAGGGCAAAAGCATATTTGCCTATGACAAAGGCGGCAAGGTTGCCGCAGCCTATGAACAGTTCGCAAAGGAGGTGGCAGAGCTTGGCGAGAAGCAGAGGAAGCAAAATCGAGCTGACCGCATACGATGACCT
>CAJULA010000026.1 GCA_910587155.1 uncultured Lachnospiraceae bacterium
TTTACGTGCCTCAAAAATTTAATATCAAAAAATAGAATGTTTTTCAGCGGCCTCCCGTTACCAGAATTGGGGCGGTAACAGACAGATTCTATCATATTTTGTCAGAATATACAATCCAGTATTGGCTATTCACATAAATAGCAAGTTAATGCCCATAGCCATCAATGTCTCTACTTCTGGGCTTTTGGACACCATACAATCAGAGGATGTTACTGTAGATTTGACGCCATACAAGTTCGAAAATGTACCTATTCCTCTATTGAAAGGAACGCAGTTGGGAACAGCCGATGTAATTTCCATTAGTAGAACAATCATGAAGATAAAATTTTAATTGCTGGCAGAGTCCACAACAAATAGGAGCGCGTTTTATTCTATTGAATTTATAAGAGTTAATTTACTCCTTAGTTGGATATGGAGTATAAAACAAACATTTCTGCATAGACTTGATTTGGTCCAATGCATATGTTATAGTATGTATAGGCAAAAAGATAGCAGTGTCCATGTGACGCAAAAAGGACGAAGCCCCGATTGTACCGCTAATACAATCGGGGCTTCTCCTTCTTTTACGGAGAAGTGAACCGTTTGGGCTAAGTTACCGTATTAATCTTTACCGCTTAACCACTTGCACAGGTAGCAGGCAACTACACTGGCCAATACGGAAAGAATGAAAGATAGCAATACGTCCATGTGATGCACCCCCTTTCTGTCACCAGAGTCAGGGCGGCAACAAAAAGACTCTACCATATTTTTCCTGCCTTGTCAATATATTCACATTAATAGGTAAATCAAATATAAAAATTTATGTGCTTCACTTCTAGTAAATTATATGATATACTTATTCAATTGTATTTGTCAGGGAGTAACCCTGTGGATTGAAAAGATTTACCTATAAATGGAGAAGAGCCTGCTGTTCGACAATAAAACAGCAGCCTCTTCTTTATTTTGTCGTCCGGAGCAACCCGCTTACCTTCATCCCGCGCAAAGCTTAAACTTCTGGAGCGCTTTATCGGTATCCACCAGTTCAATCTGGGCACCCAGGTTTTTCAGTTTTTGCGGAAAGTCCTCATAGCCCCGTTCGATGTAGCGGATCTCGTCGATTGTGGTAAAGCCTTCCGCCGCCAGTCCGGCAAGTACGAGCGCCGCGCCTGCACGCAAATCAGGTGCCGTGATGCTGGCGCCGGTATATCTGTCCACACCGCTGATAATCGCAGTGTTGCCTTCCACTTTGACACTGCCGCCCATACGCGTCAGTTCATCGACATATTTAAAACGATTTTCAAAAATACTTTCGGTAACAATACTGGTGCCATTAGAAAGGCCCAGTGCCACAGCGATCTGAGGCTGCATATCCGTCGGAAAACCGGGGTAAGGCAGTGTCTTGACATGGGTATGCTTCAGCCGTCTGGAAGCAACCACCCGCACTGCGTCATCAGACTCTTCGATCTCACAACCGATTTCCAACAGTTTTGCGCTGATGGATTCCAGGTGCTTGGGAATCACGTTTTTCACCGTGATATCACCCTTTGTCACGGCAGCGGCAAACATAAAGGTCCCCGCCTCGATCTGATCAGGGATAATGGCATATTCCGTACGATGGAGTCTGGATACGCCCCTGATCCGTATGACGTCCGTTCCTGCGCCTTTGATATTGGCGCCCATGCTGTTCAGGAAGTTGGCAAGGTCTACCACATGCGGCTCCTTGGCGGCATTTTCGATAATGGTCATACCTTCTGCCATGACAGCCGCCATCATCACATTGATGGTAGCGCCTACTGTCACCACGTCCATATAAATATGATTGCCCCGCAGATTATCCGCCTCGGCGATAATCAGGCCATGGGCGATATTCACTTCGGCCCCCAGGGCACGAAAGCCTTTCAGATGCTGGTCTATGGGACGGCTGCCGATATTGCAGCCTCCCGGCAGAGCCACTTCCGCTTTTTTATATTTGCCGAGCAGCGCGCCCAGCAAATAGTAAGAGGCTCTGATCTTTTTAATATAATCTCCGTCAATAATCAGGTCATGGATCTGGGAGCCGTTGATCTTTACCGTATGACGGTCCAGCCGCTCCACGATGCCGCCGATACTGGCAATGGCCTGCAGCAGCACGTTGGTATCACGCACATCTGGCATGTTCTCTATCATTACAGTCTCATCCGTCATCACAGAAGCCGCCAGAATCGCCAGCGCCGCATTTTTCGCACCACCGATCTCCACTTCGCCAACCAACGGATTTCCACCCTTAATCGCATATTGTTCCATAAATTTACCTCTGCAAATTTTAGACTATTAAGTAGTATACCACATTTCCTTCATTTGTAAAGCCGGAGTATTTTTCCTTTCTCTGGAATATTTTCAATCATTTCTGATCCATACAGTCGGACTGTCTGAACCATTTGCGCTTTAGCTCAAATAGTTCAGCGGATTAACCTGAGAGCCCCCGATAAGAATTTCAAAATGCACATGAGGTCCCGTGCTTCTTCCGGTATTGCCGCTGAGCGCAATTTTCTGTCCTTGTGACACCCGCTGCCCTGTTTTCACCAGTATTTTGCTCAGATGCCCATATCTTGTCTGCCTGCCGTCTCCATGGTCAATATAAACCACATATCCGTATCCGCTTCCCCAGCCGGCCCTCGTTACCACACCGTCGCAGGAAGCCATGACCGCAGTCCCGATCGGAGTCGCCCAGTCGATGCCTTTATGATTGCTGGAGGCGCCTTTGGTCGGCGCTTTGCGGCCGCCAAAGCCCGAGGAAAGGCGACCGCCCGATATGGGCTTGATATAGGTTGGCGGGGTTTTGGTTCCCCGTTCCACAATCTTGGGCACCGCTTCCATCGTGACTTCTTCTTTTTGAATATCCCGTCCGGTCTCTGTATCATTACGGAAGGAAACGACAGCCACCACTTTTCTATGTCCCGCCGAAGGCTCCTGGCGTGTCACCCGCTCCGTCGTGTACCAGCTGTCATTATCAATATAAATGACATCCGCATCATAATCCTCCTCATAATATAACTGCTCCTGACGGACTACGGACAGCTCAGGCTCAGGCGAAGTGACAATGATCTCATCGCCCACGCGGATCGTGGAGCTCTCGCTCTCAATCGTGGGATTCATCTCGATCAGCCTGTCCATAGGCAGCCCGTTATCTTCCGCGATCTGGGAAAGGGTGTCGCCCGACACCACCTCATATATCTTATTTTTTTCCTGTTCTTTTGTCACCTGCTCGATGGCACTGCCAAGGGGTGTGATGGATTCCGGCGGCAGATATGCTTCCACCACCTCCACGACATCCCCATATTCCATGGAAATCAGTCCCAGTTCATAATCGGAAAAGTCTCTTTCCTCTGCCTCTATGACAACCCCGTCAGTTCCTGGCATAGAAGCGTCCACACCGGCCGTCCGGCGATAATTTCTGGCGTTTTCTTCTTTTTTCCGTTCTTCTTCCCGATTGACAACCTGGGTCGTCAGCACATTGAGTTCCCGAAACGGATCCAGCACCAGCCTGACACCATAGTTCCCTGTCGTGTCATATTTGTCAAATACCGCACCCAGCAGCTCCAATACTTCCTGCGAGCTGGCCAGATTCACTGTGAAGTCATTAATTTTCACTGTGTAAGAACGTGTCAGCGTCTCCACTTCATCCGCCCGCATCACTTCCGCCATGTTGGCGATCAGCACTTCTTCGGAATCCACTTTTCCAAAGTATACCTCATCTCCCTCCACCGACAGCTCTGCTTTCAGCATCACCGACTCGCTGCTTTCCCCCGCCACGGAAAGTCTGGCCTGCCGAAGCAGGCCCTCAGCATCATCCGTAGCGCTTGTCCCTACGAATGTGCCATTTAATGTAATGTAAAATATATTATTACCGGTATTTTCCGGTTTCATATAGGAGGGCAGAAAGAAAGCACTGACAATGATTGCCAGTCCCATTCCCCTTATATATGCCCGCCTTAACTTGTGAGAATTTTTCATCATTTCATCAGCCTTTATTCAGAAAAAGATGACAGAATCAGATACAGACATGTAATAATTCTGTAATACTTTCATTCTAACAGCTAATTTTTTACTTGTAAAGAATTTTCCTGAAAGCCAGATACTCTTTTCAATTCCCATGATCTGGTGTAAACTGTGATTGTCAGCACACGAACAGGAGGTATTTTATGGAACCGGTGATTTTTCATATAGATGTGAATTCCGCCTACCTGAGCTGGACTGCTCTGGAACGGCTGAAAAGCGGAGATGATATTGACCTGCGGCAGATACCTGCCATCGTGGGCGGCGATATGGAAAAACGGCACGGCGTAGTACTGGCAAAATCCGTTCCGGCCAAAAAATATGGAATCAGAACCGGTGAGCCGGTAGTCAACGCGTTCCGCAAATGTCCCTCTCTTTTTATGGTGCCACCCGATCATAAGCTATATGCCAGACGGTCCCGGGAACTTATGACATATCTGTCAGATTTTTGTCCTGACATCGAACAGGTAAGCGTAGACGAATGCTATATGGATTATACCCCCATCGCCGGAAATTATCCGACACCAGTGTCATGTGCCGATAAGATCCGGGACGGAATCAGGCAGCAGTTTGGATTCACGGTAAATGTAGGAATCTCTGACCGGAAAGTACTGGCCAAAATGGCTTCGGATTTTCGAAAGCCTGATCTGACGCATACTTTATTTTCCTATGAGATAGAAAAAAAGATGTGGCCGCTCCCGCTTTCTTCCTTATATATGTGTGGGAAATCCAGTGCGGAGACGCTGCATAAACTGGAAATCCTCACCATCGGCGATCTGGCTCATGCTGATCCCGGGATTCTGGAAGCGCATCTGAAAAGCCACGGACGGCTGCTCTGGCAATATGCAAATGGCATTGATCCTTCCACTGTAATATCCGAGCCGGCACAGGCAAAGGGAATCGGCAATTCCATTACGCTGCCCCACGATGCCTGCACATTGCCGCAGGCTAAAACCGCGCTTCTCTCCCTTTCCGAATCCGTGGCAGCCAGATTGCGGGCCGCCGGGAGGAAAGCGCTGATGGAGAGCATCGAAATCAAATATGCCGATTTCCGTACCATATCTCACCAGACTACCTTCCCTTCCCCGGTGGACGGCGATCAGATCATCTACGAGACAGCCTGCCGGCTGTTTGAAGAAACCTGGGATCACAACCCGGTCAGACTGCTGGGAATCCGCACTGCCAGGCTCTGTTCTGTCTCAGAACCGGTACAGCTGTCTCTCTTTGATTCCCGGCAGTCAATGATTTCGGAAAAACAGCACAAGCTGAACGAAGCCATTGATGTCATAAGAAAACGGTATGGGAAGGATGCCATCATGCGAGGCAGCCTTCTGGGCAAGGAGGGAAACTTTCAGAAGCATTAATCTGATTTCTTCCTCACACTGTAGCCGAATGTCCCCACCGGCCTGCCCAGCGCATAGTATGTCCCATGAGAATATACGATGGGCTTGGCTATGGATAAGTCAAACTTGCCCGATTCATCCATATAGTCTTTTCCTGCATGTACACACACTACGCTGGCAATAAACATATGATGACTTCCCAGTTCTCTGATTTCTTCCACCCTGCACTCGATATTGACAGGACTCTCCGCAATCAGCGGCGCATGCACTTCTTTTGCCGGCAGCGGCGTCAGATTCATAGCCTTCCATTTGTCAATATCCCTTCCGCTCTTTACGCCACAGTAATCCGTGGCAAATGCCAGCTGCTCTGTCGTCAGATTGATGACAAATTCTCTGGTATGGCAGATCATATCGTAAGAATAGCGCTGCGGCCTCACGGAAATGCAAACCATCGGCGGATCAGAGCAGACCGTCCCTGTCCACGCCACGGTAAAAACATTCTGCTGCCCCGCAGTTCCCGCCACACTTACCAGCACTACAGGCAGGGGATAGAGCATATTGCCCGGTTTCCATATTTGTTTTTCCATCTTCACACCACCAGTCCGCACAGCCATGCAATCAGAAGCCCCAGATTCCCCATAGATACGAGCAATGTGACAATGATCAGGCCGTATAGCCATTTGCTGACAGGTCTGTCCTGCTCCATCTTCTCACACAGCTCTTTGGTCTGGCTTTTCAGCTCTTCCGTCAGAATGGCCTGTACATTCCTGTATACCTTTACACTTTCCCGATGCACATATTCTTCCAGCCCCTCACCGGACACTTTCAGACTTGTCTGTATCTCTTCCGCCAGGGAATCATTTTTATCAAAGGAGGTTTTCATCTCCTGCATCCCGGAACCGATCTTTTCCAGCAGATCGCGCAGCTGTGTTCCATCTGCCTCCGAGACTTCTCTCAAAGCCTGTATCCTGGCCTGCATCCGATTAGTCTCTGACTGGACGGTTTCCGCCGCCTCCTGCAGGGACGCGATCTCTCCGCGCATGGCTGTCAGCTCAGCAGTCACTGCTAAGGCAGCTTCATGCGCACCCGCCGTCTCTTCCTTCACGCCTGCCAGTCCGTTCTGCAGATCATATGCGCTGTCCTGCATCGCAGAAAAGCCTGCATGGAGGGACAGCACTGCCTCACGCACGGATCCCAGGCCGGCCTGCATGGAGGACGTATCCTCATGGACGGCTGCCAGTTCCGCTTCCAGAGCAGCCGCACTGTCACGAATTGCCGCAAATTCCGCCTGCACGGAAGTGCGGTTTTCCTGTATCGTCTGCAGGCCGCTCTTCATATCTGTCATGCCATCCTGCAGCAGCGCCAGATCTGACTGCAGAGAAGCCGTATCCTCATGCACTTCTGCAAGCTCAGCCTGTATCAATGCCGTATTGTCACACATGGCGGCAAATTCCGTCTGCATAGAGGCGCTGTTGTCACGGACCTGCTCAAATCCGGTCTGTAAGGGAGATATTTCCTTATGTATTATCGTCAACGCTTTGCGCAGAGATGCCATATCTCCCCGCACTGCCGACAATTCCGTCTGCAGAGAAGTGGTGTCGTCCCGCACGACTGTGATCCCGTTTTGAAGGGAAGCGATCCCTTCCTGGACGGCTGCCATCTTTTCCCGTGTCAGCCCCGTCTCTTCCTGTGTTTTCTTTACCTCGCCGCAAACCGCTTCCACTGTCTCCTGAAAAGCCTCCAGGCGCCCGGACTGTCCGCTGTCCTGCCGCCCTTTTTCCTCTATCCCTGCCAGTGCCCGCCCCGCAAGCGCATTCACTTTTTCCGCCAGAGCGCGCAGCTTCTCAGTGGCCTCTACATTTTTCAGGTTCAGCCGCCGCATCTCCTGCATACACTTATCGTAGTCTTTCATCTGCTCCCGCAGCCTGCCCAACTCCTGGGCCTCTGCCTGGGCATTTGCCTTGATGATCTCCTGGGCATTAAACCTCTGCGTGATTCTGTCCATAAAATTATCCATGTGGTTTCCTCCGAACGTACGCCTCGTTTCCATATATCCCGATTATTCTATCATTTCTCCAACGAATTGACAACCTGCGGAAAGCGCGGAAACCATATTTCATAACACAGTGCCCAAATCACGTTCCTGTCACCCGGCTTTTTGCTTGTGCAACATGTTCATAATTCTTTTCTTCACGTCTTTCTTTTTATTATATTTTACTATATAGTTACAATTCGTTCATATTTTATTCACATTTACGTGCTATACTTAATTCAAGTTAAACGAGTGATACAATTCCTTACCAAGGTAGATAAATTTTTTCATAATAGCCCCGGTATCCAGAAATGGATATCGGGGCACTCCTCATTTTAAAACCTGTCAGTTGTTTTATGCGACGTATCCATACATAAAGATAAAGTGGCAGATACTTCCGCCGATGACAAACAGATGAAATATTTCATGAGAGCCAAAATTTTCATGTCTGCTGTTAAATATCGGCAGCTTCAGCGCATAGATCACACCACCTATGGTATAGACGATCCCGCCGGCCAGCAGCCAGAGAAAAGCCCCCACCGGCAACAGCGCACGGAGCTGTCCGAAAACGAGGATACATACCCATCCAAGCGCAATATAAACCAAGGAGGAAAACCATTTGGGACAGGTGATCCAGAGCGCATTTACAATCATGCCAAACAGCGCGATCCCCCATACAAGCCCCAACAGCCCTATTCCCGTCCTTCCGCCCAGTACGAGCAGGCATACCGGCGTATAGGAACCCGCAATCATAACAAATATCATCATATGGTCAATCTTCCGAAATATCTTCAATGCACCGTCAGATACATTGACTGCATGATAAGTTGTGCTGGCGCCATACAGCAGAATCATGCTGAGCATAAAAACACCCATAGCACCGAAACAGGTCCCGCCTGCACTCATTCCTGACTTGATCAGTAAAGGTACGGAAGCGAATACTGCTAACATCATACCTATAAAATGTGTAATCGCACTCCCCGGTTCTCTAATCGTTATCTGCATACTGACACCTCCACATGTTATATATCCGCATATTGATATGTAGTTTTCAATACTACTTGTTGTATATTTTATATTACGTCATATTATATGCAATGTCAAGTAAAAATAATCATCTTTTTTATTGTCTTACATGTCTTCCTCTATCACATGTATCTCCAGATAATCAAACTCTACCGCCTCTATAAAACAGTCTTTCGTAAATCTCGCCTTCGCGTGACGCGAAAATTCCGCCACTACGGCATCCAGCCAGATCGGCCGTTCGAGATCAAACCGGCTGCAACATTCGTCAAGGGCACGGAATACCTTATGTGTTCTGGTATCATCACTGCCATCCTCTATGACTGTATCCCTCAGCATCCTGTTGTCCTTCCAGATTTTACACCACATCCGAAACATTTGAAAACCTCCCAATCCAGTACCGCATCTCCCGTCCTGCTTCCGGTACAATTCCCGCCAAAGCCAGTTACAAAATAACCAATACTTTTTTCCTATTTATTAATTTTTTGTTAATAATATACATTGGCACTCTTTTGTGCTATAATCATAATATAGTAGTACATGGCATACAATAATAGTATTCTGCCATAAACAAACGAGGTATGCAAATGGAATTTAAACCTTCACCAGACAGCAGCGTCGACACCTGGAAGGAAGTCACACTGATCTACAACTCAGCACTGAAAGAAATCGGAACCAAACTGGAGATTCTCAATGATGAATTTCAGCATGTGCATAGATATAACCCGATTGAGCATATCAAATCGAGACTGAAATCACCGGAGAGCATTGTCAAGAAATTAAAAAAACACGGATACGAATCCACGATCGAAAATATGGTAAACTATGTCAATGATATCGCAGGCATCCGTGTGATCTGCTCCTTCACATCGGATATCTACCGGATCGCGGAAATGATCGCCAATCAGAGTGATATCAAAGTGCTTTCCGTCAAGGATTATATTGAGCACCCCAAGCCGAGCGGATACAGGAGTTATCATATGATTGTCTCGATTCCCATCTTTCTCTCGGACAGAAGCGCCGATACAAAGGTGGAGATTCAGATCCGGACAGTCGCCATGGATTTCTGGGCCAGTCTTGAGCACAAGATCAATTATAAATTCGAAGGAAATGCACCCGTATTTATCAGAAATGAGCTGATCGAATGTTCTAAGATCATTTATGAGCTGGATGACAGGATGCTTTCCCTGAATGAACAGGTCGCTACATACAGCAGACTTTCCAAAACCGCAGGCGCAAATGCTCCCTGACTTATGCCAGGGAGCATTCTTTTTAGTCTTCATATCCGTTCGGATTATTTTTCTGCCATCTCCAGGAGTCTTCGCACATCTCACGGATCCCATACTGTGCTTTCCAGCCCAGCTCCTTCTCCGCTTTGGAAGCGTCAGAATAGCAGGTGGCGATATCTCCCGCTCTTCTGTCTTTGATTACATAGGGAATCTTTACGCCGGAAGCCTCCTCAAAATTTCTTACGATGTCCAGTACACTGTAGCCCGTGCCTGTACCAAGGTTATAGATTTCAATCCCCGGCTTCTGGCGGATTTTCTCAATCGCCTTTACGTGTCCTCTCGCCAGATCCACGACATGGATATAGTCGCGCACACCAGTGCCGTCATGGGTGTCATAATCATTGCCGAACACGCCCAGCTCCTTCAGTTTCCCGACGGCTACCTGCGTAATATAAGGCATCAGATTGTTGGGGATACCATTGGGATTTTCGCCGATGGTACCGCTCTTGTGAGCACCGATGGGATTGAAATAGCGCAGCAGGATCACATTCCACTCCGGGTCCGCCTTCTGCATATCCATCAGAATCTGTTCCAGCATCCCTTTCGTCTGTCCATAAGGATTGGTGATCTCTCCTTTGGGGCACGCTTCCGTGATGGGAATAAAGGCCGGATTTCCATATACCGTCGCGGAAGAGGAAAAGATAATATTTTTCACACCATGTTTTCTCATCACATCCACCAGCGTCAGTGTTCCGCTGATATTATTGTAATAATATTCCCAGGGCTTTGCAACCGACTCGCCTACCGCCTTCAGACCTGCAAAATGGATACAGCAGTCGATTGACTCTGCCGCAAATACTTTTTCCAGGCCTTCCCGGTCGAGTATATCCACTTTATAAAATGTGACCGGGCGGCCGGTGATCTTTTCCACACGTTTCAGGGATTTTTCACTGGAATTGCTCAGATTATCAATCACGACCACATCATAGCCGGCTTCCTGTAATTCCACTACCGTATGGCTGCCGATATAACCGGCGCCGCCTGTTACCAAGATTGCCATAACTCTCCTCCTGTCCGGAAAGCACCCTGCGCAGACATGTGGCTGTATACACCGGCGCCCTTCCTGATGATTTCTTATTTTTCCTGTCACCCAAAGTATAGTTGAAAAATACGCTCTCTTTCAAGTCGGGAATGTTGCAGAAAACTGTTAAAATGTTAGGTGATAGATAATAAAAAAACACTTACAGCACCACACCGTTACCCGCAAGCAGTTTCCTTGCACTTTCCACAGAGTCGATCCCGGTGCGGTTCTTGATGGGGGCAAATTCTTTTTCCCGCACAACCTCATAGGGCAGGCAGCTTTCCAGTTCATGAATCATATCCAGAACAAGCTGTTCATATTTATAGCCATTCGGTGCCTCCGGTCTGATCAGGACACCGTTTTCATCAAGATGGGGGATTTTCTTTTCCACCACATGAAGCGGCAGGCTGTTATTGACGATCTCCTCCAGATCCCTGACACGGAAAAGGTAATTGAGGATCGCCCCAAACTGATAGGCCGGCTGTCCTTTTTTGTCCCGTGCCTCCATCAGTTCTTCTGTCAGCTCATAATATTCGACAATAGAGGGCCTGCCATCCTCCAGGCACATCACGCCCACTTTTTCATCAGGTGCCGCCTTACGCACCACTTTGGAACCCGACGCTCTGTTTTCCGCGATTACCGCTCCCACAAAGCAGGGATCAGCAATACGCTGCAGTACATTATCCACGGCAAATACATTCAGCCACTCCACGCCCAGCCTGCGCATCTTATCCCCCACACCGCTTTTTTCCATAGAGACAAACCAGCCGCCATTGCCATTGGGGGATGTGGATATTTTTCCTTTTTCTTCCATATATACTTTGCCGTCATAATCAGATGCCGGCGCCATTTCCTGCCGGAAGAAAAAAACATACTCTTCACGATAGCCAAAGAAATCATGCTCTTGAAAGAATGTCGTGGTAGCCTCATGGTTTTTATCACTTGTCATAATAAAAAAAGGAATCCAGGCGCCGCTTTGTTCCACCACATCCAGCGTATTGCGGATAATCCGCTCAAATATATAGACCGGTCTGGTCAATCCGATATCGTACATCCCCTTGGGATCGTCAGAGCCAAGTCTGGTGCCCATACCGCCGGCCAACAGCACTGCCCCCACCTTTCCCGCCCTGATGGCATCCAGGCCGATTCGGGTAAACTCTTCCCGACGCCGCGCGATCTCATCCAGCTCCATGGCCGCCAGCGGCTCTATCTTCCCCCGCTGTGCTGCCTGCTCCCCTTCCTTCGATGCAAAAGAGAGCATGGAAAAATCCGTCGCCATCACCTGCGCCAACAGTTCTTCCTGCTGATCGGCTGTCAGCTGTTCATAATAGTTCAGGACATGGAGCTGCCCGAACTGTTTTAATTTTTCATATGCTTCCTCGTAATTTGTCATTATTTTCTCACCTTTCTGATCTGTTACCATATTGACAGGGAGTCAAAAAATCCCCCCGTCCCAAACCGCGCTTCCTTCTCTCTCAGAAGGTAAGCTTTCATCTCCGCCAGTTCTGTCCCCATATCGCACAGCGCCGCGTCAAAATTATCCGCTCTTAAAGCACCGATATCCAACAGAAGATCATAATAGGCCTTTCTGTTACCATACTCCTCCTTTACAATCTGCCATGTCTCCTCATGGGCACATCCCTTTGTATGCTCGAGCAGATACGCCGTCAGCTCCTCTCTCACAGCCGCATCCAGTCCTTTGTCATGCAGAAGCCGCAGCAGCGCAAGCCTGACCTTACTCTTTCTCTTCTGCTGCAGAAAATAATCGAGATTATTCTCCATACTGCCGATATCTTCTTCCCCGCACAATATGGTATTCTGGTAGCCGTCCCGGTCGGGTGTGCGCATCACCTTCAAAAGGCGCATATCCCACCTTTCGATCCAGTGAGCGGAACCGGCCTCCCCGGGACTGAGCAGCCAGGGATCATCCAGCTTATGCACCGCTGCCGCCAGCAGGGCGCCCACACATTCGGCATCTCTCCCGGGCAATACCGGATGCCCATCCTGTTCCAGAACAATCTGCTCCAGTTTCTCACACTGCAGAAACGCCCCCTTGCCAAATGCAATATCATGCCCGGGCATATGCATACAGGTCAGTCTGCTGCAATAGGCAAACGCCCAGTCATCAATGGCCCGGATGGTATCCGGCAGAATCACTTCCTGAATCCGCTTGTTGCTGAGAAAGGCTTTGCGGCCGATGGCCGTCACCTCCGCACTGCCTGCCCGCTGCGGTATCCGCGCGAGAGCCCCGCTGCCTTTCCATTGCAGCAGCATGGCCCTGCCGTCTCTTTCTTCATATTGAAATGCGTTCTCATCCTCTTCCCATTCTCTGATCATCCCTCTTATCCTACAGCTCCAGCGCAGCTATTTCCTCCTGTAATTCATTGCGCCGCTCTGAGATCAGCAGCGCGTCATTGTGCCGTTGATAATCCTCACTTCCAAACATGCTGATAAAACGGGCACTGTAATCATTCACTGTCAGCTCCGTCACAAAAATCAGCATTTCATTGCCTTCCGGGAACACGTCTTCCAAAAACCCAAACAGGGCATGAAGCCGTTCACTTACACTTTTCATCTCCCGTTTCATAGCCTCCACGTACTCCCCGTAGCGCACCTGTGTTCGCTCAAAGGTGGCTTCTGCACGATCTTCCAGCATATATGCCTTTTTCTCCGACTGCAGAAAAGAAAGCACCCGCTTTTTCTTTTTCCGCTCCGTCCCCGACAAAGCTCCCGCCTTCTGCAGGGCATCCATCTGTTTCCCGAGCCGCTCTGCCTGCTGACCGATCAGTTCCTCCAGGCTCCCGGCATCTTCCTTTTGAGAAAGCGCCCGCACCGCTTTCAGGATCCCGGTCAGCTCTGTCAGAAAATCCGCCGTTTCCACCACATCCCGCATTTCGCTCTGGATCCGGTCAAGCAGCATGCCTACCAGAGAAAGCCGCTCGTCAAAGGGCGCCGCCTTCGCTCTCTCCCTGGCCTCCCTGGGTGCCTCTCCCGACAATATGCGGTAAATCTGATAATCGCGTTTATACTTATTATACAGATCATAATAAGCAGAGAACTCTTTGGCGATCTTTTCATTGCGGATATACTGACTCACCAGCTCTTCCTCTGCCGCAAGTCCCTCTTCTTCATACAGAAGCAAAATTTCCGACAAATCCTCCCAGCCTCTGGCAGTCACATAGGTCTTGCCCCTGACCGAGGCCTCTATCCGGTAAAAATGCTCTTTCTTCAATTCCAGGTAATTGAGGATCGCTCCATGAATGCCCCGCTCAGCGGCATATTCTTTCCATGTCCGGTAATCCGCCTCCACATCCAGCACCTTCAGCCGATCCAGTGTCACCACATCAAATTCCCTGACCGATTTATTATATTCCGGCGGATTCCCCGCCGTCACCACCACCCATCCTTCCGGGATCCGGTGCCGCCCAAATACCTTGTACTGCAGAAACTGCAGCATAGACGGGGCCAGTGTCTCAGATACACAGTTAATCTCATCCAGAAAGAGAATGCCTTCCCGGATGCCACTGCTTTCCATTGTCCCGTAGATGGAAGAAATGATCTCGCTCATGGTATACTCAGATACATCTGTCATAACGCCGTCATATTCTTTCCTGCAGATGAACGGAAGTCCCAGCGCAGACTGCCTCGTATGGTGGGTCATGGAATAAGATACCAGCGCCAGCCCCAGTTCCTGCGCAATCTGTTCCATAATGGCTGTCTTGCCGATCCCCGGCGCCCCCAGCAGGAATACGGGCCGCTGGCGCACAACCGGAATCCGGTATTCCCCGAATTCGTCTTTTTTCAGATAGATCCGCACACAATCCTTAATATAGTCTTTCGCCTGCTTAATATTCATCCCTCTTATTCCTCCTCAAGCATATCATCATACAGCGTGACCGAGATCGCCCAGGGCGGAGGCGGCATCCGGTTATCATCTTCCTGGGTAAAAGCAAAAATCACTTCGTATTCCGGCATCGTCTCCGGGTAGATTCCATACCCATCCGCAAAGTAAATCATCCCCTTCAGATTCTCAAACTCCCCCCTCTCCCTGAGTTCTTCCAGATAAAGGAAGGCGGGCCTGAAATCCGTAGCCCCGAATCCCTGTAATTTCCCCTCTTTCATAAAGCGGTCAAAATCGGCATCACAGGTGATCTTTGTATCACTCTGCACCATATTGTCACATTGCAGAATATGGACATTGATCTTGTGAAAAAAATTTTCGCTTCCTTTGAGGATGGAATAAGTTTTCCGCAAAAATCCCCTTACCGTCTCACCGCGGCAGGAAGCGGAAGTATCAAGCACAATCACAAATTCCTTTACTTTATGCTCCTCTTTATATTCCAGAGGTTCTACCAACGGCAGATTTCCATAGACAGACAGTCCATACGTATAATAAATATAGTCAAACTCGTCCTCATTGATCCGGATATCTTCCCCCATCACGCAAAAGCGCCGGAGCAGCTCTCCATAATCATAGTGTTCCCTGGTAGCCTGTGCAAGATTCTTTTCCAGACTTTCCGAACGGTTCTTATCGCGGGAAAATGTTTTCAGATCCGTTTTCACCCGTTCGCTGATCTTTTTCCACTGCTGGGGCGTTATGCTCATTTCCTCTTGGCTATCCCAGTATCTGTGCGCGTCCTGGACAAACAGGGCCGTCAATTCCTTTTTCTCCAGAGGGCCCATGCCGTTTTTCTTAAAATACCGGTAAATTTTCTCTGCGGTCAGACCTCCTGCATCCACTTTCATCCAGTGCAGTTTACGCGCCCGTTCCTCATCCTTTTTCATGGCGATATCGGGAAATCCGATCTCCAGTATGGTTTCTTCCACTGCCATATCCGCCGCCATATCCCAGTATTCCCGTTCCAGCTTATCATACTGAAAACTATGAAAAAAGATACAATGCAGTACTATATGCAGATATATATGAGCAATGCTGCTCTCCTCTTCCTGATATCTGCGCAGCACATAGACAGGGTCATAATACAAATATTTGCCGTCACAGGCCATACAGCCTGTTACCTTTCCCGAAACCGGCTCCAGCTGCGCAAGCGCCGTATCCAGAAAACGCAAATGCATCATAATGCTGTCTCTGGCCAGCCGCATAACCCGCTCTGCCAGCGCCTTTACTTTTGTGTTCTGTCTGCTTTCGTGATCACTGTTTTGTTTTGAGCGCATCGGCGCAGGATTCCTTTCTTTTTTATTCCCGCAGACAGTCTTTGACCGGCTGCTGCCTATAAAACAAGCAGACACGAATGCCTGCTTGTCCGTTTTCTTTATGAAAAGCTTACGCTTCTGCCCTTCTGTGCCACTGCGATGTATGTCTTGCCTTCGTTAAGCTGAATTTCGTTGCCGTTGTCATCAAAGTATACGGTAGGAGAATACTCCGAAACCTTCGCCCATGTCACATGGATGGCTTTTCCTTTCGTGAAGTAATAGCCGTCTTCTGTTGTATCCAGATTATAGAATGTGAGATAACCCTTCTTATCAAGTGTATCCCATTTGGTGTACTGTACAATCACATTGGCAAATGCAAGCTGTTCTCCGTTACTGCCGTCCACATGCGCCTTGCCGTGAATTGTCTTCTTATACAGGCCGCTGGCCGGATCATAAGTGAACGCGCTCTTCGTATAAGGGAATATCTGTCCCAGGCTGATGGAATTAGCGGTAGCTGCTGCCGCTCCATACTGCTCCAGTGTATTTACGCCCTGCGCAAAGGTGAAATGCTTTGCATTATAGTATTCAGGACGCACGGTCAGGGAATAGCCCTGCTGCTGCGCCGCCTTCGTGATCCCATTGGCACTGATATAAGCATTATGAGGGGCTTTTCTGTCGGATGAGCGGAAGAAGGAACCTGCTCCCGGTGCCGCACCGCCTGTCCCATATTCATAAGTACCGGAAATATTGTTAATATCCGGCTGGGAAATGCGATCTTTCATATAAAAGACACCGCCGAAATGGATCAGGATCGGATCCCATTCCGTTGCCTGCGGTATGTAATAAGCACGGCAGCTCCTCACATTGCCGATCTTGGACAGTCCCTGCCAGTCATCAATGATAGCCATCTGGCGGGAAATATCCCCTTCTTCCATGATCTCATATAAAACCTTCGCATGGCTGATGCCATATGAGGGCTGCGCAACCTTGTCCGTAGGCATCATGATCGCGATGGGCCTCGTAACAGCCTGCTCCGGTGTAATTACCTCATTTGTATATACGCTCCGAGTCTCTTCTGCCTGTGCCTCTCCCGCCGGCGCCAGAGCAGACACGACTGCCGCTACTGTCAGCAGGGAAATCATCTTCGCCAATTTTTGAAACTTCATAGTATCCTCCTTCTCTCTTCAGGTTTCAAATACCCACTGATATCCTTTTTCAGTATACCCTTGTTTTGTCACCCCGTCAAACCTTTTTCATATCATAAATAAAGTATATTAAGTATTCAGGAGCCATTTATGGATAATTATTATGAACAGGATATGGAGATGGCCATATCGGAAGAAGTCGTAGCTTCCGGCGAAACCTGTGGCTGCTCCAGCGACTGCGGCTGTCACGAAGGAGAATATGAACTTCCGGCCGCATGCAACAATGTTTTCTATCAGTCTGACCTGGTAAGCGTACCTGTGAAAGTGGTGCCTTTTGCCAAAGCCGGTCCCTGTACGACCGTCTGCTGCGGTTCGCCCATCATCACTTCCGGAGACGCATGTCTTGGTGAAGTAGGGCAGGTATGCGAATTTACCATCACACAGAAAATCTGCGTGAAGCTGCCTCTGCATTTCGGCGCTTCCGTTACCATCGACCGCACCAAGATTCAGTGTGGCGGTGTATCTGAAACGGAATGCGACTGCAAAAATCCCTGTATACGCAAATGCGACTGACAGACCGGGCCAGCCGCGGTAAGAAAAAGGAGACGCAGAAGCCCTGCGTCTCTTTCCCATCCTGTCCCTTATTCACCCGGCCCTGTTTTCACAGTTTGAACTTACCGGCTTCATCGCTCTGCCTGTGGCTTAATTCCACCAGCCCCAATGTATCATCCGTACATTCATTGATCGTCTGCGAGAGGATCGCCATGCTGGCGCTTGTCTCTTCCGTGGAGGCCGCATTCTCTTCCACCACACTGGCCAGATTGTTGACAGAGTCCGTAACAATCTGCTTCAGCGAATTCAGTATCTCGGTCTGACCGCCGATCTCCTTTGTCGCCTCTTCCACAGTGGCAACTTCTTTTGCAAGATGTTCAAACGCTTCTCTTGTCTCTTCCAGACACTTCTGCTGCTCTTTCACATCCTGCGTCACTTCATTCATCTTGCTGACGGAAATCTCCACATTGCTGATCAGTTCCTTGACGATTCCTTCGATCTCCTGTGCATTGCCGGAGGATTCCTCGGAAAGGTTCCTGATCTCTTCCGCCACAACGGCAAAGCCTCTGCCGGCCTCTCCCGCTCTGGCCGCCTCTATGCTTGCATTCAGGGAAAGAAGGTTCGTCTGTGCCGCCAGACCTTTGATAATCTCCACGGCTTTATTGATATTTGCCGCGGAATCATTGTTCTTATCCGTCTGTTCGGCTACCATCCCGATGGTGTTGATTGTCATATCCGTAATCCGGTTCAGCTCTTTAATACTGCCGGAGGCAACCTTCGTATGCTTGGTCATGCCCGATACGGCCTCTTCCAGTTTGTACACGCCCTTCTTTTCCACTTCAATGACATCGCCCAGCTCCACGATCTTATCATTTACGGTCTCTGTCTCATTGGCCTGATTGGTAGCACCCTGTGCCAGATCTTCAATGGCTTTGTTGACATTCAGAATGCTCTCGGAAATATTCTCAAACTTCTCACTGAACTTCTCACTGCTCTGGTTGAGCGCCTCGCCCGTATGGATCACACTGCCCAGCATACCTGCCAGTGACCGGCGGACATTCTCCAGAGAACGGGCCATCTCTCCGATCTCATCCGCCCGCCTTAAAAGCGTCGGATTGACGGTAAAGCTCATATCCCCTTTTGCCGCCTGCCGCAGATTTGCTTCCACCATCTTGATCCCCCTGGTAATACGCATTCCGCCAAATGCAGCGATAATCAGCGCGGCAATCAGCATCACAATGGCCGACAGTCCATATACCATAAGCATATGGGAAAATTCGCTTTCAATATTGGCTCTCATACCGTCAATCTTAAGGTTCATCTCATCCACATAATTACCTGTGGCCACTGCCCAGCCCCATGGTGCAAACATCTCGGAATAGGCAATCTTCGGCGCTACGGTCACGCCGTCCGATTTGGTAAAATAAAATTCATTATAGCCGCCGCCGGCCTTGGCCGTAGACACTACATTCTGCGTAACTTTGACCCCATTCTGATCCGTGAGGTCGTATCTGTTATCCCCCTCCTGTTCCGTCAGGATCGGATGCATAACCAGTACATGGTCTTCGCCGTCGATCCAGATATAGCCCGACGCATCATCCCGGTAACGCATGGCCCGTACTGCCTCTTTCGCCAGCTCCTTGGCCTCTTCCTCCGTCAGCTCTCCGCTCTGGCTCCGCTCATAATATCTCTGGATCACCGCGATCGCTCCCTGTACCTGGGATTTGATCTCCATGGAATAACCGTCCATCATGGATTCCTGATACAGTTCCACTGACTCTGTCATAGACTGTTTCAGATAATGGATGCCCAGAAACGCCAGTCCGACCGTGGGAATGGTAATCATTATAAAAATGATTGAGATCAGCATAACCGTCAGGCTGCGGAACCCCTTTGTCCCTCTTGCATTGTTTTCGTTCATAAAACCCCCGCCTTCCAGAATTCTCTTATATTGACACTTTAATTATACTCTTATCTCAATTAAAGTCAATGAAATGTGGGTGGAATTTAGTCATTTTGTACTATTTTTCGCATTTTTTCTCCGGAATTATACAATTTATGTAGAAACAGGCAAGTATGTCAGGTGCCTATATTTGCGCATTTTATGCAGATTTATCTCTTATTGCAGACATTATAATCGACATAATTACCAAAAACCGTCTTTTTATGTGCACGGCATCCTGCCTTCTTTTTATACTGCAAAAATTTATATTTATTCAACTTTTATCCTTTCATAGCCGTTCATCTCCCGACACACCACCCCGGACAAAGCAAGCACACAGATCAGATTGGGAACAGCCATCAATGCATTCATGATATCCGAAAAATCCCATACCACTTCAAGACTACAGACTGCGCCGGCAAACGTAAGCAGTCCATACAGGAAGCGGTAACAGAGACAATAGCTTTTCTTCTTTACCAGAAATCCAAAGGCACGTTCTCCCTGATATTCCCAGGCAATAATTGTGGCAAAGGCAAAAAAGGCAATGGCCATACTTACAAAGCAGCCTCCCAGCCGGCCAAATACCGTGGAAAAAGCGGCGATGGTAAGAGCCGCTCCTGTCAGTAGCTCCCCGCGCTCATCCCGCGCTCCAAGTACGCCGGAGGCAGCCAGCGCCAGTCCGGTCAGAGAGCATATGACAATAGTGTCAAAAAACACACCTGTCATACTGATATAGCCCTGTCGCACCGGACTGTCCGTGTAAGCCGCCGCCGCTGTGATCCCGCCGGCCCCAAGGCCCGCTTCGTTGGAAAAGATCCCTCTGGACACCCCCCAGCGCATGGCATCCTGCATCGAGACAAGGAGCGCACCGCCCATACCGCCTGCCATCGCCCGGGAGGAAAATGCCATCCGCACAATCTCTGCCAGTCCCTGGGGCAGCCGGTCCAGATGCATGACAATCACTGCTGCCGCTCCCGCGATATAAAATAATGCCATTGCCGGCACCATAAAGAGTGAAATACGGGAGATGGAACGGATCCCGCCCAGGACTGTCAGAATCACCAGTATCGTCACTACAAGCCCGGTTTTGGCCTCGGGGATCCCGAAGGTTTCATGAAAAGCGGCGGCAATGGAATTAGACTGTGTCATATTGCCCATACCAAAAGAAGCAAATACCGCAAATAGCGCAAACAAAACACCCAGTGCTCTGCCCAGCCACCTCACCGGGAATCCATATCGCAGCGTATACATGGGGCCGCCGGCAAACGTCCCGCCCGGTTCTTTCACCCGATATTTCACCGACAGCATGCTCTCCGCAAATTTTGTGGACATACCGATCAGGGCGGCCAGTATCATCCACAGCAAAGCCCCCGGGCCACCCAGTACCATGGCTGTCGCCACACCTACGATGTTACCGGTTCCGATCGTGGCCGCCAGTTCCGTAGCCAGAGAAGAAACGGGAGATATCTCTCCCGTTTTGCCGCTGCCACTGCCGCCCGCCACACAGCGCAGCGCATACCCCAGATTGCGCAGGGGCAGAAAACGCATCCGCAGCAGAAGATACAGCCCGCTCCCCAGCATAAACGCCGGCATCCCCGGCCCCCAGACCAGCGCATCCACCTGTTTTAATATTTCCGTCATAGTCCATTCCCATCCGATCCTCTTACCGGAACTATATAAACGGCACTAAATTCTTGCCCTAAGAGCACTTTGGTCCATATGCCGTTTATCATACTTTTCCGGCAATTTTTAAATACTGGATATATATATTAGGGAAGCAGGAGAATTATGCCCGCAAGATACCCATATACTGATTTCAGAAACGATATGCCGGAGGTAACGGATGAAAAAAATACTGATCAAAGCAGCTGTCCTTCCCGCTTTTCTGCTGATCTGCTGGGGGATATTTCTGGGGACAAAATATTACTATGGCAGACAGGTCAGAACAGTAGAGGTCATAAAAGAGGTCAACACCTGCCAGGTTACCGAAAAGGAAATCCAACTCTCCGGCGAAACCATGCGCTATGAACTGGCCGGAATCGGAAAGCTGAGCACGGCGGAATATACGTATACCCACGTGGAACAGTTTGAGAGCGCCCGGGAAATACAGGGATACAGACTGCCTTTTACATCATCGACGTTTCTTTACAGTTATGATGGCACAATCACGGCCGGAATTGATTTTACCCGGATACAGGTTGACATAAGTGACAGAACCGGACGGATCACCGTCATACTCCCCGAGGCGGAAATCCTCACTTCCGAAGTGGATCAGGACAGCTTTGAACTGTATGATGAGAAGAATAATATCTTTAACCCTATCCATGTCTCAGATGTGTCGGCGTCTTTTGCGAAACTGAAAACAGCCGAAGAACAAAAGGCTGTGGAAAAGGGACTGCTCGACACCGCGCGCGCAAATGCAGTGATGCTGGTGAAAAATTTCATACACGCCGCCTGGCCGGTGGACGGTTATCGTATTGAAGTCATCTTTGCACCTTACGAATGATTCGTCAGGACAACAGACGTCATAACCGCCCTTGCATATCCCGCTTCTATGCAAACATCACTGCCAGCACCGGAATCGTTACCAGAGAGGCCAGTGTTGTAATAAATGTCCCCTGCGCCATCAGTTTTTCATCCACGTTGTACTGCAGGCACAGCATCGTACCATTGGTGGCGACCGGCATGGCGGAAATGATCACGCACTCTCCCAAAAGCAGCTCATCCGTGACAAATCCGCGGTAAATAAAGTATATGATCACCGGCAGAATCAGCAGACGAAATGCGGCAAACAGATAGATCTTCCAGTTGCCGAACATCTCACGGATCCGCATCTCCGCCAGGGAAGAGCCGATGATCAGCAGCGCCGCCGGCGTGGTAATATTCCCGAGCATCGCGGCGGTATCACCGATAATGGCAGGCGCCTTCCACCCGCACAGTGCAATCACAATCGCCAGCACGGAAGAGATCAGACAAGGTGTGAGAAATGTTTTATACGTAATGGCGGGCCCGGCCATCCCCGTATCCTGCCCGCCTGCTGCCGCACTTTTCTGAACAAAAATAACGCCTACGGAAAATGCCAGAAAGTTAAACGGCAGATTAAACACACATGTATAAAAAAGCGCCCGGTCACCGAAGATGGCCTGGGTAACCGGATAACCGATAAATCCCACATTGGCAAAAGCCACCATAAACCGATATATCCCCACCTGCGCCGTTTCCACCCTGAGCAGCATCGGTACGATCCATGCACAGGCAAACAACACCACATAACTGGAAAACGCTACCCCAAGCAGGCCCAATATCTGCGTTATTCCCGGCAGATTGTCCTGCGTCAGTACCGACGACAGGGTAAGCCCCGGAATCGCCACATAGAGTACCAGCCTCGTGACATGAAGCCGTGCCTCTTTGCCAAACACGCCACATCTGCATGTAAGATATCCGATTATAATGATCAGAAACAGTTGTATCATCTTACCAAACACATAAAAAAAATCCATTTTTCATTCCTCATTCTTACAAAACCACAGTCAGCAGTTACGGCTATCTATTTATACACCCGAAAGAAACGATTGGCAAGGGAAAACGAAAAAAGATAGGCCAAACGGTAAATATGTGATATACTGTCAGTGGCACACTATAATACTTTTTCAGGCGAGGTGGCAAACATGTTAAAACAAGTATCCGTTTACGCGGAAAACAGCAAAGGAACCTTTCAGAATATCACATCCCTGCTCATGCAGGAAGGCATCAATATCCTCGGTTCCGTTACCAGCAACAGTTCTGAATTCGGCGTCATCCGTATGATCGTCTCCGATACGGCAAAAGCGCTGGATATTCTGCAGGCAAATGATTACCTCTGCCGCTCCACCCATATCATCGGTGTGGAAATGGCAGATAAGGTGGGAAGTCTGAATACCCTGCTGCTGGAATTGCTGCACGGGAATATCAATGTGGACTACACCTATCTGTGCTTTAACCGGGAAACCGGGATGCCAGTCATCATCCTCCACACCGAAGACATCTTCGAAGTGGAAAACCATCTGAAAACAAAAGGATTCGCCGTTCAGTAAGCGAATCCTTTCTTTTTTACCACAGACATTTGTAACCGATAATCATAACGGTCCCTTTGCCCGGATAGCGTTTGATCTCATATTTATCCGGAAAGGCTTCCAGCAGCTGAGGCAGCTTCAGAAAGCCATAGGTGCGCGAATCAAAGTCCGGTTTCGCCCTTTTAATAAAAGTTCCGGCGGAACTGACATTGACAAAACCGTCATTGTCCTGGTATTTGTCAGATGCGATTTTCAAAAGGTTATGGATTTCATCAAAGCCATCCATGGAATCTTCATTTTCTTCACTCTCTTCCGGCTCCGGGGGATCCGTATTCTTTTCCTTATTATTTTTTTCCTTTTGACGGTTTTTATTGCCGGAAGGTTTTTCCGTGTTTTCTTTCGGGGGATTTTCTTTTGGCAGATGTTCTTTCTGCAGATTTTCCAAAAAGACAAATTCGTCGCAGGCATTACGAAACGCCTTGGGCGTCTTCTTCTCGCCCACGCCAATCACAAACACTCCCGACTCATGAAGCCGGATAGCCAGCGGTGTGTAGTCGCTGTCACTTGCCACAATGGCAAAGGCATCATAGAGATTGCTGTGCAGCAGATCAAGCGTACCGATCACCAACGCCATATCGGTGGCATTTTTGCCCGATACATAATCAAACTGCTGTTCCGCTTTGATGGCAAGCCGTTTCAATTCATTTTCCCAGTGCTTCAGCGCTTCCTTTTTCCAGTTGCCATAAGCACGCTTGACCACGATCCGCCCATGGGTGGAGATCTCCTGTATGACAGCCTCCATCTTGGACAGTCTGGTATTGTCCGCATCTATCACAAGCACTATTTTCTGTAAATTATCCATGTAACCGTTCTCTCCTCTTATAAGGCAGCGGCAAAAATCTTATTCAGCGCTTCCCAATCCGGATTTCTGTCATCTGCCATCTGTTTTGCCAATTCTTCAAAATACCGGATATGATTTTCCAGATATTCGTCCAGTACGGCAATGCGTCTGCCGCTCTCCGACTCGGTCATCTGTCGTTTGGCCTGCATAAGCCGCTCCACGACAGGCTTCATCTCTTCTTCCAGCACCGCATCTGCCAGTGTCTGAAAAAGTACCGGCGGCGGCGCGGCTTTTTCTTCGATCCACCGGCAGGCAAGCAGGGGGCGCAGCACATAAAAATATTTTTTATACCGTACCAGGTGCGCCGCGTCCGGAAGCTTCGGTGACTGCCTCCTGTTGTCTGTCAGATACGTCTCATAGTTTTTTCTGGCAGTTCCGTAATAGTGATACATAGCTGCCTTGCACGAAAAATAAGGCCTGGCAGTTTCCCATATCCGGCGCCATAAGGGTGTCGTCGTATAGACGACAGGGGAAGCCGCCCATTCAAAAAGGGTTGCATTGGATTTGTGAAAATGCCGCAGCACCTTGGACAGATCCCAGCCATTGATATCCAGCGTCTCATCCAGCGCCCAGTCGATACAGTCCCTGGTATCTTCCAGTCTCAGATAAAAAGGCAGGGGTCTTACGTAAATAAAACGTACATCATAATCGCTGTCAGGAGACGCAAACCCCCAGGCCCTGCTTCCGGATTCCACTGCATGGAGAATCTTCACCTGCTCCTTTTCCTCAATCTCCCTGAGCTTGCAACGGATCAGTTCCTGCGCCGGCCCTTCAAAATCACCATATCTCATCCCGCACTACCCTTTCATTTACTGACATCACATAGTCCTGCACCTGTTCCATATCCGGCTCATCGGGAAGCGTGGTGCCCGCGGCTGCCATGTCCAGCCTCTTTTCATAACTGCTGATGATTTCGTAAAATTCGTCCCGGAATGTCCCATCAGCCTTCTGGTACTCTCCCCGGCGGATCGAAAGGAGTAATTCCTGTTCCCGCCGCCGATACGTAATGACCCGGCCTTTTTCCAAAATATCAATGGCCATCATAAAAAGCCTCACCAAATGCATGGCATGTTTGTTCAGATGGTTATCATCTTTTTTCCGATTACGCTTTCCTATCTTGTCATAATCGCGGACAATGTTATGCATCTCGTTCCAGATATTTTTATAATCCCGCAGGGGATAGTGAGTCAGGGTGGTGTCCACAAACAGTTCCGTTTCAAACTGCGGATTGACCGCTTTGTCAGGATAGATATGAATGGCGCCGTTTTCAAACTTCTCATATCGTTTCCTGAAATCATACATGGCATGTTGCACCGACTGAAAGATATGCTGTTCCTTTTCCCTCTGAGGATAAGAATCTCTGGCCAGCGCATTCTGCAGCCGCCGCAGCTGCGCATCGGCATAGCCGCCAAAGGATTGAATGGCACGCTTTGACAAAAACAGGCCGGTGTTGGCGATCAGCTCTCTGCCGTAATCATTCAGATACAGATAATGCTCCGGCTGCAGCCCTAAAAGTTCCAATGTATTGGGATTGCAGTTCAGGAGCAGGGTAATCATCTTATTGAAACCATATACGGTAGTATCTGTCCGGTCATCCACATACTGCTCAAATCCGGTAAGACCGATCAGATCCGACTTGCGGTTCAGCGCCACGCCACGGATGTCGATATCGCTGTTTTCATTTTCCGTCCCATAGGAATAGCTGCCGGAAAGCCCCAGGAACATCACATACCTGCCGAGATGTTCATTGGCGTGCAGAAAATCATATTCTTTTTCGTCTAACAGGCCGGAAAAATCTCTGCTTTTCATCGTATCCCATCCTCTGCATGAGTATCCGTCCGGAAAAACCCGGACATTTGCATATACCCTGCCTGCATCTTACCATAGAAGCGCCATTTTCGCAAGGCTGTGCCGGAGAGTTGACAGCACGCCGCCCTTGCGCCTGTATCAACCGCCGCCTTCCTCTCGTGCCGCTCTCGCTCTCCTGTAAAACATGGAAACCGTTATCTCACACAATTGCGCCGCTTCCTCTCCGCTTATCTTCTTCATCCTCCACATTTCATAAGCCTGGTCAAAATTTTCCGGCAGCGGTTTGGCCGGTCTGCCAAAGCGGACTCCCCGCAGCCGGGCCGCTTCGATTCCCTCACGCTGTCTCTGTCTGATATTTTTCCGCTCGTTTTCCGCCACAAAAGAAAGTACCTGCAACACAATATCACTCAGAAATGTACCCATCAAATCCCTGCCGCGTCTCGTATCCAGAAGCGGCATATCCAACACTACAATATCCACACTTTTCTCCCGGGTCAGTATCCTCCACTGTTCCAGTATTTCCTCATAGTTTCTGCCCAGCCGGTCGATGCTTTTAATATACAGCATGTCTGCCGGTTTCAGCTTCTGAAGCAGCCGGCGGTAGCGGGGGCGGTCAAAATCCTTTCCGGACTGTTTGTCCAGATAAATATTTTTTTCCGGCACCGCTACCTCGTGTAATGCCAGAAGCTGTCTGTCCTCATTCTGTTCTTTCGTGCTGACACGTACATATCCATATACATTTCCCATAAAAATCTCCTTTTTTTCTCTTTTGTCCCTGAGCGTGTCTGAAAATGTGACGCACATCTGGCAGAAAACAAGTTTCCGCACGCTCTTGTTCTATTAAATTATCATATCGTCCGGACATATTTGGAGAATGGGAAAGTATAGCGATAACAAGACCCTGTCACTATACGCCTTATAAAATTTTGACAAATTTTATTTTTCTCGTTAATTTTCTGTTAATTTTTCCGAAATATAATATAAGAATACACTATTAAAATACACTTCCAGGGAGGGATTGTCGCAGCAAAAGGATTGTCGAGTATTTTCATAGTGCAGCCGGTATCGGCTGTTCCCACTGTTGATAAAGCGGCACGCAGACGCCGGGATGTTTCTTACTACCATCCAAAATACAGCGCACCGGAAAAAGAGTTTTCACAGGTTCTGCAGGAAGTGTCGGAAGAAAAGTTCCCTGACGCTCCCATGCACTGTCATACCGTAACATACGGACGTGACCGCAGGCTGCGTACGTTCCTTTATCACTCTGGTGAATACCGTTACTGAAATCGTAAACAGGCAGCCCGGGAATTTCTGATTCCGGGCTGCCTGTCTGACACTTTATTTTTTTGATTACTTCCGCTTTATCATGTATCGTATCCTTAAAAAATATGCTTTTTTAAGGAACCATCGCCTATGGCTTCTCCGTCAGGTACACATCCAGCATCGCTTCCTGATAGGCCGCGCTTTTCTCCCGCAGCAGAGCCTCTTTGATCTCCTGCAGCTCCGGGATGTCAATTCGGTCCAGTTTTTTCAGACTCTGGTCTGAAATCGCAACCTGCGATCTGCTGGCCTCATAATATCTGCTCTGGTAATTCCACAGATGCAGCCTGTCCTGATAGCGCTGTTTGAGCCGCTGGGCAATCTGCAGTCCCTCCGGATCAAAATCGCCCGCATACCAGAATATGGTATCCGTATCAAACAGATCAAGAAGCACCAGTGTTGCCAGACGGATCTGGCCGTTTCCGCACAGCAATGTCTCCTCCGGCCACTCATTTACCAGAACGGAAAAGACGGCCGGGTTTTCCACGATATACACGCGCTTTGACCCCTGCGCCGTCACGCCGCTCAGACTTCCAATCGTCCGCAGAGTCAGCACAAGTGGCTCCCGCCTGATACGAAATCCCTCCATCCCTTCATGTATGCTCCCATCCACAGTACAACCACTGATGCCATAGGTCAGGACATGATTGGAAAGATCATCTTTTAACAGACCGGCGGCAAAAAACAGCGCCGCCTTTTCTTCCGCACCGTACAGCCTGCCGCGTGGCGCCTGCGGTAGTACAGAGCGCAGAAAAGCACACAGCAGCTGTTCCCCCAGCGTACCTGTGTCAAAAAAATGCGGATCCCCGGTCTGCTGCGCGGCAAACACAGCCAGCAGCACCTTTTCCCGGCGTCCGCTGAAACTTTCCGACACGCCAATGGGCCCCGGCCTTTCTCCCGCTTCTCCTGCCGTAACCGTCAAAAAAGGCAACCGGATGGCAGCATCCAGAACCTGTCGCAGCACCCGGCGAAGGCCGTCCGCATCCTCCCTATAGTGTTTCATCAAAAGCTGATGGCCTTCTTCTCTGTGTCCCTGCAGCGTCCGCTGCAGCCATTCCCTGCACGATCCCTCTGCTGTCTGCTCCAGAATATCAGAGAAATACCGTTCCCTTTGACGGGTTTCCCGGCTCTTTGTCTCTTTCCCTGTAGTCAGTTCCCGCCCGAAATAAGCCTGCAGGATTTCTTCCCAGGTCAAGCAGGAAAAACGACTGTTTTGCAGTGCCTTTTCCAGGGCCGACGCGGAAATGGTACAGTTCCTCCTGCCGCTCAGGTCTTTCTGCAGGAAACCGCCAAGCTGCTGCCAGTCCTCCGCTTCCAGACCGGAGAGCGTCACAGCGCCGCCGAAACGTCCCAGGCTCCTGTATTTCTCACACAATTTGGCAAACAGCGCATCAAAACTTTTTCGTTCTTTAAAATAGCGGACACACGCCGCCAGCAACCGTTCACGCTCTTCCATACGCCTGCTCTCTGTCTGCGTCTTCTGTCAGCAACCGTTCTTTTCCGTTCCAGATATAAGATGTCACCGCCACGAATTTTGCATTTTCCGGCCGCTGGAGATGATAGATCGCCAGTCCCGGTACCGTATCATAATCACCCCAGAGTACCTGGGAATTGATTATAAAATTAAACCCGCATTCCACCATCAGCCGGAACATATCGCGGATGTTTGTTTCGTCCACACCGGCGAAAGCCTCATCCAGCGAAAGCAGACGCGGCGCATCCCGCTGCGCACCTTCATACTTGGCCACCACCGCTGAAAACAGGGGCACATACATGGCCATGGCCTTTTCCCCGCCGCTGAAGGTGAAAAAAACGCGGTCGGTCAGTTCTTTTTTCTTCTCTCCGATCTTCTGACATTCCAGAGTAAACGCAAACCATTTGCGATAGTCCAGCACTTCCCGGATCACCGCGTGGAAAGACTGCAGAGAACTGTTATCCTCCGACTGCTTTCTCGCTTCCGCTATTTTGGAGCGAAAATGCAGAGACATTTTCTCCACCTCTTCTTCCCGCATAATTTCCACATCCTTGGAGAGCAGTTCCACCAGCTCCCTTGTGTCCAACTGTTCTTCCTTTTCGGCCCGCTTCTTTTTCCAGTTCAGACTCAGCTTCAGGCCGCTTGAGGTATGCATGCTCTCCATAAGCCGGTTCATTTTTTCCACCCAACGGTTGCTGGACTGAATCTTCATCCTGATTTTCTTGCTGACCGTATTGGCAAGGATATCCTCAAACAGCTCCCGGTCCCTGTCGCTGAGCAGACGCTGCTGCTCCTCCGCCTCTTCTTTCAATTTGGTCAAAAGAGCCTTAAAACACACACTGACACCCCGGTATTTGGCAGTGATATCAATACGCCTTACCGCTTCTTCCACAGCGGAAAATGTCTCGCTCTCCTCCTCAAACAGGCTCTGCATCGTCAGCTGATAGGGCAGAAGAGATCCTCTGTTCTGATGGAAGGATTCCTGCAGACTGCCGAGCAGATCCGTCTGTTTCCTGCTGCCGTATCTGTTTTCCAGCATGTCACACACCTTGTGCGCCGCATCTTCCGGTTCGCCGTCTGTAACAAAGGTCTGCTCCACATATCCCAGCGCATATTCCGCGGCAAATACCTGCCGCAGCTGCTCCGTCCTGAGGCGTGCTTTCTGAAAATCCGTCTCCTGTCTCGCAAGCTCATCTGCCAGTCGCTCTTCTTCATCCTTCCAGTGGGTCATCTGCCGCGCCGCATCCTCTCTTTCATCCGGCAGGATGTTCAGACGTTCCAGGCAGTAGTCCAGACGCTCCCTGATCTGTTCATAATCCGTAAGCCCAAGCTGGTCGCGAATGGAGGAAAGTGCGGCCTCTTTCTCTTTCACACGCCGCAGCGCTCTGCCCAGTTCATAGCGGATCTCATCCAGATCACTTTCGATACTCTCCATACTGTCAGCCAGCGTCTGCAGATAATGAAGACCTGCCAGATAGTTTCCATGACTTACCTGCACCTGCGCCAGCAGTTCCCTGTATGCGGAAAGATCCTGCAATGCCTGTGTCACGATATCCATACGGGGCGTCAGATAACATTTGCCGCAAAGTTCCCGTACCTGTATCAATATCTCATCCAGTCCCTCTTTCAGCTGCTGTAATCTCTCCCGCAGTTCCTTGAGCTGACGCATAAGCTGTTCCAGTTCATATCCCCTGTCCGCATATTCTCTGGCGGCTACTTTCAGATCCGCATCCCCGGGAAAGGCACGCCATTCTGTCTCCAGCGCCTTCTGCTCCGCCTCCAGAGAGGCGATCTCCCTCCGGCAGTTTTCCAGCTGGTTCCGCAAAGCGTGGGCGCTCTCTTCCAGCTCTGCGATCTTTTCCGCCCGAAACTTTTCCCGTGCCCGGACACCGATGTAGCGCGGCTTATAATTGTGGGTGATGGTGCCCTCCAGCACGCCGATGCGATAATTTCCCCGCTCGTCCACCCAGGTACTGCTGCCCTGCTCAGGGATTCCTTCCGTCTGTACGCCAATGGCGGAGAGGATATTGGCCACGCTCTGGTATTTCAGAATATCGCCTTCCGCATTGTCCACATCCAAAAAGTCCAGAATATTCTGTCTGACATGGGCTACGTCACTGAAAATGTAACGGTCGCACACACCGGGATCCATGGCTCTGACCTGCTCTCTGTACTGCGCCGGTACGATCAGCGCGTCCAGGATACCCATGTCATACAAAGCCTCTTCCACATAAGCCGACTGCTCCTCACTCATGCGATTTCCAAAATCAATCGTCTTATAAAACTGCAGGAAAGGAATCCCCTGTTCCCGCAAAAGCTCTCTGTTTCTGGCTGCCGCCTCACTGCATGCCGGCTCCGGGTCTTTCTTTTGTTTCCACTCGTTCAGTTCCCCGCAGAGTGCCTCATAGTCTGCCTCCAGTTCTGACAGACGCTGCCTGGCCTGATGCATGCAGCCTGCCAGGTCCCGTTCCTTTTGATAATAGATCTCTTTGGCCAGATCCCGGATCTCAGAATAGTCCGTGCCAAATTCATACTGTTCCAGACGCCGGGCAATCATCTGACGTACTTCATCCGGCAGATGCAGACAGACATTGGCTTTTTCCCATAGATAAAATCCTTCGATGGCCTCATTTCTTGTCTCCGCAAGCAGCTTTTCACACTGGCGCAGCTCCCGCTCTTTCTGCTCCTGTCTGCTGCGGCACTGATCGGTCTCCTGCAGCCTTTTGTCATAACGCTCCTGGCAGTTTTCCGCTCTGTGAAGCGCTTCCCTGGCGCGTTCCGCTTTCTTTGTATAATCCGCAAGAAACTGCACATGACTCTGGAAGGAATACTCCGTTTCCATCGCAGCCGTCAGCTCTTCCTTCATAAAGGTATACTCATCAAAGGGAATCTCCTGCGTCACTTCCCCCATCTGTGTCAGCTTGTCTTCGATTTCTTCCCTGATCTGTTCATTGCGGCCTGCCTGCTGTGCATGCTTGTTGGCACATTCCCGATATCGTTCTTTTTTCTCTTCCTCCTGCGCCGCTTTTGCGGATGCCTCACCCTTCGCCTCTTCCAGTTCCCCGAGCAGGGCAATCTCCTGCTCTTTGAGACGGGCCGCATCGCTGTCTTTCAGGGAATCCCGCTCTTTTACAAGAACACTTTCTTCCTGTTTCAAAGCTTCATAGCGCTTTGTCTCCTGTTCCAGTAATTTGCCGCAGCCCTCTTTGCGGCTGTAAATCTCCTCTGCTTTTTTGCGCAGCGCCTTACATTCCCGTATGCCGCCCTCATAAAGTCTCGCCTTATCATACAAAACAACCGCATTATAATTATCATAGGCCCGCGCAATCTGCTCCGCAGCCCGCACACTATCCCGCAGCGCATCCAGATTGGTTTTGAGACTGTCCATATTTTCGATAGCCTCCGACATGGGGCGCAGATCGTCCTCCGACAGCGTCTGCAAAGACCGGCTCAATATCTCATTGATCACGGTCGGCTTGAAATCCTTGGACAGCTTGGGTGTCCGCAGCTGGATGAGCAGCTCTATCATTTCCTGATATTCTTCCATCGTCTCAAAGCCAAACAGCAGCCGGTTGACACACTGGGCATATTCTCCCTGCGTCTCCATCACCCGGCCTCCGTCACCGATCCGATTGCGCAGTTCCTGCCTGGTCAGCGTCAGTCTGCTCTGCACATCTTTATATAAATACAGATCTCTGCCGATCCGCCTTCCATCCGTGATGCAAAAATACCAGGTGTCCAGCTTTTTATTCTTTCTGGCGCGCATGCCGATGCCGATCGTCATGTAATGATCGCTCTGCGCTTTTCGCAGTTCCATATAAAGATAGCCGGTACGCTCTTCCCGCTCATCCCCCTCTTCCAGAAGATAGTTTTCCATCTTTCTGGCACGGGAACCAAACGGGTCCAGGCGCTCCGGCCTCATATTGCCGTCCAGAAGCAGCGGTATGAAGCTCTGCATCGTCACAGATTTGCCGGAACCATTGGCACCCCGCAGAAGCATACGCCCATCCAGAAAGTCAAACTCCTGCTCATCATAATACCAGAAATCCAGCAGACCTATTTTATATAACTGCCATTCTCCGTTCATCCGCATCCCTTTCTTTTTCTTCTGTCGTGTATATTGTTTTCTATGCTCATGATACATCTCCGGCCTGTTTTTCTTTAAAATCATCCGGATATTTGCCGATCACCCGGCCAAGTGCCGGGCGGATCAGGACATCTCCCCGCTGTTTTTCCACCAGTTCAAGACTGATCAGCGCATCCGATACCTGCCGGTAAAGCTCCTCCGTCGTCATCTCCCGGTATGTTTTGATCCATCCTCCGCCAAAACGCTCCTTACACTCTCCAATCAACGCGCGAAACTCTTCTTCCGAAAGCCGGATAATCTCCCCCTGGGTGAGTATATAGCGCCCTGCCTCCACATTTTCACGAATCAGACTGCCAAGTAAAAGCATGAGATCCGAAAGGGTGTTTTCCTCCGGCAAAAAGCGTCCCATCCGGCACTCCTCTCCCAGAATAAGAAACGCGCAGCTCCGATATACCTGCAGCTCACAGGGAAAGAGCTCTTCCAGTTCCCCCTGTATCATATTACGATAGTTTCTCACATAGGCGAAATCCTCTGCATTTTCTTCCAGTCCATACATGCCCACGGACATAAGCAGGCTCCTGTATACACGCTGCCGGCGCACAATCCCCCGATCCTCGTCCACACCGATCCATTCCGCTTTCAGAAAATCCGTATAGTCCTGATACCCCATGATGTCCTGGGTGAAATTCCTCATAAAATACCGGGATGCACCACTGTTCTCATACAGAACCTCGCTCTGGTCATCCCTGGCAAAGCCTTCCTCACTGCCGTCATCCACATGCAGCACCCCCGATGACACACAGAATTTCAGCACTTTGATCAGATGCCGTCTGTAGTGGTATCCTGTCCAGTCAATCTGTTCCGCCGTATACTGTCCCTGCACATATTCCGTCAGCTCGGAAAGGACAAACTGTTCCTGCGCTTCCTTATCTTCCAGAAACATCAAAACCAGACAAAAAAATGCATATTCCATCGGTTCCGTAAATTCAGCAATCCCCATCCACTGCTGCGCTCTGGCAGGAATCTTTTCCACTTTGACCAGGTACGGATTGACTATGACCTGATACCCCAGCTTTTCCGTCAGAAACTTTTTCCATCTGCCAATCTCATCCCTGACCAGATAATATAATTCCCGATCCCGTGCTTTCAGAATCCAGCGTCTGCTAAGCAGTATTTCCAATGTGTTCATGAGTTCCTTTCCTGCATCCCTATCACTCTTCAAAAAGGATTGTGTATGCGGGCATGCGCAGAGTCCCGTCCGTACAGCTCAGCGTACAGGTTTCCCCGGGCTGATGCAATACGATACGGTATGGCCTCCCGTCCTCCGTCTTGGCCCGCTGTGATTTGTTTTCCAGGCCTCTGGAGAGCCAGTTCAAAAATACATCCCGTATCTGCGGTGTAATCTCCGGCAACGCCGAAAATTCCAGCCGCCCGTCTTTGATATAGCTTTTGAGCAAAGCCCGTTCCGCTTCCAGTCTGGCGGCCGTGGCAGCCCGTACAGCCTCCTTTTCCGCCGTCCGGTCAACGATCCCACTGCGCTTAGCCTTTTCTCTGTAAGTGCGCACACGGGGCAGCACCGTAATCTCCCGCGGACTTTCCTCATAGACGCCGCTGTTGATGTTCTCTGTCTCCCTGGCAAAATCTCCTTTTAAATGAACCGGCTTCTCAATGCCAAATACGGCCGCGGACAATTTATGTGCCTCTCCGATGTCCCGACAGCGCGCGAACATCCCGGCCAGCTTGCGATATTCTTCCCTCCTGCCGGCGCCGCTGTTGCTCTGTTCGCTGAGACGGGTGGCATAGCGCGTAATCCTGCGGATGATCTCATTGGTCGTATCAAATACTTTGGCTGCCTCTGACTCTCCGCTCCCGCTCCCGACAAACCAGTTCTGTATATTCAAAAACCGCCCTTCCATCCGCTCATAAATCTGCTGTGCGTCCACTTCCACGTCAATCCGGGGAATGGACATCTCATACGCCGTCACCTCTTCCAGAATTGCCCGCACCGTCTCCGTTCCCACTTTTTTGAGAGACTGTTCGATGGCAGTCACATTGAGCTGCAGGCTTTTGACAAACGACCGCAGATACTCGATCAGCCTGTCCTTAAATACCAGAAATTCCTTTGTCTTCATCATCTCTTCCGCACGGACGCTGCTCAGTTCCCGCATATAGTCCTGATAGTTCTGATTCAGACGGATAAAATCATTATTCAGATCATTCCACCAGCCATATATCTTCTCCGCACTCTCGCTTGTGATCTCCTCCATCCTGCCAATGGAGATCCGCAGCCGCTCCAGAAGCGTGGGTTCCAGGGAAGAACCCTCAATAAACAGATTCTCCAGCCGAATCACCATCCGCTCCACCTCAACGGCCGTCTCTGTCAGCTGATAGCGGAACTTCTTATTTTTAAATTCCTCGATGGAGGAAACCCGTCTCGTATCCTGGATCGTCGCCAGATTCCCCCACTCCCGCAGTACTGCCAGATCCTGCTGACACTGTTCCATCGTATAGCCGGAAAAATAAGGATCTGCCGCCAGCTCCTCAAACACTTCTTCCTGGTACATCCAATATTTTAACTTTTCGTAGTTTAAATAAAATAACCGGATTATGGAACGATATCTGTCTGTATTCTCAACATTGAGATATTTCGCTTCCATAACCGGTTTTACCAGTTTTTCATGTATCTTCATTGCTCTACCCTTATGTGATGCGCTCTGACAGGACGGGACCTTACTGTATCCTGTATATTATAGCGAAAAAATGCCGAAGGTGCAATGAAAAACAGGAGAGTTTAGTAAGCGTTTATTTTTTCAGAGCCAAACCATCTTTGAAGGCTTCCCCTACTCTTTCGGTCACTTTGTAATAGCCATGGGTATACGGATCAAAAGCAATCGCATTGACCAAAGACATATCAACCCGGTCGCCCGACATAACACTTTCATCCGCCGTAACATTTACCACCTTTCCAATTACGCCGCATCCGTATTCATTGTCCTGGTATTCTATAAACTCACACTCCAAACAAAGCGGAAATTCATGAATAACCGGTGCGTCCACTGTTTCGGCCTTACTTGCAGTGAGCCCGCTGTTCCCAAACTTATCCGCAACCCTGTTTCCAGACTCAACCCCAAAATAATCCGCCTCTGCGACATGGGCAGCATCGGCAATACTTACGGTAAAAGCACCCCTTTTGATAATATTTTTTACTGTTTTATGCGTCTTGGTCAAATTAAGGGCCACATTACCTCTTTCCTGCATGGTGCCCCAGGCCGCATTCATGACATTAACACTACCGTCTTCATTATAAGTTGCCACCATCAATACCGGCATCGGGAAAATACCTTCTGTTACATTGAGTTTTCTTCTCATTTCAGTTACCTCGCTTTTCTATGGAATTGACAGAATCTGAATTCTTACTTATAATTATAGATAGCAACAGGGAAAATACAAGTACTGTCTTTTTAGAAAGGCACTTTCATAAAAGAAAGCGAAAAATGATAAAAAATTATATAGTCAGGAAGGAATATCCTCAGATACCACCAAAGGTCGAATACAGTTTAAGCTCCAGAGGAAAATCCCTGATGGATGTTTTAGATCAGTTATGCGTTTGGGGAGAAAACAACAGAGAGTAAATGGAATACCAGATCAGGATATGAAAAAAACAGGCAGAAAAGCAATGATTGAAACACTGTGGGAGGGGACTTTTCATGAACAATTCTATGCATACTGTCCAAAGGGCATTCTGCTGTGCCTTCCCCCATACAATCCCCATTTTTGCCGGCTTCTGGTTCCTGGGACTGACGTATGGAATTTATATGAATGTTTCCGGTTTCAGCTTCTGGTATCCCTGCCTGATGAGTCTGACTGTCTTTGCCGGTTCCGTGGAGTTTGTGGCCGTCAGTCTGCTGCTTGGGGCGTTTAACCCGCTTCAGGCTCTGATTCTGACACTGATGATCAATGCCCGGCATCTGTTCTATGGAATCTCTATGCTGGACAAATATAAAGGAACCGGATGGAAAAAGCCCTATCTGATCTTCGGGATGTGTGATGAGAGTTTCTCCATCAACTACACAGCCACTATCCCGTCGGATATTGACCGTGGATGGTTTATGTTTTTTGTGACATTTTTGAATCATCTGTATTGGTTCTTTGGCGCAACACTTGGCGGCATCTTCGGCTCGCTGATCCACTTTAACACAGAAGGGCTCGATTTCGTCATGACTGCCATGTTCGTGGTAATCTTCATGGAACAATGGCTAAAAGAGCGGCGGCATGAAAGCGCCCTGATCGGCCTTTGTATTTCGCTTGCCTCTCTGATACTGTTTGGCGCGGACGATTTTATCCTCCCGGCCATGCTGGCAATTCTTGCCATTCTGACATGCCTGCGCCGACATCTTGAGAAAGGAGACACAGCACAATGACGCAACTGGAGCGGTTGATTACCATCGGTATGATAATCCTGGCAACTACCCTGACGCGTTTACTTCCCTTTTTGCTTTTTCCCGCCGGAAAGCCCACACCCAGGTACATACAGTATCTGGGAAAAGTCCTGCCTTCCGCAGTATTTGGTCTGCTAATCATCTACTGTCTGAAGCATGTGAGCATCTTTACCGGCAGTCATGGTATCCCGGAATTACTGGCAATCGCCCTTGTGGCCGTACTCCATTTATGGAAGCGGCAAATGCTCTTATCCATTGCCGGCGGAACACTCTGCTATATGTTATTGGTGCAGTTTATTTTGTAGGGCTGATGCGCTTTACCACATTCAGACTGTATGGATAACCGGCAAAAACAGGTGCTGCCATATGATCCTGCTCAAAAATCCCTGACATTTGCAGTGTTCCTGTCTGATATCGAGGTAAGAAATCGTATGATAATAAGCGCAAGCAGAAGAACTGATATACCGGCCTTTTTTTCTGAGTGGTTTATCAGAAGAATTCAGGCTCAGTATGCATATGTAAGAAATCCCATGAACATACACCAGATCAGTAAAATTATCCTTACGCCAAATGTTGTTGACTGCATCGTTTTTTGGACTAAAAATCCCAGGCCAATGATTCATAAATTAGATCTGTTAAATGATTACATGTATTATTTTCAGTTTACTCTCAATGCCTATCATAACGATTTTGAAGCAAATCTCCCTGCTCTGGACGACCGAATACACACGTTTCAGGCTCTGTCAGAGCGCATTGGCAGACAACGAGTCATATGGCGATATGATCCTGTCATTCTCAACAGTCAATACTCTATCAATTGGCATACAGAACGGTTTGCATATATCGCAAATCAGTTATCCGATTATACAGAAAAAGTTACCATCAGTTTTGTTGATTTATACGCAAAGATTAAAAACAGCATAAAAGGAAAAAACATTTTTGAACTATCTTATGCCCAAAAAGATACCCTTGCAAAAAATTTTTCTTTCATTGCTCATTCGCACAACCTGAGCATAGATACTTGTGCTGAGGATATTGACTTATCTGCCTATGGCATTGACCATGCCCACTGCATTGATGGCAGACTCATTGCCAGCTTACTTCATTGCTCTATTGATGCAGGCAAAGATAAGACGCAACGTTTCGAATGCGGATGCGCGGCAAGTATTGATTTAGGTCTCTATAATACCTGCCGGAACGGTTGCGTATATTGTTATGCCAATCATAATGCTGATATCCGTAACCGAAACTTTGAAGCATACGATCCCGACTCTCCATTACTTTGCAGCCAGGTCACAGAATTTGACAAAATTACGGAACGCAAAGTTAAGAGCCAGAAAAATATGCAGCTCAGCCTGTTTCATTTTTTTGAGGAGGGGGGCGGAATGAAATACAGCATTGATACCTTACCGCTGCCTGGCCGGAAAAAATAAGGAGCCAACTCATAACCTGAAAGGAATTATTATGTCAAAAATAGCGGTTTACTTTCCAGGGATAGGATACCATTGCGATAAACCCCTTCTATATTATAGCAGGAATATCGCTTGTGAACTTGGATATAAAGATTATAGAAATATGAGCTACACGTGTAATACCGGAAATATCCGTGGTAATGAACAGAAAATAAAAGAAACGTATGAAGCACTGTTTTCACAATCTGAAGTCACTCTTGCAGATATCGACTGGTCTGTATATCATGATGTACTTTTTATTTCAAAAAGCATCGGTACAATCATTGCTTCCTCCTATGCGCAAAAATATGGATTGCATCATGCACGGCATATTCTTTATACGCCTCTGACCCAGACCTACCACTTTGCTCCATATAATGCTATTGGATTTATTGGGACAGCAGATCCATGGAGCAATGCAGATGAGATTATCCAACTCTCAAATGCAAACCATATTCCCATAGCTGTATATGAAGGATGCAATCATTCCCTGGAATGTGCTAATACACTGAAAAACATTGAAAATTTAAGAGATATCATGCAAAGGACTATGGATTTCTGCAAGGGGACCCGCTAAAACGCAATGTCCTTGTGATGTGCGGCGACGCACCGAAGGTCCAAATCCTTCCGCAAACGCTCTTAACAAAGGATGGCTCGTACCAGAAAATGGTCGACGAGAACCGGTCCTAAATCATTGCATCCACTATTTATACTGTCAATAATTCAGGTTGCCAATGCTTTTTTCATTTGCGGCAATCTTCGGCGGGCCTGTGGGAAGAAGCTCCCTGATCGGCGGCAGGTCAATGCCATATCCTACAAAACTTTTTCGCATCTCAATAGAGTATATGGTATCCTGCTCCTCATTGATGCAGGCATCTGAAATGTGCAAAAATCAACTGACAGTTTAAGACGCAAAATGCACGGATTAAATTGACCAGACTGTATCCGACCATAGTTTGGAAACAAGCCGGACAGAGCACCAGCACCATGTCTATGCCCTCAACAAGAAAAAGCGCTTATTCAATAATAAGAACATTAGTCCCACCAGCAATAGTAAACCGACTGCTCCTCATGGGATAGTTCTGTAATTGAAATCAACTCCCCATTATCACCAACAAGAAACGTTGGTTGTGAAAAGTCTGTCTCTTCTCCAATATCACTCGGAAATATATCTTTTGGTTCATTAAAAATCCGCTTTATTTCCGCAAGCGGTAATTTACTGAAAATAATCAAAGTATCTGCGGTTATAACCTTGTCTTCATCTTCCAATCCATAGACCTGCACAAAGATTTTTGCCGTTTTATCTTGATTGATTAAATTTTCAATCAGGGCAATATATTCGCACTTTCCCTCAAGACATTCACAACAAAAATCCGTAAAATCATCTGTCGGATCCAGAAAGTCTTTATATGAAAACCAATAATTATTTGTATAGTCTCTATGCATATTATCCGTTTTTAACAGTATTAAAATCGTATCTTTTTGTAGATGATTCACATTGCCACTCCTTAAAGATCATAATTTCTTGTCCTACCGCTTCTTTAAAAATAAAATTATTGATTTTTTAAGCAGTCAAGATTTAATCCCCCCCCAAAAAATACCCTTTCATATTTGATTTTTGCTTGATTATACCACTTCTATTTACTATTGTCACTAAGGCTCTCTAAAGTGTGGAAAATTACTTTTTCCTACGTAGTTTTACCGAAATATTTTTGTTTGCAGCAGTTTCCCGGAGCAAACTGGTGGCATAGGCGGCTTTCTCTTTTAATGAAAAACTTGGAGTATTTTTATCCAATTCATTAACGATATTTTCCAACCCGTCCAGTTCCAATAAATTGATTGTATGCGGGTACAAGGCGGGGAGACCTTCCATGACGGTGATATGGTTTCCGGTATCTATGAGGACTGCAGCATACGGTTGAAAAAGGTCCGTGAAACCGGACGGGGCGTTCTGCGGCTTATTATTCCGGATAAACATAACCGCTTTCCGTAAGACGAAAACTACATGGAACCCTACCGGCATCAGGAACTGGAAATGTTTGAAAACCAGGAAATACACTATCTGAAAAAAGCTGTCCGGAAAACGGCAGAGTCATGCTATAATTTGAGAAAGAGAGGTATGCTATTTATGGCAGACAAAACGAACACTATTCAGGAACTGAACCTTGCAGACAGTTTTTTATTTGGAAAAGTAATGAGCGACACGGAAATATGCCGCATGGTGCTGGAAAAAATATTAAATGTCCCCATTAAAAAGGTAGAGTTCCCTGTTACCAAAAAAATCACTGACATTGCACCTGACAGCGGGGACATCCGCTTAGATGCCTGCATCAACTGCACCTTTGATCCATTTTCCGACGGACGACACATCTACACCTTTGAGAACCGGTGTCTGGAAGATATGTCGCTGACGCTCGGTGATGAAACCACTGAGATATTTATAAGCACCAAGGGGAAAAAGGATGATGCGGATGACGAGATAAAGGATTTTCTGGCTTATATAGAAAACAGCACTGACGCCTGTGCGCAGCAGACCTCCAGCCCGTTAGTCAAAGCAATCCATAAAAGAGTAACTGAAATAAAGCTGGACAAGATATGGAACTGCAGTATACAAATTTATTACAGATGCAGGTAGGAATATAATGTCAGAAGGAATCGTTTATCAGAATAAGGATATTTTAAGTCAGCAACCACCAGTTCAACTGGTGGTTTGCTATTAGCCCTCCAAAGGG
>CAJULA010000027.1 GCA_910587155.1 uncultured Lachnospiraceae bacterium
CATGCATCTGGTAGTCTCCCCAGCTCTGCTGGGGGATTTATAGCTGTTTCATTAATGAGGTTTCCATTGATGTCATTGTAAACCTCCATCTTCGCATGTTTTTCAGATGCAAAAAGTACCCAGCCAGCACCTCCAAACACTTCAATGTAGCGGTCGAATGTTCCGTTTTCTGGAAATTCTTCAACGATGCGCTTTCTAAGTAATTTTTTCCCGCCAATCCAGCTTATAAAACTATTCATTGTAATTCCTTCTTTCCTGAGTGATAATGTGGGGCATAATCACTGCAAGATACACCCAAGACTTAATTTACATTAATCATAAGCTTCACCTCTCCTCCTCTAAAAATTGCTTTTGCTTATATAAATAGCAATATGAACGCCTTAAAAAAATCTGTAGCTGACGGCAAAAGCGCCATTGCGGCAGCGATAACTTCCCAGGGCGTGTCAACCGCAGTGGACGCCAGCTATGCAACAATGGCAGGCAACGTTAAGACTGCATGCACTAATAAGTATAACGCAGGTGTTGCGGTAGGAAAGTCTCAGATAACTATAGCATCACAAACTGTAAGTGGCACCAATTATGGCGAGAATGGATCGACAGTACATATAACTCTCACTTTCGGAAATCTGTCTAAAGTGTCTGGAATATCTACAATGTCACTGAAACGTAATGAAGGTAACGGATCAACCCGCAATGTTAATATCAATATTAATGGTAACAGAGTCATTGTTGGTTTCGATTGCTATGGTGGTCAACTCAATATGGGAGCAACGGTAACAGCATTCAACTGCAATATAGACAGACCTACATTACCATGCATTCCATCTCCGTTGTCATTTGTGGTGTATTTTTTGTAGAAGTATAATTGTCCGGAAGTCGCAACAACATAGAGGATAAGCGTACTGACATACATGCCATTCGAATTTCTGTCATTTCGCCTATTCACTTCTGTCACCGTGGTGGCACCTGTCAACGTATAGTTTCCATTGCTCCAACCGCGTTCAGCAACTTTGGGGGCCGCGGAGTACACAATAAGATAATGCTTGCCGTTAGTGACATTAGTGGTTGCGGATATTTCCTGGTAAGCATGTCCATACCAGATGAGCACCGGGGTTTTCGTCGTGATAATATTTCTGATATTATTCGCCATTGTCGAATATGCAGCATCCGCCGCCGTAGACACGCCCTTACTGGTTATTGCTGACGCAATCAGGGCCTTTCCGTCAGCTACAGATTTTTTTAAGTTTGCAATATTGCTATTTATCCCATCACCTGACATATTATTGTATAATCTATCAGGATATGATAAGATTCTTGTGTTACCGCCTCCAGACTGGTACGGGAAGGAGGTGTCTATATTGGAATACGCTTTATCTTTTATTGCTGCTGTCGCGGCTGGTGTGGTTTGCCACTACATCATCAAATGGTTAGACAGTGGCAGATGACCGGTAACTAACCTGTGGATTTAAGCCCTTCCACTCCACAACAGGGCATAGAAAAACCCCAGAGTCGCAACCTCCGGGGTTTTTCGCTGCCATCCATATTGGACACGCTTTATCTTTTTGCCTACACATACAATACCACATATGTCCGGCCAAATCAAGTATATGCAAAAATTATCCCCTTATGCTCTGGCTCCGACGCCGTGCAGCAAGTGCATGGCGCAGGTATGAAAAGTAACCATTTAACCACAAATAGACCTCCCACTTCTGGCAGGCCCCGTTTCTCTTTGTGTGTAATACATTTATGCGGACATGTATTTTCTATGAGAATGTTTTACATTTTCCCTGCCCACCTGACAGTAGATCATTGTCGTATCCAATTTCACATGTCCCAATATCTCCTTCACCTCCTCTATCGGCATCCCCTTATTGAGGATGTTGGTCGCCATTGTCCTCCGAAAGCGGTGTGGATGCACCTTTTCAATCCCGGTACACCTGCCCAACCTCCGGAGAATCTCTTCCACACCCGAAACCGTCAGCCTTTTATGCGGTGCACGCAGACTGACAAACAAAGCTTCATTATCATCCCTGCGGGAATCCAGATATTCTTTCAGATGCATACACGACGCTGCAGTCAGATAGGTTTCCCTCTCTTTCGCCCCTTTCCCATATACGATTACGTCCATGTTAGCAAAATCTATATCCTGCCTGTTGAGCGCAACCAGCTCCGATACACGCACGCCCGTACTGTAGAGAAATTCCACCAGGGCAAGGTCGCGCTCCAATCCACATTTCCTCCGCAGCTTTTCCAGTTCTATGTCTGACAAAGGCTTTTTGATCCGCTTCTCCGTTTTAATCGGATCAAGCCCGGCCGCAGGATTTTTTCTAATATATCCCTTTGCATTTAACCAGCCAAAAAAGCTGCTAAACACAAGTCTTATGCTATCCAGATAGACTCCGGATACCTGCCTCTGACGCTTATACCTCTCAATGTAGAGGAACAGATCACCTTCCGTAATCTCCTGTACCGGCTTATTCAGGCACTGCAGCATCCGCCTGAGATGCAGGTTATACAATCCCAGTGTCCGTTCTGAGCGCCCTTCCACCCGCTTGCGGACAAGAAACGTGCCCAATTCTGTCTCCCAGCTTCTGTCAATACACTGTACATCCTAGATTTATGACAGGATTAACTCATCCGCTTTAACAGAACGGAAGCTGCAGCATTAGGTTGATTAGTAACCGATGCACCACAGTCCGGCCTTGCCACAGTATCCCGCATAGCGGCAGGCCCCTGTATCCGTTCTGCCATCCCTTATTCCCTGTGTCATTTCCCTTGCCGTCCTGTAATACCTTACTGTTTCCGGCGCCGTCCTCTGGCCTTCCTTCCGCCTTCTCATAATCCACGCCCCCGTTATCTATATGGTGAGGCTTTCCATGCTGCACTTCAGTGCATCCGCAATTTCTTTCCCCAGCGCCATCGACGGTATTTTGGTCCCTCTTTCAATCTGGCAGATCATGGACTGCTTAACATTTACCATGGCGGCAAGTTCCTTTTGGGATATGTTGATCTCATTACGCTTTTTTCTGATATTCCCGCCAATATCCATATGTTTTTACCCCCTTCCCTTTAGATAATCCGTGATTTCATCCTCCATGCGCCGGTTGAACCTTCCCACTGAGGAAAGATGGACATTATATCCGTTCCTGCCTAAAAACGACTGTATATCTTTATAGGTATCTTTTTCCACACAAAGCATGTAGATGACTTTCTCCCTGATCTCTTTTGGCAGCCTGTCTATCTTTCCATGGGACCTGTTTGGCTTTTTCCTTTTCCCCTCCTTTTCCGGCATCGTCTTCAACATTTCTTCCAGCATCCCGGGAAGGATTTCCCGTACCGTCGCTGATACGATCTCCGGCACCATTTCCAGTGTCCCGGTTCCATAGGAGCCATTCTTTCTGATCTCCGGGAGCACTTCATCAAACACCCATCTTTCAAATCTTTCAGCAGACGGAAGTTTCGAATGTACGATCAGGCGGTACAGGTCGCCTTCTGATATGTATTTGACTTTCTGTATGCCGCCGTTTGTGGGGGTCGCTATTTCGAAGACCCCTTTACAGTGTTTTCTTACTGCATCCGCAGGGCTTTTATATCCCAGATTTCCTGCACATGCAGTTCCACGAAAGTATTCTTTTCCATTAATAACTGCCACGTTTAACACGCCAAACTCTTTGTGATGGATTATTTTCAATTCTTCCATAGGTTTTTCCTCCTTTCTGTGGTATTCTGTTGATAACAGATAACTATGGCTATATTAATTATATTGCGGAAATTTCCGTATGTCAATATATTTTACGGAAATTTCCGTAATTCAAAAGAAAGGTCTACCATATGGACAATAAGCAAATTACTAATATTATCAAAAAACTATGTCAAGAAAAGAAAATTACTATATCTACCTTGCTTTTAAATTGCAATATAACTAAAAGTTTCATATATGATTTAGAAAAACGTTCTACCTCACCTTCATGTGATAAAATTGTTAGAATTGCTGACTATTTAGGCTGCTCTGTCGATTATCTCCTCGGTCGAACCGATATTCCTGATATTAATAAGAAAAATGCTAATGATACCACAATATCCAACTCTACATATGATAAGAAAGAAGTAACTTCACCGCTCTTCAAGGAACCTCCCTACTATGGATCCCGGAATCCAATAGCTATCCTAGGAATAGTGGCCGCTGGTACCCCTATACTCTCCTACGAGATTGACTATGGCACCATCATTCCTGAAAATCCTTCCGCTTCCTATGCCTTGATTACACAGGGTGACAGCATGCACCCGGTCATACTGGATAAGGAGACTATTGAGGTTATCAGCCAGAATGTCCTTGAACAGGGTGAAATTGGCATCATTTCCGTAGACGGGGAAGTCACTTGTAAGAAGTTCTATAATTTCCCTGACCACTATGAACTGCGTCCGATCAACCCGGAGTTTGAGATTATTTATGTGGTCAAAAACCCTTCAACTAATCTTCAAATCCGTGGTAAAGTGGCTTTAACCCGGGAACAGATGAGCCGAATTTGATCCGTTTTTTTATTTTTTTCATATAATCCGAATTAATTCGGATATTGGGAAACTGGCAGTAAACGCATTAATAAAGGAAACTTTGCAATCTAATGATTTTTGTATCTTAGTTTCCCAATATTTTATGTTTCCTTGCCAGCCCGCATAGATTCAAGAAAAATATTGGGAAACTACATGTAGGCAAAAATCTGAATAGTTTCCCAATATTTTTCTATGCATTTCTATACTTCTTCAACAAAACTTCAACCTTTCTTCAAAATCCGTATTTTATCAGTATTTCACGCCTTCAATTTTTTGAATTTTTTTGAATAAAAAAGAGCCTGTTTTTTCGGCTCTATTTCGATTAATTTTTCTTTTGCACTTAAAATGACATTTTTCATTGCTTATTTTCTCAGAAATGGCTTGTTTTCAGCATTTCTGGGGATTTTTCTGGATTTTTCATTTTTTTGTTTTTTTGTCATTCTTAATGATAAATTACAATTCAATTGCCCTGTTTTTGGGCATGCTTCGCCATTCCGTCTTTTCCGGCAGATTCCATCCTTTTCTTTCGTATGACATCCCGCTTCGTTATATGCGGCAAGGAGACAGTACAACCCTGCGGGAATTTATCTCTCCTGCCTTCCACCGCGCATGGATAGCAGCTCCATGCGCAGCCCGTCCAGCGACCAGAGTACGGCTACGGCCAGCACCGCAACAGCCACGCAGATGAAAACCGTCCTGGCAATGCTGACAATCCCTCCGGCAGCTTTGAACTGCGCCGGAACGGCTATTTTCACCGCATTGGAAAACAGTGTGGTGCTGTAATATTCTTCCGTTGTCTGTTCAATGCGGACACTCCACTGGGTAAGCGTATCCACCAGTTTCTCCAGCATCCGGTCCGCTGTCTCATATTCTTTTTCACTGCTCTGCCTCGTCGTGGAGCTGACGGTATCTAAGAGTATATAGGCTTCATTCAGTTTGGCATTGGTTTCCGCAATCTCTTCTGACAGAGCAAGCTTCTGACTCACCAGCTCGTCATAGTATACATCCGCCTGACTGATCTCCTGGGTATTTTCCTGTCCGCTTACGATCACCACCGGCGTCTTTTCATAGTTATCCAATGTGTTCTGCACCGTATCCAACTGTGTCTGCTGCTGCGAGAGCAGCATCGTATAATTTTTGATCCTGAAATTATAATATTCGATCTGCCTCTCCCTGTCCTTTGTCAGTACATTGTTTTCGATATAAGAAGACAGATTCGCCATATCAATGCTTTTGACCGTCTCGAGAGAAGCCGTAATGTCTCCGAAGGAGAGTCCTGTATCGGCCGACCGGAAATCCGGCGCCTGCTCCCCGCGCTCCTGCACATAATGCAGCATAATGTCAAGCTGGGTCTGCAGCATATCCACCGATTCGCCATAATCATATTCTTCATAAGAAAGCAGATTGCCGGTCACGGTCAGCACTGCCGTATTGGCATAGGTATCGAGAAAATAACGCCTGTAACTTTCCAGCACCGCATTCAGTATCTCCCTCGTCTCCGATGCCGACATGCCACTGCCCTGATACATACTGACCACATATTGCGAGGGAAAATAGGTCACGTCCATAATCTTTTCATAGTTGGACGCGTCTTTTTCCGCCATGGCGTTTATGACTGTAATCCTTTCCACCGCGTCCTTAGGTATGACGCCCTCAATCATAATGTTCTGACGGATGTCCTCCACCGACGCATCACTGATACCGCTCTCTTCCAGAGCACTCTCTATCACCGTCGGCGATTTCAGTTTATTGATATCAAACGCCGCGCCGTTCGGATCAATGCCTTCCTCAATCCCTTCATATTGAAACGTAATGACAGCCTGCGCATAGGAACCGTCTCCTTTCACCTGCCTTATCCCGATCAGAAACAGTCCCGCAAACACCCCCGCACTGACCGCCATGGCGAACAGATAACCATACAGCCGTTTCTTTCGTGACATCTGTGAGGCAATATGGAACAGATCAATCTCCGTTTCATCCCCTCCCGGATTTTCAATCTGCAGATAGATTCTTTCCGTGCCTCTGCCGGCCTCCTCCGCGGGCCTGTTCTCCTCCTGTTCCTTACGCATTCTTTTTCTCCCCTCTTTTCTTCCTTCCATGTTTTTCCTTTTTGAACCGGCCAGTCCCGGAATCGTTCTCCCTGCCTATGGCTCTTATCTTTCTGCCCAGACAGCCCATGACGGACAGACACAGCAGACAGCCTGCTATGGCTGCCGCCAGAACCCAGTCGACAGAGAGTTTTTCCCACGCCTGGGTTTCCCCGGTCTGTTCCCGGGGCATTGTTCCATCTTTGCCGCTGCCGGATTCCCTGTCGTCTGTCCTGCCCTGACTATCTGCCACAGCGTTTCGGTCTGTTCCCGACAGTGCGCCCGTATCACTTTCTCCCGTTTCCTGCCCCGGCTCGGCGATATCACCCGCTTCGCCTTCCTGCCCCGGCTCGGCCATATCACCCGCTTCGCCTTCCTGCCCCGGCACAGTTATATCGTTTGCTTCGCCTTCCTGTCCCGGCGCAGTCATAAGTCATATCATTCGCTTCGCTTTCCTGTTCCGGTATCTCTGCGTTTTCCCCGTTTCCGCCACCCATAATCGCCGTCCCGGTATTCTCTCCGCCGTCTTCCACTACGACAACGCCGCTTTCCCGGATGAAGCCTCTGCCATTCTCATGCGCCACTTCATACCAGATTTCTCCCAGTTCATTCTCCTGCACACTGAGAACATTTAAAACCGTATCTTTTTGAATCTTTCCGACAACATCAGACGCCGTAGAGGCACTGCCCCGTACATTGACGATCTCCTTTACCTGTATCCGCTTCTCTCCCGGAGAGTTCTCTGTCGATCCCTCCGGTATGCTGCGGTCCGTTTCACTCCCGGACTGCTGCCCTTCCTGCCGTCCCGGTTCTCCCGTCGCCACACTGGCCGCCGGAAGATACCCCTGTATTCCCAGATCTGTCTCGATCAGATACCACTGCTCTCCCGCCCCGTCCGTTACAAGACCAAGCAGCCGAAGACGTCCGTTCCTGATCACATTTCCCACGACATCGCTTTCCACACTCATTTCCCGGTATATTTTTTCCGACATATTGATGACTGTCCCTGTTTCTTCCGCGCGGACACACATCGCGTTTATCCACACCAGCGCCAGCAGTGCCGGCAGTCCGGTCATACCAATTCTTTTCCGCCACATCTTCATCTATCTGTACAACCTTTTCCCCGCCATATCCGGCATCTTTTGTCCCCACTTCCCGATCTTCTTACTCTGCGTTTCCTGAAACCCTTCCGTACTTTCCGGCAGAAACATAATTTTCAGTGTCATCATGATCAGCTTCAGATCCAGCAGCAGACTCTGATTCTCTATGTACATCAAATCCAGCTTCAATTTGTCACCGGCACTCGTATTGTATTTGCCGAAAATCTGCGCATATCCTGTCAGACCACCGTTGACACGCATACGGTATACAAATTCAGGAAGTTCTTTTGTGTATTCCCGTACATGCTCCACCCTTTCCGGCCGCGGCCCCACGATAGACATTTCCCCTCTCAGGACATTGAAAATCTGCGGCATCTCATCAATCCGATAGCGCCGCAGTATTCTGCCGGTTCTTGTAATCCGGGAATCCTGATCCATACACGGAATGACCGCACCGTCCTTTTCCGCATCCACAACCATACTGCGGAATTTCAGAATTTCAAAAATTCGGCCGCCCCTCGTGCAGCGCCTCTGTCTGAAAAACACCGGCCCTCCGTCCTCTATTTTAATGGCAGCCGCGGCAACCAGCATCGGGATGGCAAATACGACCAGCAGCAACAGAGATACCGCCACATCCAGCTTTCTCTTAAAGCGATACGTCCTGTCGTCAAGGTATCTGTACTCATACTGCATCAGCGGGGTATCGACCAGTGTACTGCTGCAAAATCCCTGAAACAAAATATCCGTAATCCTTGGCGTAAGGTAAAGATTCTTATGATTATGAAGGCAATATTCCATCGTCCCGGTGCGGACACCATATTCCACCTCGTAGAAAATCACGGTATCGTGCCGGTCTATGGCCGCATATAACGTTTCTTTTTCCGTCCCCGAAGAGATCAATTCGTCGATTGCGAACATGTGGCTGTATTTTTGCTTCAGCTTTTGCACAAATTCCTCCACACCCTCTTTGCCGTACACAACCAGCGTTCTGCTGGCATTCACATGCCGGATCAGATACTGCTTGGAATACACTGCCCAGACAGTGACACCGGCCACCTGAAAAGCAGCTGTCAGAAGACCGGGCAGGACATCCACATACTTGCGCGCGATCAGGCAGCACTCCACATAGGCCGCCACATCGGAGATGCCGATAGCCAGGAGCTGGGAGAATATCACTTCCCCGATCTGGCAGATGCCGATCTCAAACGCCTTATACAGTCTGGCCAGACAGGAATATACATAACAATAAACGGCAACACTTATAATCCCTCCCGCAAAACGGCCTGACCGAAAAGCAAACAGGTTGTAATATCCCAGCCAGACAGCCAGGAACATTCCCACGACATAGCTGGTAATGATACCCTTGGAAATTGTTTGATACATGCGAGGTCTCCTTTTTGTCACGAAATCCGGTATGCCGGAAGGCATGTACACAGTTGACATGAGGTGATGTCCATGTCTGTTTAAAACTCCAATTTATACGTTTAAAACTACTTTATTATATACGTCTAAAACAGGTGATGTCAAGATATTATTCACTCAATAATTATAGGCATTGGGATACATATTGTGTCTTTTCCCTGAAAGCAACACTAAATACGGAGATTCATGAAAGGAATGATAGGAATGAAAAAGACTTATGACCGACTGATTGTCGGGGAGAGGCTACGTTTAAAACGTACCGCCCTGGGGCTGACCCAGGATGAAATGGCAGAAAAAATCGACCGTGTTCCCAAATATTACGCGGATATCGAACGCGGCAGCTGCGGTATGTCCATTGAAACACTGCTGGCGCTCTCCTCCGCCTTGAATATGTCTCTGGATTATATTATCTTCGGCCCCACGTCGGAAGAAGAACAGCACAAACATGAGGATGAACTGTTTGCCATCATTGAAATGCTGGATCAGGCTTCCGACCGCAAACGCAGCTATGCCATGAAACTGTTGAAGCTGTTTTTGATCGCCTGTGATTCCTGAATATCGAAAAGCCCTCACTGCCGATTGCGGTGAGGGCTTTTTCATGCCAGCTCTAAGGAAGCGCTGATTAAATCAGCACTTCCTTAAAGCCTCCGGCGGATGCGCACGGATTTTCAAAGGAAAATGCTGCTTCGCAGCGCAAATCCGGCACGAGAAACGCTTTCATCAGCGTTTCCCTAAGGTTTCAGATAATGATGCAGACCATACCGCCATTGGAATCGTTGACGATTTTCTGCATGGTTTCCTGCAGTTTGACCTGACTCTCATCCCCGATCATGGATATCTTGCCTGAGATGCCGTCATTGACAAGCTGTTCCACGGTCTTGCCGAAGATATTGGTCTCCCAGATACCATCCTCCGTATTTTCCGCATCGGAAATATAGCGGATCAGATCTTCGGCCTGCTGCTGGGTGCCTACGATAGGCGCGATCTCGGTACGGATATTGGCCCGGATCATATGGATGGACGGACTCTCGGCTTTGATCTTGACCCCGTATTTATTGCCATGCCGGATGACCTCCGGATTGGCAAGCGTGATCTCATCTCGCTCCGGTGTGACGACACCGTAGCCTCTTGCCCGCACCGACTCAATGGCATGCAGCACTTTTACATACTCCTTTTTCATCTGCGCCAGTTCTTTCATCACGGAGATCAGATGGTATTCTCCGCTGATCTCCTCTCCGATCAGATCGCTCAGCATCTGATAATAATAGGTATCCTTAACTTCCAGCAGCACTTTTACCGTGCCGTCCGACATGGAGATACCATCCATTTTGCACCGTTTCACATACTCGCTGCTCAACTCCACCGGATGCTCCATGGCATCCCGGATGGTATTCATATCTTTTACCAGCTCGCTGATCTTCTCTACGATATCCGTTTTCAGCGGATGGGTGATAGGCAGCATCTCCACCCATTTGGGCAGATAAAATTCTATCATGGAAAGTGGAAATTCATACAGGACATGTTCCAAAATATGATAGATATCGCTTTCCTTGAGCTGTTCACAATTGACAGGCAGTACGAACACACCATATTTTGCGGTCAGATCCTGTGCCTGCTTTTTCACTTCCGCGGAATAGGGCTTTTCCGTATTCAACAAAACAAGAAAGGGCTTTTTCAGCTTTTTCAGTTCTCCTATCGTCCTCTCTTCCGCTTCTATGTAGCTTTCCCTTGGCAGCTCGCCAAAACTCCCGTCTGTCGTCACCACAATACCTATGGTGGAATGCTCGCTGATCACCTTTTTCGTCCCGATCTCCGCTGCCTGGGTAAAAGGGATTTCCGTGTCGGACCACGGTGTTTTGACCATCCGCTCCGCATCCTCTTCCATATGTCCCACTGCGCCGTCCACCATATACCCCACACAGTCGATCAGGCGCACTTTCACATCCACACCGCCGCTCAATGTCACGCCTGCCGCTTCCTTGGGGATGAATTTGGGTTCTGTCGTGGTGATTGTCCTGCCGCCTGAGCTCTGCGGCAGCTCATCCTGTGCCCGCACCCTGGCATGCTCATCCGTCATATAAGGCAGCACCATCAGATCCATAAATCTTTTGATAAAAGTCGATTTTCCGGTCCGTACAGGCCCTACCACCCCCAGATAGATCTCCCCGCCGCACCGAAACTTGATATCATTGTATAAATCATATTCCTGCATTGTATTTGCGTCCATAAAATTACCCCTTCCATACTTATTGTAATGTATGAAAGGGGTGCATGGTTTATGACTGATTTTATCTCTTCGCCTGTGTCATCAATACGGTCATGGCCTGATTCAGGCCATCCACCGAAAGTTTATACATGGGAAATACCTCTTTGATCGCCGTCTCCGCCTCTCTCCAGGGCGCTCTGCCGGGCGCCATCTTGGGATTCATCCAGACGATCTTTTTATAGTGCTTTTTCAGCAACAGCAGCCAGTCCATACCGGCCAGGCCGCCGTTTGGCCCTCTGTAGTTGCCGGTCGTGGAATACAGCTCTTCCGGCGCCATGGCTGCATCTCCCACCACGATGACTTTATAATCACTGTCCAGATTGCGGAACATCCACTCTGTCTCGATCCAGTCTCCGTTTTCACATTCCGGTGTCTTGTAGACATGACTGTAGATACAGTTATGGAAATAATAGACCTTGACATCTTTATAATGATTGGACTTATTCACCGACTGGAACAGTTCGTTCAAAAGTCTGGTATAGGGAATCATCGTCCCGCCCGAATCCATGAGCAGCAGCAGCTTCACTGCATTCTTTCTGGGCTTTTCCATCACAATCTGCAGACAGCCGCCGTTGTTGCAGGTCTTGTCGATGGTGCTGTCAATATCAAGCTCTGTCCGCGGGATATCAAGTCTGGTGGAAAACTGGCGCAGCCGCCGCAGCGCCTGCTGGAACTGTCTGTTGTCCAGCACTCTGTCATCTCTGAAGTCCCGGAATTTGCGGTCACCGATCACGGCGAAAGCCGACTGATAGCCTGTCTGACCGCCCACCCGCACGCCGCCGATATTGCCGCCGGTATTGCCAAAGGAAGTCTTGCCCATGGTGCCGATCCAGAAACTGCCGCCATTGTGTTCACTGTCCTGATCCTTCAGACGGTCTTTGAATTTCTGTTCCACATCGTCCTTATCCACTTTGATCTCTTCCAGCTGATTGAGCCACTGCTTTTCCTCAATCTGCAGCATCTCGTTCATTTCTTCCTTATTCAGCCAGCGGAGCATCTGGCTGGTAAGCGCATTTTCGGACAGTACGCCTTTAAAACATTCCTCAAAGGCCATATCGTATTTGTCAAATTCCACTTCACTCTTGACAAGGATCATCCGGGCAAGATAATAAAATTCCGTCAGAGAACTGCCCGCAAGCCCCTGATCCAGCGCCTCCTGCAGAGTCAGCCACTCGCTCAGTGTTATTTTCAGGCCCTTTGCCTTACATACATCAAAAAATTTCTGAAACATAGTAATCCCATCCTGTCTGCGCTGCCATACCCGCTCAGTCCGCCCTGTGTTTTACGGTTTCCAGATCCTCGTCCTTTTTTACCACCACACCGATAAACGGCAGCTCCTGTCTGATCCGGTCCGCCGGTATCCCTCCGATCTGCAGAGCATTTACCCAGTCGATCAATTCTGATGTGCTGGGCTTTTTACGGATATCACGCATGGAACGGATATCATAAAAAGCCTCCATGGCATTTTTGAGAATATTGTCTTCGATATCGGGATAATGGACTCTGACGATCTCTTCCATCAATGCCGCATCCGGGAAGGCAATATAATGAAAAATGCAGCGGCGCAGAAAGGCATCCGGCAGTTCTTTTTCCGCGTTGGATGTGATGATCACAATGGGACGGTGCTTTGCCTTTACCGTGCGCTTCGTCTCATGAATATAAAATTCCATCTGATCCAGCTCCCAGAGCAGGTCATTGGGAAATTCCAGATCCGCCTTATCAATCTCATCAATCAGAAGCACGACCTGCTCCTCACTGTCAAAGGCTTCTCCCAGCTTGCCCAGTTTGATATACCGCGCGATATCATCCACGCCTTCTTCCCCGAACTGCCCGTCGTACAGACGCTGTATCGTATCATACATATACAGGCCGTCCTGCGCTTTTGTGGTGGACTTGATATTCCAGATGATCAGGCGCTTCCCCAGAGACTGGGCCACAGCCTCCGCCAGCATCGTCTTGCCTGTACCCGGCTCTCCTTTGATCAGCAGTGGCTTGCGCAGCGCAATGGCCACATTCACACTTGCCATCAGCTCTTTTGAGGCCACATATTCCTTCGTACTTGTAAAATTATTTTCTGTCATCTGCTTTTTTCTCCTTTTCCCCGACGGTTCAGTTTTCTGCCTTTCCATGGCGCAGCATCAGTTCTTTCACCGCCTCGTCGGCCCGCTTATTATGGAACAGAACTTCATTGACCTGGGTAATGATAGGCAGATCAACATGATACTTTTCCGCCAGTCCCAGTGCGGCCTTGGCGGAATATACGCCCTCCACTACCATCTTCACTTCCGCCATGGCCTCCTCATAGCTGTAGCCCTTTCCGATCAGGATGCCGGCCCGCCTGTTACGCGAATGCATGCTGGCACAGGTGACGATCAGATCGCCGATACCGGAAAGTCCCGCGAAGGTTTCCATCTTTCCTCCCATGGCAATACCCAGCCTGGCAATCTCCGCAATGCCTCTCGTAATCAGCGCCGCCTTTGTATTGTCCCCGTATCCCAGTCCGTCCGCAATGCCTGCTGCCAGAGCTACCACATTTTTCAGAGCGGCCCCCAGTTCTATACCGGTCACATCCTCACTTGTATAAACGCGGAATACCTCACTCATAAAAAGCTCCTGGACATATTCCGCCGTTTTCTTATCCTGTGCACCCACGACAATCGTCGTAGGCAGTCCCTTCCCCACTTCTTCCGCATGGGACGGCCCCGACATAACGGTCACTGTTGCCTGCGGGACCTCCTCCCTGATAATCTGGGACAACGTCATAAGGGTTTTCTCTTCAATCCCTTTGGCCACATTGACGATAATCTGCCCCTCCTTAACCAACGGCTTCATCTGCTGCGCCGTGCTGCGCACAAAGGGAGAAGGTACGGCCAGAACCAGTATATCCTGACCTGTCACCCCTGCCTTCAGATCAGAGGTCACTTCGATTTCCTCCGGCAGCCTGACCCCCGGCAGTTTGTCCGGATTCTCCCTCTTTGTCCGCAGCAGTTCCACTTCGTCCTCCAGCGCGGACCAGAGTGTGACCTGATGTCCGTTATGATACAGCAGAAGCGCCAGCGCACTGCCCCAGCTCCCTGCCCCGATTACACCTGCTGATGCCATAGTTTGCCTCCTATTCCAGTTCCGCAACCGCCCTTCGTCATCCCTGCCTCGGATCGTTCCCCGGCTGTTACAACTTCCGTGTAACGATCCGGATGCCTGCGGGCTGTTGCTGTTTTTATTCCGGTTCCTGTTTTTATGTTATACTTCATTCTTTTTGGAAAGATATGTTCTGCGTTCTTCGCCTCTGAGCAGGCGGCCGATGTTGGCGCGGTGTTTCACGTAAGCCATGACAGTGAGGAAACCGCCTACCGCGTACAGCTCCAGAAGGGCCGTCTGCTCCATGTGGAAAAATCCCGTCTGGCCCATAACCACGAGCTGGATCATAAAGCCCGCGTAGACAAGCAGAGAGCCCAGAGAGACGTAATGGGTCGTAAAAAATACGGAGCTGAACAAGATCAGACCCACCGGGATAAACAGCGGATGAAAAGCAGCGATCAGGCCGGCCGTGGCGGCAATTCCTTTTCCGCCCCGGAAGCCCAGATAAAAGGGGAAATTGTGTCCCAGTATGGCTCCTGCCGCGCCGTAAAGCATAAGCAGATACATAATATCAGGCCGCGCCGCGCCGTAAAGCAGTCTGGCGGCAATCACGGCTATGGCACATTTCAGTACGTCTCCCACAAAGACGATCAGGCCGGCTTTGGCGCCGAACACACGCAGGGTATTGGTCGTCCCCGCATTTCCGCTCCCCATCTGCCGGATATCCACACCGTGAAATCTTCCGTAAATATAGGCAGTCTGAAAATTGCCCAGCAAATACCCGATTCCCAGACAAATGATCCGTTCCATTTATTTTTCCTTCCTTTCTCTGATCAAAAACCGCAGCGGCGTCCCTCTGAAGCCAAACGCTTCCCGTATTTTATTTTCGATATATCTTGTATAAGAGAAGTGCATCAGTGACTTATCGTTCACGAAAATAACAAAGGTAGGGGGCTTAACCGACACCTGCGTAATATAATAAAGTTTCAGACGTTTTCCCTTATCAGACGGCGGCTGCTGCAGGGCAACGGCTTCCGTCATAATCTCATTGAGCACCCCTGTCGCCACGCGCATGGCATGATTTTCAATCACGCCGTCGATCAGTTCAAACAGCTTTTCCAGCCGCTGTCCGGTCTGGGCGGAAATAAAGAGGATCTCCGCATACGGCATATAGGAAAGCACTTCCCGTATCCGTGCCGTATACTTATAGATAGTCTTGTCATCCTTTTCGATCAGATCCCATTTATTGACTGCTATGATGACGCCTTTGCCCCTTTCATGGGCGATACCGGCGATCTTGGCATCCTGCTCTGTCACGCCTTCCTGTGCGTCGATCACAAGCACTGCCACATCAGAGCGCTCCACTGCACCTACGGTACGGACGATCATATACCGTTCCAGTTCTTCTTTGATCTTATTCTTACGCCTAAGACCTGCCGTATCAATCAGCACATATTCGCGCTCTCCCCGGACGACCTCCGTATCCACGGCATCTCTCGTCGTGCCCGCAATTTCAGAGACGATCACACGCCTCTCTCCGATCAGTTTATTAATAATGGAAGATTTTCCCACATTGGGCTTGCCCACAATAGCGATACGCGGACGCTCATCCTCTTCCTCCTCCCCCGAATCCTCCGGGAAGTAAGAAATGACCGCGTCAAGCAGCTCTCCGATCCCCAGCCGGCCTGCCGCCGAAATCGGTATGGGCTCACCGATGCCCAGATTATAAAATTCATAGACATCCGGCATAAATTTCTGGAAATCGTCTGTCTTATTCACTGTCAGTACTACCGGCTTGCGGGAACGCCGCAGCATATCCGCCACCTTGCCATCCGCATCCTGCAGGCCCTGCCGCACATCCACCATAAACAGAATCACATCCGCCATATCTATGGCAATACCGGCCTGTTCTCTCATCTGGGATAAAATGACATCCTGGCTGTCCGGCTCGATACCTCCCGTATCAATCAGTGTAAAAGCCCTGTCCAGCCATGTGATATCCGCATAGATCCGATCGCGCGTAATACCCGGCGTATCCTTTACGATCGAGATCATCCCGCCTGCCAGCGCATTAAACAATGTGGATTTTCCCACATTTGGCCTGCCTACCACCGCTACGATGGGCTTTCTCTTTGTCCTGCTCATTGTCATCTCCTCTATGCCGCCGGGCCGCCTCTTATGGAACAATCCGCATACCTTCCCGCTATCGCTCCATCCCCAGCATCTTCCATACAAAATCACGTCCGCTTGATTTTACAATATTTACCCTCGTTTGTAAAGCGTTTCCCAGCTGCTGCAGCGTCATGTCATCGAGAAAAACCTCTTCCCCGCTGCGCAGTACATTCTGCGGCAGATAGAGGGCCTCCCCCAGCTCCTTTCCCGCAAGCTGCGCCCGGATATCCCCTCCGGTCAGAAGCCCCGACACAGTAATCTGTTCTCCGAAGAAATCATTGCGTATGGGCCAGACCCGGATCGTAAGCCAGGGACTCAGCGCGGTCAGCCGCCGGGCCATGTCCTGTATATGGGTATATGCCAGCATCCCCGTGGCAACCGATATCCGCCGTGGTTTTGGCTCCTTCGTCTGCCTCTTTATCAGCGCCTTAGCTTCCCCGAGCGCCTCTTTAAACTCCTCTTCCTGCAGCCGCAGCATACCCACGCCGTTTTCCAGCTGAGGATACCCGTCATAGCGCTCCTGCTCCGGCAGCGGAAGCCCTGCCAGAATATACCATTCATCGCTGGCATGGATAAAATGTATGCCATGCGTCTCATACATGCGGTCCTGCCATCCGTGAATCATCTCCAGCACCGACAGCGCATCCTCACGGGTAAAAGGCTGCAGCGGATACAATCCCTCCCTGTGCGCGGACAATCCCACCGGAACCACAGACACACTTTCCAGCACCGGGATATACCTGCTCAAATCCCGGATGCTTTTCTCCAGCTGTGCGCCGTCATTGATTCCTTTGCAGAGAACAATCTGCCCGTTCATGGTAATCCCGGCCTCATACAGACGCCTTGCCTTCTCCAGCGCCTCTCCCGCAAAACGGTTATTCAGCATTCTGCAGCGCAGCTCGGGGTCTGTCGTCTGAAAGGAGATATTGATGGGGGAGAGGCGATAGCGGATAATCCTCTCAATATCTTCCTCCGACATATTAGTCAGCGTCACATAATTCCCCTGCAGAAAGGAAAGTCTGGCATCGTCATCCTTAAAATAAAGCGTATCCCGCATCCCCCGGGGCATCTGATCAATAAAGCAGAAAATACAGTGATTATGACAGGAGCGGTACTCGTCCATCAGACCGTTTTCAAACTCCAGTCCCAGCTCCTCCTCATATTCTTTATCAATTTCCAGCAGCCACTCCTCCCCCGAAGGCTTCCTGACCAGGACTTCGATATAAGTATCCATGCAATAATACTGATAATCAAAAATATCCGTAATCTTCTGTCCGTTTATGGCCAGCAGCCAATCCCCCGGCGCAATCTCCAGCTCCTGCCCGATGCTGCCCGGCAGAACATTTTTGATCAGATGCCCTTCTGTTTTCATCGTCCCAGACTCCTTTTCCATATATTGTCATTCTACTAGAATTTTCTTGACGTGTCACCTGCATAATGTTATAAAAATATTGGGAGAAGCTTTAGATACGTGTCATATTTTGGAGGTAGTCATGCCTAATGTCAAAGAACTGGAGACAGCCCTTCCGGTCGCTCCGCTGAAACTCGTTGCCATGAAATCCGCTGAAGCTCTGGGCCGCAGAGTCAACGATTATCTTGTCGAATTCCGGCGCAACATCCACCATTCCCTCAAGGACGATCCGGCCTTTCACGGTTATACGGAAAGCAGCTATCTGTGCAGCGCAGAATGTCCCCGCTTCGGTTCCGGAGAGGGAAAGGGCGTTTTTTATGAAAGTGTCCGCGGCAAGGATCTCTACATACTGCTGGACGTATGCAACCACAGCATTACCTATCAGGTAAACGGCTACACCAACCATATGTCTCCTGATGATCACTATCAGGATCTCAAACGCGTCATTGCGGCAGCGGCCGGAAAAGCGCACCGCATCAATGTCATCATGCCCTTTCTGTATGAAGGCAGGCAGCACAAACGTTCCGGCCGGGAATCTCTGGACTGCGCCATTGCCCTGGAGGAGCTGTACGCCATGGGAGTTTCCAATATCGTCACCTTTGACGCTCACGATCCCCGGGTACAAAATGCCGTCCCCCTGGCAGGCTTTGACAATTTTACCTCTCATTATCAGTTCCTGCGCGCCCTGCTCCACAGCATACCGGATCTGATCATCGACAAGGATCATACCGTTGTCATCAGCCCTGACGAAGGCGGTCTGTCCCGCGCGGTCTATTTTTCGGGCGTACTCGGCATAGACACTGGCATGTTTTACAAACGTCGGGACTATTCCACCATCATCGGCGGAAGGAATCCCATTGTAGCTCATGAATTTCTGGGTGACAACATTGACGGCAAGGATGTGTTTGTCATCGACGATATGATTGCATCCGGTGAAAGTATACTGGAAACCGCCAAGCAGCTCAAAATTATGAACGCCAAACGGGTCTTTCTCTGTACCACCTTCGGCCTGTTTACAAAAGGTCTGGCAGCCTTTGATTATGCCTACGAACATTGCTACTTCGACAGGACGGTGATCACCAATCTCTGCTATCTGCCGCCGGAGATCCGCAATAAGCCTTATTTCCTGGAGGCTGACATGAGCAAGTTCCTGGCCTCCATCATAGATTTTTCCAATCATGACAGCTCCCTGAACAATGTCATGACCCCTACGGAAAAGATACAGACCATTCTGAAACAATATAATCTCCGCCAGGATATCACCCTGTAATTTTGTGCGGATTGTCATTGCGGGAGGGAAAAATCCACGCCGCAAAAATCATGTGCATCCCCACGGGAAACAGCAGCTCTGTCTGCCGTTTCCTATTTGTTTTTCTCCCAGCCGCCATCGATCCGTCTCTCCAGCTCCGCAAAGCTCTTAAGCCCGCTGAGCACATCATACGTTTCCACGCAGGAAGCACCTGTGCCCGTGGCCAGCTGCAGGCAGCGTTTCAGCGGATAACCGGCCAGCATGGCGGACAGAAAAGCGGCTATGGTCGTATCTCCTGCCCCGACGCCGGAACGTATCTTTCCGGGTACATAGCTTTTTTCAAATCCTTCCGCTCCCGCCCAGTCACTGCAGTCATGTCCCAGACGTTCCGTCAGCATCCCGGCAAATTCACATCCCGCTGTCTTATAAAACAGTCCCGGCGCGCCACATTTAATCAGCACACAGCCTGCTCCCATGGCGATGCACCGCTCAGCCAGCGGTTTGACATCTTCTTCCAGAGAAAGAAGCCCCGTAATGTCCCTGCCTCCGCTTTGCTCCAGAATCCGGTGATATTTTTCTCTCTCCAGCATCATCAGCAGCTCTTCCACACTGGGCAGAAAGAAATCCGTAAAAGGCAGCACGGATGCAATGATCCGCTCCCAGTCGGCGCACCCCGCTTCTGTCTCTTCCTGTACCATGGCCATATCCAGAGAAGTGAGCACTCCCATCCCGGATATACACCGGAACATACGCACCAGCTCCGCGCCGTCTTTTTCATACATGGACTTCATGATCGGCGGATAGCCAAAATGGAATAATGCGGCTTCCCGTATCCTCTCCATATCCAGGTCTTCCAGGCTGAAACTATCGTTTGCCCCCGGATTGTGGAATATGATACGATCCACCCCCGGTATCGCAAGAATAATGGAATAGGAGGTGGCCTCCTGCGATCTGATCATGGCATCCCCGCAGCCGTACTCCCGCAATACACGGCATACGATATCGCCGAAATCATCTCTTCCGACCTTTCCCATCAGCGCGACATCCGTGCCCAGTATCTTCATGGCCGCGCCTGTATTGGCCACCGTACCGCCCGTACTGATCGTGATATTCCCCGCCGTGATCAGTTTCCCCGGCGCCATGATCTCATGCAGACTGGCTACCGGCATCCCCGGAATCTCCGGTGTGATGTCCACACAGACATGTCCTGCCACCACTGCCTTCTTTCTCTCTCCCATATGATACCCCTTTCCGTTTTCTTTACTAGAAATTTTATCATCTATTGGCCGCTTTTTCAACCGGCGGAAACCATTCCTGTTTGAAATCGCCTGCGCCGCGGACTTCCTCTTTCAATGCAAAGAGCAGGAAATCGTCAGATTTCCTGCTCCCCTACAATCGGAAAGGTAATCACCACTTTAAACAGATCCCCGTCCGAGATAATCTCAAATTTTCCTTTCTGGAGTTCGGTGAGATTCTTGGCTATGGACAGTCCCAGACCGCTGCCTTCCGTTGATCGGGACACATCTCCCCGGATAAAGCGCTCTGTCAGATCCTCCACGCCCACCCGCAGAGGCTGGGCGGATATGTTTTTAATGGACAGCCACACCCTGCCGGGCCCGTTCTCTCCCTCCAGCGCCCTGAGATCCACATAGACTCTCGTCCCTTCCAGCGCATACTTGTAGGCATTGTTAAAAAGATTCTCCATAACCCGCCAGATACGTCTGGAATCGGCATAGATCAGAAACGGTCTCTCCTCCATGTTGATAATAAGCTTCAGGCCCTTTTCCTCCAGCCTCTCGGTAAATTCCCCGATTGTCTGGTTCATCAGTTCCCGCAGATCCAGTTTCTCACATTGCAGTACGATATTCCCCGAGGAAATCCGGGAAACTTCCACCAGATCTTCCGTCAGTTGTTTCAGCCGCTGAGACTTATTGTCCAATACTTCCAGATAATTTCTGATCTTCTCATTTTCCACGGGTTCCCTCTTGATCAGATCCACATAATTGATGATAGAAGTAAGCGGCGTCTTAATGTCATGAGAAACATTGGTAATCAGATCCGCTTTCATGCGTTCGTCTTTTACACTTGTTTCCACAGCCTGCCGGATCCCGTTTCCGATGCTGTTTACCGCTTCCGCCAGAATCCGGTTGTCACCATGCATTTTTTCCACATCAATCTGTGTATCCAGATAACCGTCCCTGATACTTTCAATCCCTTTCAGAATTTTTTTGCGGATCTGGCTGCCGCGGTACAGAAAAAGTCCCACAAAGAGATCCAGAAGAACCGCGAAAAACACACCGTCCTTAGTCCTGAGCAGAAACAGATTGGCGCCTGTAAACAGCGTATACGGCACCCAGACCCGTACCACATTTCTGCCATCGTCATAGATCGCCATCATGATATCCTTCACTCTGACACAAATCCGATAGAGCAGGAAATTCTTCCAGAATGTCCCGGCCCTGATCCTTCTGACCAGGCTGAGCCAGAAAAAGAGGAACATGCCATAGGTAAACGCTGTCCCCAGCCCCAGTGCCACCAGCATGCGCAGATGATCACCGGCTCCCCAGTACAGCTCCGTGACAGCAAAACCTGTCACAAAAAACAGGGTTCCTGTTATGCCAAAGGCCGCCAGTCCTCCGATCTCTGTATACCATCTGTCAAACCAGAGCAGTGCAATCCCTTCCGCTCCCTGCTTTTTGCCTGCCATATGTGTCATAAACCCAAAGACAATAAAGGCTCCGATGCCGAAGAAAGCACTGAGCAGCACAAACAGGTATCCCGGTGACGCCATGCGGTAACATGCTTCCGCCTCCTGAAACATATCCGGATACACAAAAGCGGTATCCACCCCGATCCAGATACAGGTATCGTCCGGATAGGCATAGCGGTAATCGTTCCATATATCCCTTACCTGCTCTTCCCGAATGGAAGTATTTGTCTCATAGAAAAAATCCGCCGGTTTATAACAAAGATAACGTCCCATGGAAGCAAACCCGGTATCCACGCCTTCCATATCCGCTCCCTTATCCGGTATCTCCATATTTGTATAAACTTCCCGATTCCTGCCGCTGCCCCGGAAAACACAGTAGCGGAAATTCGTTTCTGTCTTTTCAAAATATTCCAGATACTCCCGGTACGTCTTATAATTTTCCTCCAGCATATGCACGGTCTCTTTCAGATAAAAGACCATTTCTTCCAGCTCTTCCACACTCTCCACATGCGCCAGCATAGACCGTCCGTCTACCGGCAGATAACGCTCCACCGGTATCTCAACATAGCTCTCCTCCTGGGTGCTCTCTGCCACATCCTCCTGGGCACTAAAAGTGACCGTCAGTGTATCCTCGCTGCTCTCCTCATTTTCAGTATACGTATGATACGTATACTCCGCTACGGTTTCCTCCTTCTTTACTACCCTCTCCGATGGTATTGCCTCTTCCGTCACCTGCGCGGACTGATCCGCCACGGCCTCAGCAAGGAACTCCGTCTGATCCGTCATCCCGTTTGTCTCTGCCCCAGGCAAGGTCTCTTCGCGCGCCTGCGCGATCATCTCCTGCGCCTCTGCCCAGGTATACGTTCTGGTGGAAATTCCCTCCTGGGTCTGTCCCCACTGAAGCAAATCCCCCAGCCGATAGCATATGCTCGTATCCGTCACCGGCATTTCCTCAAAATGTCTGGCAAACTGTTCGATATCAATCTCCTTTGTCTCATCAAACCGGCCGTCACTCTCCAGCTGCCCCCGTATGACGCAGTAGCGAATCACATCATTCAGACTGTCATAAACCATATCACTGAACACGTCCGAATCCTCAAAGGCCGCGGTCTTGGAAAAAGGACTGATATAATAATTCACCTGCATCGTATTCGTCCGGTTCGGTACACTGATCACCGCATTGCAGGATACGATTCCGATACAGATCACACTCAGAGTGACCAGCGCCACTTCCGCAATGGCTGCTAAAAATTTCACACCTCTTCCATACTTCCTGATCTTCATAGCCACTCCTCCCTGTTTACTCTGCACGCTTTCCCGCCGGCCGACGTCTACTGCTTGTCCACCTTATATCCCACACCCCAGACCACTTTCAGATAGCGGGGTTCTTTGGGATTGATTTCGATTTTTTCTCTGATATGCCGGATATGTACCGCCACGGTATTGTCAGCGCCAATCGCCTCTTCATTCCAGATATTTTCATAAATCTGGCTGATGGAAAACACCTTGCCCTGATTTTTTACAAGCAGCAGCAGGATATTATATTCGATCGGTGTCAGCTTCACCGGCTCATCATCCACTGTCACTTCTTTTGTGGCATCATTCATCACCAGACCGCCTGAACGGTAAATCTGATCCGTCTCTTCCGTCCCGCCAATGCTGCCAAGCTTTGTATATCTGCGCAGCTGGGATTTGACCCGCGCCGTCAGTTCCAGCGGATTGAAAGGTTTGGTCACATAATCGTCCGCGCCGATATTCAACCCCAGTATCTTGTCCGCATCTTCCGATTTCGCGGAAAGTATGATAATGGGAATGCTGTGCTTTTCCCTGATCTGCAGTGTGGCATGAATACCATCCAGTCTCGGCATCATCACATCCATGATCAGCAGCTGAATCTCCTCCTGTTCGAGTATCCGCATTGCTTCCACACCATCATAAGCTTTCCGCACTTCATAGCCTTCCTGCATCAGATAAATCTCAATTGCTTCCACAATCGCCTTGTCATCATCACATACTAAAATTTTCGCCATATCCGCTCTCCGTCATCATCCTTTTCTTATTCTGTATCGTAACAAATGCTCTTTAAGACTATGGTCATGTTTTGATTAAGTTTTTCTTAAAATCTCAGCATCAGGAAAGCGCCCAGATTCCCCCTTTTTCCTCCGGAAGCCCGGTGTGAAAAAAGAAAATCAGGATTACAGCAGGTACACAGATCCGTCACGCTGATATGTTCCGGCAGGATACCTGCCCCGCGCAATACTCTTTTGTTGGCTTCCCAGAGATCCAGCAGGTATTTGCCCCCTCCCCGCGGTAACAGAAGCGGCCCGGAGCCTGACGAGATGTCCTGTTCCCGTTCCGGAAACGCAGCCCGAAACTGCATTGCCACATCCTCTCCCACCTCATAACAGGAGCCGCAAATGGAGGGGCCAATGGCAGCCAGAACATCCGAAGGGTTTGTTCCAAACTCCCGTTCCATGGCTTCCACAGTGACCCTGCCGATCTTCCCCACCGTTCCTTTCCAGCCTGAATGGGACAGGCCGATGGCCTGCCTGACGGGGTCTACGAAAAACAGAGGGACACAATCCGCAAAAAAAGCCGTCAGCACCAGGCCCGGCTCATCCGTGATCATCCCGTCCACATCCTGATAATCCCGCTCCCTTACAATTCCTTTTCCCCGGTCGGCGCCCGTGACTCTCCTCACATTTGCCGTATGAGTCTGATCCGTGGATACAAAATCAGCTCTGTCCTTTCCCAGGATCTCCCCGATGCGGCGGAAATTTTCATCCACATTCTCCGGCCTGTCGCCCCGTGTATAGCTAAGATTCATACTGCCAAGATACCCTTCACTCACCCCTCCCAGACGGGTACTGAACAGATGGCTGACAATCCCGCTCTCTTCCAGCGCCGGAAAGGTCAGCCAGACCAGCTCCCGTTCCTTATGCAGCGTAAGACATTCTCCTGCTTCTCTTTTTTTTCTGATCAGTTCCATATTGTTCTCCTATTCCAGCTTTGCATCTTACCTGCGGCCTTAAAGCTTACCACCGGTCCAGCCGGCCGCACCCGTATCTGCCCTCGCCTCTCTCCCGGTGTTCAAATGCGTTTTCATACCATCGGATCTCATCGCCGCTGACAGCCACCACATCATAGCGGAAGGGCCGTTCTTCCCCATAATGATGAAGATACCGGAAGTAATCCGCGCTCCTGCATATTTTTTCCATCTTTTGCAGAGTAACGGCACTTTCCGGCGTCCCTCGTTTTTCGTCTCTTCTGTATTTTACTTCCACAAAAACCAGGCAGCCTTTATGGAATCCGATCACATCAATCTCTCCCTGCCTGCAGGCAAAATTCCGCTCCCAAATACGCATGCCCTGTTTTTCCAGATACAGCGCCGCCCGCGCCTCTCCTTCTCTGCCCAGGCTGCGTCTGTCTTGTTTCTCCGTCAATACTCATTACCCGCTTTCTGTCCTGCGATCCTGATCCGTCTTCTTCCGCTCAGTAGCGGATCCCCGGCTGACGGATCTGCTTCATCGGTCCATTTTTGCCTTGATCTTATCCATGGCATCAACAAATACAAGGATTTCCGCAACTGCCTCGTACAGCTCCGGCGGAATTGCATCCCCAATCTCCAGGCGGGAAAGTGTGTTCGCCAGCCTGGTATCCTCATGTACGGGCACATCCGATTCCTTTGCCGCTTCTATGATACGCTCTGCCACTGCCCCTTTTCCGCTGGCCACTACCCGCGGCGCATCATCACTGGGATCATAGGACAGCGCTATGGCCTGTTTGGGTTTCTCTCCTTTGCCGCTCATCTCTTTCCTCCTTATGCCCTTACATCAAAAGAAAGCTCACTGATCATGCTGATGTTCTTATCGGCCCTGAGAATCTCTTCCATCACATTTCCCCCTACTTCTTTCAGTGTCAGTTTCACATCGGTGCGATATCCTTTTTCTGTCAGCCTTCTTGTCAGCGTATCCATATTTTTTTCCAGCAGTTCCAGACTTTTCTCATCTTCCAGCTGAAAGCGGGTACTGATCTTTCCCTTTTCCATCGCCACATACACATCTACCATGCCCAGGTATTCCATATCCAGATGGAGAAAAGCACTGACATTGCCATCCTTTCTGGCCAGGTTTTTTTTATTTGTGTAGACATAAAGGTCTCCATGCGCATTTTCGCCCCGGAATTTAAGCGGCAGCTGCACATACGTATACATCTGGTTGAGTTGATTCATAAAGTCCACATTGTCCCGGATATTCTGCAGACTTTTAAAAAGCGGCGAATCCGCCTTCGTCCCCTCCAGTGCCTGTGTCAGTTGTCTCGTCTGTTCATGGAGGCGGGAATACAGCCGCTCCACTTCTTTTTTTTCCAGATTTTCCGGTGCGGTCAGCGTCCACTGTGCGGACATCTTATTCTGAAATATTTTCTGGAACCCTTTGGAAAGAAAGAGTTCTTTGACCGCTTCCGCCTCATTCCGTCCAGCGGCCCTTTTTGTCAGTTCCTGTACAGCCCTGTACAATTCCTCCTGTCCCATCTGTCCCTGCTCAATCTGCTGTGCCATCCTGGGATCTCCGCCCGCATTTCTGAACAGCTGCGCCAGATCATCACGATCCTGGGGTGGAATCTGTGCCTCCTGCGCAGGCGCCGCAGAAGCGCCGGCCTCTTTCGCTGCCGCTTCCGGTCCGGCGGCATTCACCCCCGCCTGGTCGGGGAGCGGCGCATCCACCCTGCTCTCGCCGCCGGGCAGTGCCATTTCCCCACCGCTCTCCGTTATGATTGTTTTATCTCCCGCCGGCTGCCCGCCGGCTTCTGTCCCGGCTGCCTCTCCGGCTGCCGTCCCGGTATCCGCCGCTCCTTCTCCCTGCGCCCCTGATATCTCCTCACCGGCCTCTTCCATACTGCCAAATACGGTCATAAGCCGGTCAATCAAAGCCATTCCCTCCTGCCCGCCGCCTTCGGCAAAAAGGGATGCCACTGCCTGCGGAATCTCCTCCGCCACCTGCTCAAAGGCGGAGATGAGCTGATGTTCATAATTTTTATACGCCTCGAACTGCTGCAGATTCTCCGGTGTCACCGCAATCCCCAGCCGGTTCATCTGCACGATAGACGGAATCGCTGCTTCTTCTGCTCCCGCCACCTGCCTGTACATTTCCTGCAGAGAACCTTTATCAATGGACATGCCCTCCTTCATCATCGAAAATACCATCTGCATGCTCTTCGCATTGGCCTCAATACCTGCCTGGGCAAGTGCACGCAGCGCCGTATTTTCCTGCGCCATATTCTGAAACAACGGGCGCAGCGCAATGACGCCGGAGGAATTGGAACGGATCTGAAATGTTACGTTCTGACCGGTATTTGTCTGGATCTCTTTTTCCATTCTGGCGCTGATCACGGTATCCTTTGCAATGCGGATCTGTATCTCATCGCCCTCTCTGCCCACCACTTCTCCGCTCACCGTCTTACCGGGAACCAGATTCCTTCCTCCGTCCCCATTCCCTGCATTCTCTGTCCTGGGCGCCGTCTGCGAGACCGACGCCGTATCTGCCGTTGTTGTACGAAAAAGTCCTGCTAAACTGAATGCCATCTGATTCTCCTGTTTCCTGATCCTGTGCCCACGAACGACCGGCAGACGATCACCTGCGCCGTCTCCGTCACTCCACAAATCTTTGGATAAAACTTCTCCTGTGTATCGCACAGGCTCCCTGCTGCCGCAATGCCGCAATATGCCCGCCGGAGCCATATCCCTTGTTGGCGGCAAATCCATATCCTGGATAAACGCCGTCATACTCTGCCATCATCCGATCCCTTGTCACTTTTGCCACGATACTGGCGGCCGCGATAGAAACGCTTTTGGCGTCCCCCTTTATAATCGGAACCTGGGGAATATACAATTCCGGAATCGTTACTGCATCGTTGAGCAGAATATCCGGCCTGAATAAAAGCTTCCCTACCGCCTGACGCATGGCTTCATAAGTGGCCTGCAATATATTGATCTCATCAATCCGTTCAGGCCCGACCACGCCCACGCCCACGCTGACAGCCTTCTCTATTATTATATCGTACAATTCTTCTCTTTTTTTAGCGCTCAGCTGTTTGGAATCATTCAGATATAAGATCCTGCAGTCCCGGGGCAGGATCACTGCCCCTGCCACCACCGGCCCGGCCAACGGTCCCCTCCCGGCTTCATCAATTCCGCAGATACAGGCATATGCCTCATATTTCTTTTCATAGATACGCATCTCCTCCAGACGTGCCAGCTCTTTTTCATATGCTTCCTGTTTCTTCCGTGCCTGCGCCACCAGTGTCTGCACGCCTGCACGCCCGTCTGTCTCATAGGTATGGACAAAAACAGGCAGCTCATCCATTGCCGCTGCCTGCATTTCTTCTCTGATCTCTCTGATAGTTCTCTCCATATGTTCTTTTCCTCTATTGGTGCTTTAAAATACCGAATTTATTCAGCGGCCATATCCTGATCCACGCCCGCCCGATAATATTTTTACGTTTGATATTCCCCACACTGGGATCCCTGCTGTCGGAACTGCTGTTGCGGTTGTCCCCCAGCACGAAATATTCATCCTCTGCCAGCGTGATCGTCTCAAAAGCTCTTCCCGGCGACTCCATAACCTCTTTGCCGTAAGACTCTTCCAGGATTTCCTCATCAATATAGATATTTCCCTCTCCGTCGATCCGTACCGTCTCTCCGGGCATGCCGATGATGCGCTTGATATAGTAAGTGTCCTCGGCATGTTCAAAGGGAAATACAATAATATCAAAGCGCTGCGGATCACTGAATCTGTATGTGATCTTATCCACAATCAGATTGTCCTCATGACTGAGCGTCGTTTCCATGGAACTGCCGCTTACCTGTGTCCTCTGTCCCACAAATGTGATGACAAGATAAGTCAATGCCAGCACCACCAGCAGATACAGACTTGTATCCAACAATTCTCTGATGATTTTTTTCATTCTTCTCCCCCCTGCTTTGGCACCTCCAACGTGATCCTCCCCAGCTTCCCACTTCTGAATTCATCCAGCAGCATGGCGGAAGCTTTCCGCAGATCCGGCTCCTCTCCCTTTAAAAAGCATCTGCGCCTGATACATATTTCCGTTAACAGCGCATAATCCTCTCCGTCCTCTTCCACACCAAAACGTTCGGTTAAGGTCCCCGGATAACTGGCTCTTAAAAACGCAATCAGCGCCAGCGCCAGTTCCTCAAGGCGCAGGATTTCGTCATTGATGGAACCGATCAGCGCCAGATACAGACCCACTTTCTGATCTTCAAATTTAGGCCAGAGGATGCCCGGCGTATCAAGAAGCTCCACGTTTTTGTTGAGGCGGATCCACTGTTTCCCCTTCGTCACGCCCGGTTTGTTTCCTGTTCTGGTACATGCTTTGCCTGCAAAGGCATTGATAAAGGTTGATTTGCCCACATTGGGTATGCCTGCTACCATAGCCCTGACCGGCCGGTTTAAGATCCCTCTTCGCCGGTCACGTTCTATCTTATCCTTACACGCTTCCCGCACCACGGACTGTATGGATCTGACACCACTCCCCGATCTGGAATTGACCTCCACCGTATGGATTGCCCGGGCTCTGAAATATTCCGTCCACATCCGGTTTATGGAAGGATCCGCAAGATCCGCCTTATTCAGTATGATGATCCTCGCTTTGTTCTTTCCCAGTTCATCAATATCCGGATTCCGGCTGCCAAGCGGCACCCTGGCATCCACCAATTCTATCATCAGATCAATCAGTTTGAGATTCTCCTGCATCATACGCCTGGCTTTGGTCATATGACCGGGATACCATTGATAATTCATCCCTTATCCTTTCTCTGTCACCTTTCCGGCTCACCCGCAGCCGGCCGGATGCAGATCATTTGATAAATCCCATACCGCTTCCCGAAGATGCCATATGGAACCATGCTTTTCCCGTGATATTGTCCCGCTTTACCGGGCCAATATTGCCGGAGCGGCTGTCTTCGCTGTTATTGCGGTTATCACCCAGTACAAAATATTCGTCACTGCCCAGCGTGATCCCGTTTTCCGCGATTCCCGCTTCCGCCATCTTATCAAACGTTTCCTCTTCCTCTGCCAGGACACCATCAATATACAGTCTTTCGTCCTTGATCTGTATTGTCTCCCCCGGCAGCCCCACCACACGCTTTACATAATAGTGCGTATTCTGGTTCCCATTGGGCAGAAATACGATCACGTCCCCCCGTTTGGGAGAGACGATACTGTACAGAAAATGGTTGATCAATATCTCCTGGCCATTATACAGTCCCGGTTCCATGGAGACACCGATGACGCTTGTCCGCATTCCCACGGAAAAGACAAGTACCGTCGCGATCAGCACAGCAGTAAAGATCAGAAAGATCCATTCAGAGATCTCCCGCATCACCGTACCGCTTATTCTCTTTTTCTTATGATAAAAACTCAGACCCTGTTTTTTGCTCATATCCTCTCCAATCAGGCGGCATCCGTTCTTTGCAGCGACCCCGGGAATCAAATACAGGGCAACTACCCCTGCAGCAGTTGCCCCGTTTGCTTTCTTATTTAACCAGTTCTTTTACCTTTGCTCTCTTGCCGGTGCGCTGCCGCAGGTAGAATAATTTCGCACGTCTTACCTTACCTCTTCTTACAACCTCAATCTTCTCTACATTGGGAGAATGAAGCGGCCATGTCTTTTCCACACCAACACCGTTGGAAGTCTTTCTGACGGTAAATGTCTCACGGTTGCTTCCGCCCTGACGCTTCAGGACCGTACCCTCAAAAACCTGGATCCTTTCCCTGTTGCCTTCTTTGATCTTGCCATATACCTTGACGGTATCGCCCACGCTGAATTCCTGGACTTCTTTCTTTAACTGTTCTTTTTCAATCGCTCTGATAATCTCGTTCATGTACTGCCTCCTTGTTTCCTCAGACGTTCTTAATGCATTACCGCAACAGAGGACCATCTCACCTTCGCAACATTAATAATGTACCATATCCCCAAACCTATTGCAAGTTTTTTTTACATCACTTATTCTTGTTTCTCTTTCGTGTAAGCCTCATAAAGGTCTGGTCTTCTCTCTTTCGTCCGCAGCAGAGACTGCTGACATCTCCACTCCTCGATCAGCCTGTGATTGCCGGACAGAAGTACCGGCGGCACCTCTTTTCCGTGCCACACAAAAGGTCTGGAATACTGAGGATATTCCAGCAGGCCGTTCTCAAAGCTCTCTGTCTTTGCAGAACTGCCATTGTGCAGGACTCCCGGCACCAGTCTGGCTATGGCATCTATCATCACCATAGCCGGCAGTTCCCCGCCTGTCAGCACATAGTCCCCGATGGAAACGGAATCTGTCACCACTTCTTCGAGCACCCGTTCATCAATGCCCTCATAATGGCCGCAGAGAAAGATCAGTTCCTCTTCTCCTGCAAGCTCCCTGGCCAGCTCCTGCGTAAATGTCCGGCCCTGCGGGGTTACATATACGGTACGGATTTTTTCCCGCCCGGCCCCACGATGTACGGCAAGCCACGCATCATAGACCGGCTGTGCCTGCATCAGCATCCCGGCGCCGCCGCCATACGTATAGTCGTCCACCTTTTTATGTTTATCCGCTGTATAATCCCTGATATTGACCGAATGAAAAGAAAGATGGCCGCCTTTTTCGGCCCGTCCCAGTATACTGGCATGCAGGCAGGTATCCACCATATCCGGGAACAGGGTCAGAATATGAAATTTCATCACGCCTCCTGTTACATCCAAAGACTAATCCAACAGCCCCGGCAGGATATGCACATGCATCTTCCCGCCTTCCACATCCACATCCAGAATACAGTCACGGATAGCCGGAAGCAGGATCTCTCCCTCATCCGTTTCCACACTGTACACATCGTTGGCGCCTGTCTCGATCACATCCTTCAGTGTTCCGATCCTGTTCTCCTCCTCATCGAATACGGAAAGCCCGATCAGGTCAGCGATAAAATATTCGCCCTGTTCCAGAGAAACGGCATTCTCTCTCGTCACATACAGTTCTTTTCCCTTATAAGCCTCTATATCATTGATACTGTCATAGCCGCGGAATTTCAGGATTACGAACTGCTTGAAAAATTTGACCGATTCGATCTCCACCTTCTTTTTTTCTTTCCCTGTATCCAACAGCAGTTCTTTACAGTCCTGAAAACGCCTTACATCATCCGTCATGGGAAATACCTTGACTTCCCCGCGTATCCCATGGGTGGAAGCGATAGCCCCCACTCTCAGCAACTGTTCCATTTTTTTACTCCTATTCCAGTTCCGCATCTCCCCTGCACGGACTCTTTTACGGGGAATCATTTCCGTCCGCTCACGCGTCCGTAATTTATTCCTGAGTCCTCTCCGGTCCGATGCTGTTTTGCTTTTGTTCTTCCTACAGGACAAAACAAGACAGGGACGACTCTGTAAGGAATCGCCCCCTGCTCTCAGATGATTTCCACATCCACTTTTTTGTTGTCTTTCGATGACGCCGCTTTGACAACAGAACGGATGGCCTTCGCGATCCTGCCCTGTTTTCCGATCACTTTACCCATATCGGATGGCGCCACATGAAGCTCTACGGTAATATTCCTGCCGTTTTCCTTCTCTGTCACCACAACTTCGTCCGGATTATCCACAAGCGCTTTTGCAATTACTTCCACCAATTCTTTCATGATCCACCTCCGGAATCTGGCAAGTTTTTATTTTTCAATCCCTGCTTTCTTAAAAATCCTGCTAACTGCTTCCGTCGGCTGCGCGCCGTTTGCCAGCCATTTTTTTGCCAGCTCTTCGTTTACCTTGAAGGTACTGGGCTCGGTCATCGGATCGAGAGTCCCGATTTCCTCAATAAACCTTCCATCTCTTGGAGAACGGGAATCTGCAACTACGATTCTATAAAAAGGAGCCTTCTTCTGTCCCATTCTTTTCAATCTGATCTTTACTGCCATGTTCTTTCACCTCCGAAAAATTTTCAACTTTGTAACTGCGGGAAAAATCTTTCCCGCCTGTATCTAAAAAGGGTATTTAAATTTTCCCTTTTTACTACCAAGACCACCCATCATGCCCGGCAGCTGCTTCATCATCTTCTGTGACTGCTCAAACTGCTTGATAAAACGGTTCACCTCACTGATATCCACTCCCGCCCCTCTGGCAATCCTGTGCTTGCGCCCGGGATTGAGCACTTTGGGATTTCTCCTCTCTTCCTTTGTCATGGAGAGCACGATGGCCTCCATCCTGGCAAGCTGCTTATCATCCACCATGGAACTGATATCCCCCATCTTGCCGCCCATCCCCGGCATCATGGAGAGGAGGCTGGAAAGGCCGCCCATCTTTTTCATCTGCGACATGCTTTCCAGATAATCCTCAAAGTCAAACTTTCCCTTTTTTAACCGGGAAGCCATCTCTTTTTCTTTATCTTCATCTATATCCATGGTCGCCTGGGCTTTTTCAATCAGTGACAGCACATCTCCCATGCCAAGGATACGCCCTGCCATACGATCCGGATAAAACTGTTCCAGATCAGAGAGTTTCTCCCCCATACCCACATACAGGATCGGTTTGCCCGTAACAGCCTTGACCGAGAGAGCCGCACCGCCTCTGGTATCACCGTCCATTTTGGACAGGATCACACCGTCAATCCCTACTTTTTCATCAAAATCTCTGGCTACATTGACGGCATCCTGACCTGTCATGGCATCCACGACGAGAAGCGACTGGTGCACCTGCACATTGGCCTTGATCTCCTGCAGCTCCTGCATCATTGCCTCATCAATATGCAGCCGTCCCGCCGTATCCAGTATGATCACATTGTGTCCGTGCTTCGCCGCATGCTCCAGAGATGCTCTGGCAATATCCACCGGCCTTTGATTCTCCCCCATGGAAAATACATCCACTTCCTGCTTTTCGCCGTTGACCTGAAGCTGCTTCACCGCAGCCGGTCTGTATATATCGCAGGCCACAAGGAGCGGTTTCTTTCCTTTTTTCTTCAGCTTTCCCGCGATCTTCGCCGTGGTGGTCGTTTTGCCTGCGCCCTGCAGGCCGCACATCATAATCACCGTCACCGCTTTTCCCGGCTGAAGCTGTATCTCCGTCGTCTCAGAACCCATAAGGGCAATCATTTCTTCATTGACGATCTTGATGACCATCTGCCCGGGGTTCAGGCCATTCATAACATCTGCGCCGATGGCACGCTCTTCCACAGATTTAATAAACTGTTTGACCACCCGGAAATTGACATCCGCTTCCAGCAGAGCCATTTTTACTTCCTTCAGTGCCATCTTCACATCTTCTTCGCTCAGCCGTCCCTTACCCCGGAGCTTCTTAAATACATTCTGCAGTTTATCCGTTAAACTCTCAAATGCCATCTACAATTCCTCTAATATCTCCCGGGCCAGCCTGCCCGTCCGCTCCAGAGCTTCTCTCGCCCCGTACGTCTGCTCCCGCCCGTCCGGCCTTTCCTCTCCGCCGGCCGTCCCGGGTTCCATCCCGGCTCCGACTGCCGCATCCGCCGCGCTGAGTCTTTCAATCTCTTCCGCCTTTCGTCTGATATGGGTAAATTTCTCCACCAGATGAAGTTTACTTTCATATCCTGCCAGGATCCGGTCACACCGTTTCAGAAGATCATGGGCTCCCTGCCTGCTGATCCCGTTCTCTTCGGCAATTTCACTCAGGGACAGATCATTGTATACAGCATCTGCATAAATCCGCCTCTGATGCCCGGTCAGGAGTTCTCCATAAAAATCATATAAAATTCCCTGTTCTACAATCTTTTCCATACAATCCCTCTGCCTGACACCTGCTCTATCATAGCGTAAAAAAAAAGGGGTGTCAAGTGTTTTTTCTTTACGAACTGTTGTTCGTGTTGTTCCGTCTTGTGTTATCCTTGTTTATATCAATACTGCTACCTGATAGGGTGTTTTCATCATGGTCTATCTTTTTCCGTCTTTCTTCTCGAATTTGTCACAGAATTGTCACAGCTATTATGATATTCTGACCGTCTGCGCACTGCCTCCTGCTCTTATACAAATTCTTTACGGGTTTGATACAATGATTACCACTTCATGATTATAACATAGTATATTACAAAAAGCGGCGCTAATGAAAACAGCGGTACATAATAAAAGCACCAGAATAAGCCCTGGCGCTTTTATATTATTCTTTCCGCGCAAACTGCACCACCACCGCAAATACTTTTTTAAAAAAATATAACGGGGTCAAATTTTCGCTATAGAGTGCAGGAGATGGGACTTGAACCCACACATAGTCACCTACGTCAGATTTTGAGTCTGATGCGTCTGCCATTCCGCCACTCCTGCCCGAGAACAGATATTATGATATCATAATCTGTCTCATTTTGCAAATCTTTTTTGTAAAAACAACAAACCAAAATATTGATGCAGAGTTACTTTTCACACCCGCGCTATGCACCTGCTGCGCCGACCACAAAAATATGATCCGGGCGTGCAGACTCTGTTACTGTCTCACGTTTTCAATCTGCCAGTCAATCTCCTCCAGACCATTATCATGCAAAAATGCATTGGTTTTGCTAAAAGGTCTGCTGCCAAAAAATCCTCTGTATGCAGACAGCGGACTGGGATGAGGCGCCTCCAGAATAAGATGTCTGGGATTGTGCAGCATCTTCTTCTTCATCTGCGCCGGTTTGCCCCAGAGTATAAATACGATAGGCCTGTCCTGTTCATCCAGAATACGGATCGCCGCATCCGTGAATTCCTCCCAGCCGATACCACGATGAGAATTGGCCGCATGCGCCCGCACAGTAAGTACCGTATTGAGCATCAGCACACCCTGCTCTGCCCATTTTACAAGATAACCGTTATCGGGAATCCGACAGCCCAGATCGTCATGAAGCTCCTGATAGATATTGACAAGCGACGGCGGTATGTCTACTTCAGGTCTGACGGAAAAACACAACCCATGTGCCTGTCCGTCGCCATGGTAGGGATCCTGTCCCAGTATTACTACCTTTACTTTTGATAAAGGGGTCAGATGAAACGCATTAAAAATATCATCTGCCGCCGGAAATATCTTTCTGCTGTTATATTCTTCCACCACTTTCTCATGGAGTTTTCTGTAATATGGTTTGGAAAACTCCCCTTTTAACGGCTCCAGCCAGTCATTGGAAATCGGTGCCATCTCTTTCGCCTCCTGCCGCTGTCTCTCACTGACAGTCCATACTGTACATCATAGTCTCACAGATACGCCTCTTTTGTGCAGATATTGCTTGACCTCGCCAATCTCCAGTTCCCTGTAATGAAACAGAGAAGCAGCCAGTACAGCATCCGCTCCACCTTTTGTCAGCGCATCATAAAAATGTTCTTTTGCTCCCGCGCCTCCTGAAGCGATGACCGGGATCGACACACGAAAAGCCACCGCCCGCGTCAGTGCCAGATCGTAGCCTGCCTTCGTACCGTCGCTGTCCATACTGGTCAGGAGAATCTCGCCGGCACCCATCTGTTCCGCACGCGTAGCCCATTCCAGTACATCAAGCCCCGTATCAATCCGTCCTCCGTTTTTATATACATTCCAGCCTGACCCGTCTTCTCTTCTCCTGGCATCTATGGCAACAACGACACACTGACTGCCGAATTTATCCGCCGCCTCTCTGATCAGTTCCGGTCTGGCAATGGCCGCGGAATTCACGGAAATCTTATCCGCACCTTCCCGCAGGATCCTGCGGAAATCTTCTACCGTCCGGATTCCGCCGCCCACGGTAAATGGTATGAAAACTTTTTCCGCCACCCGGCGCACCATCTCTGCCACGGTATCCCTTCCGTCACTGGAAGCCGTAATATCCAGAAATATCAGCTCATCCGCACCGGCACGATCATAAGCCCTGGCAATCTCCACCGGGTCTCCCGCATCCCGGAGATTGACAAAGTTAACTCCCTTTACAACCCTTCCGCCATTTACGTCCAGACAGGGAATAATTCTCTTAGTATGCATCCTACGCCTCCCTGTCTGATATGGCGATAAAATTTTTCAGAATCGCAAGGCCCGTCTCTGAACTCTTCTCGGGATGAAACTGACAGGCAAACACATTTCCCTTTTCCACCGCAGCATGAATCTCTGTCCCATACCCGGCAGTGGCAGTCACAATCTCTTCCTCTCCTGCTTCCAGGTAATAGGAATGGACAAAATAGACAAAGGCATTCTGCGCAATTCCCTGAAACAGCCTGCTCTCTCTGGGAAAATACAGAGAATTCCATCCGATATGCGGCACTTTTATGCCTTCCTCTTCCGGTATCCGCACGATCCTGCCCGGAAGAACTCCGAGTCCGACTGCCCCACTGCTCTCCTCACTGGATTCAAACAGAAGCTGAAGGCCCAGACAGATCCCCAGAAAAGGAGTCCCTCTTGCAATCACATCTCGGATCACCTCTTCCAGATGATAGCCACGCAGCTTTGCCATGGCATCGCCAAAAGCCCCTACCCCCGGAAGAATGACCCGGTCCGCCCGCAAAATCTCTTCCCGCTTTCTTGTGACAGATACGTTCTCTCCCAGAAACTGCAATGCTTTTTCCACGCTTCTGATATTGCCGGCATCATAGTCAATAATTACTGTCATTGATTAATCCTCTGTAGCGTCCACCGGAGCAGAACCGTTCTCTCCGGTCTGCACCGGAATGTTTTCACCGGTAACATCCGTGATATTCCCGTCTACCGGTGACACACCTGTATTTTGCGAATCGCTGCCTTCATCATCCGTCATTTCCCGGCCATCGGCATCTACATCCGTTCCCGTTTCCGTCAGATCAGACATATCATCCGGCAATAACTCCGTCTCTTCCTGCACTGGTACTGATGGTATTTCTTCCACGTCTTCCTGTTCCGGTACAATATCGGTCACCTCCTGACCAAGGATCCGTTTCAATTCTTTTGTATACGCCACACGATCAGTAATCAGGGCCAGTTCCTGCGCCTGTTCTTCCGAAACGCCATATTGCGACTGAAGAATATCCAGGATATCCAGATATGTGCTTCTGACCGGTTCCGTCACACCATACTGCTCTGCCTCCGCCTCAATTTTCCTGTACTTATCAACACCACTGATCAGTGCATGGAGCTGCTCAAGTTCCATCCCCTCCAGTTTGCCATAATTCTCATAAGATTCCAGTTTCCGATCCATCTGCAGACATAAGGTCGCGCCATTTCGCATCGCTTCCTCGCTGCCCTTTACTTTCTTTGCAGAAAGCAGTTCATACGCCTTCTGATAATCGCCTGCCTGAAAAGCCTTTCTTCCCTCCTGTCTTTCAATCGTGCCGGGAATATAAGAAGTAAATACCATAATCATGCCAAAAATAGTCAGTGCCAGAATAACCGTTGTAATAATCTTTTTCTTGCCGATGGGTTTTAATGGCGTTTCCGGCTCCTTCGGTTCTTTTGGTTTTTTCTCCTTTTTTGGCTTCTTTTCCTTGGGCTTTTTCTGCTTCGGTTTCTTCTCTTTGGGTTTCTTCTCTTTGGGTTTCTTCTCCTTGGGCTTTTTCTCTTTTTTCGGTTTCTTTCCGGGTTTACCCTCTTCTTTGTCCAGTCCCTCCAGAATCGCTATATTTTCCTGGGAAAGGTCAAGCTGTCCCTTTTCCTCTATTTCCTCATCCAGTTCCTCTTCATCCATTAGAAAAGCAAACAGTTTGCGGAAAAATCCCGGGCCTTTTTCAGAAGAATTTTTTTCCTTTTTCGCTTTCTTCTTTTCTTTTTTGCCCCATCTCTTTTTCCCGCCGGCAGCAGTCTCTTCTCCATCTGTATCCATCAGACCGGAGACGGCTGCTATGTCTTCCATATCCGTATCTTCCGTTTCCATTCCGGAGCCTTCCGAAGTCAGACTTTCCACCAGATTTTTCATATCATCATCTTCATCCAGTGACGCGGCGCCGGAATGATCCAGCAATTCACTGATTTCCGCCAGCGCACTGTCCTCGTCAGAATCCATCAGGCCGCCAGCCGCAGGTATCTCTTCTGCTGCATCCGCCTCAGCCCCGGAATCCTCTGTTTCCTCTTCCGGCAGATCCGGCGCCATCAGCGCTTCCAAATCCGCTATGTCCATATCGGACAGCATGCCCTCTTCCTCATCCAGATCCGCCAGAATACCTGCGTCTCCCATGCCGGGTTCCCCATCGGTACGAAACAGCGCATCCTGCATCTCCTCTTCCGACATAACGGATTCCTCCCCGGACTCAGGCAGAGCTGCCTCCCCGTCTGTCTCTTCTTCCGACAAAAGCGCCGTATCCGCCCCATCATTACTTTGACCTGATAAAAAGGGATCCTCGCCTTCCGAACCAAGTACCGTTTCTTCTGTCACTTCTTCGTTGTCAGACAAAAGAACCGTTTCCCCTGCCTCCGGTCCGCCTGTTGCCATCTCCGATTCCGATGAGTACTCCATACCGCCGGCTTCTTCTCCCAAATCACCGAAATCTGACACCGACTCCTCCGCTATGCCCGCATCCGAATCTGCCGGAAGAGAGTCCCTCTCCTCCATTGACACTCCCGGAGAAGAATCCTCCTGTGCCTGCGCCTCCTCTTCCGGTATTTCCTCAAACAATCTGGCAAGTTCAGGGAAATCCAGTTCATCCATATCCATCCCGTCATCTGCAAACGCTTCCGAAAGCCCTTTTTCAGATTCGGTTTCTCTTGCACCATTCATTTCATCATTCCGGATATCGGTCTGTTTCCCCGACTCTGCACTGCCGGACGGATCCTCTCCGTTTACTGACCGCAACAGACTATCCAGATAATCCTCATTTGAACTCATGGACTACCTCCGCAATATTTATGCTTTCTACGCCAAGTATATCACATTCTTCTTTTCATTCAAATACTTTTTCACTGATTTCAGCGCCTGCAAGCAGGGCAACTGCATCTTCACAGACAGACATTCCCCTTCCTTTCAGTTCTGCCGGGAGTTGGAACAGTTTAGGATGGACGCGGATCAGTTCCGCCTTTTGATTATAAAAAACCACTTTTTCAAAAGGGAAACGAATCACATCCGGGCAGGCAAGCCCCACTCCCAGTTCCAATACAAGCAGCTTTCTGTTCAGTGTCCCCTGCAGCCATTTCATATAACGTTCCCAGGCCAAAGTCTCCTGCCCGTATGCTTCTTTGTCGTCTGCTTCCTCCGACAACGGACATACAATACGATCCTCCTTCAGCCCGGCCCCGCGTATGAGCCCGTCTGTGCAGGTTGTAATCACAAAGTAGTTTTTCCCCTCCAGAAACAGGGAAAGATTCCGATACGCCCTGGCTGCCTCCTCTCCCGCTCTGTCAAAAGCAAACTGCTCGCCAATGCCTGTCAGTACCAGCTCGGCCTCTTTTATTCTCTGTTTTATTCTCTCTCTTTTTTCCTGCATCTTATATCTTCCCATATTCCGGACAGCGCCGTCTGCCATTTTCCGCCACTGTCCCGGTACACCGAAAAACAAGCCGGGAATTCTCCCGGCTTTTCATCGCCCTTTATTTGACCAGTCCGTCAATTACCCTCACAAGATTTCCAATCTCAGGTTTTGAAAGCTGCGCATCCGCTCCAAGCGCTTCCCCTTTTTTCCGCATCTCTTCATTGACAAGAGAAGAGAAAATAATAACCGGAATATCCTTTGTCTCATCATGATCCTTGATCAGCTTTGTCAGGCGATGTCCATCCATCAAAGGCATCTCTATATCCGTAATTACACATTTTACATGTTCATCCAGTGTGCCTTCGTCTTTACATTCCCGGATCACATCCCATGCCTGCTGTCCATTCTCTGTGCGGATCAGATTGTGATAGCCGGCCTTTCTCAGAGAGTCCACAATCAGTTTATTCAATAATGCAGAATCCTCTGCAATCAATATCGGAACATCATTTCTCTTTCTGTCGCCCAGGGCTTCGATATCCGTTACTTTCAATCCTGTCTCAGGATTAATATCCGTTACAATTTTCTCAAAATCAAGAATAATAATCAGCTTATCATTAAATTTAATGATACCTGTGGAGACACCATCCTCAGGTGTGGACACGGTAGCATCCGGTTTAATGATATCTTTCCATGATACTCTATGTATGCCGACAACGGAATCTACATGAAACGCAATGTCCAGCTTGTTGAAATTCGTCACAATAAACAGTCCGCCCGGTTTGGATTGCCCTCTCTGCAGGCAGTTCTTCAAATCAATTGCCGTGATCATCTTATCACGCGGCATAAAAATCCCTTCTATGCTGGGATGTGCATTTGGCACCGGTGTCACTTCCTGATACGTTATGATCTCACGTATCTTCGCAACATTGATCCCGTACAGATTGCCATCCAACGTGAACTCCAACACTTCCAGTTCATTCGTTCCATTCTCCAATAATATTTTTGTGTCCATACCTTCACCTCTCCACCTGTAACATCCCAAAATAATGTATCAGCAAGCATGCTGACCAGCACGCATTAATACGCTTTTTTATTATAGCACATATTTTTGAAAAAATATAGTTCCAGACGACAATATTTTCAAAGAACTTGGGGAAACGCTGATCAAAGCGTTTCCCGCGCCGGATTTGAATAAAACAAAGATCCTGCCAAACAGGATCTTCCATCACAATCACTTTTCATTTAAGACAAAATATATGCCATACCCTCAAAACCGAACATTGAAATCATCTCTCTCAAGCCATCTTCTTCCC
>CAJULA010000028.1 GCA_910587155.1 uncultured Lachnospiraceae bacterium
CCCCGTCCTCATACTCTTCTTCATACCCACCGTCTTCCTCCATATCCTCATAGCCTTCGCCGTCATACCCACTCTCATCATAACTGCTGTTATCATAGTCATTATCATAACCATCGTTATCATAGCCATCCTCATCATAATCCGCATCACCGCCCCGGTCCTTTCTCAGACCCTTCAGTGTAAACACCAGCATAATGAGCACAAGCAGAATCCCCACGCCGATCATAACCGCCTTTAAAAAGACAGGCTTCTGATAGAACCCGCGATAACCGCCCTCCGGCTCTCCGGCCTCCGGCTCCAGATCCTGCTCGCCGTCAGCGCCCTGCACGGTTTCGGAAATGGTCACATAATCACTCCTGACATAGCCGTTCCTGCCGTCGATCTCCACCTGATACCAGACCTCATCGCCTTCCTCCGTCTGCCCGGTGATCGAAAGAGGCGTACCGCCATCCGCCTTGCTGATCACCGAATAGGATGTGCCAGGACCTGACCGGATGTTCAGGGAGGAACTGGTATTGACTTTTCCCTCCATCTCAACTTTTGTCACCGGATACTCTTCCTCCGCGTATACCGGAAAAGAAAAGAGAAAAAAAGCCAGACATAAAAGCAGTGCAGCTCCTGCATGCCTCCTCCTCCGGCACTTAACGTCATTCCGTCTATGAAATCTCATGGTATAATACCTCCGTTTCCGTCGCAATATGGCCCTCATACAAGAATAAGTGATTATAGTATATCATTTTATTGCCATTTAAGAAGTATTATTTTGAAAAATTTTATATTTCTTAATAAAAAGGAACCTTCTCTGCCAGCAATTCTTCATTTCTTTAAAAATCAGAACCTTTCATAATCATCCAGAAAATAGTGTGTCACTTTATCCTTTTTATATCCGAGAACCTTGTTCAGGTTAACATTTTTGACACTGTTAAAAATATTCTGCTCGATGACATCACTGCGGGTCCGCAGCATTGCCAGCAGTTCCTTCATTTCCTGCCGTTTGGAGCTTTTCACACCGTCCGCGCAGTCCCCGGTAAAACGGCAGGCACACTGCAGAAAACGCAGTCCGTTATAAGCACACCAGGCCCGGATATCCTCCTCCCGAATCAGATACATGGGCCGGATCAGCTCCATTCCCGCAAAATTCTGGCTGTGGAGCTTGGGCATCATCGTCTCGATCTGGGCGCCATACAACATCCCCATCAATATGGTTTCAATCACATCATCATAATGATGCCCAAGCGCTATTTTATTACAGCCCATTGCCTTTGCATTGGCGTACAGATGCCCCCGCCGCATCCTGGCGCAGAGGTAGCAGGGGCTGTCTTCCACCGATACAACCGCATCAAAAATATCACTTTCAAAAACAGTGAGCGGGATATCCAGCAAAGCCGCATTGCTCTCGATCAGCAGCCTGTTCTCTCTGCGGTATCCCGGATCCATAACAAGAAAGACAAGGTCAAAATTATTTTTTCCATGCCGTTTCAGTTCCTGAAAGAGCTTTGCCATCAGCATGGAATCCTTGCCGCCTGAAATACAGACCGCGATTCTGTCGCCATCCCGGATCAGCTCATATTCTCTGACTGCCCGGGTAAAACAACACCAGATACTTTTCCTGTATTTCTTTATAATGCTCCGTTCGATTTCCCTCGTCCGGTCAATGCTCTCTGTCTTCATTATCTTCCCACCGTTATTTAATATGGAAAATGCCTACCATCTCATTCAGCGATGTCGCTTCTGCGGAAAGTTCCTCGCTGGATGCCGCACTCTCCTGCGACATTGCGGAATTGTCGCTTACGACGCTCGCAATCTGATTGATTCCGTTTACCACCTCTTCCAGATCCTTTGTCTGGTTCACCGCTGCTTCTGACAGGCCGCTCATCTGCTCTGCCAGGCCCACAACACCGGACACCGACTCCGAAAGCCGCTCTGCCGTGCCATTCACCAGTACCATGCCCCGTTTGACTGCCTCCTGCGAGTTCTTGATCAGCTCTGTTGACTTTTGAACCGCCTGCACACTCTCTCTGGCAAGGTTGCCCACCTCGTTGGCCACTACGGCAAATCCTTTTCCCATATCGCCTGCACGCGCCGCCTCAATCGAAGCATTCAGCGACAGCAGATCCGTCTGATCCGCAATCTCCTCAATACTGGAAATAATAGCATTGATGGCATTGGAGCAGTGGTTGATCTCCTCCATCGCGGCGATCACCTGCTTCATCTCCTGGTTGCTCAGTTCAATCTTTCTTCTCACATCACCGGCGCCATCCGCCGCACTGCGTGCGTATTCCGCATTGTCTCTCACCTGCTCCGAAATATCCGTCACCGTGGCCAGCAATTCTTCCACTGCGGCCGCCTGACTGGTCGCGCCGTCCGCCAGCGACTGCGCCGCCTGCGCGATCTGACCGGCCCCGCCCGTCACCTGTTCCGCACTGGAGGTGATTGCTTCTATTGTCGTAATCATGGTAAAGGAAATATTCTCCAGCGCCGTCTTAATCTTTCCAAATTCGCCGGCATACTCCTGTTGCAGTGTAAATACGAGATTCCCCTGTGCAATCTCGTTGAGCACATTCGCAATTTCATCAATATAGTTGATATAATCCTTCAGCCGCACGACGGTTTTTTCAATCGACTGTGCCACCTCTCCGATCTCATCATTGGAATCCACCTGCAGGTCTACCTGCAGGTCGCCCTGTGCTATTTTGTCCGCTGCCACATGCAATTCCTGAATCGGTCTGACAATTCCCATGGCAATACGGGAAATCACAATACACATAACCACAATCATCACCGTGAACAGTAACACCGTACTGAAAATCACCCGATACATATCCATATTGTATTCCAGACTCGGCATACCGCTGAGAACCACCCAGCGGCTGTCTCCGGCCTGCGTCATATATCCGTAATTGTCATCTCCGGCATACCGGTAATGATAAGTGCCATAACTGCCCGCCGAAAAGCCCGCTCTGACACTCTCATCAATCTCCGCATCTGCGAGATAGGTATGTATCAGCGCGGCATCGTCTGCATACATGATCATCCCTGCCTGCGTCATCAGGATCAGAAATCCCGTTTCTCCCAGCTTCTGCTTCTGCATCATACCGGTCACCGCCCCGAGAGAAAGATCCACGCCTGACACGCCTTTCAGCGCTCCGTCCTCCCCATAAATGGGCGTAACGATACTTGACACCATCTCACTGCCGGAGGCCGTAAGATAAGGTTCCGATGCGATGGTCGTTCCCGCGGCAACCAGCTCATTGTACCAGCTTCTGGAAGTAATGTCCCACTCACCGATCTCACTGACATAGCCGGTATCCTCAAAAAACTGACTGGAATCCACGTCCGCCGCCCATACATCCACAATATTTTCCGCATCTGTCAGACGCATATTCTCCATCGTTTCCATCACGGCATCAAAGCCGGCAGCCTCTGCCACCTTATCCCCCGGCTGTATTTCATCAAACAGAGCCAGCAGCTCCCTGTTGGCCCCAAGCTGTCTGCTGATTTCCATATATCTCGTAAAATATTCACTGATCTGATAAGATGCCTTCTGTGAAATATCCATGATATTTTCATTTTGCAGATGCTGAATCTGCTTGCCGGCAATGATGGTGATCAGGATACCCGCAATCACCAATCCTGTCACCGTCGGTATGACAGTGTGTACCATCATTTTCTTACGAATCGATTCCCTGGCCCCAGGCCGTGATACGACAGATACCGCTGCCGCCGCCCCGTCCATCTTCTGTTTTCCCATCTCGTCTTCCTCCTGCACCATATTCCCGGCTCCTTTTCTCAATTTTCATTATACGCCTGGCGTTCTGTCTTTCACAAGCATTCCTTTATTTTTTCTATCTACATACTGAAAAAAAGATATTCCCCGACCATTACTCTCGCCGGAGAATATCTCTTTTCGTTTTCAACAACCGCATTTCAATCATCTGTTATCCTGTAACATTTCTCTCATATGCAGAACCCGAATATATGCCGTATTTTATCTGAAAGGCATGTTGAAAGGCGCCCATTCCTGCAGACAGATCATCCTTTCAATACAAACCTTCTGACCAGTGTCTCCAGATTTTCCGACTGTGCGGACAGTTCCTGACTCGTAGCTGATGTTTCCTCTGCAGCCGCGGAATTATTCTGGATCACTTCGGATATCTGAGTCACACCCTGTTCAAGCTGTTTCATGGCCTCTGCCTGATCAACCGACAGATCGCTGATTTCCCTTGTGGACTCTGCCAGTTTCTTAATTCCGTTTATGACGGATTCCATCGCCGCAGTAGCCTTGACGGTAATCTCATTGCCTCTCTCAATCTCCTGAATGGAATCTTCAATCAGTTTCTTTGTATTGACTGCCGAATTGGCACTGTCGCTTGCCAGCTTCCCGATCTGGTCAGCCACCACGGCAAAGCCTCTTCCGGCCTCACCGGCCCTTGCCGCTTCTATGGAGGCATTGAGCGAAAGAAGATTGGTCTGGGAAGCAATATCTTCTATTTCCGCGATAATATTGGCAATCTCTTTGGAGGTACTGTTGATCCGCTCCATAGCCTGATTCAAATCCTTGATATCTTCATTGCTCTTCTCAGCCGCATGTTCAAATTCTTCCGCATCTTTATAGGACTGGTTTGCCTTGTCTGCACTGTTTACCACGCCCTCGGTCACGTTCTGGATGGTAGCCGTCAGCTCCTGTACGGCACCCGCCTGATCGGTTGCCCCTTCTGCCAGGGCCTGTGCGCTCTCCGCCATCTGTCCCGCGCCAAGCGCCACCTCTTCCGATGCCTCATTGATCTTGCCCATCGTCTCGCTCAGGGAATCGGTAATCTTCACGATCGCCGTATCCAGTGCCTGGAACTCACCTCTGTAATCCACTTCGGATACCACGTCAAAATGTCCTGCCGCGATCTCTTCCAACACCCTGCCCAGCTCCTGGATATAGCTTCTGAGTGTGGCTGCCGCATCCGCAAAATGCTCCGTCATCTCACCGATCTCATCCGGATACATCGGTGAGATATTGATATTCAGATCTCCCTGACAGAGCTGCCTGGAAGCCTCTTTGACCTTTTCAATCGGCTCGGCAAACAGTTTGCCCACAAACAGCGCAATCTTCACGGACAATACAAGGGCCGCGATGATGACAAGCACCATCACACCCGCAAGCACATACGTCTGGATGGACAGACTGTTCTTCACTCTGTTTCCTTCCGTCACCTTCAGCTCGATCAGACCTTCCACCGCGGTCGTAAGCTTCTTCAGCGTCGGTTTCCCCTGTGCCATCAGCATTTCGAAAGCCTCGTCATTATGATTGTTCACCGCCAGTTTTTCCACTTCGCTAAAAATACTGCGGTATGCCGGCAAAGTCTCGTCGATGGTGGAAATATAAACCAGCTCTTCCTCGGTTGTGCAGTTCAGCTTCATCTCTGCCAGCGCCGCGTCTGTCTGTTTCTGCAGTTCATCCAGCTCAGCCTCTGCCGCCTTCAGCTCGGCATCATCCTGCTGGAGGATCATCTCCCTTACAATCGACGGCTCCTTGTTCAGATATGTACTGAAAATACCGATCTCACCCTGGGAGAAGCCGTTTGTCACCAGGGCGTTGCTGTAACTGATATTGTTCCGTATCATAAAGATCAGCCCGAGAACGCCTGAGATACTGGCAATGAGAACTACCAGTTCGAAGCAAAATTTCAGCTTGGCTTCTACCTTCATCTTCTTAATCTTATCTACCATATTGTTACCTTCCTCACTCCGGAATCCGGCAGCAGTCCGCCCCGCCATATCTGTATGCATACCGGGCCTGCCGCCATTCTACTAAATGCAAAAAGTTATCTGATCGTGGAACAGCTCTCACACAACATTATATTCACATGTCAAGGTTCTGGTCCGGCAATTTCAGATACACCATCGCCCGCCGCTCTATAACTGAATGCAGCCATAATTCTGTTTTTATTATACTCTAATCCGGCGCAAATAACAACTAGATTCTGACAAAAAATCCGTTCTCCGTATTCCCTGCCGGTATCCTCTCACAACCGTCACAAGTCCAGAAACCGGAAGGCAGGCGCATCTGCCTGCGGTATCTGCTCTGTTTCCGGCATGCAGAGATTATACAATGCCGTATAACCGGCAAAATACCGGTTCAGTGTGGCATACAGGCTTTCCTTTGAGCAGATCAGCGCCTCTGCTTCTTCAAATACGTTTTTCAGTTCATGCAAAGCCACCGCACAGCCGCCGTCGATATCGTAATACAGATATTCTCCTCTTCTGACACCGTAACCGGCTGCCATCGGGGACAGAAAATAATCCGCCACCGCCTCATGGACAGCAAATTTCATCCCCCTGCCGTCCTGAACAAAATAAATGCCGTTGCGCACACGGCGCACACCGCTCACAGCGCCTTCCGGTGTCTGTTCCGGCCGTTCGCATTCTCCGAAATAATCTGTCAGGGACAACCTGCCGTCCCGTCGTATTTCTTCCATCTGTCTTATAATGACGGCTTCCGTCTTTTTGCACTCCGCCATCCGATGTCTGAGAATCTCATACACAGGGATATCCCTTGTGTCTTCTCCGTAGCAGAGCCACGGACCGTCCTCCTGCCCCAGTCCCGCGGCCTTCTCTGACAGAATGTCCCCCGCCGCACTTTTGCGGACCATGATCCCTTCATGCTCCATACCGCCCTGATCTATGGCCGATACCGTATAAACACCGGGTGCTATACTGGCACAAACCTGTATCTTTCCCCACAGACAGTCTCCCTGTGGCTGATGCTGCATATGTACTCACTCCTTTTCTCCGAAAAGGTCTTTTTCAGTTCTGACCAAAAGACAGGTCAGTCTGTCCGAACCGTTGTCCGACCCCAATCATACAATAAAATATCTGTATATTCAACAACTTTATATATATTATCTTTTGTTATATTATCACCCATAATATGAATCAATGCAGAAAATGTCGTAAGCAAAAGCCTTATGACATTTCCATACAAAAGATAAAGGGGGCGAAGATAACCTTGATAGACATTCCCAACCGCTTCCGGAAGCTGCGCAGTGCCAGAGGATTCAGCGTTTACAGGCTTGCAAGAGAATCCGATGTGTCAGAAAATTACATCCATAAAATCGAACGGGGCGAAAATCAGCCTTCCGTTTATATTCTGGAAAAGCTGCTCACATGCCTTGGCGTTACGCTTCCCGAATTTCTGAATGAAAGCACGGAAATCATGTACCCTTCCGATTTTGAACGGGAACTGATCGAAAGTGTACGCACGCTGCCTGCGGAAAAAGCTTCCGCCATCCTGCATATCGCCAAACTCATCGGCAAGTGAAAACTCTGCGGACTTTTTGTCCGGCAGAGTTTTCTGCTGAGGCCGTTTCCCTGTCAGTATACCAGTTCTTCCTCCGTGACCGCTCTGCCATACTTGGCCATACACCACTTTACCGCCCGGGCAATATGGCGGTTGCCGATACCGCACCCCTCTGCGGCAGCCTGTACCGCCGCCTGCATCCACACCTCCCGGATCTCACTTCCCGACAGTTCAAACTGTTCCGCAAACCAGTCCGTTGCCATCTCCTCTTCCAGAGGCGCGCTCTTTGGCAGCATTTTTTCCATAAAGCCCGGCGCATGGAAACATCCGGAAAGGGAAACGGGATCATATAACGGATACGGCGGGAAAACGCATCGTCCAGATTATCCCGAAGGTTTGTGGCCAATATACAGACCCCGTCATATGCCTCCAGCTTCTGTAACAGATGAGATACTTCCCTGTTGGCGCTTCTGTCATGCGAATCCTGCACCTTTGTCCGTCCGGAAAACAGCGCGTCCGCCTCGTCAAAGAACAAAAGAGCATTCCCATGGGCTGCCCGTGCAAACAGACGGGAAATATTTTTTTCCGTCTCCCCGATATATTTGCTCATCATACCGCCCAGGTCGACGCGGTACAGCTCCAGTCCCAGTTCATTGGCAATCGCCTGGGCCGCCATTGTCTTGCCGGTTCCCGGCGGGCCGTAAAACAGCGCGCAGACCCCCCTGCCGCCTGCCGCACATCCATAACATCCCCATTCCTCCCCGGCCATCTTCCCATATCTGATGCGGGCGCAGAACGCGCCGAGCAGCTCCCTGGTCCCGGCAGCCGTCACCAGATCATCCAGGCAGACCGACGATCTGAGCAGCTGCGCATACATCCCCAGCCGGGCGCCGCAGCCAGAGCCTGCCGCCTGCCGCACATCCCTGCTGTCCGCGCCCTCTCTTCCTTCCCATAATGCACAGCCTATGGCTCTGTTTACGGCCCGCTTGATCTCTCCCACATTCAGCACATAACGACTGCCTTCCGCGGCCAGTCCGGCATCCGCACCGGCCCGCTCCAGAAAATAGCGCCATACTGCCTCTCTTTGTGTGCGTCCCGGCTCTTCCAGGAAAAGTTCCCTGCAGCCAATCCCGCCCATGAAGCCCTCACCGGGCCGCCCTGAGGCCGTCAAAACGACCGTTTCCCCCCGTATCTTCATATAAGAAAGGAGTCCCGTCAGGATTTCTCTCTGCGCCGCCCCGCTTTTCCCCGGCTCCGTTTCCCTCTCGCAGTCCGTCAGACACAGATATCCTCTCTCCAGCAGCAGTTCCAGATACAGCAGATCATACATGACACTGATGTCAGGCTGCCGCTGCAGCCATGGATATGGCACGAAAAGAACAGGTCTGCCGCTTTGCTCGCTGATCTGTTTCATCAGGAATTTCCTGCCGCTGCCAGCCCTCCCCAACAGGCAGACCGGATCAGGTCCCGCATCCAGAAGCCGGATAAGTGCCGCGCACTGCCGCTCTGAAAAGCAGCGCCCGTTTCTTCCTGTAGGATCATAAAGGCGCAGCGCGGCGTCTTGTGACAGACCGCTCCTGTAACCATGAAAATGATAAAACAACCGTCGTTTCAGCACAAGGGGCGCTTCCCAGATCCCCTCTCCCAGTACGGGTTCGCTCTTCAGGAAACAGAGCCGCAGAAATTCCTGTTCTGCCAGCATTTCGCCGTACAGGCTCTCTTTGCTTCCTCCCGCCAGCACCGCCAGCGACCAGACCAGACCTTTCGTGGCATATCTGCGTGCCGGATCTTCCTGCAGCGCCGCGAGCAGATTGCCAAAATTAGGCTTTCTGTCACAGGCTCCGCCCAGCAGAAGACAAAGCTTCTGCCAGCCGCCGGGAGCCAGCCGCCGGGCAAACGCCAGAAACGGAAGGCGGACAGTCGGCGCGGTCTTTTCGACACGCTGTCCGATATGCAGCCGTATCCTCTCGATCTCCCGACGGTATCCGGCTGTCTCATGTTGATATTCCTCACACCGGCAGGGCAGTTCCGAAATTCCGGTTCCACATTCCCGCACCAGCTCCAGTGCCATAAGAAGCATACCCTCCAGCGCCAGCCAGAGATCATCCATCAGTTCCCCGCAGCTTACATATCCCTGCCGGGATGCCTGCTCAGCGAAAAATCTGTCATATGTCTGCCGCATATCTTATCACACCACCCAATTCTCCCGCCCGGCCCCCTGCATGGGAACCACGCCGATCTCTGTATGCATGACTCTTGTAACCTCCCGCTCCCGGCCTGACTCCATAACGACGGGAGATACCTTGTAAAACAGTGACAGCTGGTAAGACAGCCCCTGAAAATTCCATATCCTGCCCTTTTCTTCCATGGTAAGTCGCTGGAACTGTACATGCAGGTCCATGCCTCCATTTTCCTGCGCTTCCCCGGCCGGGAGCAGCGCATAGTCATGAAAGGTCTGCACAACACCGCCCAGCAGACGCTGCTCCTGCGCCATCCTGAATTTCAGATCCGCATCACAGTAGGCCGTAATCATATAATACAGGCTCAGAAACAGCGGCGGATACGTCTGTCTGTTAATATGGGTATTGATCATTCCCCTCTGCTGCAGTTCCGCACACTCCTGGATATCATATAAGAATAATCCCAGCGACACATCCCCATGTTCCTTCGGGCTGCGCAGCCCGATCCCGTTTTCACTGGCGATCACACCGGGAACCAGTTCCCGCCTGAGCAGCGCCGCCAGCCTCTCACCTGTTTTTGCAATTGCCGTATAGCCGTTCATGTTAACTGCCCCTGTTCCATTTTGTACATCCTTCCATCCCCTGTCATCCTATCCCATCACTGCGCCCTGATCCATACCGGGACTTCCGGCCCGCCCTCTGTCGGTATCCGCGACCATACGGGCTTGCGGAATCGTTCCCAGTCTCGCACCCCGATCCATATAGCAGTGGGAATCCAGTCTGTTGCTCTCTCCATAACAGACCAGATGCAGGCGAGTCCTTATGGGTTTGCACTGTTTTTGCAAAAACAGGAAAAGCTCTCTTTGTTTTTCGGAGACATGACTGCCAATCAGTATCGTGACATCCCATATGCTGTCTCCGTAAAGCCGGTCATACATTGCCTCTTCCTCACTGCCGGGGCGCGCCTGCAGCAGGCCCCGTTCCACAATCACGGCTTTTTCGGACAACACGATCCGCACCAGCTCTGACAGTGCCGTCCGCGTCCCCTTCATCCGGCCAAGCTCACCGGCATATTTTACCAGACTGCGCAGCAGGCTGTCCTCCGGATATACCCCCTCCAGCTCCAGTCCCAGCCATGCCGCATACCGCCGCAGCAAGACTGCAGGGGCCGTGTCTGCATCGAGCCACCTGGCCGCACTGTCAATCTCACACTGCAGATCATGATACAGTGTGGAAAAAACAGACAGATAACGATGGAAAAACCCGCCTTCCTCCTGATAAATCTCAGGAAATGTATGCAGGAACCGATTTCCCGTCCCGTCCACGCGGATACTTGTAAGCCTCCCGCTCCCCGTTCCGGATACCTCCACATAAATCCACAGATATCTGCCGCACAGGTCACACAGCAGCAGATCCCTGCAGTTGACCCCCAGCCGCCGCCCTGCCCTCGCAAAAACAGCCGCTCTTTCTTCTACGGGAGCGTCCGGGGAAAAGCCTGCCATCCCTTCCTTCTCCTCTGCCGCCAGGCCCCATACCACACAGGACATGCCTTCCGCCAGTTCATAATCCATATGTATCCTGCCCCAGCGGTGTCCTTTTTCCTTAGCTGCCAGAACCGGAAAAAATATCCTCCTGGAAAAGGCATCCTCTTCCAGCAAAAGGACGCCATCCTTTCCCGCACGCATACCGCTCATCACACTTCTGCGTATTCTGCTCTCCCCGATCACATAAATCCCTGCACTTCCCATCCCGCTTTTCTCTCCGCCATCCACTTGGTTCTTTCAACCTTTTCTTCCGTATTCCAGTTCCAGTCTCCCCGGATAGCACAAAGCTCCCTCCTGCATCCAAATGTCCGCTCCCTGCATACGAATACCGGGGCCGGGCTGTGGTCGCAGGATCAGGCGGCAGATCTCCTCTACGCAGTCCAGCGCTTCCAGCGCATCACATATCTCACGAAAGGACAGACAACCGCCAAAGTTGCGGTCAGAGGAAATACCGTCCAGCAGCCCTCGCAGCGTCGTTTCCACCCGCTCCCTGCCATCTCCGGAAAAAGGCTTCAGATGAATCCTCCCACTCACATCCACCCGCACATAAATGGGCGAAAGCAGCGTCACTTTTGTAGCCAGCATCCTTCTTTTCTCCACCTCTGCCAGTATCCGTTCCCGGTAAATCGGCGACAGCACAGGAAACGGCTGTTCAGAATAAGGCTTTACCGCGATCCGCACTTCGTTATCCTGCGCCCCGGCAAAGGCTTTTACTTTATGGACTGCCAGTCCGGGTATCCTGCGTATCATCTCTTCATAATCCGTTTCCCTCACCAGGCCCCCGGGCCTTCTCACATCCGCCGCCATCCTGCGGCTCATGGCCGCAATATCCTCCCCGTCACTCCCTCCTGATCCCGTCAGCGGATTGTAAAAAAATGCCCCGCTCTCCCGCGCTGAAGGATAAAACAGATTGCCGGCCCGTATATTGCCCCGCTCTCCCCTGTGGACACTGCAGGAACAGATCAGCAGTTCTCCTTCCTCACAGGCGCCCGCATCCTCAATCCGCACGGCCCCCTCCTCTTCCAGCAGTGTATACGTAAGCGCATCCCGCCCCAGATCACCCGGCCGGAAAAACTGATACCGCTCACTGCCTTCTCCATCCCTCATACACACGCCCAGCAAAAAATCCTGTGCCAGGATATGGCAGATGGGCTGAAGGGACAGTATTTCCTCTCTGCAGCCATAGATTCGCCCCACTTTATAATGATCCATAAGGGCCCGGCTGCGTACCACCACGACGGCGCCGGGCCTGTCTTCTCCGGCGTCGGACGCCGCCCATCCGCCTGTCAGCGTAAAGCGATATACGCCGGGCGCCTGCTTTTCCTGGCGGAAATACCGCACTCCCGGCTCCTTCCCGCTTTCGGGATACAGCGCTCCTCCATCCGCGTCCTGTCCGCTGTCGCTGTCCTGTTTCTCATACACATGATAAAATCCGTCCTCTTCCAGCGCGTATACTGTCACATAACCGTCCTCCAGCATAGCGTGCCCGGCCACAAACATTTCCGCATCGGCAAAACAGAGGGCCACGGCCAGTGTTTCTTTCTGTCTCACGGCAAGCAGCGGTCCCTGCAGGGACGTAACACGGGGCGGGGCATCGTAATCCGAGCGCAGCAGGCGGCACCGAAGCGCACTGCCCTCCCCCATCAGCCGTCTGTCCGGGCAGCCTTCCTCAGCCGGCATCTTCAGAGAGATCACACCATCCTGCAAAAAGGCGCCTCCCGTGTCACGGTATTCGATTCTTCGATACCCGTTCCTTGTATAAAGACTCCACTCCAGCCGTGCAAACAGGCTGCATGCTTCTTCCGGTATCCTGTTAGCTGGAAAGGGCCTCTTTGCCCGCACCAGCAAATGAAGCCACTCGCCTGCCTCCGGCAGGGATTTCATCACAAGATACAGGCAATGCCCCGGTTTGGGCCTTTCCCCAAAAGGATAGCCGTCTCCCGGTGCCCTCTCATCGCGCAGTTTGTCCATCTGCTCGATCTTTCCGTCCGCTTCCCGGAATATGCCAGCAAGGCCGCCCTCACCGCCCGGATATCCTCCCTCCGGCTCAAAACATAAGCCTGCGGCATACAGCTTCTGATGCGGCATAAGTTCCGGGTGCCGTCCTTCCTGTAAAGCCAGCAGCCAGACATAAGCCGCCTCTGCCTTTTCCCGCTCATAGCCGGCCAGCCGGCAGAGTCCTTCCCATATCTCATCCCCTGTCCGGAACAGGCCGTCCCGCTGCAGAGCCTGGAATGCGGTCAGATTTTCCAGAATGACGACTCCCGGATCAGAGAGATGGAAATTTGTCCATTCCCCCTGATACAGGGCGGCCTGCGCCAAAGCCGCTTCCAGCATCTCTTCCAGTTCCCGCGCGCCCGCTTCTTCCTCCCGGCCCCGTCCGCTCATCCGCTATCCGCCCTCCCCTCCTCATTCGTCCCGCAGTATGGCATCACTTTCTGCACGCCGCTGCAGCATACGGCAAAGGGATTTCCTCCCGCCTTTTCCAATGACAGCTCATGGAGCCCCTCTGCATCCCGGACGGCAGCATTCACAGTATACCGCTCCATACGACAGTCTCCTTCCATCCCGTGCAGCATCATGCGAATCTGTCCTTCTCCCGGAAAATCGCCGATCCGCCAGCCATGGCCCGAACCGTCATCCGGCTGCAGATATGCCGCTATCTGCGCCTCCCACTGTCTGCACGCCGCGAGCACATCCCCCTGAGCCGGTTCGCTGAGCCACACGTTCACACTTACCTCGACGAAAACAGGAAGCTCGATATGCAGTGCTTTCCGACAGCCCGGTTCACAGCGGGCACACAGATGAGGCATCAGCTGCTCCCGGAGCCTGTAAAAAGAATCCGTCCCTGTCAGGTAATCTCTCATCAGAACCACCAGACCAATCTGACCGTCCCGGTGTCTTCCCCACCGGTCCACGCCGCATATAATCACCGCCTGAGCCACTTGCCGGGAAAACATAAGAGTCTCCCTTACAAAATCAGTTTCCGAGACAATGCGGCCTCTGCCGGAGAAAAGATTCGCGCTTTTCTGCCACACACGCTCCCTCTCTTCCATGTCACTGCCTCCTGTCGCCGCCGACGGATTGCTGACACTCTGCACAAAAGGCACATTGCCATAAAAACCGTCGATGCTCCCCGCCTTCACATTTCCGAGACTCCCCCTGGTTGTTTTTCGTATCACCCGGAATGCCACATCTTTTGTACAGCGCGGAATCCGTACCCGGATACCGTCCCCGAACAGGATCTGACTGTCCGTCCGGCTGATCCGATACAGGCGCGCCCCCTGCGCTTTCCCGGGAAAATGATCTGTTTCTTCCCACTTTACATAAAATGCGGTTATCTCACCCGCCGGGTCATACTCTGCCTGCACCATATCCGCATGAGCCGCCAGCAGCTCCTCGTCTGAAAAGAATGGGTAAACAGACGCAGGAGGGGAATCTCTCCCCAGATAATCCACGAAACCGCCATCAGTACCGCAGCCCCCATAAGCAGCAGACAACAGGCCATAACAATCCGCGTCAGACTCCCCCTGTGTCTGCCAAAAACTGTCAAAGCTCTCTTTCTTATCCCTGCCGCAGGGGGCCTGCTGCCGGCAATGCGCACATCCTGATACAACTGATCCAGTTCTGAGTACCTGCCCCGCTCCAGCCTGCGCCTGACCAGCATCCGGCAGAAAAGTCCGGCTTTTCCTTCTTCCTCCAGCATACTGAGGATTTTGTCTGCACAAGCCTCACAGCAGTCCCGGCGGCCCCGGCGCGGATCATAGTCGTCCAGATCCGGCGTATATTGCATATGTACACTTCCGTCTGCCTCCAGCCGTATCTGATCCTGAACAAGAAAAAGATACAGCAGAGAATCCGGCAGGCCTGACGCCATGCATTCCGCGATCAGCCCCAGCCGTATCTTCTGCCTTATGTCAGCATTCCAGATCTCCCTGCGGTAAAAACGGGAGAGGGGCCTTTCCTGAAAATAGGGGAACAGAAAACACATCCGCGGCCCCTGAAAAAAACATGCCAGACAAGGCGCCTCTGTCTCTGGCCGCTCCTTCTGCCATTGCCAGAAATCTTCCAGTATCGACCGGGCCATTCCCGGATCCCGGATCACCCAGACCGTATAATAGTGGTTATCCTGACAGTCCGCCCGGACACAGACCAGGATATCGGCCCGGACGCCTCTGCGTACCCAACGGATGCCGGCAAGGCGCATGGTTCCTGTTTCCAGTATCATGTGGATTCCTCCCTTTTGATCCGTCAACGCTCGACAATGGCATATACATATGTGTCAACACGCGGAAAATCCGCACAGTACACATGGATCTCATACAGTCCACAGGCTGCGGGCGCCGTATAAATCCCCTCCTGCGTAAGTTGTCCACTGCCGCTCTCTGTCAGTTCATAGACAAGCCGACAGGGATCCATCCGTTGAAACAGCACATCTATGTAGCAGCTCTTTCCCGGCCGCAGTCTCACTGCAGGCGTTCTGGCCGTAATACTCATTTCCGAAAGATCCGCCGTCAACCGGTTTTCTCCCCCCCCCTGAATCAAAGCGCATGGCCACCCAGTTTATCAGCAATACGATACTTTGGGGCTCCCCTTCCAGCCGGGCTGCCACCTGAAAACTCCCTTTGTCATGAAATACCCGTACCGCCGTACTCACCTGACTGTGATCCTGTTCCCCAAACAGGCTGCCATCGCCGTATATGGTGCTCTTTACGCTGCCTCCCATACCGCCGCCTTCTTCCAGGCAGGCAAGACCGGCCTCCACATAGACCGCTCCGACGCCAAGTCCATGGAGAATCTCTTCGGAATAACATACATCCCCTTTTTTCATTCTGACATCCAGCGGGATTTCCAGCGTGCCGCCTGTCATCCGCGGCATTCTGAAAACCGGCGGCTCCTGCTCCGCTTCCGGCCCGGGGGTATGCTGCCGGACGGCCTCCTGCTGCCTGAAGGGCCTTTCAAAACACGATATATACATTTGCCGTTCCCTGTCCGCAGCAGGAAGCGCCAGATACTTTCTTTTGTCTGATACGGATGATATCACATAAGCGCCTTCTCTGCGCAGCAGACAAATCTCCGCCAGCCGGATGCCGTCCGCAGTGTCGGCGCCGTCCGCGTCCGCCTCCCGTCCGGCACCGGCCACAGATACGGCTGCCTCCTCCGGCCTGCCATGGCAAACCCGGAGGGCAATACGGAAATCTTCCTGTAAAGGCACATCAAAGTCCCCCACAAATGCCTGTCCGCTTCCCCGTTTCCCTATGATATCCGCCGTATCCGCGCTGCCCTGTCCGACTAAAACCCAATAATCCTTTCGGTATTCCTCTCCTTCTTCCAGTAAAATATCGCGCATACCGATCTGCAGTTCATGGCTGCCTTCTTTTGTCATAAACGCGGGAAACTGCAAAGTACTCTCAAAAGAAAGTGGCTTTTTCTCTCCGCTGCACTTTCTTGCTTTCACCGTCAGCCTGGTGAGATACCCCTGGCAGACAGTTTCCGGTATGCTGAGCGTGACTGTATAATCCTCCTGCTTCAGAAGGATCTCCTCCCGCAGAAAGGAAGGCACGCCGCGGCCCTGCTCCTCATATTCTGTCACAAAGAGTTCATATCCCTCCCGGATCCGATTACATTCGTAATTCTCTCCTGCCTCATTTTCCCCCATGGCATAGACCGGATGGATGGCTTCCTGTATGTAACGTATCCCAAGCTGTATACGCTCTGCGGCTGTTTCCCCGAATCCCTCTATGGCTGACAGCTTTTTCACCACGGAAGATTCCACCATAATCTCACGGCCGCCCCCGTCCAGTGCCACGCCCTGATCCACCAGCACGGTCAGATCATCCAAAATGCTCACCCGCAGTCCATACGCCACGCCCGGCCCATAGAAAATGCGGTTCAGGAAGCGCCTCTTATTATTCATATACAGCTGTTCTGCCTTAAAATCCGCGGACGCCAGCATCTTCCCGGGATAATAACGGTTTCGCTCAAAAGGAAAAATCTGTCGGTTGTTCATCTTTTGCCTCCCTGCGCTCCCCGCCCTGTCACAAACATCCCCGCGGGAAGCGGATATCCCCTGTCCTACTGATTCCGGTAAACATACCTGTCCCCAAAGGTTTTTTTCTCAATAACCCCCTGTAACCCTTTCGAGCTGACAATGGAATATCGTTTCCCTTTTGAAAAAACCCCTGAAATATCCTTTAACTCAAAGTTTTCTCCAAACAGATTGCCGGTCTTTAACTTCCCCGAAAAAGTTTCTCTGAGTTCCCCCAAATCATCATCAAACAATCCGTTCTCCCGATACAAATGCATCTTTCCGTCTTTCACTTTAAAATAAAATTCCATCTTCTTTTTCCTCTACAAAATGATCATCGCATCCCCTTTGTTGTACGGTTACACCCCAAAATGCACTTTGGGAAAGTTATTAAGCATCCTGTTTTTCAGACATCTCCAGAGGAACGATTGTAAGTGTTTTTCCCATAGATACCAGCAGTTTTAAGATTGTTGATAACTGGGGGTCAGTTTTTCCACTTTCCATTCTTGCAATCACGGACTGCTTAACCCCTGTCATATCCTCCAAATCCCTTTGCGATATATGATTTTCCTTTCTCGTCTTTATCATCTCCCCAACCAGTTTAACCATTAAATCATTTTCGGCGATTTCTTCCGTCGTATAATGCTTCTTTCTATATTCGCTCCAGCTTTCTCCTACGGGGGATACTTTCTTTCCGTTATCCATCTTCTCTGCTCCTTTCCCTAAAATCTTCTATTAGTACATTATATTGTCTCCTCATCTATCTATATGATAGCTTATAAGCCATCAAATGTCAAGTGTAATTCCGCTTCGCTGGACACATTACAAATAAGGGACTGTCACCCCTTTGATTTTTCAATCATTGGTGCGACAACCCCTTGATAAGCATAAGGATGTCCGGTTAAAATCCAATGTCCTTTATTCTGTTCCCAAATATGCACTATCGGTTTTTATTGAACGAGCATCGCATCCCCAAAACTGAAAAACCGATATTTCTCTCTGACGGCCTCCTCATAAGCAGCCAGCACATGTTCCCTGCCGGCAAGTGCGGATACGAGCATCAGCAGGGTAGACTGAGGAAGGTGAAAATTGGTAAGCAGGCCGTCCGTCACCTGGAAATGGTAGCCCGGATAGATAAAAATATCCGTATTGCCATGACCGGGCTGCACGATACCGCCGACTGCCGCACTTTCAATGGTACGGCAGCTTGTGGTACCCACACAGAGAATTCGGCCCCCGCTGCGCCGGGCCTCATTGATGGTATCCGCCGCTTCTCTGGTCACCGTCCATTCCTCCGAATGCATATGATGCTCCTGTACATTCTCCACTTTCACCGGGCGAAAGGTGCCAAGCCCCACATGCAGGGTCACATAAGCCATCCGGACACCCCTGGCCCGGATCGCTTCCAGCACCCCCTGCGTAAAGTGGAGGCCCGCCGTGGGCGCCGCGGCGGAGCCTTCATATCTGGCATATACTGTCTGGTAGCGGTTTTTGTCCGCCAGCTTATGCGTAATATAGGGCGGCAGCGGCATCTCTCCCAGACTCTCCAAAAGCTCCTCCCAGATGCCTTCATAATGAAAGCGGACGAGGCGGTTGCCCTCTTCCACAATATCTGTCACTTCTCCCGTAAGGACGCCGTCTCCGAACAGCAGCCTCGTCCCCGGCCTGGCCTTTTTCCCCGGCCGCACCAGCGTCTCCCATACATCCGACTGCAGACGTTTTAAAAGCAGCACTTCCACTATGGCTCCCGTATCTTCTTTGACTCCGTAAAGTCTGGCAGGTATCACTTTCGTATTGTTAAGCACCAGGCAGTCTCCCGCCTGCAAAAGTCCGGTAATTTCCCGAAACTGCCGGTGTTGCGTCCGGCCACTGTTTTTGTCCAGTATAAGCAGCCTGGAGGCGCTCCTGTCCGTCAGCGGATCCTGGGCAATCAATTCCTGAGGTAAATAAAAATCATAATCTGATGTTTTCAAACCATTCATACTGTATATGATCCGTTCTTTTCTCTCTGCATCCCACTGTACTTCAGAAAAGCACCATAGCCTCTCTTCGTCTCAAAGACATCCACCTTGCTGGTAGCTTCCCATGGCGCATGCATGTTCAGCACTGCCACGCCGCTGTCAATCACCTGCATCCCGTACAGCGCCAGTATATAGGCGATCGTTCCGCCGCCGCCCAGATCCACTTTGCCCAGCTCCGCCGTCTGGAACTGCACTTCTTCCTCTTCAAAAACAGCACGGATATAGGCAAGGTATTCTGCATTGGCATCATTGGAGCCGGACTTTCCTCTGGAACCGGTAAATTTGTTAAATACCATACCTCTGCCCAGATAAGCCACATTTTTTTTGTCAAAGCTGGAGGCATAGGCAGGGTCAAACGCGCTGCTCACATCAGAGGAAAGCATATAAGACGCCGCCAGGCATCTGCGCAGCGCCAAATCCCCCTCACAGCCACACAAAGCCATCAGCTCCGCCACACTGTTTTCAAAAAAGCGGGAACGCATGCCTGTCGCACCCACACTGCCAATCTCTTCTTTATCTACCAGAATACAACAGGCAGTCCGCTTTGGCGTATCCAGCTCCAGCATCGCCTTCAGCGATGCAAACGCGCAGACCCGGTCGTCCTGTCCGTAAGCGAGTATCATGCTGCGGTCAAACCCGGCTTCTCTGGCCCTTCCTGCCGGAACCACTTCCAGCTCCGCGGAAAGAAAATCTTCCTCTTCCATCCCATAATCTTCTTTTAAGATTGTAAGAATCCCCTGTTTCACCGGATCTTTTTCTTTCTTATTCTCTTTGTCGCCTTCCGAAAGACTTGTTTCCTCCGTCAGCTTCAGGGGACGATTGCCCACGATGATATCCAGTGCCTCTCCTTCAATGACTTTAGACGCCTTTTTTTCAAGCTGTTCCGCCGCCAGATGGATCAACAGATCAGAGATGAAAAAGACCGGGTCATCCTCGTCTTCTCCCACTTTAATCTCTATCGTCGTGCCATCCTTTTTCACTACCACGCCATGGAGAGCAAGCGGTATCGTCACCCATTGATATTTTTTTACGCCGCCATAATAATGCGTATCCAGATAGGCAAAGCCGCCGTCCTCATAGAGCGGGTCCTGCTTCACATCAAGTCTGGGAGAGTCGATATGAGCGCCCAGTATATTCATGCCCTCTTCCAACGGAAGGCTGCCGATATGAAACATAACAATGGATTTATTCATACATACATGATAAACCCTCTCTCCCGCGTGAAGTGTCTGCCCCGCCCTGCGCAGCGATTCCAGTTCCCGGTAGCCTTCCCCTTCAATCCGGTTTACAAGATAATCAATACATTCCCGTTCTGTCTTTCCTTCGTCCAGAAACTGCATATATTCCTTTGTAAAATCTTCCACTTCTTCCAGCCGGGAAGCGTCATACACTTCCCATACATTTTTCTTTTCCATTTAAGTCTCCCATTCCAGTTCCGCATCTGCGCTGCAAGGACCCCTTCCCTGGAATGATTCATGAACGCTTCCCGTTCCTTAATCATTCCGGGCCCTTTTCGCTCCGATGCTGATTTCCAGTTGCGCATCTGCACCGTTTTTACTGGCGCAGTTCGATATTCATGGCTTCGAGGCCATTAAGTATTTTCTTCATCACCGCGGCAATATCATTGTCCTCCAGCGTCCTGTCCTGCGCACGGAAGGTAATGGAGTATGCCATTGATTTAAAGCCTTCCCTGATCTGTTCTCCTTCATACAGGTCAAAGAGATGGAAGCTCTCCAGCAGTTTCCCGCCGCGCTGCACGATCACGGCTTCTATCTGGCCCGCCAGCACTTCCCGGGGCACTACCATACTGAGATCTCTTGTCACGGCAGGATATCTGGCAATGCCGGTATATTTCCTGTCAAAGGTGGCAAGTGCAACGATCTTTGGCATATCCAGCACCGCGACATACACTCTCGTTCCCAGATTATAGGCATTTGCTGCCTGCGGATGCAGTTCTCCCAGATACCCTGTTTCCTCATTTTCATACAAGATCAGTGCCTGACGTCCGGGGTGGAGAAAGGGTTTTCCCGCATCCGGATCGTAAGTCGCACGATTCTTCAGTCCGATTGTGTCAAAAAATTGTTCAATCAGACCTTTCAGTGTATAGAAGTCTCCTTCTCCGTACATGCCAAGGGTGAACTGCATCCGTTCATCCGGCAGTTCGGTAAGCGGCAGACTCTTAGGCAGATAAATATTGCCCAGTTCATACAGCCGTACATCTTTGTTTCTTCTGTTATAATTGACAGCCAGAGAGTTCAGGATTCCATTCAGAGAAATGGTGCGCATCACGGAAAAATCCTCTCCCAGAGGATTGGCTATGGTCACGGGTTCACGCAGAGGGCTGTCCGCCGGAAGCATCAGCCTGTCAAATACTTTGGGGCTTTCAAAAGAATAGCTCATCCCCTGAGAAAATCCCCAGTGCTCTGCAATATCCCTTGCTTTCTCCTCAATGCGAAGTTTGAAGGGCAGTTTACCTGTCGTCGCCTCACCGTTTGGCAGTGTGGCGGGAATCCGCTCATACCCGTAAAATCTGGCCACTTCCTCCGCTATATCCGCGAAGCCTTCCAAATCCTGACGGAAAGGCGGAATCACGATCACGTTCTTTTCCTTTTGATAGTCAAGTTCCAGCCGCCTGAAAATCGCCAGCATTTCTTCGATCTCAATGTTCGTCCCCAGGAAACGGTTGATGCGCTCCGGCTCAAAAGGTATCTCACGCAGCGGCGCGGGGGAAGCCCCATCCTGCGCCATACCGCCTACGACACGGCCACATCCCAGTTCTTCGATCAGCTGGCAGGCACGGTTGATGGCAGCCTCCGCATTTCGCGGCTCCAGCCCTTTTTCAAATTTTCCCGAAGCCTCCGTGCGCAGCCCGATCCGCTTGGCGGATTTTCTGATATTGGCACCGTTGAACGTGGCTGCCTCAAAGAGCACGGTTTTTACGTCGTCAGTGATCATCGTATTTTCACCGCCCATAATGCCTGCAATACCAATCTCCTTTTCCGCGTCGCAGATCATCAGCACATCCCCATCCAGCTTCCGTTCCTGTCCGTCCAGTGTAGTGAACACATCCCCGTCCTTTGCCCGGCGGACAATGATCCGGCGGCCCGCAATGGTATCCAGATCATAGGCATGCATGGGCTGCCCGTACTCTTCCATCACATAATTAGTGATGTCAACCAGATTATTGATCGGGCGGATACCGCTCGCCGCCAGTCGGCGCTGCATCCACTCAGGGGAGGGCGCGATCTGGATATCCGTACATACCCGGCCGAGATAGCGGGTACAGAGCTCCTTGTCCTGCACCTTTACATGGATATAGTCAGACACGTCTCCATGCTCCTTTTGTATCTCCACGACAGGCGGACAAAACGGTTTTCTGAACGTAGCTGCCGCTTCCCTGGCAATCCCCAGCACACTATAGCAGTCTACCCGATTGGAAGTGATTTCATATTCAAATACCGTATCTCTGAGTCCCAGTGCTTCTATGGCATCCGCTCCCACCGCAGCGTCTGCCGGGAAAATATAGATCCCGTTTTCCGGTGCTTCCGGATACATATCCCGGCTGGAGCCCAGTTCTTCGATGGAACACATCATACCGGCGGAAGATACCCCGCGCAGTTTTCCTTCCTTTATCACAATGCCGTCTTCCGGCAGCGGGCCGTCTGCGTGCGCACTGCCCGCCACCCTGCCGCCGTCCAGAACTACCGGCACCTTATCCCCTTCCTTTACATTGGGCGCGCCGGTGACGATCTGGATTGTCTCCTTACCGGTATCTACCTGACAGACAATCAGTTTGTCCGCATCCGGATGTTTTTCTATTTTCAGAATCTGTCCGATCACAATATTTTCCAGATTCTTGTCCGTCCGTTCATAGCCTTCCACTTTTGTGCCGGAAAGCGTCATGGCGTCACAGTATTCCTGATCCGTGCAGGAAAGCTCCGGCACATACGCCCTGATCCATGATAATGTTGTATTCATATCTTTATTCTCCTATTTCGAGTTTTTTAAAATTGATTGAGGAAGCGGATGTCGTTTTCGTAGAGCAGACGCATGTCGTCTATCTCATATTTCAGCAGGGAAATCCGCTCCAGGCCCACACCGAATGCAAATCCCGTGTATTCATTCGGATCAATGCCGCACATCTCAAAAACCCGCGGATGAACCATGCCGCAGCCAAGTATCTCAATCCAGCCACTGCCCTTGCAGAAACGACAGCCGGCTCCTTTACATTTAAAACAGCTGACATCCATCTCGGCGCTTGGCTCGGTAAAGGGGAAATGGTGGGGCCTGAATTTTACTCTCGTATCTTCGCCAAACAATTCTTTTGCAAACTCTGCCAGTGTCCCCTTTAAGTCCGCAAAGGTAATATTTTTATCTACTACAAGGCCTTCAATCTGATGAAAAGAAGGGGAATGGGTGGCATCCACTTCGTCCGAACGAAATACGCGGCCCGGTGCAATCATGCGGATCGGCAGCCTGCCCTGTTCCATGACTCTGGCCTGCACGGGGGATGTCTGGGTACGCAGCAGAATGTCGCCGCTGATATAAAAAGTATCCTGTTCATCTCTGGCAGGATGATCTGCCGGTATATTCATGGCTTCGAAGTTATAGTAGTCTTTTTCCACCTCGGGCCCTTCCACGACCTCATATCCCATACCGATAAAAATCCGCTCCACCTCTTCAAGCGTAATGGTATTGGGATGACGATGCCCCATTCTGTTTTTCTTCCCGGGCAGTGTCACATCAATCACTTCCGTCTGCAGACGTTCTTCCAGAATCTTTTGCTCCATCCCTGCCCTGGCACTTTCCAGGGCCTTCTCGATCTCTTCCCTTGCCTCATTTACAAGCTGCCCCACCCTGGGGCGTTCCTCAGGCGCCACTTCTTTCATACTCTTGAGCACCGCCGTCAGCCTTCCCTTTTTTCCCAGAAAGCCTACGCGAACCTCATTCAGCCCTTCCAGTGCACCCGCCTCCCTGATCTGACGGAGCGCCTCCTCCCTGATCTGTTCCAGTTTTTCTTTCATAATCTTCTCCTTGTCACCTGTTACACATCTCTTTTCCGCCGCAAATTTCCTTATGCGGGCCTGCGCATAAAAAAAATCCCCTGCATAAAACTACTTATGCAAGGGACGGAAATTCCGCGGTACCACCCATGTTCCTGCCTTCATGGCAGACACTCACAACGCTGTAACGCACGTCTGCGTCCCGGCCTACTGAAACAGTCTCGACTGCCGTTCAGCCAGGCGGCTCCGGTGGGAAATTCAAACTGTATCTGCACCTGAAGGAGCTTACAGCCGCCGGCCCCCTCTCTCTGAAGGAAAATACAGTTCTACTGACACCATCCATGCCTTTCTCTGTCAGATTTCCGTAAGAGACCGGATGAGCCGGACTCTTACAAATTTTCTCTATTTTAACGGTTGCGCCTGAACTTGTCAAATACTTTTTCGCAAATACTTTATGTTCTCAGCCATTCCCGCCGTTTTTCATTCCTGTTCGCTGAAAATATCCCTCAGTACCGCTTTCAGCCTCTCCATATCAATCGGCTTGGATACATGCTGGTTCATTCCCGCATCCAGCGCATCTTTCACATCCTCGGAAAAGGCATTGGCCGTCATGGCTATGATCGGTATGGTACGGGCCTGCGGATGCCGACAGCTTCTGATCGCTCTGGTTGCTTCATACCCGTCCATCACAGGCATCTGGACATCCATCAGGATCAGATCAAAATGCCCGGCGACTGACTGTTCAAACTTTTCCAGCGCCACTTTGCCATTGCATGCCCACTCGCAGGAAGCGCCTGTCATCTTCAACATCTCCTGCAGAATCTCCGCGTTCAGTTCGATATCTTCCACGGCAAGAACATGCCTGCCGACGAGAACATTGTCCGTCTCCTCCTCTTCCCGCCCGTTGGCTTCTTCGCTCCATATATTTTCCAGTGCTAACCTGAGATTGCTCAGGAAAAACGGTTTCTGTAAAAATCCGTTAACCCCGGCGGCAGACCCTTCGTCCTCTATCTCTCCCGTATCATATGCCGTCAGTATCATAATCGGCACATGAGACGGAACAATCGTCCGAATACGTCGCGCAGCTTCGATGCCGCTGATATCCGGCATCTTCCAGTCAAGCAATACCAGATCAAATCCACTGCCCTCTCCGGCACATTCCGCCAGTCTGACAGCGTCCAGACCATTTGCCGCACACTGTACATCCACACCGGTATCCTCCATTGCCCGGGCTACCCCGCTGCAGACGGCCTCCTCGTCATCCGCGATAAGAAGTCTGTGCAGCCCGTGTTTTTTCCAGAAATCCGGTTCAAAATCATGCTCTCCGATCCGCAGTTCCAGTTCCAGGGAAAATGTGGTTCCTACATCCTGTTCGCTTTCCACCTTCAGCCTGCCGCCCATCAGATCCACCAGATTCTTGGTAATTGCCATCCCCAGCCCTGTCCCCTGGATTCCCAGAGTCTTATGGCTCGTTTCACGGCTGAACGGCTGAAAAATTGTTTTCAGATATTCCGGAGACATGCCAATTCCGTTATCCCTGATTTCAAAACAGAAGCGGGCATAATGCTTCTTGTGCTGTCCCAGCTGCCGGACACTCATCTGCACTCTGCCGCCCTCCGGCGTATATTTCACGGCATTTGATAAGATATTGATTAATATCTGATTAATCCTGAGCTGGTCTCCCAGAAGTTTCTCATTGCGGATATCATATACATCAATGCTGAATTCCTGTCCTTTTGCCTTTGCCTGCGGATGCATCATTGTCCTTAATTCATCCACAATCTCCGCAAGACTGATCTCCGTTATATTCAGAGTGGTCTTACCGCTCTCGATCTTGCTCATATCAAGCACATCATTGATCAGCCCCAGCAGATGCTGGCTGGATGCCATGATCTTGTGTGTATATTCCTGTACTTTATCCGGCTTATGGGCATCTCTCTGAAGAAGCGTGGAAAATCCCACAATCGCATTCATGGGCGTGCGGATATCATGGCTCATATTACTTAAAAAGACACTTTTGGACGCATTTGCCGTTCTTGCAACCTCCAGTGCATCCTCCAGTGTTTTCTCACTTCGCCATTCATTGGTCCGGTCCGAAAAAACAGCGACAAACCGCTCTCTGTGATTGACCGACGTCCGGTAAACGGTCTCCACAAACCACCTGCGCTCTCCGCTCTTTTTATGTATCCTCTCCACATCACGCGAAACGGAGCCGCCTGCCTCCAGCGTCCTGATCGCGGCCCTGCTGTCCCCTTCCCCGCCACCGGCGGCAGATGCATCCAACACCATAATATTCTCCATGACCTCTTCCCTGGTGATCCCCAGTACCCGGTCTATATTGTTGCTTACATACTCGACTTCATAATCGGTCGTGGAAAATACGAGAAATACTTCATTGGTATTGTTCACCAGAATATCAAACAGCTCCTTCTGGTACTGGACATCCCCTTCTTTCTCCATAATTTTCCTGCGGGACTGCTTTTCCGCATAAATAAACAGAATCGCCACCAGCACGATAGCCGCCAGTACAATCAGCAGTGTCTCGGAGCTTCTCAGTATCATATTGGCATGAGCCATAATGACGGAATCCGGCACCACTGCGATCAGATACCAGCCTTCCGTTCCCCGAACCGGCGTAAAAGCAATAATATGCTTCTCTCCGTCCAGAATCAGCTCACCCACACCGTCTTTGCCCTGCGCCATTTTATCCGGAAGCGCCTCTGCCTGACTGCCGTCCGGTACACTGACGGTTTCCGGACGTTCGGGAATGCCGCCGTCTTCCTGGGAGGACGCACATACCAATACTTCTCCCCTGGTATTGACAATATAGGAATAGCCTGCGCCGTCATAAAAAGAAAGAATAAACTCCTGCGCCACATCACTGGTCAGACGCCGCACTTCCACGATTCCCCGTGTGCCGTCCGCAAAGAAAAACTGCTGATAGCCGCCGATCATTTCCCTCCCTGTACAGATATCCGTATAAGGCTCACGAAATCCCTTATCATCAAAGGATTCATACACAGACAGTTCTTCCCCGGTAAGTTTCCTCGCGCCTCCGGCATCCCCTGCATACAGAATCCCGTGATCCATATCAATCACGGCAAACCCCACTTCCGCATCCTCAAAGGAGGCTACTACCTTCATCACGGATCTCTCATCCTCCGGACTTTCCACCGCAAGATAGTTTACCATCCTGTTCAGAATCTGCATATCCTTTTCCACATAGAGTTCAAACGCATGACTGCCCTGTGAAATAACCTCCAAAACCTCTGAAACCGTCTGATTCCAGAGGGACTTGCGGATACTGCTCAGATCATACCAGATGATCCCGGCAAACACCGCTGCCACCGCCAAAAACAAAAAGAGTGTTTGAAACCGTCTGACGTCTTTTTCTTTCTGCATAACCGTACTACCATTCCTCCGCTATATTTCCACAGGCATTTGGAGTCTGCCATGGGTTATTCCTTTTGAAAGTAATTACAGCAATGATAGCATACCATATCTGCAGGAGACAGAAAAGAGGTTTTTCATAATTTGAACTGTTACAGCCGATTACTTTTCTCAGCACTGCGTTCCTTCCTCCTCCTGCACAAAAACCGGATCGCAGGACTGAAATAGCGGTTGATATTTGCCCCCACCAAAAGCAGGTAGATACAAAAATAGAACCAGAGCATGATAATGATGACCGTTGTCAGATTGCCGTACATACTCAGCCCCTCAAACCGGTCCACATAGACGGAAAACCCCCAGGAAAATATACTCCATGCCACGGCAGCAAACAGCGCGCCCGGAATCTGATAACGAAAGCGGGTTCTGATCCGGGGGACATACGTATAAATAATGGCAAAGGCCGCGGCCAGAAAAAGCCAGACCGGAAGGAAGCGGATCCGCATAATAAGCCTGATCAGCAATGACAGCCCCGGAACCTGGCGCAGCAAAAGACGGGCCAGGGTATTGCCAAACACAAGGATAACCAGTGTCAGTATCATTGCCGCAAGCATCAGTATCGTGTACAGACACGCCTCAATCCGCAGCAGAATATAGCCGCGCTGCTCCGTCACACCGTTGACCGCATTCAGCCCCCGCATCAGTGCCATCATCCCCTTGGCGGCAGTCCATACCGTGATCACGGCCGCTGCCGAGAGCACGCCGGCGGAGCGGTCATAAACCTCGCCGATCAGATAAATCATCAGTCCATTGGCGGAATCCGGGGTAAAATTCACCGCGATTTCCATCAGCATCGCCTCTGTCACCGGTGTATAGGGCAGAATGGCACAAACCAGCATCAGAAGCGGAATCAGGGACAAAAACAAAAAGAACGCCGTGCTGGCCGCATGAGCACTTACATTGTCTCTCGAAATCTGCCTTGCAAAATTACGCATGATATGATATAACTTCCTGATCATAGCTCCTCCCCTGTCGCTGTCACATATTCATGGCCGGTGCGGCAAAGGCAACAAACACAGACTGTTGCCTTTACCGCACTCAATAGATGGTCTCTATCCTGCTTCCCTGATAAAAGAATGCCAGGATCTCTTCCTGCCCCAGTCCGGCCATTGCCATATGTTTCGCACCGTTCTGGCTCATGCCGATACCATGTCCGTAACCACCGCCGATTATGGTATATCCTATCACATCCTCTCCTTCTTTTCCAGTTGTCACCATAAGAAACGCACTGGGAAGCAATGTGGGCGCAGCTGTTTCACTCCCGTCTTTTCTTATGACCGGAGCACTGCCGTTATTCAGCACATACCGGATATTATATTCCGTCTCCACCAGATAGCTGCCCCTGCTTCCTTCAATCAGAAGCTGTGCCGCATTGCCGCCCGGATTTCTTGCCACAATACGCAGCTCCCGCAGGCTGCCGATCTCTCCCACCGGTCTGCTCTCAAAGCTGTCCTCCTGCGTCTTTGTCAGAATAAAACCCGGCTGGACGTCATAGCGCTGCGCCAGCCGCCGCTCCATCTCCTTTATATCCACCTCTTCCACCGTATAATGCCAGCGATACCAGGCTTCTTCCTTTTCGTAAGCCTCCGGCTGCTCGCTCTGGATGAACCTCTCAAATGCCTCTTCCTCTGTCAGCGCCTCCGGCCCCAAATCCCTCTCTGCCGATGCCGCTTCCGCCTCTGCGCCCGCAGCGATCTCCCTGGCCTGCAGGTATGGCGTTCCCGGCGCATCCAGTCCAAGCCACGCCCCGGTATCCGTTCCGTATCCGCAGGATGTTGAATAATAATAGGCTGAAACCAGTTCTTCTCCATAATATAAAAGCTGCCCTCTTGTCGCCCCGACCGCCGCCGTTGTCTCTGCCCTCTCCTGTGTATTGCCATATACCTGAAAGGATGTACTGTCATCCACATGGGCCCCCAGATTCGGGAAACCGGCATTTTTCATATTTCCATATGCGTAGGTACGGGCACAGACTGCCTGCGCTTTCAGACTCTCTTCCGGATAGGAGGCCGGCATTTCACTGGGAACCACCCCATACAGATACTCCTCCAGCAGCAGTTCATTGATCACCGCCAGACCATCCTGCGTCTTTACAATCTCCAGACTGCCTCTGTAGTCCGTTCTTTCTCTGTTTCTCTGAATGGACGTGATCTCCATCCTGCCGGTATTGGCCGACAATGAGACAAAAATGCGGTCACTCTCACTAAAATAATCGCTGTCCTCTGTCACATGCACCGGCTCCCCTGCCCCGTGCTCCTCTTTCTGTCCGCCATATTCCAGCGTATAGTCACAATCCGCAGTGAAGGATACTTCTTTATGATAGCATCCGTCATAATTTCCGCTCTGCAAAAGGACACGGATGGTTTCCATATTTTCCTCCGAATTGATCAGGCAGGCACACACTCTGCCCTCCTCCATCACAAAATCCGTATTTTCATAGCCGATCGGCAGATCCTGCAGGGAAAGCTCTGCAAATTCCCCATACAGCCGATATACCCGCACCTCATCCGCCAGAGGCAGATCCCCGTCCGGCAGACGGACCGTTTCCTTTGTCACCCCGATCAGCTTGCCGCTCACTTTTTCTTTCTTAACCAGGCACTCTGTTACTTTGCCGTCCTGCAACAGAATATCCGCAACCTGCTCCCTGTTATCGCTCCCCGTCTCATACGGCAGATAAAACAGCGCACCCGACATAAAACACAGGATACGGGTATCTTCCACCCCGCTGATCCAGACATTGGAAAGCAGTGTCTCCTGCTGCCGCTCATCCGCCACCACTTCCAGTATGCTCCCATCCCGGACATAGGCCGTTATCTGCCGGTACAGACAATCCTCAACCTCTTTTGTCTGATATGTAAATGTCCCCAGCGTCGTCAGCACCATCGTATCATCATCCGCCGCACTTTCCCCTGACGATATCCCCTCCGGTTGATTTGCCTGCCGTATCATCTCCCCGTATGCCAGCACTGTGGCCTCTATCTTTTCCACACTTTCATCCTCTTCGTATTGCCTGATCCTGGCCTCCTTTTCATAATCAGTCCCCCGGCCCTGCCTTCCTGCGAGAAAGCAGAAAAACAGCAGGCCCGCTATGATCAGGCATGCCTTGAACCACATCCGTATTCTTTTTTCCATACAGCCTCCCACTGCGTTTGCGTGCGTCTCCTTGCGGAGCATTTTGTATCATAGAAAAGTTTGGAGGGCTTTCCTGCGATACAAGTAAAAAGGCAGTTGCCTTTTCGCAACTGCCTTTTATCTTCTGTGTCCCCAAAATGTGGTTCCTGTCTTTTGACTCCTAGCTTGCGCCAGGTGGGTGACCGCAGCACGGAGGCCTGTCTTCCTCTGCGCAATGAAGGCTTGACATTAGTCCGGCGATATAGGAATCCCGTTTAAAGTAAATGTAGGTTCAAAAATAACAGGAATATGATCCACATCTGAGGTTATCCTCATTATACCCAATCGGATGAAAAATTACAATACAATATGGAGGAAAATAAAGCAAACTTTTCAGATCGGGTTATCATTCATGCACACAAAATGCCAAAAAACAGGCAGGAAACCCATCGGCCTCCTGCCTGCTTATGCTGTCTGTCAGCCTGCCTGTTTATGCCAGTGCGTCAACCAGTTTCTTCACTGCAGCCAGTGCTTCGTCCGGAAGCTTGTCATAGCCTTCCTTCTTGGTTGCGAAGCCTTCCACTGCGTCAACACGGTTCTGCATAGCGTTCTTGAGTGCTGCCGCATATTCTTTATCATTTAAGTCAGGGGTAAAGTCTCCTGTCTTGCCGGACCAGTCATTCATGATCTCGATATCGTCAAACGGTCCCCATTTCTCAAAGTTAGCCTTGCCTTCCACAATCGTCTCCAGGATTCCGAGCGTATCGGCCGGTTTTACCTTCTTGCCCATGAAATCACCGGTGTTCACGATATAGCATGCCACGTTCTTCTCTTCCACCAGTTTTTTGAACTTCTCATAGTCATGTACGAGAGGATAGGTTCTGAACGGGTTTGCATAAGGCACGATACGCAGCGCGTTCAGGTCAGTACCTGCCGCAACACGCTCTGCAGTGGAAGTCTTGGTCGCCAGGGTAGCGCCCATAACGGATGCCAGTGCAGCACCTTTTAATTTCAGTACCGGAGGAATGGTCGGGTCTTTCATAATCCAGAAGATAGCGTTAACGGGTGCTTCGATCTTGTCAACACGGTTGGGAGACCATAATTTGGACTTGATCGCACGGCCGTTGCCGTTTCTCACATCCTCTGTCACAAGCTGAATCTTGCCGTTCTCATCCAGTGTGCAGGAGCAGTTCTGTGCGGACAGAAGATAAGTATTGTCCGGGCAGCCTGTCGGATAATCTGCCGTCTTATCAAAATAAGTAGGCTCCAGCGCTACGGAAGAACAGGTATCGGTATTGATGATAAACGCATCGTCATGCAGAACGGTGATCGGATATTTGCCGCCGTGTTTTGCATGGGTCAGCGTGGATTTCCCGGAACCTGACAGACCATATACGGAAGCAACAAACTTGGAACCGTCGGCAAGGGTATACTCTTTCTGTCCGCCGTGGCAGGAAGCATAGCCGTTTCTGTTGGCAAGAGCCCATGCCATGGTCAGCGTGCCTTTCTTATGCTCGCCGAAATATCTCATACCGAGAATAGCCGCACAGTTCTGATTGGTATCAAAATAGCACAGAGTAAGCGGATCGCTCAGGCAGCTGTAATCCACATCCGGTGCATCATGAGGTGCCCACTGCGGATCGGAGAAGATATAGATGTCAGGCTCTTTGCCGTCGCCGATCGGCCTGGAGTTCTTGTACATCTTCACATATTCATCGGACATATACTGGAAGTTCAGCATCCAGTTGTAAAGGATATTCTCTTCTCCTTCGGGAATGAGGAGATGTGCCTTTGCCATGAATTCCGGATCCAGACCGATAAAGCACTCCGCATGGTACATCGTTTTCCAGCGTGTCTCATAAACGGCATCCATGACTACCTTGTCAAGCTTCGCCTCATCCACGCCGGGCTCGCCTTTGATACGGCGTGCTGCCGCATAACGTCCGGTAACGGCACCGTCATTGAATAAAAGAACCTTCGCATCTCTCTCAAGACCGAACTCTTCTCCGTGGTATACAGGCATGTCTGTCACAACCGTTCCGGGAGAGTTTTTAGCTAATTCATAAGCTTCCTTCAACGTGTTTACCTTTACCACATTGTTTCCGTAAAAAGCGGCTTCAACGATGGAACGGGTCTTGGAGAAACCCGGCTTTCCTGCTCCGATCTCACTGAGCGGATAATACGCTTTTGTTGACATATGATGTCCTCCTTATATAAATGTGTATTTGATATCGGCCCCATCCCCAAAACAGAAGGCCGATATATGCAATGTGCGGTACTCCCAGGTTCTGGTATACCTTGTACATTATCTCAAAACAGCAGAAAAAAGTCAATAGTATCGTCAATCCATTTGCGGAAACGTAACTTTCCGCTTTCTTCTTTTTGCCAGTTTCATACATGCAATTGTATTATTACTCATATCGCACAGACAAAGCGTCGCAGGTCTCCCGGATAAGTCTTCGCAATTTTCAAAACAAACTCGTTCCCTTTCCCTGCTTCTGCCCCTGTGAACGTAAAAGCTGTACACTACACCTCTCTTGTAGCCTCCTGCAGCCATGCCCGCTCCTCCTCTGTCAGATAAGGCGAGATCTTCTCATACACCTCACGATGGTAGCCGTTCAAGGCTTCCCGCTCACGCTCCGGCATCTGCCGGGGCAGGATACCGTCCAGATCTATGGGCACCCAGGTCAGAGGAGCAAACTCCATAAACTGTCCGTCGCCCGTCCGGAAGGCTTCTCTCACTTCCAGTACATTCTCCGTACGGATTCCGTATCTGTCCTCCAGATAGACACCGGGTTCATCGGTGACGATCATACCGGCCTCCAGCACTGCCTCCGGCACATTTTTCTCATATCTCCATCGGATATTCTGAGGGCCCTCATGGACATTGAGCATATAGCCCACGCCATGGCCCGTCCCGCATTTATAGTCCATCCCCAGATCCCAGAGCGGCCCCCTGGCCAGGATATCCAGGTTACGCCCGGTACAGCCGTGGAGAAATCTGGCCCCTGCCAGCCGCAGCATACCGGTCGCCACCGCGGTAAAACGCTCTTTCACCTCCTGTGGGATCTCTCCCAGTATGACGGTTCTTGTCACATCCGTGGTTCCGCCCAGATACTGTCCTCCGGAGTCTGCCAGCAGCATCCCTTCGGCGGACAGCGACGCCGCGTCCTTTTCTGTGGCTTCGTAATGCATCATGGCTGCATTTTCTTTGTAGGCGCTGATCGTGGGAAACGAGACATCAAGAAATTCCGGAATCCCCTGGCGCAGGCTGTCAAGATACCTGGCGGCATCATACTCTGTCAGCTCCTCTTTGCCCGCCGTCTGCTTGAGCCAGTAAATAAATTTGGTCACGGCGATACTGTCTTTTAAATAAATCTTACGGATATAGGAAAGCTCTGTTTCGGTCTTGACCGCTTTGAGCGCTTCGACAGGGCTGCTGCCCTCCCGGCAGTTCCCATATGCCCAGAAGAGCCGGTACATGGTATAGCTGACATTACGGTCATCATAGAAAAGGATGCCCCGCTTTGCCGGCCCCGGCGCAAAATATTCCCGAAGGAACGGTATGATGCTGAAATAGTCCCGGATCACCACACCGGCCTCTTTCATGCTCTCCAGAGTCTCCCGCTGCAGGGAACGGGCCTGCAGAAAGATATAAGCCTCCTTTTCCGTGAGAAATCCATAGGACATCAGCACCGGATTATAAGCCACATCATTGCCCCGCAGATTAAAGAGCCACATCAGATCGTCCAGTCTGCTGATAAACAGGGCAGAGGCTTTTTCCTCTTTCATCTTATTTCTCACAGCCGAGAGCTTCTCCGCCACACTCAGCCCGCAGTACTGCACGGGAACGGTTTCTGCCCTGCTGCACGGAAACGATGGCCGCTCCTGCCATATGGTGTCCACCAGATCCCGTTCAAAAACGATGTTGATCTGTTTTTCCGAAAGTGCCGTCTCCAGCTGCTTTCCAAAACGGGCAGTCACAGTCCTGCCATCAAAGCCAAGCCTCTGCCCTTCCCACATATGCCGGCGCAGATAATCCGGAATATCCGGCACCCCTGCTTCCTGCATCCGAAACAGCTGGATCCCCGTATCTTCCAGTTCTTTCTGTGCCTGTACGAAATAGCGCCCGTCCGTCCAGAGTCCCGCTTCCTCCTGGGAAACCACCAGCGTACCGTTGGAACCGGTAAAACCGGACAAAAATTCCCTGGCCTTGAAATAATCGCTTACATATTCCGAATTATGGTAATCTGCGGTGGGAATCAGATAATAATCCACGCCCGCTTCACGCATGGCAGTACGCAGCATCCGCAGCCTCTGCCTGATCACTTTTTTATCTGTCATAAAACTGCCTCTTTCCTGTATTTGCTTTTTATCCATTATAATATCCTTTTCCTGTATTTTACAAGTCTATTAATTTTTTCTAAAAGATTATATTTTTTCTTGCATACCCTTTATGTCTCATGATATCATAAAATAATTCATTTCGTAAAAGTGACTTTTGTCATTTCTTGTTATGGATCTGTTCTTTCACTATCCGGCATACTTAAAATCAGTGTGGAGCACAGCGGATACGGGATACCCCGGAGGGTATACCTTATATAAGTATTGCTAAACTCTCATAATCTGAAAATATCCGGGAAGTTATAAGTCAAATTTTTACGGAAAGGTGGCGAGCATTTTATGGACCACAATATCTATTCAACCATTACACCGGAGATTCTTGCACTGGCGGAGCTCAGCAGGGAGGCGGGAAATATAGACCCGGCTCTCTATACAAAATACAATGTGAACAGGGGACTCCGGGACTTAAACGGCAAAGGTGTCCTGACAGGCCTGACCAATATTTCAGATGTACGCGCAACCGAGGTGATCGACGGCAAGACGGTTCCCACACACGGCCATCTGTTTTACCGGGGTTATGATATCAAGGATCTGGTAACAGGCTTTACCACTGAGAAGCGTTTCGGCTATGAAGAAGTTACCTATCTGCTTCTCTTCAATAAACTGCCCAATCCGCAGGAGCTGGAAGATTTTACCCGCCTGCTGTCCGATTACCGCAGTTCCCTGCCCACCCACTTCGTCAGGGATATTATCATGAAAGCGCCCAGCCGGGATATGATGAACACACTGGCCAGGAGCGTACTGACACTGTATTCCTATGATGAGCTGGCAGACGATACCTCCATCCCCAACGTACTGCGCCAGTGCCTGGAACTGATCAGTCTGTTTCCCCTGCTGTCCATTTACGGATATCAGGCATATAATCATTATCATAACGGCGACAGCCTCTATGTCCACCAGCCCAGACCGGAGCTTTCCACGGCGGAAAATATCCTGCATATTCTCCGGCCTGACAGTTCCTACACCCCTCTGGAAGCCAAACTGCTGGACATTGCCCTGGTGATCCATATGGAGCACGGAGGCGGCAACAACTCCTCTTTTACGACCCACGTAGTATCCTCCACGATGACCGATACATATTCCGTGATCGCTGCCGCCATCGGTTCGCTCAAGGGTCCCCGCCATGGCGGTGCCAATATCAAGGTCGTACAGATGTTTGATGATATGATGGAACAGATTTCCGACTGGACAGATGAGGAAGAGGTGGGGAATCATCTTCGCAGGCTTCTGCATAAAGAGGCGTTTGACCGGGCAGGGCTGATCTACGGCGTGGGTCACGCAATCTACTCCAAATCAGACCCCAGAGCCGAAATCTTCCGTTCTTTCGTCCAGAAGCTCTCGGAGGAAAAGGGGCTGCAGAAGGAGTTTGCCCTGTACTCGCTTGTGGAAAGGCTGGCTCCTCAGGTCATCGCCCAGGAGCGCCAGATGTTCAAAGGCGTCAGCACCAATGTGGATTTCTACTCCGGCTTTGTTTACAAGATGCTGAATCTGCCCACGGAACTGTATACCCCGATCTTTGCCATCGCCCGTATCGCCGGATGGAGCGCGCACAGACTGGAAGAGCTTGCCACCAACGGTAAGATCATGCGTCCGGCCTACAAAACACTCTGTACCGACCAGATCTATGTGCCAATGGCAAAGCGGTAAAAAGTAGTAATCCTCTTTGAAGTAACATAAAATTTAGGGCTGACCTGGACATTACTTTCCAGTCAGCCTGCTCTTTTTTAATGTAGGAATATCAGTGTTAACTGCAATCCGAATTGTAAATTCTTTTAAGAAAAAGACAGAAGGATGCCCCTTGATATTCCGCCGAACCAATCCCCACAGAATTCAGCTCCCTTGCCATCTCCTTGCCAATATTCATCATAGACGTTAATTCCGTCATATCTTCTCCTTCCATCTTAACAATAAAAACGATGTTCTGATTGAAATGCTACCGGTTTAGATTGCCCGTCTTTTATTGGATGATCGCGACACAAGACCTGATCTTCTGAAAGAATTTTTTCATCTTCAAGCCCTTCTCCATCAATTATTTTCTATTTGGCTTTCTTTTGATACTTAATAACTTCATGAAATCATCAAACATTGATGTATCTGTCGGCTCAAACATAATCCATTTTCCATCATGGTAAGTTTTAGCTTCATCATATATTCTTTGAACCTCCG